>JBKPTE010000088.1:0-30643 GCA_046735335.1 Acidobacteriota bacterium | reverse complement strand
TTCGGACCCTGAACGGTCTTTGCACGATCGTGCGCATCGCGCCGCCCTATCGCGAGTGGCAGCAGGTGACCACGTGGCCCTACGGCACGGTTGTCTACGACCTGGACGTCTCGTCCGACGGCGGGCGGGTCTCCGCGTCCTTTGGCGAGATCACGGGTCAGCAGGACGTCCGCGTGTTCGACACGTCTGCGCTCCTGCGCGGCGAGACCGCCCCCGTTGCGCGATTTGATTTCGGCCCGAGCGTGCCGTCGGGGTTCACCTTTTCGCTCGACGGGCGTTACCTGTTCGGCAGCTCCTACTACACCGGCGCGTCGAACATCTTCCGTTATGACCTCGCGTCGAAGAAGGTGGACGCCGTCAGCAACACGGACGTCGGGTTCTTCCGCCCGATACCGATCTCGGACGACAAGCTGTATGTCTTCCGGTACTCGGGCGCCGGCTTCGTTCCCGCAGAGATCACGCCGAAGCTGCTCGACGATGTCAGCGCCATCACCTTTCTGGGAGAGCGTCTCGCTGAAGAGCACCCCATCGTCAAGACGTGGAACGTCGGCTCGCCCGCCGCGGTGCCGCTCGATTCGATGCCGCAGCGGACCGGCACCTACGGCCTGGCGCGGAGCCTGCGGCGCGAGTCGTTCTATCCAGTCGTCCAGGGATACAAGGACACCGCCGCGGTCGGCATGCGCGTGAACTTCTCGGATCCTCTGCTGCTGAATCGCGCGTCGGCGACCGTGACCTGGTCACCATCGGGTGTGCCCGCGTCCGAGCGTCTCCACCTGGATGCCGACTACCGCCGGTACGACTGGCGCGGCCGCGTTCAGTGGAATTATTCCGACTTCTACGATCTGTTCGGTCCGACGAAGACGAGCCGCACGGGGTATCTCGTCGGTGTCGGGCACCACAACACGCTCGTCTTCGACGAGCCGCGCCGTCTCGAGCTGGACGTGGATGCCGATGCAGCGGGCAATCTCGATCGGCTGCCGGAGTATCAGAACGTTGCCGTCGACATCACGCGCCTCTATTCCATGAACGCGCGCCTTGCGTACACCAACGTCCGCAACTCGCTCGGCTATGTCGACGACGAGACGGGCGAGCGATGGTCGGCGATCGGCAAGGGCAACTACGTCGACGGGCAGTTCATTCCGAAGTTCTACGGCACGTACGACCGCGGGTGGGCGCTCGCGCCGGCGCACTCCTCGTTCTGGCTGCGGAGCGCCGCGGGCTTCTCGCCCGCGACCCGCGATCAGCCGTTCGCGAATTTCTATTTCGGCGCGTTCGGCAACAACTACGTCGATCACGCTGACGAGAAGCGCTACCGCGAGTACTACAGCTTCCCGGGCGCTGGTTTGAACGAGATCCCGGGGCGCAATTTCCTGAAGTCGATCGCCGAGTGGAACCTGCCGCCGATACGCTTCCGCCGGGCAGGGACGCCGGGTTTCTACGCGACCTGGCTCCGTCCGGCGGTGTTCGCCGGAGGTCTCGTGACGAACCTCGATGCATCCGGGTCGCGGCGGACGCTTGCGGACGTCGGCGGACAAGTCGATGTGCGGTTCTCGATGCTTTCCGCGCTGGACCTGACGCTCTCCTTCGGCGCAGCGGCAGCGTTCGAGAACGGGCGCGCGGCGCGCGAGACGATGGTGTCCCTGAAGATCCTGCGCTGATCCGGTGGTCCTCCTGTCCATTGCCATCGCGCTGCTGCCCGTCCTCGTCTTCCTGCTCGCGCTGCTGGCCATGGACAGCTTCAAGCTGCTGCCGCCACGCACGCTGATGTTCGCGATCGGCTTCGGCGTCCTCGCGGCAGTTTTCTGCCTGGTGCTTCATCGTCAGGCCGTGGCAGCGGGAATGCCGCCAGCGGCACTGAAGCGACTCGTGGCCCCGCTGACCGAGGAGACCGCCAAGGCGGCGCTGGTCGTCTCGTTGCTGATGCGGCGGCGGCTCGGATTCGCCGTCGACGCCGCGATTGCCGGATTCGCGGTGGGCGCCGGCTTTGCGGTTGCGGAGAACGTCGATTACCTGCGCGTTGCCGCAGGCGCGCGCATCTGGCTGTGGATCGTGCGCGGCTTCGGCACCGCAATCCTGCATGGCGCGACCACGGCAGTCTTCGCGATGATCGCGCGGGTCGCGTGGGAGCGGCACGGCAATCGGCGGTTTCGCGGCCTCCTGGGCGCGTGGGCGGCAGCCGTTGGCATCCACGCCGCCTTCAACAGCCTGATACTGCCGCCCATCGCGTTCACATTGCTGCTGCTGATTGGCCTCCCGATCCTCATCCTCTACGTGTTCCGGCGGAGCGAGGGTGCGACGCGCGAATGGGTGACCGCTGGCCTGGATCTGGATCTCGATCTGCTGGAGCTGATATCGACGGACGCGTTCTCCCACACGCGCTTCGGGAGGCACCTCCGCGATCTCACGACCACTGTGAGCGGTCCCATCGTCGCCGACATGTTCTGCCTGCTGCGGCTGGAGCTGGAGCTGGCGATCCAGGCGAAGGGGTTGTTGATCGCGAAACAGGCGGGACTCCAGCTTCCGCCGGACGAAGACCTGCGCGCCGGCCTGCGCGAGCTCGCGTATCTGGAGCGGTCGATCGGGCGGACTGGCACGCGTGCGCTGAAAGGGTTCCACGTCACGTCGGACCGCGACAAGTGGCATCGGTGGCTGCTGGAGCAGAGCCGATGAGGCTGGCGGTTGCTTTGCGATCGCGCCGCCGCATGACGATGCGAGGGCAGCAACTTGGATTTCTGGGCGAGAATCTCGCGGTTTCGGAGCTGACGCGGCGGGGGTACGCAATTGTCGATCGCCGGTACCGCACGCGGCGTGGCGAAATCGACATCGTGGCCGACGATGGAGGGACGATCGTGTTCGTGGAGGTGAAGGCGCGCGCGACGGGGGACTTCGGCGGCGGCGCAGAAGCCGTGACGCCGTTCAAGCAGCGGCGCCTCGTCTCGATGGCCATCGACTACCTGGCGCGGCGCGGCCTGACCGATCGTCCGTGCCGGTTCGATGTCATCGCGATAGACGACGTGGACGGTGCATCCCCCGTGATTACGGTATATTGCAGCGCATTCGACGCCAGCCGGTAAGCTCGCAGGTCGTTCGGACACTCGAGGGGGGCCCGTGAAGCGAACGGGGTTGCTGATCCTGGCTGTCCTGACACTGGCGGTGCATCTCGATGCGGCGCCGAAATGGTCCCGTCTCGACACGCCGAACTTCATCGTCATCGGCACCGGCAGCGAATCGAGCCTGCGCGAGCTGGGCAAGCAGTTCGAGGGGTTTCGCGAAGCGCTCACGCGTCTGCTGTCCAGCGCGGTGACGTCGACGCCGGTGCCAACCGTCGTCATCGCATTTCCGGATGACAAGTCATTCGAGCCGTTCAGGCCGGTCTACAACGGAAAGCCGGTGGAGCTTGCCGGGCTGTTCATGCCGCGATCCGCCGTCAACTACATCCTGCTCGGGCCCAATCACGGGATGGAGCAGTTGCGGCCCGTCTTCCACGAGTACACGCATCTGATGGTCAGCAACGTCGCGCCCGTGCTGCCGGTGTGGCTGAACGAAGGCATCGCCGAGTACTACAGCACGTTCGAGATGGACAAGGGGGGCCGCACGGTCCTCTTCGGGAAACCCATCCCAGGGCATTTCCAGGAGCTGTCGCAGGGGCGATGGATGCCGCTCGACGCGCTCCTTGCGGTGGAGCGCGATTCCCCGGACTACAACGAAGGGTCCCGCCGTGGAGTGTTCTACGCCGAGTCGTGGATGCTCGTGCACATGCTCCTGAACGGCGAGACCGATCGCCAGCAGGCCTTTGCGGCGTACCTCCGGGAGCTCGGTGCGGGCGCGACATCGAAGGACGCCTGGCAGCACAACTTCGGACGCGACGATGTCTACCGGGCGCTTCGGGAATACGCGACGCGGCAGACCGTCACCATGCGGCAGTACAAGCCGTCCGATCAGATCGTGTTCGCATCAGGCGTCGCCGTCCCGGTTTCCATCGCTGACGTCGAATGCACCATGGGGGAGGTCCTGGCCGCGCAGCAGAAGACTGACCCCGCCGTGCAGCGATTCGATCGCGCGCTTGGCGCCGCGCCCGGCTCCGCGCGCGCGGCGGTGGGCAAGGCTGCGGCCCAGCATCACGCGCCGGCGCTGCCCGCCGCTCCTGATGCGTCGCCGGACTGGTTCAGCGACTACATGGTTGGATCGCAGCTGCTCGAATCCAGAGAGACGATGGACCGCGCGTCCAGCGACGCAGCGCGTGCAGCGCTCACGCGCGCGGCGGCCGTGCGGGGCGACATCCCGAACCTGCAGGTGCTGCTGGCGATGGCGGCCGAGCGCACACAGGGGGATCCCGCCCTCAGCGTGGAGGCGCTGATGAAGGCGCACGCCGCGGCCCCCGTCCGCGACGACTATTCAATCTTTCTCGCGCGTGCGCTCGCACGCGCGGGACGGTTTGCCGACGCGCGCGGACTGCTCGGCAGCATCATGGCGCATCCGTACCAGCCGGGCGCGCGCGACTTCGCGCTCGCGACGATGAAGCAGGTCGTGACGGCGGAGCAGTTCGTGAGCCGCGGGTCGAAGGCGAGCGACGTTATTCCGCCCGACGTGCCGGCGACGGATGGGCCGCCGCAGCCCGAACGCGTCCGCTGGGTGTTCCGCGAGCTGAAGGACGGGGAGCAGCGGACGGAGGGACAGCTCGAACGGATCGACTGCGCGGGGAAGCGTGTGGACTTTGTCGTGCGCACGGCAGATGGCGTGGTGCATTTCCACGCCGACGCGTTCGAGCGCGTGGAGTTCATCACCTACCGGACCGATCTGCAGGGGACGGTCAGCTGCGCGCCGCGTACGCCGCCGGATCACGTGTACGTGAGCTGGAAGCCGGGCGACCCCGACGGCATCGCGCTGGCGATCGAGTTCCTGCCGACGGGGATGAAGTAGCGCGCTCGGTCCGACAACGTTCGCGTGGCTTGCCAAAGCACCTTCGCGGGCGCCGCTTCGGTGGACAAATGAATACGCGAAGGTTGGCTTGCCAACCGTAGCTCGCGCTCAATTCAGGCGAGCGGAGGTTGGAGCGGGAAACGGGATTCGAACCCGCGACTTCGACCTTGGCAAGGTCGCACTCTACCACTGAGTTATTCCCGCTCGGCGGTGGTGTGAACCGAGATCATAACATCCCGCCGCAGGCGCAATCAACTTCCACGCGCTCAGGCGGTTGCGCCGGATTGGCATGCGGCTGGACACCGCGCGCAATCCACGGCAAGATAAACGATGCGGCGCGTCATGCCGCAGCACCCCCGAAGGGCGCCGTCGCCAAGAGGTAAGGCAGAGGTCTGCAAAACCTCCATCCCCGGTTCAAATCCGGGCGGCGCCTCCAACCTCCGCTCGCCTGCAAGCGTAAGCGACCTACGGGTGGCAAGCCAGCGAGCTTCACCCGCCGACAGGTGGAGCTTGCCCACCGTAGCGCGAAGCGCGAAGGTGGCTGCCCGGATTACCACGCATCCTCCGCTCACGAATGCACGCGGAGGATGCGAACCAGTTGACGGTAGGGTTGGTCCGCCAAAGTGTCCAGGAACAATCGACGGCTTCGTCAACGTTAGGGACGATGAGCTGAGCCACGTGCCGAGTCCCTTCTGCTGCTGGCAATGTCAGCAGTTGCTCGGCGTGAGCACGACTCTCAGGATGGTGACATGACGCGCAGTGCATGGCTCGTCGCGGCAGCGCTTGTTCTCGTCATCGCCAGTTGGTCCGCGGGGAGAGCGCAGTCCAAAGCGGCCGACTTCGAGATTGCCATCGATGCGCCCCGGGGTGATTTGAAAGTCGCATGCGTTCGAGGCTGCGACTGGTCGGTCGAGCAAGGAGATTCCGCGTTGCCGACCACCCACCTTCAGTGTGAGACGGAACGTTGCCACTGGATGCTCAATGGTCATGGGCGCATCAGGCAGGGCATGCCGCGCTAACGACGATGTGGAAGAGCATTCCCGCGCACGGATCGTTTCCGTGGCTCGAACGGCAGCGCTGAACATGGACGAGTTCCTCCAAATCGCCATCCGTGAGGCCGAACAGGGCCTTCGCGAAGGCGGGATTCCCATCGGGGCCGTCCTGGTACATGACGGCAAGGTCCTCGGTCAGGGGCACAATCGTCGCGTGCAGCGTGGAAGCGCCATTCTGCACGCGGAGATGGACGCGCTCGAAAACGCGGGGCGCCAGAAGGCGGACGTCTACGCGCGATGCGTGATGTACACGACGTTGTCGCCCTGCGTGATGTGCGCCGGCGCGATTCTGCTCTATGGCATCCGTCAGGTCGTCGTGGGCGAGAACCAGACGTTCCTCGGCGAAGAAGATCTGCTGCGGTCCCGTGGGTGTGAGATCCACGTCGTGCAGGATCCGACGTGCGTCGATTTGATGCGCAGCTTCATCCGGGACCGCCCCGAGCTCTGGAACGAAGATATCGGCCGCTGATTGCCATCCGACGAATCGCGACCGCCAGCACCCGACACGGCTTTACTCCGTCCGCAGCACGGTCAACGGGTCGACCGCACTCGCTCTGCGGGCCGGGAGCAGTCCGGCCACCAATCCTGCGCAGAGGAGAATCGCAGCCGCTCCCGCGAATGTCCGCGTGTCCGTGGGGGTGACGTTGAAGAGCAGCCTGGCCATCGCACTCGTGAGCGCGAGCGCGCCGGCAATGCCGAGCAGGAGCCCGACGCTGGTGAGCATCAGCGTCCGGCCCATGATCAGCCGCGTGACCGACGTCCGATCGGCCCCGAGCGCCATGCGAATGCCGATCTCGCGCCGACGCTCTGCGACGGATGCTGCGAGCACGCCATACACGCCGACAGCCGCGAGGAGAAGAGCGATGATCGAGAACACGCCCAGCACGCGGGTCTGGAACCGCGGCTCGGCCATCGTCCGCGCGAGCACTTCCTCCATCGTCGCAATTGAATGCGGCGCCTGTTTCGTGTCGATCGATGCAAGCACCGTCCGCATCATCGGCGCGAGCTTCTCGGGATCGGATGCTGTCCTGACGATGAACGTCATGCGCGAGAGCCAGCCGGTGCGCGAGACCTGTTGATACGGTTGATAGACGGCCGGCATGGTTGCGTGCTTCAAGCCTTCCTGTCTGACGTCGTCGACCACGCCGATCACCGTCAACCAGTCCGGCCGGTCGTCGTGGCTCTCGACGGCGAGCCGCCGTCCAATCGCATCGCCATGCGGCCAGATGAGCCGCGCGAGGGAATCGCTCACGATCGCGACCCGCGTGGCGCGTGCGCCGTCCTGGGCCGTGAAGTCGCGTCCACGCACGAACCGTATGCCCATCGCGCGGAAGTAGGTCGGGCTCACCGCCGCCTTCATGGGGTACTCGTGAGGCGGCTCACGTCCTTCGAGCTGCAGATCTCCTCGTATCCACATGTCGCCGAGCGGCAGCCAGTTGATGGCGCCTGCCGCCTGCACGTCCGGAAGCCTCGAGAGTGAAGCGAGAAGGCGTTCGTAGAATGCGTTGAGCGCGGCGACCGTCGGATACTGCGCGGCAGGCAGATCGAGCGTCATCGTCATGACGTGCGCTGGCTGAAAGCCGGGGTCGACCGCGCGCAGCGCAAGGAAGCTTCGCGCCAGCAGTCCCGCGCCGACGAGGAGGACGAGCGCGAGCGCCATCTCCGCCACGATGAGCGTGTGGCGGAAGCGCAGGGAGCGTCGCGTAGCCGACCCGACGCCCGCCCGAAGCGTGGTGGAGAGGTCGTACCGCGTGGCTTGTAAGGCGGGTACCAGACCGAGCACGACGCCGGTCGCTACCGAGAGCGCGAGCGTGACGCCGAACACCCAGAGGTCGAGGTGAATTTCCGCGTCCCGCGGCAGCGTGCCGGAGGGCATCAGAGCAAGGAGGGCCGGTGTTCCGACGCGCGCGATCAGCAGACCCGCCATGCCGCCAACCAGCGACAGGAGCGCGCTCTCTGTGAGCAATTGGCGCACGAGACGCGTGCGGCTCGCGCCAATGGCGAGCCGCGTCGCAATCTCCTGGCGTCGGCCGATCGCGCGCATCAGCAGCAGGTTCGCCACGTTGGCACAGGCGATGAGCAGCACGAACGCGACGGCACCGCTGAAGATCGCAAGCGGTGTTCGCACGTCGCCGATGATGGCGTCCTTGAGACGCGTCACGCGCGCGACTTCGCCGCCCTCGCTGCCTGGGTTGCGCGGCAGTGTGCGCGCAAAAGCGTCCAGCGCGGCCTGCGCTTGCGCGCGCGAGATTCCGCGCTCGAGCCGGCCGATCACCGGCCGCGTGAAGCTCAGATGCGGATTCTCCTTCACCAGGAGCGGCGTCCATATCTCTGTTTTCGCGGGATACGCGAACCCGGCCGGCAGCACGCCGATAACGGTGTATGCGACGCCATCCAGCGTGATCGGGCGATTGACGACGGAGGGATCGCCACCAAACCGACTACGCCAGAGCCCGTCAGCGAGCACCACCACGTGGTCGAGCCCCGGGTGGTCCTGATTCTCAGCGAACCCGCTGCCCACCTGAGGATTCACGCGCAACACACGGAAGAAATCCGGCGTCACGGTGGCGACGTCGACGCGCACCGCGTCGCCCACGCCCGTCAGCGTCAGCGGGGCGACCGCGAACGTTGCCGTTGCCCCGAAGGTGCGGTTCTGCTGACGAAAGGCAAGGTACTGCGTGTCTGCGAGTCCAGGAAAGAGCCAGAACGGCGCACCCGGCCGTGCGTACGAGATCGTGTAGAGGTCGTCGGACTGCGGGAAGGGCAGCGGACGAAGCAGGACGCTGCGCACGAGCGTGAGGATCGTCGTGTTGGCGCCGATCCCGAGCGCGAGTGTCAGGATCGCGACGAGCGCGAAGCCGGGCCGCTTGCGCACGCCGCGGGCCGCGAACCGCAGGTCCTGCCCAATCGTCTCGATGCCCACGAGGATGTCGGCGTCACGCGTCTGCTCGCGGATGCCCGGCCGGCTCCCGAAGCGCGCGTAGGCGTCGCGGCGCGCCTCGTCCGGCGTCATGCCGGACGCGATGTTGTCGCGGACGCGGGAGTCGAGATGGAACTGCAGCTCCTCGTCGATCTCGAGGTTGACGTCGCGCCGGAGCAGGTTGGCGAGCCGGATTCTCCAGGACATCGATCCTCCTCCTCACCAAAGATCTCAGCGATACGGGCGCGGATCTCTGGCCTTGCGGGACTATGCGTGCCGCAGCACCCGCGCGACGGCGCTCGTCAGCTCCGCCCAGCGCTGTTCCTCGTTGGCGAGCTGCCGCAGTCCCGCGGCCGTGACGGTGTAGTAGCGGGCGCGCCGGCCGTTCTCCGATGCACCCCACCGCGCACGCAGCCAGCCGGTCTGCGTCATGCGATGGAGTGCAGGGTAGAGCGATCCTTCCTGCAACTGCAGCGCACTGTCCGAGATGCGGGCGATGTGAAGGGAGATGGCGTAGCCGTTCATTTCGCCGCGGGAGGCGAGCGTCTTGAGGACGAGCAGGTCGAGCGTCCCCTGCAGGCGATCGTTGGTGTGCTTGCCTCCCATAGCCAGCTATGAAAGCGTACGCGAGGTGTCGAGACTTGTCAATCTGCCTCTCCTCTCGTTTGTCTGGAACTGCGCCGGATACTGGCTATCGGCCATGACAGCTCGAGACTCAAAGCGCGTATCTCGCTGGAAGACGCGTTGAAGCGGAATCGATATCGTGAGATTCGCGCGGATTGCACAAGCCTGCGGACCCGCGAAGACGATCCTGATCACCACCCGGACGCCGAACAGACTTCCCTCAAATGGTGGGCGATTCGTGCGAGCACGTGGAACAAGGCGCGGTTGGGGTCGAAATACTCGCGCCGCTAGCGCCGGAGCTCCCAGGAGACATTCGCGGCCGCCATCGTCACATGTCCTTCCGAGGCCTTGCCAGACGTGAGCCAAGTGAAGGTGGGAAAGACGATGCTGCCCTGCAGTACATTCCCTGTGAGCGTGCCTTCGAACCTGAGTGGTTCATCGATGCATCCTGCGACTTCCGGCAGCGTCGCAGAAACGGCTGAACTGCTCTGTGCGAACGTCACGGTGACTGGTCCTGAGCAGCCTCCGCCGTCGTCCCAGCTCACGCTCGCGGTGCCGATCCAGGCGCCGGACAGATTGGTGGCCGGCGGCGACGTACGAGTGGGGTTGGTCGAGCTGCCCGACTCGCAGGCGACGACGGTGAGTCCGACCACCGCGACAAGCGCGCTCGCTTGAAAGCGCCGCGGCATCGAGAGAGTGGATCGCATCGGAGGCTCCTTTCCGCATCCTATCCGGCCCGCCACGCGGACCGAATAAATCACGACGCGCCAGCGACGTCAACACTATGGGCGCACCTGGGTTCGGCCAGAATCGGCGGTATGCTCGATCGCGTGTCGTCGCTCGTTGGACGAATCCTGCGCGCGGAGCTGGACGCACGACGGCAGGATTGCCGTCAACCGGGAGAGGAACTCCCCCTGAGCCCGTTGTGACGTGGTTCCACGCCGCGAGCGTAGCCGAAACGTAACTCGTTCGGCCCGCCTTCACGATATTTGGGAGCGAACGATGCGCATGACCCCGACACTCATCGGCGCCCTTCTTGTCGGATCCAGCCTCCCGTTGTGCGCTCACCCTTCCACTTCGGACGTTGAATGCCACGTGACCGTCCCGAACGGCATCGTGGCGGGTTCCTCCCAACGACCCGACTGGAGCTACGGCAACGCTCTTCTCTCACTCGGTGGGCTGAGGCCGGACGGAACGGTTGTTTTCAAGCCTGGCGGCGGCGACGAGATGCCGCTCGGAGGTCACTCCCCGGTTTCACGCTGGTAAGTTCCGTGGATGATCTCGTAAGTGCGGTCCTCGCGGGCGAGCGCCGGCTCGTCGTGGTCGACGTCGAGGCGACCTGCTGGACGAAGGGCGTGTTCAGCCGGAAAAAGGAGACGATCGAAATCGGCGGCGTACGGTTGCTGCTCGATCGTGCGCCGGCTGAGTGGCCAGAGTTTCAGACGTTCGTCAGGCCACTGCGACTGCCTCGCCTCTCCACCTTCTGTCGCGAGCTCACCGGCATCACGCAAGAGGATGTCGATGCCGCTCCCGCCTTCCCGGAAGCATTGCGCCTCTTTTTGGAGTGGTCACAACCCTTGGACGACGTCGTGCTGGCGACCTGGAGTCATTACGACGTGTGGCAGCTCGATCTCGATCTGGAGGCTCACGATCTCCCGAAGCTCGCGTTCCCTTTCCTCGACGTCAAGAAGTTCGCTGCGCGCGTGGCCGGCACGCAGAGCTTCCAGGCGACTGCACGCGGCCTGTTTCCCGGCGCCGCCGCGACGTCGAGCCATCGCGCTCTTGCGGATGCGCGGCTGACGGCACGAATCCTGGACCGGCTGCTTCGTCCGCGCCGACCGGCCACCGATGGTCCATGACGGTGATTCGCGTTTGCTTCGAATGGCACCGCCGAGGGACCCCAGCGCGCATGCGTGCGCGTTGGGGTCGAGGGTGCGCAGGAGCACGGGCCGCTAGAAATCGATGCGCGCCGTCAGCTGGATCCTCCTGGCGTCGCGCGCCGCGGTGTACTGGCCGAACTGGCCGTCGATCTGCTGTCCGGCGGCGTTGAAAATCGCCGACGTGTCGACGCTCTGAAACTGGACGTTGTTGAACGCATTGTACAGCTCGCAGCGGAACGTGACCCGGCGGCCGTTGCCGAAGGGGACGTACTTCGCCAGCGTGATGTCCCAGTTCAGATAGCCCGGCCCGATGACCTCGTCGCCGCGCGCGGTGCCAATCCGATTCGTCGCGAGCGATGGGGGAGCGACGCACTCGGTCTTGAACGCGCGCGTCGGCGATCGGTCGCCGCGCGAGAGGTTCGGATCGCACGTGATGTCGACGCGTGTATCGACGCCAGACCCCGACCCGCCGGTGAGATCGCTGACGCCAGAGATCGAGTACGACAGCGGGAGCGTGGCGCCGCTCAGCGCCGACGTGATACCGGAGATCTGCCAGTTGTCGAACACTCCCCGGACGATCGGCGTGTTCCAGATCGCGCCGAGGCCGGGGATGTCGTACGCGTAGTTGATTACGAGGTTGTGGTGGCGGCCGACGTCGGCGTAGTTGCGCGACCGTACATCGAGGAACGGATTGACCGTCGGGTTCGTGGTGCCGGTACTCCCGCCGACGTTCTTCGCGATCGAATAGGTGTACGCCACGCCGAAGCGCACGCGGTTGGCGTAGCGCCGGTTCACCTGCATCTGCAGCGCGTCGTAGTCGGAAAAGCCGGCGAACTCGCTGACCAGGATGTCGCCGTACCCGCGGTGCGGGCGCAGGAAATTGGCCGGCAGCGGACCGCCCGTGGTCGGATCGATGCTCGAGGGAAGGAAGTTCGTCCCGTACGGCACCGCGTTGATGTTGCGCGTCTGCAGGAGGCGGCGTCCTTTCGATCCGACATACGCGATGTCGCCGAGCAGCTTCCAGCCGAGATCGCGCTGGAGGCCGACGCTGTAGTTGTAGGTACGCTGGGGCTTGAAGTTCGGATCGAGCGAACGCGCCGTCGCAGGGCTCAGGCTGAGCGGTGTCGAGAGCAGTTCGCGGATCGTCGTGTAGTTGGCCGTCGGCGTGTTGACGAGCGGGGGCAGCTCGACGAGCTGCAGGATGATGTCGTCGTTGAAGCGATCCGGGAACACGCCGAAGCCGCCGCGCACGGCGGTCTTGCCGTCGCGGGTCAGGTCCCAGGAGAACCCGACGCGCGGCGCGACCTGGATCGCCGGCGTCTGCAGGACGCCCTCGTCGAAGACCTGCACGCCGTTCGAGAGGTTGCCGGTGCCGGGCACGAACGTGCCGATCTTGACCGCGGGCAGAATCTCTCCGGTGACCGGATCGATGCCGCGGCGTCCGCTCGCCGTGCTGATCGGCTGAATGAGGAGGGGCGCCTGGTTGGGGTCGAACAGCTCGGGCCGGAACACCGCCAGCTGATCGCCCTCGCTGATCGTCGGCCCGATGCGGTAGAAGCGGACGCCACCGTCGACCGTGAAGTTCGGCTTCAAGCGCCAGCTGTCCTGCACGAACCACTCGATGTTCGTGAACCGGGCGTGCGCGTCCGGATGGCTCGTGGATTCCGAATAGCTGTTCACGGATCCGAGCAGCGCGTTCGCGTACGGATGGTTCGTGTCGAGCGGGTCGGCGGTGTTCCGATCGAAGTTGAACCGTCCGTTGAACGTGCTCGACCGCGCTGCCGGCCGGGTCGTGTGCTCGAAGAACACGCCGGCCTTCAGGTTGTGCGGGCCGAGCACTTTCGTGAGATTGAACGACGAGTTCCAGATGTCGTTCTGCCCGAAGAACGGATAGCGGCCTTCCACGCCCAACGTCGCGATGTTCGGCAGGGCCAGTCCCGAGGCGCCCAGGTCGACGTTGGGGAGGATGCGCGACGGATTCGCGTCCGGATAGAACTGCGGCAGCCCTGACAGGCCAACCTGCGTCCGGTCGTTGCGCTCCAGGTCCGCCTGCGTCAGCGGAGCGACGGTCTGTCTGCCGTGGTTGAGGCCGACCGTCAGCTCGGCCACCAGCGTCGGGTTGAACGTGTGAAGCAGCGTGTTCACGATGCCGTAGCTGTGGATCTCGTACGCGATGGGGAGCTGCGGCCAGTTCGCGTTGTTCAGCACGAAGCCCCAGCCGCCCTTGTACGCCTCGTACCCGAAGTTCACGCGTGAATAGAACGACGTCTTCGACGCGACGTTCCAGTCGACGCGCGCCACCTGGTCGTTCCGGGGATGGTCGAACGAGCTCTGGAACGTGTAGTTGTACTGGCGTTCCGGGTCCGTGGCGTTCGGCAGCGGAAACAGATTGAGAAGCGCCTGGCCGTCCGGATCGATTCGCGACGCCGGGATCATGTTGTTCGGGAACGGCTGTCCGGTCGTGGGATCGCGAATCACGATCAGCTTGCCGTTGCTGTCGACCGACTGCGAGAAATCACCGTGGCGCTCGAGGTCGGTCGGGACCCTCCGGAGCTGCAGCGTGCCCGGATCGGTTCGCGGCAGGAACTCCTCGTTCCAGAAGAAGAACAGCTTGTTCCGAGCCGTATTGAAGTTGGGGAACACGACCGGTCCCCCGATGTTGTAGCCAACGTAGTCGTAGCGATAGGGAGGCTTCGGCGCGCCGTTCTTGTTGTTCTGCCACTCGTTGGCGTTGAATTTCTCGGACCGCTTCGCGTAGAACCCGCCGCCGTGGAAGTCACGCGTCCCGCTCTTGGTGACGACGTTGATCGTGCCGCCGGAGCTGCGGCCGTACTCTGCCTGGTAATTGGACGTCAGCACTTTGATCTCGGCGATCGAATCCAGTCCCGGGGCGAGGAACGGCCCGGTGTTGGACCCGGTGTCGAGGTTCGTGACCCCGTCGTACGTCAGGTTGATGGTGTTGTTGCGGCCGCCGTTGATCGCGAGGCCGTTGATGTTGTTCCAACCAGGCGCCTCGCGGTTCTGGGTGTCGATGACGCCCGGGACGAGCCGCAGCATGCCCATGTAGTCGCGCCCCTTGAGCGCAATTTCCTGGAGCTGGTCCTGCGTGATCAGGCCCGACCGCTCCGAGCTCTGCGTCTGCACCATCGCCGATTCTGCGGACACGGCCACCGTCTCCTCGAGCTGGCCGACCTCCAGCGTGATCGTCCGCAGCGCGACGCGCTCGTTCGCCGACAGCACGACGCCGCGCTGGACGACCGTCTTGAATCCCGAGAGGCTCACCGTGACGTCGTACTTGCCTGCGAGAAGCTCGGTGACCACGAACGCGCCGCTGTCATCGGTGGTGACATCACGAACGAGCTGAGTGCCGATGTTGCGGACGTTGACGGAGGCGCCGGGCACGGCGGCGCCGGACGAATCCACGACGGTGCCGGAGATCTGTCCGGTCAAGCCTTGTGCGTGCAGCGACGGCGCGAGCGAACACATCACGCTCAGGCCGAGCAGACACGAAGCGAGGCGGGTCAGAAGTGCGACGGGGCTCTGGTGAAAAGGTGCGGGCACCGGACTCCTCCTCTCTGGGCAACGGGCGGGCGGAAGCGACATCGAGAACCGCGGGCGGTATCGTTCCTCGAAAACTGGCCGAGCCTACGCCGCGCCAATCGGCGTGTCAAAGCAGATTGGAACGAGCGGGTGCATTTCACGATGCGAAATGCCGGCGCTGCCCCGGAAAGGCCTCCGTCGCCGGGCGATCTGGACGGACGCCGAGAAGCCCGAACAGCCGGGCTTGCGCCTCGATTCCGCACAACGAAAAGCCGTCGATGGGTCCTCCAGCAGTATTGCGACGCTGGTATGGAGATGGCGTATGCTCCGCAGCCGACCAATCCGATCGGTGCCGCCATGGGTACCAAAAAGCCGCGCGAGCGCCGCAAGGACGGTCCGGATCGCTAGCCGGTCCGGGTCCCTTCTGTCGCGCGGGCTTTCTGCCACGCAACAGCACAGCGTTCGAAAACGCTCCGGGTTGGGTCTGCGACAATCTTGCCTGCGGCTACCGCGTCCTCGCGACGGATCTGATTCACGCCTCGAAGGCGCACCGCGCGAATGCGAATCGGCGGCTCATGAAAGCTCGCGATCGCGGACCGGGCGAACTGCCGCGTGGCCACGAACCACGATCGGTCAAGAGTCGAACGAAGCGTTCCCGGTAATCTACTTTCCTCGTTCCGCCACCGTAAGGGTCTGCTCGCGGCCGTCCTTCTTGACGATCTTGACGAGGTTCCGCGGGCCGCGCGAGAGGATCTGGATGTAGCCGTCCTCCCCGCCCAGCACCAGGCCGGAACCGTCTTCGGTCGCGGCCAGCTTCACGTTCGGGCCGCCCTTGGAATCGACGAGACGGAGCAGCACGGTCTCGGGATACCCGATGGTGCCGTCCGGCATCTTGAGATTCGGCTCCGCCGGCAGCACTTTGATCTCCGCACGAACCCGCCCGTGATCGTCGACCAGTTCCAGCGCGCGGCCGCGCAGCACCCCCGGCGCTTCCTGCGCAATGACCGGGCGTAGTGGCGAGACCAGAAACACGAGCAGAACGAGATTGAGCACGGTCAAGACGAATCGAAGCCGTTGCCATCGCATGACGACCTCCTCTTCGGAAGACGGCGCCGGACCCGGGCGCGTTAACGATCGGACCGGCTCTCCACTCCCGCAGGGCGGTGGTCACGGGCGATTTGGCGCATAATGTGCCTCCACTCCGCTGAGCTTCCAAAGGAGCCACGCATGAAGAGCGCTGCGACCGCACTCGTTTGTACCAGTCTGCTTCTGCTCGCGTCCGCCACCGCGCGAGCGCAGGACCCCGTCAAGGTCGACCCCGCCCACTACAAGGTCGTTCTCGACAACCCCTCGGTCCGCGTTCTCAGGATTGCGTATCCGGCTGGTTCGAAGAGCAAGATGCACCAGCACCCCGACTCCATGGTCGTCGTCCTGTCCGACAAGGGCACGATGCAGTTTGCGACCCCGGACGGCAAGACCGAGGATCAAACGATGGCCGCCAATACGGCCATGTACACTCCCGCGACGACGCACAATCCGTCGAACATCGGCACGACGCCGATGGATGCGATCCTCGTGGAGTTCAAAGCGCCGAACCCGGGCACGGCAACGCTGCCGACCGAGCGTCCGAACATGACGGTGAAGTCGCTGGCCGAGGGCCCGCGCGCCATGGCGTACATGATCACGGCGGACCCCAGTTTTCACGAGCCCGCGGGAAGCAAGCACGACTACGACCAGGTCGTGATCTCGACGGCGCCGTCGCAGATGTCGCTCGCGATCGACGGCCAGCCCGCGAAGACGTCGTGGAAGCGCGGGGACGTGGCGTTCGTCGGCCGCGGCGTCGCGCACGAGTCGAAGAACGCGAGCAGCAAACCGGTCGATTTCATCATCGTTGCCATCAAGTAGCGGCTTGGTGCCACACATGTCCATGACCTCCGGGATCCGTCTTGGTCCGTACGAAATCATCGAGCCGGCCGGGTCCGGCGGCATGGGCGACGTCTACCGCGCCCGCGACGTCCGGCTGAATCGGGACGTCGCGGTCAAGACGATCAGGGGGCCCTTCACGGAGCGGTTCGAGCGCGAGGCGCGCGCGATCTCGGCGCTCAACCATCCGAACATCTGCACGCTGCACGACGTCGGCCAGCACGACGGCAGCGGCTATCTCGTCATGGAGTTCATCGAAGGCGCACCCGTCGCCGGACCGCTGCCCGTCGATCAGGTGCTCCGCTACGGCATCCAGATTTGCGACGCGCTGCACGCGGCGCACAAGAAAGGAATCGTCCATCGCGATCTGAAGCCGGCGAACATCCTGGTGACGAAGCAGGGCGTCAAGCTGCTCGACTTCGGCCTGGCGAAGCTGGAGGCTGCTGGCGCTGCCGGTTCCGGCGTCTCGGCCGGCGTCGAGGGTGCGACGATCGCGGCGCTGACGGGCACGCACACCGTCGTGGGCACGCCTCACTACATGGCGCCCGAGCAGATCGAAGGGCGCGAGGTCGACGCGCGCAGCGACATCTTCGCGTTCGGCTGCGTCATGTACGAGTTGTTGACCGGCCGCCGCGCGTTCGACGGGCAGAGCCCCTCGAGCGTCATGGCCGCCGTGCTCGCGACGAAGCCGCAGCCGATCGAAGAGCTGATTCCATTGACGCCGCCCGCGCTCGACCGTGTCGTCTCTCGCTGCCTTGCCAAGGATCCGGAGGACCGCTGGCAATCCGCGCGCGACGTCGCGGCGGAGCTCTCGTGGATCGCGCAGGGCGGATCGAAGGTCGCACTGCCGGCGCTCGTCAGCGGACGGCGGCGCGTGCGCGAGAGCCTCGCGTGGGGCGCGTGCGCGGTGGCCGCGCTTGCGGCCGTCGGCTTCGCGGTCGCGTGGGCGCGTCGGGCTCCGGAGCAGCCTGCCGTGGTGCGGTTTCCGCTGACGCTCCCGGCGGCGCTCCAGAACGCGAGCCCGCCCGTCGTTTCGCCCGACGGGCGGAACATCGTGTTCGCGGCGGACACGGGAGGGCAGCGCACGATCTGGCTCCGGTCGATGGACACGATCGAGCCGCGTTCGCTCGCCGGCACCGAAGGCGTCCAGCGGCCGTTCTGGTCCCCGGACAGCCGCTTCGTCGCGTTCGTCGCGGGGAGCAAGCTGAAGACCGTCGATATCGCGGGCGGACCGCCACAGGTGATCTGCGACGCGCCCAACGGCAGCGACGGCTCGTGGAGCCCTGAGGGCGTGATTCTGTTCGACGCACGCGCCGCCGACCCGCTGCGGCGCGTGCCCGCCGGCGGCGGCGTCGCGCAGCCGTTCGTGTTCGAGGCGGGCAAGCCGGAAGGAAAGCCGGGTACGGGCTGGCCCGAGTTTCTGCCCGATGGCAAGCACTTCCTGTTCACGCAGGTCGATCCGGCCTCTCCCGAGATGATGCTCGCGGTGGGCGATCTCGGCTCGGGCGCGGTCAAGCCGCTCTTCAAGACGACGACGCGCGTCGCGTATGCGGCACCCGGCTTCCTGCTGTTCGTGCGCGAGCGCACGCTCGTCGCGCAGAGATTCGATCTGAAGTCGTTGTCGCTGCAGGGCGATCCGGTACCGCTCGGCGAAGGGCTTGGCACGGACACGGTAGGTCTTGCGTCCTTCTCGGTCTCGCGCACCGGCGTGCTGGTGTATCGCGGCGGGGAGCTCACCGGATCGCGGCTCGTATGGCTCGATCGCAGCGGCAAGGAAGCGTCGGCGATCGATGCGCCCGCCGACTATCACGACACGTGGTTCTCGCCGGATCGCACGCGGCTCGTCTACGACGTCGGCGGCGATGGCGGACACAACGATCTGTGGATTCGCGACATGACCCGCGGCGTGTCATCGCGCTTCACGTTCGGCCCCTCGACGAACGTCGACGGCATCTGGTCGCCTGACGGCCGCAGGATCGTCTACACGTCGCGCGCGAAAGGGGCCGGCGATCTCTACGTAAAGGATGCGTCGGGGACGAAAGACCCGGAGCCGCTGCTCGTCGACGCGGAGGAGAAATACGTCTCCGACTGGTCCCGCGACGGTGCGTACATCCTCTACTCGGCACGGGGAAAGGAGGGTGGCGACTGGAACATCTGGGCGCTTCCGATGAGCGGCGATCGCAAGCCGATCCCGATCGTCAAGACGCAGTTCAACGAGATCTGGGCGACGTTCTCGCCCGACGGCAAGTACATCGCGTATCAGTCGAACGACTCCGGCCGCGCCGAGATCTACGTGCAGGAGTTTCCGGAGGCCCGCAACAAGTGGCAGGTCTCGACGGACGGCGGCGTCGAGGCGTACTGGCGGAGCGACGGCCGGGAGCTGTTCTACCGCTCCGGACGGCGCATCATGGCCGTGCCCGTCCAGCTCGGGGCATCCTTCGTCGCGGGCAGCCCGGCGCCAGTCGTCGAGACGCGCTTCTCCGCGTCAGTGGCGCGCGGCCTGTATCGGCCGGCACCGGACGGCCAGCGCTTCCTCGTGCTCGCGCCGCGCGAGCAGCAGGCGGAGCTGCCGGCATCCGTCGTCCTCAACTGGACGTCCGCGCTGCGGAAATGACCCGCCGGGGCGTTGCCCCGACGCCGTGTGTTGCACGCAGGAGCGCGGGCGCCCGCATTCGTCAATGTGCCGGTTGCATCGGCGCGAGATCGCCGAGCAGCGTCGGTAACAGCTCGGAGACAGTGGGGTGAATCGGAACGGCGTGCTGGAGAACCTCGTACGCGACGTTCGCGTTCATGATGTCGATCACGCCGTGGATGGCCTCGTCGCCGCCAGTGCCGAGAATGGCGGCGCCCAGAATTCTGTGCGTCTCCGCATCGACGACAGCTTTCATGAAGCCCTGCGTTTCGTCCTTCTCGACAGCGCGTCCCACGCGCGTCATCGGCCGTTTCGCGACGAGCAGCGGCCGGCCGCTCTGCCGCGCCTGCGTATCGGTGAGGCCCACGCGCCCCAGCGGAGGGTCGGTGTACAGCGCGTACGCGGGCACGCGTTGGCGCAGTTCGCGGTGCTGGCCGTCGAGCAGGTTGGCCGCGACGATCTCGTAGTCGTTATACGCGGTGTGCGTGAACGCGCCGCGTCCGTTGCAGTCGCCCAGCGCCCAGATGCCGGGAACGTTCGTGGCAAGACTTTCATCGACGGTGATGTACCCGCGCGCATCGGTGGCGACGCCGGCCTTGTCCAACCCGAGATCGTCCGTATTCGGCCGTCGTCCGACCGCGAGCAGCACGTGTGAGCCGATCGCGTGCGGCGGTCCGTCGGGGCAGTCCACGCCGACCGACACACCGCGCTCGTGCGGCGACAGACTGATGCACCTGGCCGACGTGCGAACGGTAATCCCTTCGCGCTCGAAAATCTGTCTGATCTCCTCCGAGACGTCCTCGTCCTCACGTCCGATGAGGCGAGGTGCCATCTCCACGATCGTGACCGCCGCGCCAAATCGGCGGTACATCTGCGCGAATTCGAGGCCCACGTACGAACCTCCGACCACGACAAGGTGATCGGGCACCGTATCGATCGCGAGCATGGTCGTGTTCGTCAGAAAGGGCACGTCGTCGACGCCCGGCATGGCAGGCACTGACGCGCGTCCGCCAACGTTGAGGAAGATCCTGGGAGCGCTGAGCTCCTCGTTCCCGACGCTGACGACCGTGGGGCTTTCGAGTCGCGCGTGTCCGTGTATCACGGTACAGTCCCGCATGCCGCGGAGATACCGCTCCACCCCGGTACGCGCGTTCGCTGAAACCGCATCGGCCCGCGCCTTGACCTTCTTCATGTCGATGCGTGGCGGCGCTGCGAGCACGACGCCGAAGTCCGCCGCGCGCCGCGCGACGTGCGCCGCGTAGGCGCTCGCGACGAGCGTCTTGGTCGGCATGCAGCCCGTGTTCACGCACGTCCCGCCGAACAGCTTGCGTTCGACCAAAGCGACGGTCATGCCGCTCCTGGTCAGGCGTCCCGCGAGCGACGGACCCGCCTGGCCCGCGCCGATGATGAGTGCGTCGAAGTTCTTCATGCGTTGTCGCCAGCGGGCGAACTATATCAGGGCGTCATTTGCGCGTACCCCCGTGCTATCTTCCGCGGGCATGCGCGCGGCGGCCATCCTCTCCCTGGTGCTCGTGTCCGCAACCGCCGCGATCCTCGCGCAGCCGCCGCGGCCCGACGCGGGCCGCACGACCTTCGAGCGCATGTGCGCGCGGTGCCACGGCGCCGATGGCCAGGGAGGCGCGATGGGGCCGGGCATCACGATGCAGGTCCGGTTGAGGACCGACCAGGAACTGGCCACACTCATTCGCGCGGGCATCCCCGCGAAGGGCATGCCCGCATTTCAATTCGCCGACGCCGAACTTCGCGAGCTGGTCGCTTTCCTTCGCACGTTCGGGGCGCGGCGCCGCGAGGCGCCGGCACGAGTCGATGTCGAGACCAGCGCCGGCACTCAGCTCTCGGGATACGTCCTCAATCGTTCGGCGGACGAGATGCAAGTGCTCGCCGACGAGGGAACGCTGTATCTGCTTCGCAAGGACGGCTCGCGTCATCGTCGCGTGACCTCGCAGGCAGACTGGCCGACGTATCACGGGACGCCGAACGGGAACCGCTACTCTCCGGTCGATCAGATCAACCGCGCGACGATCGGACGCCTTGCGCCCGCCTGGATCTTCTCGTTCTCAGATGCGTCACGCCTCGAGGTCACCCCGATCGTCGTCGACGGCGTCATGTACGTCACGTCCGTCAACGAGTGCTACGCGCTCGATGCCGGCTCTGGCCGGCCCATCTGGCATTTCAAGCGTCCGCGATCGAAAGGGCTCGCCGGCGACGCAGCGGGGGGCATCAATCGCGGCGCTGCGGTCGCGGGTGGCCGGCTGTTTCTCGTCACCGACGATGCGAGGCTGGTGGCGCTGAACCGGTTCACGGGCGACGTGCTGTGGGAAACGCGCATGGCGGATCCGCAGCAGAACTACGGCGCGACGTCGGCGCCGCTGGTCGTCGGTCGGCTGGTGATCGTCGGACCGTCCGGCGGCGACGAAGGCATTCGCGGGTTCGTCGCCGCGTTCGACGTTGAAACCGGAAGGGAAACGTGGCGGTTCTGGACGGTACCGAGGCCCGGCGAGCCGGGCTCGGAGACGTGGACGGGTACCGACAACAACCACGGCTGCGGTGCCGCATGGCTGACGGGCACCTACGATCCCGATCTCGACACGCTTTACTGGCCGACGGGAAATCCGTGCCCCGACTACGACGGCAGCGGGCGGCCCGGCGACAATCTCTACACCGATTCGATCCTCGCGCTGGAGCCTTCGACCGGACGCCTCAAGTGGTACTTCCAGTTCACTCCGCACGATCTCTGGGATTGGGATGCGCAGCAGCCGCCCGTGCTCGTCGATGCGCACTGGCACGGAAGGCCTCGCAAGCTTCTCCTGCATGCGAACCGCAACGGCTTCTTCTACATCCTCGATCGGACGACTGGCGCGCTCGTCCTGGCGAGACCGTTCGTCAAGAAGCTGACGTGGGCGCGGGAAATCGGCGCCGACGGCCGACCTGCACTGAATGACGGGCAGACACCATCGGTGGCGGGCACCACGGTGTGTCCCGCCGTCGAGGGCGCAACGAACTGGTTCTCGACGTCCTTCAGCCCGCAGACCGGGCTCTACTACGTGCAGGCGCTGGAGAAGTGCAACATCTACTCGCGATCCCCCGAGGCGTGGCAGGCGGGGCGGTCGTATTACTCCGGCGCGACCCGCGACGTACCGGGCGAGCCGGGCCAGAAAGTCCTGCGTGCGATCGACGTGCACACAGGCGAGATCCGGTGGGAAGTTCCGCAGGTGGGACGCGCGTCGACGTGGGGCGGAACGCTGGCCACCGCAGGTGGACTCGTGTTCTTCGGCGACGACAGCGGAGCGCTGTCAGCCGTCGATGCGGTGGACGGGACATCCGTCTGGCGGTTCGACCTGAACGCCGATTGGAAGGCGTCGCCGATGACGTACGTCTTCGATCAGCGTCAGTACATCGCCGCCGCGGCCGGCCCGAACATCATCGCGTTCGCCGCCCGGTAGAGGCTCGCGAATGCTCGGTCCGCACCGGCTGCCCTGCGAAAGTCCAAGGGCTTACGGCCCAGACGAGATTACCCCGGCAGCAACGCACTGGGTGCTGCCGGCCACGATTCTCGGATCGGCGCTGACTTTCATCGATAGCTCCGTCGTGAACGTCGCGCTTCCGGTGATGCGGGACGCGCTGCACAGTTCTCTCGCGACGATGCAGTGGGTCGTCAACGCATACATGCTCACCCTCTCCAGCCTCATCCTCCTCGGAGGAGCTGCTGGTGATCGGCTCGGGCGGCGGCGCATGTTCATGCTTGGCCTGGTTGGATTCGCGGCGGCATCGCTGGCGTGCGGCACTGCACCCTCCCCTGCGTGGCTGATCGCGGCGCGGCTCGCCCAGGGCGTCGCGGCCGCGTTCCTGATGCCGTCGAGCCTGGCGATCATCGGTGCGGCTTACAAAGAGGAGACGCGCGGATCCGCCATCGGCACATGGGCGGCGGCTGGTGCCCTTACCACATCGCTCGGCCCGCCGCTCGGTGGATGGCTCGTCGACGCGGTTGGCTGGCGCCCCATCTTCTTCATCAACCTGCCAATCGCCGCGGCGGCGCTCCTGCTCGCGTCGAGGTTGCCTGCCGATCGTGGCGCAGACCACGCCGGGGCGTTGGATGTGCGGGGATCTGCTCTGGCGGTGGTCGCACTCGGGGCGTTGAGTTACGGGCTGATCTCCGCCGGTGAGGGGCGTCGAGTTCTCGGGCTCATCGCGATCGCGGCGGCAATTCCGGCGACGTGGCTCTTCGTTCGTCATGAAGCGCGCGCCGAAGCACCCATGATGCCGCTGTCGTTGTTTCGAAACGCGGACTTCGCGGGTGCGAACGCCCTGACGCTGTTGCTCTATGCCGCACTGACCGGCGCACTCTTCATCCTGCCGTTCGTGCTCATCGAAGGGCACGGCTATCGTGCGGCGGCCGCCGGAGCGGCGTTCCTGCCGTTCTCCGCGATCATGGGGGCAGGATCGCGGTGGTCAGGACGACTCGCCGAGCGTGTGGGTGCGAGGCCGCTCTTGATGGTCGGTCCGACGATCGCGGCCGGCGGGTATGCCGTTCTGGCACTGTCGAGCGGGTCGGCGGGCTACCGGACGGGTTTTCTACCCGGCCTCGTGCTGGTCGCCGTCGGCATGACCTTCAGCGTTGCGCCGCTCACGACGACCGTGCTCGACTCAGCGCCTGAGGATCGGAGTGGCACGGCGTCCGGCATCAACAATGCGGCGGCGCGCGCCGGTGGACTCGTCGCGATTGCCGCCATCGGGTTTGCGTTCGGATCTTCTGGCACCCCGGGCGGCGATGGTTCGTCCCTGGGCGTCGCCTATCGATGGATTATGTCCGCGGCCGCGGTACTTGCGCTTCTGAGCGCGCTGATCGCCGCCCTGTCGTTGACCGGCCGCACGGCGGAAAGGAAAGGACGCTGTTGACCGGTACCAGGTGCGTTCGTGAGCAGATACCGCATCCGAGCAAGAAGAGTGGTTTGCCCGCGACGCCGCGGAATGCCATCATGGGCCACCTGCCACCCAACTGTTGCGAGAGCTATGCCGGGCCTTCCGAGATCAGCTGTCATCGTCGTCCTTGCCGCGGCAGCGGCGCTGAGCGGGCTCGCTGAAGCGCAGCAGCAGCCCGCGGACCGCGCGCGCCTCCTGGAGCTGCAACGCGCAGCAGTGGCGCATATCGAAGAAGCGACGACAGCCGGGGCATCCGCGGAGCAGATTCGGCGGTCGCTCGCGGAAGCGAGCCAGAGTCTGGAGGGACTTGCCGCAGATCCTTCACCAGGCAGCACGACGCGCCTCGATGCGTCGCTCCGTCGCGAGCTTCGCAATGCGGCCGCCGAGCTGAAGCGCGTGGATCCTGCAAACACGCAGAGCATGAAGGGGGCGACCGACCCGGTACTTGCGCTGCTCGGGAAGGCAAAGTCCCAGATCGAAGGGCAACTCGGGCTCCCGTTCGAGGGCAGCTTCAGCCAATCGAAGCCGAAGGATCCCGCATACGGCGGCCACGCGTCCGCGATGGGACCGGCCCCGCCGAATATGCCGTCGCCCGAAGATGGCGCGCCGGTGCCGGTCGCGTTCGAAGAAGGCGCGCGGCTGCCCGGGAAGATGTACTGCGGCGGCCCGACCAAGGATCACATCCTCGAATCCGCGTGCGGCGGCATCGCGCTGTTCGACTACGACGGAGATGGCCTGCTCGACATCTATCTGGTCACCGGGCCGGAGCTGACGCCGAATCGCGAGCGTGTGCCGCATAGCAATGTTCTTTACAGAAATCTCGGCGGATGGAAGTTCGAGGATGTCTCCCGGCGTGCGGGCGTGGATCTCTCGTCATGGGGCAGCGGCGCGTGCGTGGGCGACGCGGACGGCGACGGCCGCCTCGATCTGTACGTCACGAACTGGGGACCGAACGTCCTCTTTCGCAATCGCGGCGACGGCACGTTCGAAGACGCCACCGCAAGAGCCGGCGTTGCAGCCGGCGGCTGGAGCACGGGGTGCACCTTCTTCGACGCCGACGGCGACGGCGACCTCGATCTGTACGTCGCCCGCTACGTGGACACGACGTGGGCGTCGGTCCTGAACGCGCAGCGCACGTTCGTGTGGCGCAACGGCCCGCACGTCATGATCGGTCCCGCGGGCCTTCCCGGCGAATCCGATCTGTTCTTCGAAAACGTCGGTGGGGGCAAATTCGTCGAGGCGACCGAGGCGCACGGCCTCGCCGATCCGGGCCGCGCCTATGGCTTCGGCGTCGTCGCGACGGACTATGACGATGACGGGCTGGTGGATCTCTTCGTGGCAAACGACTCGAACCCGAATTTCCTGTACCACAATCTCGGGCATGGGCGGTTCGAGAACGTCGGCCTTGCGGCTGGCGTCGCGGTGAACGCGGAAGCCCGGGCCCAGGCGGGAATGGGCGTCGATGCCGGCGACTACGATGGCGATGGACGCATGGATCTCGTCCTGACGACATTTGCGCACGACAGCTACACGCTCTTCCACAACATCGACGGCAGCCATTTCGAGGACGTCAGCGCTGCGGCCGGCATTGCTTCGCCCACGTTCGCGCGCATGGGATGGGGGGCGGCGTTTTTCGACGCGGATCTCGATGGCCGGCTCGATCTGTTCTTCGCGAACGGGCACATCTTCCCGAACGTCGAGGAATATCCACAGCTTGGCGAGACCTATCGCCAGAAGAGCCAGTTGCTGTTGAACACGGGCGGACGCTTCCGCGACGTGTCGGATCGCGCGGGCGGTGGTCTCCAGATAGCGCGGGTCGGCCGGGGCCTGGCCGTCGGCGATCTCGACAACGACGGCGATCCGGATCTCGTCATCAGCAACACCGACGACGTCCTGACGGTGCTCGAGAATCGCCAGGCGGCCACGCGTCAGTGGATTGCGATTTCCGCGAGCGCACCGACGGGCAATCGATTCGCAATCGGGGCGAAGGTGACGGTATCCGCGGGCGGCAGGCAGATTCGCGAGATTCGATCGGGCGGGAGCTTTCTCTCGCAGAACGATCTTCGCGCGTACTTCGGCCTCGGCGACCATGCCGGCCCCGTAGACGTGGAGGTGCGCCTGCCCGGTGGACGACGCTGGGCGTGGAAGGGGCTTCAGAGCAATCGCATTCACTCCCTCGAGCTCACCGACTCGGCACACGTGGAGGGATCGGGCCGATGATGCGGCGGTTCGTCATCGCCGCGGTGCTGGCGCTCTGGGCATCACAGACGACGGGTCTGTCGCAGACCGCCGATCCAAAGGCGCGTCCTCCTGACGTGCCCGACTTTCTGCAGCCGTTTCTGAAACAGCTCGAGCCGGGGAACGACGCGTTCCCGCTGGAGGCGCACGTCAAGGCGATTGACGCGCGCCTTCAGGAGCTCTCGACGGCGCTGCGCGGCAACCACACACAAGTGGCGGCCGCTACGAAGAGCTTGCTCGATCCCGCGTTCCGGGGCGCGCGGCTCCTTTCGAGCGGCGACCCCACGGCGGGGCAGACGCCGCTCGAGGTGCGGCGCGCAAAGGACTTGCCGCGCGAGCTGACGCTCGACTCGTCAGCATTTGCCGCGGAACTGCAGCGGCTCACCGCGGATGTTCGGGCCGTCTCGGTCGCGGAATTCCTCGTCACCGCAATCGAGGCCGACGGCGCCGCCCAGGCGCCACTGCGCGTCCGCACGACCGTGCGCTACGACCTGGTGGGGGCCGGCACGAGCGCATACCGCGTCGAGCACGTGGGCGAGTGGGAGATCGGATGGCAGCGGAACACATCGGGCTGGCAGATCACGCGGTGGTCGGCGCTCTCCCATGTGGTCAGCCGGGCGCGCGCCCCGTTGTTCACGGAGATCACCGCGTCCGCTCTCGGCACGAACGATTCCTTCGGGCGTCAGCTCGATATCGATCTCGATTCGTGGATGGCGACGATCGATTCGGTGCTGACGCGCGACTCGAACGGACATCACGGAATCTCCGTGGGCGATGCGGACGGCGACGGCCTCGACGATCTGTACGTCGCGCAGCCCGCCGGGCTGCCGAACCGGCTGTTTCGAAACCGAGGCGACTCCACGTTCGAGGACATCACCGACACCGCGGGCGTTGGCGTGCTCGACGACACGGCGTCGTCGCTCTTCGTCGACGTGGACAACGACGGCGACGAGGATCTCGTGCTCGCGACGTCCACCATGCCGATGCTGTTCCTCAACGACGGCAAGGGGCACTTCACGCCGGTCTCGAACGGATTCCAGTTCGCGACGCCGCTCCAGGGTGTGCTGACGTCGATCAGCATGGCGGACTACGACCGCGACGGCTTCGCCGACCTGTATCTCTGCGTGTACTCCTATTTTTTCGGCGCAGGCGAGGACAAGGCTGGAACGCCTGCTCCTTACTACGACGCGCGCAACGGCCCGCCGGGCGTGCTGTTCCGGAACGACGGCCACGGCCGGTTCGTCGATGCGACGGCGGACGCAGGCCTCGGCAAAGGCAACGACCGCTATCACTTCGCGGCGGCGTGGGGGGACTACGATGGCGACGGCTGGCCGGATCTGCTGGTTGCGAACGATTTCGGGACCAAGGATCTGTACCACAACCTCGGACGCCGGAACGGTCGTGTGACGTTCGAGGACGTGGCGTCGGCGGCGGGACTGCTCGACTACGGCGCGGGCATGAGCGCCACCTTCGTCGATTACGACAACGACGGGTCGCTCGACATCTACACGGGCAATATGTGGAGCGCTCCGGGGCAGCGCGTGACAGCAGCGCCGGGCTTCATGCCGGATGCCACGCCGGATGTCCGCGCGCACTATCGCCATCACGCGCGCGGCAACTCACTCCTGCGCAATCTCGGCAATGGCCGCTTCGAGGACACCTCGGTGGCCGCGCACGCGACGATGGGCCGTTGGGCGTGGTCATCGGACGCGATCGACTTCGACAACGACGGGTGGGAAGACCTGTACATCGTCAACGGCATGTTGACCCGGGGTGTAGGGCGCCTCTTTAGAGGCGCCTCGTCGGACGACCTTGGCGGCGCCTCGCCGGACGACCTCGAAGGATTCTTCTGGCGTCAGGTCGTCGCCCACTCGCCGCTCACACGAATTCCCGGCACGCCGTACGACGATGCGTGGAGGGCGATCAATCAGATGCTGATCCACGGGTCCATCGCGAGCCATCAGCGCAATGTGTTTCTTCGGAACGACGGCCACGGAGGGTTCGACGAGGTGTCCGGCGCGCTCGGTCTCGATCTCGATCAGGACGGGCGATCGTTTGCCGTGCTCGACATCGACCGCGACGGGGACCCGGATCTCGTCGTCATGGCCGCGCGGCAGGCGCCGCAGCTCAGGGTGTTCAGGAATGATTTCGATGTGGTGCTTCCGCCTAAGGGCGGAAGCTACGGGAGTGGAACAGGCGGAAGCCACGGCGGCCACTCACTCGCGATACGCCTCACCGGTACGAAGAGCAATCGGGACGCGATTGGGGCGCGGGTGACCGTCGAGACGGACCGAATGCGGCGGATGAAGGTAGTGCAGGCCGGGTCCGGGTTTCTGTCGCAGGGCTCGAAGGAGCTGCTGATCGGCCTCGGCCCGAGCGCGAGGATCGAGAAGGTCACGGTCGACTGGCCGTCCGGAGGGACGCAGGTCTTCACGGATATCGGGCTCGACTCGCGCGTCCGGATCGTCGAAGGCCAGGAGCCGCAGGCGGAGGCGTTCGCCCGTCCATCGGCGGACAAGACGACCGCCGTCATGCCCACCGCGGGGAGGCCGCCGGACATGACGTGGATGTACGAGCCATTCCCGGCGCCGGATTTCTCGCTCCCGGATCTCGCCGGCAGGAACCGATCGATCGCGGGCCTTGGAGGGAAACCCGCGGCGGTGCTGCTGACAGCCCTGGACGCCGGCATGTCGCGCACGGCGCTCGAAACGCTCGAGCGCGGGGCAGCGGCGCTGGGACACGCCGGTCTCGGCGCGATCGCCATGATCGTCGAACCGCCGGCGGATCCGGCGGCGGTCCGCTCCTTCACGTCGGCGGCTGTGCCGATCGTGCTCGCCACCCCGGAGGTGTCCCTGAGCTACGCGATTCTGAACCGTCATCTCTACATGAACCGGCAGGATCTGCGTCTTCCGACGTGTCTCCTCCTCGACGCGAGCGGCAACGTGGTGAAGGCGTATCGCGATCGTGTGGACGTCGCAGAGATCGTGAAAGATGCGGCGTCGATGGATGTCTCGCCGTCCGAGCGGCTCGCGCGCGCGGTGCCGTTCCAGGGGACCTTCTACTCCGGACTGCCGCGCCGCAATTACCTGCCGTACGGCCGGGAGCTTCTCGACGCGGGGCTGGAAGCGGCGGCCGTGGTGGCGTTCGAGCGTGCCGCCCAGGCGAACCCGGGCGCGTCCACGCTGTACCGCCTCGGTACGCTGCTCGCCAAGAGCGGGGAAACCGCGCGGGCGCGCGCCGCGTACGAGCGCGCGCTGGTGATGCAGCCGGACCTTGCCGAGGCGAACAACGATCTCGGGGCCTTGCTGGCGCAGGGCGGCGACCTCGATGGGGCGATCGCACGCTTTCGTGCGGCGCTCGCCACGACGCCCGATTACCCCGACGCGCTGAACAACCTCGGGTACGCGCTGCTTCTGACGGGCCATGACGAGGAAGCGCGCGCGCTGTACGAGAAGGCACTGGCGCTGCAGCCGGATTTCCCCGAGGCTCTGAACAATCTCGGATTGCTCCTCGGCCGCGCGGGGCAGATGGATCGCGCGGAGCAGTACTTTCGCCAGGCCCTCGGTCGTCAGCCGAACTACGGAGAAGCCGCGAATAACCTGGCGCTCGTACTGGTATCCAAGGGGCAGCAGGACGCGGCGATCGCACTGCTCGAGGAGCTGTTGCGCGAGACCCCCCAGTACGAAGCGGCCTACGTGACGCTGGCGAAGATTTACTTCAGCGCCGGCCGTTCGAAGCAGGCGATTGGCGTCCTGGAGCGGCTGTTGCAGCGGAATCCGAAACATCCCATCGCACTCGAATTGCTGCAGGAGTGGAGAGGGCGCTGAGCGCCGTTGACGGGACTCTTATATCTCGAAAGTTCTACGCCAACCCTTTTCTATCGTAAGACTTACGAATGCAATCAGTTGGATTTGCGTCCGGATTTCTGGATTCGAAAATCGCTCCAACTGTGTTCTTGACCGCCGTTCAAGTT
>JBKPTE010000087.1:0-9004 GCA_046735335.1 Acidobacteriota bacterium | reverse complement strand
GTTGAAAGTGCGCCTCGCGGCCGCCCGCACGTAACTCCCGCCCTCACGAAACCGTAAAAGTAGATCGGAGTCATCACATGAGCAGAGTTCTGTTCACACGCGCTGCGCGTGTTGGTGCCGTTGTCGCCGCAGTGGCGATCGACGATGCGCAGTGCGAGGTGGTGTTCAAGGGACCCGGCTACTCGGCATCGGCAATCGTGGATCGCGGGACAGGCCGGTTCGACGTGACCGAATCGCGAATGGGTCTTGCAGCGATCGTCAACGACCTGCACAAAGGCCGCGACACCGGCGCGGCCTGGCGCGTCGCGATTGACGTCTCCGCCGCACTCCTGGCGTTCGTCTCGATGACCGGGCTGATTCTGTTGTACTTCGTCTATAACTACCGGCTCGCCGGTATGATGCTGTTCGGCGCAGGGGCCCTGACCGGCTATATCGTGTATGCCGCCTGGGTGCCCTGAAGGCCCCGGGAACTTGATGCTGTCGTCCTTACGCATTCCGCTGCTCCTCATCGCGATCGTCGGGGTGTGCGCATCGATGTCGTACGCCGCCGATGCCTACGATACGCAGCGAGCGGCGGCGGTGCGCACGTGCATAGACATCGATCCGGACTCCTATCAATCAGGCCTGCTCTTCAATCCTGCGGGCTACAGGTCCTACTACCTCCGATCGGCCTGCTTTCAGACCGCGGCCGTCGAGTTTCGCGACGGGTCGCTTTGCGAGCGGGTGCGGCAACGGCATTCGATCGTCATGTCGAGCTGGGGATACTCGCCGGCGAACTGTCAGAAGCTGGTCGCGGAGGGCGTCGCGGCCGATCGCAGCGAGCTCGGACGCGCCAAAGAGCGCTACCTGCAGGGCGGCATGCGGTTGCGATCGTTTCGCATCGCGCGGAACGGAAATGGACGCGACTTCGAGATCATTCCGGAGTTCTCCGGCGGGGATGGGCACTCCTATTCGCTGACGTTCGAGATCGTCGATTTGAGCCCGTCGTTCCCCCCCGTCACGATCCACTCGTCGAGTTACTACGTCGACCCGTCCTCGGCGCTGAACATCTTCGTGCGCCAGACGGATATCCGGGCGAAGTTCCCGCCATTCGCCGCGGGCCGGCCGTATCACGTCCGCGCGACGGCCGTGCTGAACGTCGGTACGGGCGGATCGAACAGCCACTGGAGCCCCGCATTTATCGAGCAGGTGTTTCCGATCCGCGAACGCTCGCAGTCGGTGACGATCGACACGAGCTTTTAGCGGTGCCGCAGCGCGCAACTTTAGTTGCGCGCTGCGGCACACGAAGGGCGCATATGATGGGAAGCATGCTGATGAGTTGTGCGGCCACGCTGGTCCTGGCGGCGAGCGCGTTGGCAACGCTCACGGGCCAGGATCGCGCCGACGACCTGGACACGCGCGTGCAGGCGTTCTTCGATCGTCATCGCGGGACGTGGCACGACCTCAACGTCCCGGAGAGCGATGGCCGTCTCCTTCACGATCTGATCGTCAAGCACAAGTTCACGCGCGCCCTCGAGATCGGCACCTCCACCGGCCACTCGGGGGTCTGGATCGCGTGGGCGCTGGCGAAGACGGGCGGGAAATTGACGACCGTGGAGATCGATCCGGAGCGGCACCGGACCGCGGTAGCGAACTTCAAGGACGCGGGGGTCGCGCCCTTCATCGACGCGCGGCTCGGCAACGCGCACGACATCGTGCCGGCTCTTTCGGGTCCGTTCGATTTCGTGTTCTCCGACGCGGACAAGGACTGGTACACGAAGTACTTCGTCGCGGTCTGGCCGAAAGTGGTTTCCGGAGGCTGCTTCACCGCGCACAACGTGACCGGGAGAGGATCCGGCGAAGGAACGCGCGCGTTCCTGGCGCACGTCAAGGCGCTGCCCGATGCGGTCACGACCGTCGACACCAGCAGCGACGCAGGCCTCTCGATCACCTGCAAGCGATGACGGATCGCAGGAGACCCGGAGCTCGGGACACACAACATAGCTCCTGGCCTCCGGATCTCTTGCCAAGCAACGGAGGACACGCATGATGCAGCGAAAGACCGTCCACGATTTCGATCAGGAACTGCTCGCGCTGTTCGACGCCTACGTGCACGGCGCGCTCGACCGCCGCGGCTTTCTCGACAAGGCCGCCAAGTACGCGGTCGGCGGCGTGACGGCGGCCATGCTGCTCGATCAGCTCAGCCCGAAGTTCCTCGAAGCGCAGGTGATCAAACCCGAGGACCCGCGCATCAAGGTGGAGCGCCTCGACTACGAGTCGCCGAAGGGCTACGGCAAGATGCGCGGCTACCTGGCGCAACCCGCGAAGCCGTCCGGAAAGCTGCCCGGCGTGCTCGTCGTCCACGAGAACCGCGGCTTGAATCCGCACATCGAGGACGTCGCGCGGCGCCTGGCCGTCGACAACTTCATCGCGTTCGCCCCCGACGCGCTGTTCCCGCTGGGCGGTTACCCGGGCGATGAAGACAAGGCGCGCGAGGCGTTTCCGAAGCTCGATCAGGCGAAGACGCGCGAGGATTTCGTCGCGGCGTTCGAGTGGCTGAAGGCCCGGCCCGAGGTGAACGGCAAGGTCGGCGCCGTCGGATTCTGCTACGGCGGCGGGATGGTGAATTTCCTCGCGACGCGTCTTCCCGACCTCGGCGCCGGCGTCGCGTTCTACGGCAGCGCGCCGAACCTCGAGGACGTGCCGAAGATCAAAGCGCCGATGCTGATTCAGTCAGCCGACGTCGACGAGCGGATCAACGCCAGCTGGCCGGCGTACGAAGCGGCCCTGAAAGCGGCAAACGTCAAGTACGAGCGGTATCTCTATCCCGGCACGCAGCACGGCTTCAACAACGACACGACGCCGCGGTACGACGCCGCCGCGGCAAAGCTCGCGTGGGAGCGGACGCTCGCGCACTTCAACAAGTATCTGCGATAGCAGATGGTCCGGCGGATAGCCCGCGGCGCGGGCTGTCGGACGTTGGGCTTCGGCTGGCGCGGGCCGGGTCTGTCAAACTCGGCCTGTACTAATTGTCCTTCAGGTTCCGTAGACCTTCAAGACTGTTTCTTTCCGGAAGGCGCCGTTACCATTCGGGAACGCATGGCGAAGCCGCAAGGGCTGATCCAACGCCTCCTGAACACGCCGGACCTCCCTGCCATCGTCCCTCGGCTGCAGCCCGAAATCCTCCAGCGCCTGATTCACACCTGCGGTCTCGAGGACTGCGCGGAGCTGATCGCCCTCGCCACCCCGGCGCAGCTCGCGAGCGTGCTCGACGCCGACGTGTGGCGACCCGTACGGCCCGGCCGCGACGAGGCGTTCGATCCGGATCGTTTCGGCCTGTGGCTGGCGGTCCTGACGGAATCCGGACCCGATGTCGCGGCCGAGAAGCTCGCGGGCCTCGACATCAAGCTGGTGACGGCAGGACTGGCGCGCCACATCGCCGCGTTCGAGTACGCAGCGCGCGCGTCGTACACGACGCTCGACGGCGAGCACGTACCGGCGCGGCAGCCGTACGACGGGCTCACGTGTGAAGTGGGAGGGCACCTGATTCACGCCCTTCGCACGAGCGCGTGGGACCCGATCATCGAGCTGCTCGCGTTCTTGAACGCGGAGCGCCCCGACTACTTTCACGATCTGATGCACGGCTGCGTGCGTCTCTCGAACGGCCCGCGGGAACAGGATGGATTTCACGACCTGCTGGACGACCGCGGGCAGGACATGTTCGATCTCTCCGGCGGTCGCGAGGATCGCCGCGACGCGCGTGGGTACGTCGCACCGGCGCAGGCCGCCGCATTCCTGCGGGCCGCACGAAGCGTGCGGCTCGACGGCGAGCCGCCGCAGCGACACGCGACCGCCCGCGCCTACTTTCGCGCCATCGCATCTTCGGCCGCGACGGGCGCCGACGCGCCCGCGCAGACCGCGCCCTCTGCGGCCGAGCAGAAGCGCGCCACCTCAGCGCCCGAGCCCGATCCTCGTGCGGTCGCCGCCTTCGTCGAGGTGCTCGCGCAGGAGGGCGTGCTCGCGAATCAGCCGCGCGCACTCCTCGAAGCGGGACAGGAACGAGCGAGAAGCCTCTCGTTCCTTCAGGCACACGCGGTCCTTCACCAGGAGAGCGAAGGGGAGCTGGCGTATCTTGCGAACGCGATCGTGGCGGGCTGCTCGATACAGGGGCGTCCTTTCACAATCCGCGAAGCGTCGGATTGTGCCGCTGCCGTCTGCAACCTTGGCCTGGAGGGCTGGCCGCCACACTGGCGCGAGCGCGATCTGATCTCGGCGTTTCAGGTCGGCTGGACGATCCTCCATCGCGAGGTCTGCCTGTGCGCCGCACGACGATTGATCGACGTCCTCGGCGGGATCCGGTGCAGCGACCGTGATGTCGACTTGCAGCTCGAAGGTCTCCGGCGCGGGCTGATCGAGCACGTCGCGAAGGACGCGCCGTGGCGCGCGGCCGATGCCCTGGACGTCATCCTCGTGCTCGACGCGACGTGCTGGGCGGCACTGCTCGGACTGATCGCCGAGTGTCCCGTCATTCACGCCGAGCTGGGCGCATCGGCACAATCGCGCCGATCCGTCGCTCCGATCGATTTCGAGTTCATCTCGTGCGCCGGCCAGCTTGCCCCGGTGCGCGAGTTCCTTGCGGCGCTGCCGAGCCTCCTGACCGGCTGACGGACCTTCAGGCCGGAAGCCCGCCGGTGAGCCGGAGGAACCACCGCATGCACGTGTGACCGACGTCCACGCCGTCGCCGTACATCATCGGGCACGCCCCCGCAATCACGCTGATGTCGTGCCGACGGCAGTACTCGACCGCCTCGGGCGAGACGCTCGTGGCCTTTCCCACCGATCCGTGCATCCAGACGCGCCGGACGCCGGCGTCGCCGCAGTCGCGGACGATACGATCCGTGATCCCGGGACGCGTGATGATCACGACCCCGTCGACGCCGCCGGGGATCGACTGCAGGTCCGGATAGCAGCGATCTCCTTCGAACGTCTGCATGTTGGGATTCACCGGGAACACATCGTGTCCAGTGCTCTTCAGGCGGCGGTAAATCAGGTTGCCGACGGGATGGTGGCTGTTGTTGCGCGACACGCCGGCCACCGCGATCCGCTTTTGAGCGAGGAAATCGTCCACCTTTGTCTCGAGCGTTGTCGTCGCCATACGTCCCTCCGCTCCTCTCGACAGCGCCCGACCCGGAAGTGCCGGGAATCCGGAGCGGCTTTCACGGAAATCCGGCAGTCTTCGGCAGGGCGCCGCGAAATTCGCACCGTTCGCGCACGGCTTGCGCCATTGCAAGCGCTGTACGTGCAGCGCTGCATCTATCGGACCGAAATAGCCTGAGCGGACGGATCAGCGACGCGCGAAAGTCAAACGGCTTTCGTACGAATGTGGACGCGTGTCCCCCAGGGATCGCTGGCAGCGACGCCGTGCGGCGTCCGCTCTGAAGTGTACCCAGCCGACTGCAGGCTACGCGCTGCGGCCGCAACGTCGTGGGATGAAGGGACGAGGAGCTCCCACTCGAGCAGCTGCGCGTCAGCCGGTGAAGGAGAAGGCCCGGCGGCCCACGTGTTCGTGCCGAGATGATGGTGATAGCCGCCGGCGGCAAGAAACAGCGCACCGGGATAATGCCAGACCGTCTTGTCGAAGCCGAGCGCCCGGTAATAGAAACGCTCCGCGGCATCGAGGGTTCCGACGGACAGATGTACGTGGCCCATCGTCGTACCCGCCGGGGCGCCTGCCCACGCGATGCCGCCGCCAGCAGCAATGACGTCCGTGATGTCGAGACGCTCCGTCGTCATCACCAGCTCGCGGCCGTTCCGCTGCCACGAGCTCCGCGGCCGATCCGCGTAGACCTCGATCCCCAGGCCGTCCGGGTCCCAGAGGTACAGCGACTCGCTGACCCGGTGATTGGCCGCACCGACCCGCTCGCCGCGATCGGCGAGATGCTCGGCGAATCGTCCGAGCGCGGCGCGATCCGGCAGCAGGATGGCGAAGTGATACAGGCCGAATGAGCCGCGTCGCGCGGGTGTGACGCCGGCGCGCGTCTGGAGCGTCACGAGCGGACGATCGTCGCCGTGGGCGCCGAGCGTCGTCGTGTCTCCCGCGGCGAGGACGCGCAGGCCGATCACCTGCTCGTAGTAGGCAACGGATCGGGCGAGGTCGCTTACCTGCACGCGCACTCCGCCAACGTGCGTGGCATCGGGCAGGGAAAACGCCGGCGGTGCAATTCCGTACGAACGTTCCACAGGTTCTCCGCGGCAGGCCTCGTGTGGATGGGCCTGTCTCTCCATTCTTGATCTCCTCGCTCCCGGTGTGCACGGTGCCTTGACGTAGCGGCCCACCCGTTGCATCGGCGCGCCTCCGTGCAGACCTTTCGTCTCACAGCGGCGCATGAGTCGGATGCAGACTGGTGCGCGGAAGGAGTCGCAGATGCCACGGCGAACATGGCGGCTGGCGAACGCGCTGTTGCTGCTCCTGATGGTCCTGTTGCCGGTCATGTTGCTCATTGGCAACGGCGAGGGAGGCGTCGAACGCGTCACGCTGCTGTTCTGGATGATGTTCGTCCTGCCGCTGCTCGTTCTGCCATGGTTGTGGCGCTGCGCCGCACCAGAAGAGCGTGGCGGAGGCCAGCTGGCCGCTGCGCAGCGTGTCGAGCGTGACACGGAAGTTGCAAACGCGTTCGGCGATCTCGTGAGTCCGGTCGTGGATGTGGATCGCGTTTACGTCGAAGGTGGCATCCCTATCGTCGAGGGTCGATTGCGAGACGAGTCGAGCCGGGCGTTCGCCTCGCTGGAGCGGCTCCTGAGCCCGCGGCAACTGATGCCGCTCGTCGAGGACCGCGGCGGACGGAACGTGCGTGTGGTCGCGCTTCCAGCCGGCGTCGATCGGGAGCTGCGGCGGCGGCCATCTGTGGCGGTCAACATCGCCCTGTTTCTCGCGACGGTTTTGACGACGGTGTGGGCTGGAGCGCTTCATCAGGGGATCAACCTGCTGCAGCGGCCCGACGAGTTCATGGCAGGCGTGCCGTACGCGGCGGCGTTACTCGGGATGCTGGGAGTTCACGAGTTTGGCCACTATTTCGTCGCGCGCAGACACCGCGTGAACGTGACGCTGCCGTACTTCATCCCGGTGCCAATGGGCCTTGGAACCTTCGGCGCGTTCATCCAGATCAAGTCGCTGATCAAGAGCCGGCGCGCCGTCTTCGACATCGGGATTGCCGGCCCCTTCGCAGGACTCGTCATCGCGTTGCCGGCACTCTATTTCGGTCTTCGCGGCACGGCGCCTTTACCGGAGTCGGCGCATGCGACCGGGGTTCACGCGAACTCGTCAATGCTGCTCGCGCTCATGTATCAGCTTGCGAATGGCGGCGAACTGGGCACTTCGGTCATTCATCTCTCGCCCGTGGCGTTCGCTGGCTGGATCGGGCTCTTCATCACCGCCCTGAACTTGATGCCCGTCGGACAGCTCGACGGGGGTCACATCGCGTATGGACTGTTCGGTCAACGGCGGGCTCGGTCAATCGGCGTTGGGGCGTTCGTGATCATGGCCGGTCTCGGGCTCACGGTGTGGCCGGGTCTGCTGACGTGGGCGCTCATCATCGCGCTGATCGCCGGGTTCTCGCACATGCCGACTCTGGACGACGTCACGCCGCCAGACGCGAAGCGGTTTGCACTGGGCGTGGTGGCTCTGGCCATACTCGTGCTGACCCTTGCGCCGCTTCCGGCAGCGCTGCGCGGCATGATGCTGGACTGTCCCTACTTGTGATTGTCGCTCGTCATTCCGATCCCCCGCCGCATCAGCCTGCGACGCCGCCGAGGTGTGGCCGCCCTTCGCGTCTTTCGTGGCCGGAGAAGGCCTGGAATAGAAGTCCTCCCCGTTCTGCTTGATTTCGACGCGTTGTGCCGTGTCAGGGCGGAGCGCGAATTCCGCCTGAGGAGCATCAGCAGCTTCCTGTACGCGGGGCTGTCGCGTTCGAGCGCCGCGATCGCCTCGTCCTGCGCCGAGAGGATGGGCGAGAGCAGCGGGCGCGCGTGCCCGCTGAGGTTCTGCATCTGCAGACTGCTGCGCTTGCTGAGCGCCTTTCGCTCCCGGCCCAAGAGGACGTAGATGACGGCGCCGATGATCGGCGCCGTAAAGAAGATCAGCATCCACGCCAGGGTGGCCTGCGGCCGCGGTTGTCCAGAATGAGGAAAATAGTCATTCCGAACGCGTAGATGGCGAATACGATCGTCAAGGCGGTCCCGAGGTCTCTCACTCAGCCTCCGCCGCAACTGAAACGCTCCTGAGCTGCAACCATGCACAGCTTCGTCATCGCGTATCTCTTTTCGGCAGCAAGCCAACCAGCGTCAGGCGATTCGCAGTATTTCTTCGCGGCCGGGGACATGTCGGACGCATTGCAAGAATCAGACACTTACCTGGGCGCGCGCGATGCTCACGCCGCCCTGCCGTTGGTTCGCTGCCGCCGAGTTCATGAATGAGCCTGGCGAGGATGCCGTGAAATTTCCGAGCGAGGTGGCGGCTCGATGTGACGAGGAGAGAAGAGGTGCGAGATGGCTTACGAGATGTTGCTCGTCGGTGCAGGCAGGAACTGGTGGACGCTGCTGATCCGCGGAATCATCGCCGTGCTGTTCGCGGCCATCGCCTTCGTCTGGCCGCTTGCGACGCTGAGCGCGCTGGTGCTGTTGTGGGGCGCGTTCGCGATCGTCGATGGCATCTTCGCGATCGTCGCTGGTGCGCGAATGCGCTGGTGGCCGGTTCTCGTGAGCGACATCGAGGGAGACAACTCATGACGCTTCACGGTCCAGTACTCGTTGGGACGGATCTGTCGGCCGGCGTCGAAGAAGCGCTTCGCCAAGGCGCAGAGCTTGCTGGCGGCCTGAGCAGCACACTGTTCGTCTGCCATGTGATTCCAGAGCTGCTGCCGGACATCACGTTGTTCGCCGAATTTCGACGTACCCATGGGCCGATCGAACAGTCCGTTCTCGCCAAGGCACGCGAGGCGGTTCAAGAACAACTGGATGCCGTCTTGAA
>JBKPTE010000086.1:0-31399 GCA_046735335.1 Acidobacteriota bacterium | reverse complement strand
GCGTACTCCCGCGGCGCGGGCGCCTCGCGCGGGACCGCCATCCCGCCTGGCCGGGCGTACTCCCGCGGCGCAGGCGCTTCCCGCGGCGCGGCCGTACCCGGTCGGGCGTACTCCCGCGGAGACGGGGAATACATCTGTGGTGCCCGATCGACCGGCCGCTCGACGCGGCGGTCCGGTGCATAGGCCTGCGGCGCGCGGTCCATCGAACGCGGTTCGCGCGGCACGGCGCGCTGAATCGGCGCCGCGCTCTGCGGAGCGCGGTTCATCGGCTGGATCTCCTGCCGCGGCGCGTACTGCCCGCGCGGCGAGACGGCGCGCGGCGCTGGTGCACTTTCGGCAGAACCGCGCGGCGCCGCACGTGATCCGGCACCCGGGGCCGACCGTTCCGGGCCGCGCGGCGAATCACCGCCGCCGGTTCGTGGAACGGCGCGCGGCGACGCGATCGCGCGTGACTCGGACGGTTGCGCACCAGGCGCCGAGGACGCCGGACGCGACGAGTCCACGATGCGGCCGCCCCGCAGCGGCAGCGTCGTCACGGCGGAATCTCTGCCGCGCGCGGGAGACGGCAACGCGCCGCGCGAGCCGGGTGCGACGATGTGCTCGCCGCGATCGCCGCCGCGGCTGAAATAGCTGCCGCGTGCGTCGACGCCGGGAACCGATCGCACGCCAGCCGCGCGGATCGGGGCCGCGTTGCGCGGGACGGCCACGTCCCGCACGGCGGGCGCCGCCGGCCGCGAGACGAAGACCGGACGCCGCCGCACGTCGAGGCGATCGACGTACACGACGCGCTGCTGGACGAAGCCCCGGCCGAAGTACGGCGCGCCAACAACGGTCCACGCGTTCCACGGCGAGTAGTGGTAGCGGTTGCCGATCGCGACGTTGATCTGGAAGACCGCGCGGTTGTCGAACCCGAGCGGACACCAGCTCACGTATCCCGGCGCATACGCCCACGACACCCAGGCGGGACTCCATCGCGACCCGGGAATCCAGAACCACCGGCCGGCGGAGAACCCCCAGCGGCCGTAGTGGTGCGTCGGCCAGCCGAACACGTCGAGCCCGACCCACGTCCACCCGTAGCGCGGATACGACATCCAGCGGCCGTAATAGTAAGGACGCCAGCCGACGGCCACTCTCGGGTACCACACGTAGCCATACGGCTGCATGTAGTTCCAGTCGCCGTATTCGTCGAGGACCGGCGCGTAGCTGCGCACGTCGCTCGGCAGGTATGCGGCCGATGCGCCGAGCCGGGCATCGCGGCGGCTCTCGGACCAGCGGTCGAACGCGTCCATACTGGCGGAGTTGTACGCGTATGCGTACGAGGGGGAGAGCCCCGCGCTCGCGTAGGCACGTTCCCCCGCGCGCAGCGGCGTCGTGCCCTGTTCGGTCGAGATCTCGGCGGCCCCTCGCAGCACCGCGAGCTCGAGCTGGGTCTCGCGATCGCCGTGCAACAGGGCGACGCGGTAGTCGCCAGCCTCGGTGATGCGTGCGGACCCCGCTTCAGAGTCGACACGATACGAGACCGCCCGCGACGGGCCGGGAATGCTGATCCGGAGGCGTCCATCGATCAGCCGCAGCAGATCGTCGGACTGAAAGTCGATCGTCGTACCCGCATCGATGTCGAGCGTGCTGCCGTCTCCGAAGAGGACTTCGACGCGCCCGTCGGTGGTTCGCAGCCGATCGCCGCTCAGGAGCGGCATGTTGAGCGGCGAGGTTTCCGGACGCCCATCGCGCTCGAGCGTGGCGCCGCCCTCGACGATCGCGACGTGGGCGGGCGCACTCGTGTCCGCATCCTGCGCGCGCGCCGGCGTGGCGTCTGCAAGCAGGAGACTGAGAACGGCCGCAAGGCTGGGGAGAAGTACAAAGCGGCGGTCCATGGAGACCTCAACGTTGGGCAGGTTGGCAACCAGCAGTATAGCACCGACTTACCGGCCCCCGGGTGAACGGCATCGCTTGACATTGATATGCTCACATTTTATAATCACATCACTATAAAGATTCAGCGGCTTATGGGCCGCGAGAGACGAGGACACTGCACATGAGCAAGATCATCGGTATCGACCTCGGCACCACGAACTCCGTGGTCGCGGTCATGGAGGGCGGCGAGCCCGTGGTCATCACCAATCCGGAAGGGAGCCGCATCACGCCCTCCGTCGTTGGCTTCACCAAGTCCGGGGAACGGCTGGTGGGACAGGTCGCCAAACGGCAGGCGGTCACCAACCCCGAGAACACCGTCTTCTCGATCAAGCGCTTCATGGGACGGCGCTACGACGAAGTGAACGAGGAGATGAAGATGGTGCCTTACACCGTCGTCCGCGCCTCGAACGGCGACGTGCGTGTACAAGCGGGTGGGAAGGAGTACTCGCCGCCCGAGATCTCCGCGATGATCCTGCAGAAGCTGAAGCAGGCGGCGGAGGAGTATCTCGGGCAGTCCGTCAGTAAAGCCGTGATCACCGTGCCCGCGTATTTCAACGACGCGCAGCGGCAGGCGACCAAGGATGCCGGACAGATCGCCGGCCTCGAGGTCATGCGCATCGTCAACGAACCGACGGCGGCCGCGCTCGCCTACGGGCTGGACAAGAAGAAGGACGAGACGATTGCCGTGTACGACTTCGGCGGCGGCACGTTTGACATCTCGATCCTCGAGGTCGGCGAGGGGGTCGTCGAAGTCAAGGCGACCAACGGCGATACGCATCTTGGCGGCGACAACCTGGATCAGCGCGTCATTGACTGGATCGTTTCCGAGTTCCGGAAGCAGGAAGGCATCGATCTGTCGAAGGACCGGATGGCCCTCCAGCGTCTGAAGGAAGCGGCGGAGAAGGCGAAGATGGAGCTCTCCACCGTCATGGAGACCGATATCAACCTGCCCTTCATCACGGCGGACCAGAGCGGCCCGAAGCACCTTTCGATGAAGCTGACGCGGGCGAAGTTCGAAGGCCTCGTCGAGGATCTGCTGCAGAAGACGGTCGGGCCGACCCGTCAGGCGCTGGCGGATTCCGGCGTCGATGCGCGGAAGATCGACGAGGTCGTGCTCGTCGGCGGCTCCACGCGCATCCCGCGCGTGCAGGCGATCGTCAAGGAGCTGTTCGGCAAGGAACCGCACAAGGGCGTGAACCCTGACGAGGTGGTCGCGGTCGGCGCTGCCATCCAGGCGGGCGTGCTCGGCGGCGAGGTGAAGGACCTGCTGCTGCTCGACGTGACCCCGCTCTCGCTCGGCATCGAGACCATGGGCGGCGTCATGACCACGCTGATTCCGCGGAACACGACGATTCCGACGCGCAAGAGCGACATGTTCTCGACGGCGGCCGACAACCAGTCGAGCGTCGAGGTGCACGTGCTGCAGGGGGAGCGGCCGATGGCGCGCGACAACCGCACGCTGGGCAAGTTCCACCTCACGGGCATTCCGTCGGCGCCCCGCGGCGTTCCGCAGATCGAGGTCACGTTCGACATCGACGCAAACGGGATCGTCAACGTGTCGGCGAAGGACATGGCCACGCAGAAGGAGCAGAAGATCACGATCACGGCGTCGAGCGGCCTCTCGAAGGACGAGGTCGACCGCATGATGAAGGAGGCGGAATCGCACGCCGACGAGGATCGGAAGCGCAAGGAAGAGATCGAGACGCGGAACCATGCGGATCAGGCAGCGTATGCGGCTGAACACATGCTCAAGGATGCGGGCGAGAAGCTGCCGGCGTCCGACCGCGCGGCGATCGAAGCGGCCATCAACGATCTGAAGGCGTCGATCGAGAAGAACGATCTCGCGGCGATGAAGACGCGGATGGAGGCGTTGAATCAGGCGCAGCACAAGGCGGCCGAGGCGATGTACCGCTCGGCGAGTGCCGGGGCCGGCGCACCGGGCGGAGAGCCGGAGGCCGGCTCGCAGACGTCCGGCGGCCGCGGCCAGGGCGATGTGATCGACGCAGAGGTCGTCGAAGAAGAGAAGAAGTAACGCGTGAATCTGTATCTCATTCTCGGACTGCAGCAAGGCGCCTCGACCGCTGACATCAAGCGGGCGTACCGGCGCCTTGCGCGCCGGTACCATCCGGATATCAATCCGGGCGATCGGGCGGCGGCCTCGCTCTATCAGCGCATCTCGCAGGCGTATGAGACGCTGGTGGATCCCGAGCGCCGCCGCGAGTACGACGTTGCGGGGGCAGAGGCTCAACACGCCGGACCGGAGCCGACGTTCCAGTTCTCGGGCTTCGACTTCTCGACGTCGGCGAGCGGCGCACAGGCGGCGACGTTCACGGAGCTGTTCGCCGACGTCCTCGAACCACTGACCAGTGCCGGGAGCGCCCGTCCGTCCGGCGGTGCGGACCTGCACGCGACGGTCACCGTGTCGTTCGTGGACGCGATGCGCGGCGTCGAGCGGCAGGTGCTGGTCACGCGACAGGACGTGTGCGGCCGGTGCGGCGGCACGGGGCACGTGCAGACCGCGGAAGGACGTTGTGCGCACTGCCGCGGAACGGGAAGCGTCCGGTGGGCGCGGGGCCACATGGTGTTCACCAAGCGGTGCACGGCGTGCGCCGGCACGGGGCGCCAGCAGAGCGATCGCTGTCCGGTCTGCTTCGGCACGGCTCAGCACGTACGGAGCGAGGCTGTCGCGGTCCGCATCCCGCCCGGCATCGAAGACGGATCGCGCATGTGCATCGCCGCGCGCGGCCACGCCGGCCGGAACGGCGGCCGGCCCGGGGATCTCTACGTCACGGTGCACGTGCAGCCCCATCCGACGTTTCGCCGTATCGGCGACGACATCCACGTGTCCGTCCCGGTGGGCGTGCACGAGGCGGTGCTCGGCGGACGCATCGAGGTGCCCTCGCTCGAGGGACCTCTCCACGTGCGGATTCCCGCCGGCACGCAGGCAGCGCAGCAGGTGCGGGTGAGCGGCCGGGGCGCGCCGCGTCCGTCCGGCGGCCGCGGCGATCTCGTCGCGGAAGTCCAGGTCGTCCTCCCGACAGCGGTGGACGAGCGATCGAAAGAGCTCATTCGGGAGTTCGGCAAGTTGTACGGCGAGATCCGGACGCCCGCCGAATCCTGACACGGACATTCACGTCATTGACGATGGCGAAGCGCGGCGGGAAGGCGTACTACATGATCAGCGCGGTGGCGCAGAAGTACAACATCCACCCGCAGACGCTCCGCCTGTACGAACGCGAAGGGCTGCTGAAGCCGTCGCGGACCGAAGGGAACACCCGCCTCTATTCCGAAGAGGATCTGGAACAGCTCGAGACGATTCTCTCGCTGACGCGGGATCTCGGCGTCAACCTCGCGGGCGTTGAGATCATTCTCAACATGCGGCGCCGCATGGAGCAGATGCAGCACGAAGTGAACGAGTTCATGGAGTACGTGAAACACGAGCTCGCGCGCGGTCTCGGGGATTGGGAGCAGCGCCTCACCACAGCGTTGGTGCGATCCGCGCCGACGGATCTCGTTCGCAGCGCCGGGCCGGTTCGACCCGCAGAGACGCGTCCGACGGCCGACGCGCAGCCCGCGGCCGACACACCGGCGCCGGCCAACCACAAAGATCACTAGCGCGGCGTTCGATCTTGTTTCTCGCCCCGCGCGCGCGTAGAATCGCAATCGACCTTCCTCGACCACTCAGGATTCCCATGACCTGCGAGCTGTGCGACGGCACCGGATGGAAGGCGATTGCCACCGACGGTGTGCGCCGCGTCGTCCGCTGCGACTGCTGGCGCGACAGCCTCACCGCGCGGCTGCTGGACGAGGCGCGCATTCCGCCGCGCTATCGCAAGTGCGAGCTCGAAGCGTTCGTCACGTACCCGAACGAGCGGCTGCTGGCGGCGGTCCGCCGCGCCACGCGCTTCGCCGAAGAATTTCCGGCGGCGCAGAAGGGGATGTGTCTCATCGGGCCGCCCGGGATCGGCAAGACGCACCTGGCGGTCGCGGTACTCCGTCGCGTCGTCGTCGCTCGGGGCGCCACCGGCCTCTTCTACGACACGCGTGATCTCCTGCGCGTCATCCGGAGCACGTACAACCCGCTCGTTCGCACCGCGGAAATGGACGTCCTGCGGCCGGTGATGGAGGCCGATCTGCTCGTGCTCGACGATCTCGGATCCGAGAAGACGTCCGAATGGGTCGAGGAGACGATGAATCTCATCGTCAACACCCGGTACAACGAGCGGCGGCACACGATCTTCACGTCGAACTACGAGGACACGCCGGACGATACCGACCCCGACTGTCTCAAGGCGCGCATCGGCTTCCGAATCCACTCGCGGCTGCACGAGATGTGCGACTTCCTCGAATACGATGGCGCCGATTACCGCCACCTCCCGCCCAATGGCGGCGTCGACGATCTCGTGATGCTGTGGCAGCGGAACCCGAAGCGGCGTGCGACGTTGCCCGCCCGGTCGAAGGGACCCGTGCGGGCGCAGCTTCAGCAGCCGGCGAAGGAATTGGGATGGTCCGGCGGCCGCACGAGCACGGGAGAGTGAATCGCACGTTCTGCAATGTTAGGGCTCTACCTCCACATTCCTTTCTGTTCGTCGATCTGCAACTACTGCAACTTCAACCGCGGGCTCTACGACGAAGCGCTGAAGACGCGATACGTTGAGGCGCTGCGGTGCGAGATCGAGCGGGCACCCCACCGTCTCGCGAACCCTCGCGCGAAGGCGGACACGATCTTCTTCGGCGGCGGAACCCCCTCGCTGCTCGCCTCCGCGGACGTGGCCGCACTGATCGAAGCCTGCCGGCGCTCGTTCGACCTCTCGCCCGACGCCGAGATCACGCTGGAGACGAATCCCGAAACCGTCGATCGCGCCGCGCTGGAACGTTTCAGGGCGGCTGGTGTCAATCGCATCAGCTTCGGCGTGCAGTCGTTCGACGATGCGGAGCTGAAGCGGCTGGGACGGATTCATTCGGCGGCGCGCGCCGAGGCCGCCGTTCGCGAGGCGAGGGGCGCGGGGTTCGACAACGTGAGCCTCGATCTCATGATGTGGCTGCCGGGTCAGAGCGTCGCGCGATGGCTGGACAACGTGCACGCGCTGATCGCGGCCTCGCCCGATCACGCCTCGCTGTACATCCTCGAGCTGTATCCGAACGCCCCGTTGAAGGAAGAGATGGCACGCGCGGGTCTGTCGCTCGCGCCCGACGAGGACGCCGCCGACATGTATCTCCGCGCGATGGATCTGCTCGACCGCGCCGGCTACGTGCAGTACGAGATCTCGAACGTGGCGCGGCCCGGCCGCGAATCGCGGCACAACCTGAAGTACTGGATGGACGGCGAGTGGCTGGGATTCGGGTGCGGTGCACACTCCACGTACGCCGGCGTACGATGGCGCAACGTCTCGTCCACGGAGGATTATTCGCGTCGTGTCGAGTCGGACGGCGACCCGGCCATCGAGCGGCGCGCGCTCGATCGCGGGACCCAGCTCGAGGAGGCGCTCTTCACGGGTCTGCGTCTCACCGCGGGCATCGATCTCTCGATCGTGGGCGCCCGTTACAATTGTGACGTCTGGTCCCGTTACGGCCACGATCTGCAGCCGTTCGTGGACGAGGGATGGCTGGTTCGGGAGGGCCCGCGCCTGCGTTTGACCCGGCCCGGCATGCTCATGGCCAATGAAGTGATGGCCGTGTTCGTCTGATTCGTATGATAGAGTGTCGCTCTTTGCGAGATCGGCCAAGGAGGAAACTGGGATGCGTTCTTTCGTGATCACAACGTTTGCGCTCGCGGTCGCGCTCGGGCCCGCCTCCGCGTTCGCGCAGTCGCAGCAACCCCCGGCGCAGCAGCCCCCGGCCGGCCAGCAGCCGCCGGCACCGGGAACGCAGCCGCCGAGCCAGCCCGCGCAGCAGCCCGCACAGCAGCCGCAGTCACAGCAGCAGGCCGCCCCCGCGCGTTCGTTCACATCGGACGCCGGCATGTTCTTCAACCAGATCAAGCCGGACAAGACCGCGGACTTCGAGATGATCATGGGTCGCGTGAAGGAAGCGCTGTCGAAGAGCAGCGATCCGGTCCGCAAGCAGCAGGCCGCGAGCTGGAAGGTGTTCAAGTCGGTCGAGGCGGGACCCGGCGGCAACGTCCTGTATCTGTGGGTCATGGATCCCGCGGTGAAGGGCGCCGATTACACGATCACGAAGATTCTTGCCGAGGCCTTCCCGAGCGAAGTGCAGGAGCTGTACAAGAAGCTCGTCGACTGCTACCCGGCGCAGGGCGGCCAGAGCATCGTCAACCTCCAGCATGTGATCACGATGGGCGGCGTGCCCGCGGCCGGCGGCAAGTAGCGTTGGCTTTCCCGGCGTAGCCGCGCAGCGGCGAAGGCGGAAGGTTGGGAAGACGCGGCGCCCGCCGCGTCTTCCGATTTCAGAACTTCAGATTGATCCCCGCATAGAACCGCTGCACGTTGGCGTGCCGCGGTGATCCCTTCAGCGTGAACACCCGATAGTCGAAGCGCAGTCGCAGCGGACCGGCGAGGTTGACCTTGGCGCCGCCGCCGATGTTGATCCCCACGTTCGTCCTGCTCGGATCGATCGCGCCGGCGAGCGTCTCGCGGTAGACGCCGCCCCCGGCGGTTCCGTACAACTGAAATCCCGCGATTGGAACGGGCGTCTGCAGCAGGCCGTTGAACATGAAGGTGCGGAGCCGCGGCGCCTGCTCGACGAGGTCGTCGTTCGTGCTCGCGTACTCGAACTCCATTCCGACGATCAGAAGCCCCGCCCCAATCGCGAATCCCTTCGCCGGCCGATTCGACGGAGTGGTCGTCACGCCAAGGAAGCCGGTGAGGTCGGCGAAGGCTCGAGATGGTGTCGCCAGCAGCAGAGCGCACACGAGCGGCGCGAGCGATGCGTATCGAAGTCGCATGGCGCATGGTACCCCGAACCTCCGGATCCCGAGCCGCGGATCCCGGATCCGACTCTCGATCCGTGCGTGATACTCTCGATTCGATGGACTTCAGGCCATCCGAGGAGCACGAGATCCTGCGCCGCACCGTGCGCGAGTTCGCCGAAACGGAGCTCGGTCCGCACGTGATGGAGTGGGACGAGTCGCAGCATTTCCCGATGGATCTGCTGCCCGCGCTCGCCGAGCTGGGCCTGCTCGGCATCCAGCTGCCCGAGGAGTACGGCGGTTCGGCGATGTCCGCGGTCGACTACTGCATCTGCATCGAGGAGATCGCGCGCGTGTGCCCGGCGATTGCGCTGTCCATCGCGGCGCACAACGGCCTCTGCTCGTCGCACATTGCGATGTTCGGCACCGAGGCGCAGAAGCAGCAGTATCTTCCGCGCCTGGCGCGCGGCGAGGTGCTCGGCGCCTGGGGTCTCACCGAAGCGAACGCCGGCAGCGACGCCGCGGCGATGCGGACGACGGCCGTGCGCCGGGGCGACTGCTGGGAGATCAACGGGTCGAAGAACTTCATCACGCACGGCGCCATCGGCGGCATCGTGGTTGCGATGGCCGTCACCGATCGATCGAAGGCGCACCGCGGCATCTCGGCGTTCGTCGTCGAGCGCGGGACGCCGGGGATGCGGGCGGGCAAGAAGGAGAACAAGCTCGGGATGCGCGCGAGCGATACGAGCGAGATCGTGTTCGAGGACTGCCGCATCCCGGCCTCGCAACTGCTCGGCGAGGAAGGGCAGGGCTTCATCAACACGCTGCAGGTTCTCGATGCAGGGCGCATCGGCATCGCGGCGCTTTCGGTCGGCCTCGCACAGGGCGCGTATGAAGCCGCTCGGCGCTATGCGAAGGAGCGTGAGCAGTTCGGCCGGCCCATCGCCAACTTCCAGGCGATTCAATGGAAGCTCGCGGACGCGGCGACGCGCATCGAAGCCGCGCGGCTGCTCACGTATCACGCTGCGTATCTGAAGGGCCTCGGCCGGCGGACGACGAGAGAGTCGTCGATGGCGAAGCTGTACGCGAGCGAGACGGCCGTGCGCGTGGCGGAGGACTGCGTCCAGATTCACGGCGGCTACGGCTTCGTCAAGGACTATCCCGCGGAGAAATTCTTTCGCGACGTCAAGCTGCTGACGATCGGCGAGGGGACGAGCGAGATTCAGCGGCTCGTCATCGCGCGGCAGCTTCTTGCGCCGTGAGCGAGACCGCGTCCGCGCCTTCGCTCGGCGAACGCGTCCTGCAGGGAGACCCCCGCGCGATCGCGCGCGCCATCAGCCTCATCGAAGACGACCGCCCGGAGGGGGCCGCGCTCGTTCAGCGCATCTTTCCGCACACGGGACGCGCGTACCTGGTCGGCATCACCGGATCGCCCGGCGCCGGAAAGAGCACGCTCGTGGATCGCCTCGTCGCGGAATGGAGAGGGCGCGGACGCACGGTTGGCGTGCTCGCAGTGGATCCGACGAGCCCGTTCAGCGGCGGCGCGATCCTCGGGGATCGCGTCCGGATGCAGGCGCACGCGGGCGACGCCGGCGTCTTCATCCGCAGCATGGCGACACGCGGCCATCTCGGCGGACTCGCGCGCGCGACGGGCGAAGCGGCGCTCGTCCTCGACGCGTCCGGCAAGGACATCGTCGTGATCGAGACGGTTGGCGTCGGGCAGGACGAGGTGGACATCGTCCGCACCGCCGACATCTCGGTCGTCACCCTCGTGCCCGGCACGGGCGATGACGTGCAGGCCATGAAGGCCGGCCTCATGGAGATCGCTGACATCTTCGTGGTGAACAAGGCCGACCGCGACGGCGCGGACCGGACGGCGGCGTCCGTCGAGGCCATGCTGTCGCTCGAAGGGCCAGCCGGCGCGCGATCGCGTCCGCAGATTCTGAAGACCGAAGCCACACGCGGAATAGGCGTCGACGCGCTCGTCGACGGCATCGATCGCTTCCGTGCCGCGCACGCGGACACGCAGGGGCAGCGGCGCCGCGCACGCGCGGAATGGCGGGTCCGCGAGCTGCTGTCCGACCGGTTCGTCGCGTACGTTCTCGATCGTGTGCTGCAACCTGGAGAGTTGAATCGGCTCCTCGACAGCATCGCGGCGCGCGAGCGCGATCCCTACTCCGTCGTGGACGACCTCGTTCGCCGTGCGCTGCGCGAGGACGATCGATCGGCGGCGATCGACCACGTCGGCATCGCGGTATCCGATGTGGACGCCGCGATCGCGTTCTATCGCGACGCGCTTGGCCTCGACGTCGAACGGGCCGAAGAGGTGGCGACCGACCGCGTTCGCGCGCACTTCATTCCGGCGGGCACCGCGGCCCTGGAACTGCTCGAGGGCACCGCGCCGGACTCTCCAATCGCGAAGTACCTCGCGCGGCGAGGTCCGGGGATTCACCACCTCACGCTGCGCGTCCCTGACATCCGCAACGCGCTGGCGCGCCTGAAGGCGCACGGCGTCCGTCTCATCGACGAGGAGCCCCGCGACGGCGCGCATGGTTCGCTCGTCGCCTTCGTGCACCCGTCGAGCGCCCACGGCGTGCTCGTCGAGCTCAAGGAGTCTCGGGACCGTTGAGCGGCGCGAGCCCCTGGATTCGCGTCGGCGATCTCGAGATCGCGCCGCTGCTGGACGGCTACTTCCGTCTGGACGGCGGCGCCATGTTCGGGGTCGTCCCGAAGCCGCTCTGGGAGCGCCGGGCGCCCGCTGACGCGCGCAACCGGATTGCGCTCGCCATGCGGCCGCTGCTGGTGAGAGGAGAGCGGCTGCTCATGATCGACGCGGGGATCGGCGCCAAGATGGACGCCAAGAGCGTCGACATCTACGCAATCGATCGGCGCGACCTCCTCGAGAAGTCGTTCGCACGTGCGGATGTGTCGCCCGACGATCTCCACATCGTCCTCGCATCGCATCTGCATTTCGATCATGCGGGCGGCTTCACGTCGCGCGATGGGTCCGGCGCCGTACGGCCGACGTTTGGACGGGCGCGCTATCTCGTCCATCGGGGCGAGTGGGAGGATGCCACGCACCCGCACGAGCGGAACCGGGCGAGCTATCTGCCGGAGAATTTCGTACCGCTGCAGGATGTCGGCGTGCTCGAGTTCTACGACGACGACGAGACGGTGGTCCCGGGCGTGCGCGTGCGCCGCAGCGGCGGGCACACGCGATGGCACCAGATCGTCCATCTCGAGTCGGGCGGACGGACGGCCGTCTTCGCTGCCGATCTGATCCCGACGACCGCGCACGTCGACGTCCCGTGGATCATGGGCTACGACCTCTATCCAATGGAGACGCTCGCGTTCAAGCGCGCATTCGTGCGCGAGGCGATCGAGCGGGAATACCTGATCGTCTTCGAGCACGATCCGGAGGTCGAGGCGGGATATCTGCGGGAGAAGAACGGCAAGATCATCGTCGAGCGCGCGTGACGTCCGTAGGGCGGGTCTTCAGACCCGCCAGAGAACGTAGGGCGGGTCTCTTGGACCCGCCGCAGAGGAGGATTGTGACCGACATCAGGATCGGCATCGTCGGCGGCAGCGGACTGTACGGCATGGCGGAACTGACGGATCGCGAGGAGCGGCGCGTCAGCACTCCATTCGGCGATCCGTCGGGGCCGTACCTCGTCGGGACGCTGCGCGGGCGGCGCGTGGCCTTTCTCGCGCGGCACGGCGCGGGCCACCGCTACATGCCGACGGAACTGAATTACCGCGCGAACATTTTCGGATTGAAGACGCTCGGCGTCGAGTTCATCCTGTCGGCCAGCGCGGTCGGGTCGCTGCAGGAGCGCTACGTGCCGCAGCATCTGGTCATTCCCGACCAGTTCTTCGACCGTACGAAGGGACGCGTGAGCACGTTCTTCGGCAACGGCCTCGTCGCGCACGTCGCCTTCGCGCACCCGGTCTGCCGCCGCCTCGGCGAGGTGGCATACGAGGCGTGCCGCACGGCGGGCGCGACGGTGCACCGCGGCGGGACCTACGTGTGCATGGAGGGGCCGCAGTTCTCGACGCTCGCGGAATCGAAGCTGTATCGCTCGTGGGGCATGGACGTCATCGGGATGACGAACCTACAGGAGGCCAAGCTCGCGCGCGAGGCGGAGATCTGCTACGCGACGATCGCGCTCGTGACCGACTACGATTGCTGGCACCCGGAGCACGATTCGGTGACCGTGGACATGATCGTCGCCAACCTGGTCGCCAACGCGCGCACGGCGCAGCAGGTGATTGCCGAATCGGTCGCGCACCTGCCGTTCGACCGCACCTGCGAGTGCGCGAACGCGCTCGCGCACGCGATCATCACGCGGCCCGAGGCGGTGCCCGAGCAGGTGAAGCGGGATCTCGCGCCGATCGTCGGTCGCTATCTTCGTTGAGCAGTTGGGAGTGCTTCCATGTCGATAGTCGTTACAGGCTCGATCGCGTTCGATTACCTGATGTCGTTTCCCGGGAAGTTCACCGAGCATTTCCTGCACGAGCACATGTCGCGCGTGAGCCTCAGCTTCCTCGTCGATTCGATGGACAAGCGGCGCGGCGGCTGCGCGCCGAACATCGCGTATACGCTCGCGCTGCTCGGCGAGCGGCCGCGCCTGATGGCCACGGCCGGCCGTGACTTCGGCGAATACCGTCAGTGGCTCGAGGCGGCGGGCGTCGACACCTCGCTGGTGAAGCAAGTCGCCGACAAGTTCACGGCGTCGTTCTTCTGCAGCACGGACGTCGACAGCAATCAGATCGCATCGTTCTACACCGGCGCGATGGCCAACGCCCCCGAGCTCTCGTTCCGTACGGTGGACGACTGCCGGATCGCGATCATCTCTCCGAACGATCCGGCCGCCATGCTTCAGTACGCGGAGGAATGCCGCACGCTCGGCATCCCGTATGTCTGGGATCCAGGCCAGCAGTGCGCCCGGATGAGCGGCGACGAGCTGCGCGAAGGGCTGGTTGGCGCCGAGGTGGTGATCTGCAACGACTACGAATTCGAGCTCATTCGCCAGAAGACCGGCCTCGACGAGCGCGAAATCGTCCGCCGCAGCGGCGCGCTCATCGTCACGCGCGGCGAGCACGGGTGCACCATCCGCGAGCGGGATCGCGTGATGGACGTTCCGGCCGTTCCTCCCGTGCGAATCGTCGATCCGACCGGCGTCGGCGACGCGTTTCGCGGAGGGCTGCTCAAGGGCATCGCGACTGGCCGGGATCTCGCCGTGTCGGCGCGGCTCGGCAGCGTGGCCGCGACGTATGCGCTCGAGCATCTGGGCGGACAGAGCCACGCATATACATGGACCGAGTTCCGTGAACGCTACGGCAGCGCGTTCGGGATGCTCGCCGCGCTATAGATATGTAGCGATTACCTTACAAGTGCGGTTCCGCGAGCCGCGCGTGTAAGCGAACGGCGCTTTCGCTCGGACTTGGGTGCGCTCGCGCGCGGAACGCGGCTTGCAGTCCGGGCGAACCGGAGGGTTTGAACGTGAAAGTCCTCGGTCGCCTCCTGTTTCTCCCCCTCGTCATGGTTGCGTCTTTGTTCGCACAGGAGCCGGCGCCCGCTGGTCCTCAGCCCCCCACGTTCCGCAGCGGCACGAACCTCGTCGCGCTCAACGTCACCGTGCTCGACAAGGCGGCGCGGTATGTCACCGGCCTTCGTCCCGACGATTTCGCCGTCTTCGAAGATGGTGTGCAGCAGAACGTTCGCTTCTTCGAATCGACGGGCATCCCGATCGATCTCATCGTTCTGCTCGATACGAGCTCGAGCATGACGGACAAGATCGACGTCGTACACGATGCGGCGTCGGCGTTCTTGAAAACGCTGCGCGACGGCGATCGCGGCGCCGTGGTCGCGTTCAACGATTCGGTATCCGTGCTTCAGCCCCTGACGAGCAATCGCGTGCTGCTGGAGAAGGCCGTGCTCTCGACGCGCGCGCACGGCGCGACGGCGCTCAACAACGCCCTCTACATCGCGCTGAAGCAGTTCGGCCAGGCGGCTCGGCAGACCGGCGACGTGCGGCGGCAGGCGATTGCCGTGCTCTCGGACGGCGACGACACCGCGAGCCTCGTGTCGTTCGACGACGTGATGGCGCTGGCGCGGCGGACGGGCGTCAATATCTATACGGTCGGTCTGCAGTCGCGATACACGGTTCAGCGCACCGAAGGGAACCATCGCTACTTTTCCGAGGCGGACTATTCGATGCGGACGCTCGCGCGCGAAACGGGCGCGCAGTCCTTCTTTCCGCTGCAGACCGGTGAGTTGAAGAACGTCTATGCGTCGATCGCGGCGGAGCTCGCCAATCAGTATTCAATCGGGTACGTGCCGTCGAACCCGCGCGCCGATGGGCGCTTCCACCGCGTCGTCGTGCAGATCGCGTCGCGCCCGGAGCTCCGGCCGCGGACACGGCTCGGGTACACGGCTGATTCGACGGAAATCGTCGCGGCGGGATCGTCCTCGTCGCTCGAACGCTGATCGTAACGCGCAACTTGGTTGCGCGAGGCCCGCGCAATCGCGAGGCACGACCCGCGCCCCGACATCCGATAACATCGCACCCATGTCCCGGCTCGCGCGCGCGCTGGTATTCGGCTGTCTGCTCTGGACCGCGCTGCTGATTGCCGCGCCGTTTGCTGCGGCCTCGGCGAATCCTTCGCTGGCGCGCGCGGGGGCGCTGGTCTATTTCGCCGGCGCCTTCGTGTGCCATCAGCGTCCTGAGCGCTCCTTTCATCTGGCGGGCGCGCCTCTGCCGGTCTGCGCCCGCTGCACGGGCTTGTATGTGTCCGCGCTTGCCGGGGGCCTCGCAGCGCTCGTGCTCTCGACCGTTTCGACGACAGCGTCGCGTGTGCGATGCCTGATCGGGTTGGCTGCCGTGCCCACCCTCTTGACCGTCGTCGCGGAGCTGTTCGGGTTGGCCCATCCGTCGAACGTCGTCCGCGCCGTCTCCGCACTGCCTCTGGGCGCCGCGGCAGCCTGGGCGGTCGTGTCGACTGCGCGCCGGGACGGAATCGTCTCCGGTCCGCGGGCTGAGATATGATTCTTCGGATCGCATGAGCACCAAATCGACAACGGCCGCCCGCGCCGCGGCGGAGCCGACGACGCTGGCGCTCGTGTGTCTGCTGGCGTGGCTGCTGCCCGGCGCAGGACACCTGTGGCAGGGCCGCAGACATAAGGGGCTCGTTTTCTTGGTGGCGATCCCGCTCATGTTCGTGATCGGGCTGCTCCTCCACGGCCGCCTGTTCCCGCTCGAGATGGCGGAGCCGCTCGTGTTTCTCGGCGCGATCGCGGATCGTGGCACGGGCGCCGCGTACTTCATCGCGCGATTCCTCGATGCGGGCGCCGGGACGGTAACCGCCGTGTCCTACGAGTACGGCAACACGTTCCTGATGACGGCGGGTCTGCTCAACTTCCTAGTCGTGCTCGATGCGTTCGACATCGCCATGGGGCGCAAGTGACGAGCCATTTCCTCGTGCTCATGCTCTTCGCGTTTTTCGTCTCGGTCGTGTTCGCGGTGCTCCTGCGCGATACGCCGCGCGAGCAGGTGCGCACCGGCGCGCTGATGCTCGGCGGGTTCGTCGCGGCCGCGTTCGTGCTGGGCTGGCTGATGTATCCGTTTCCTCTGTGAGTCGCCTGTGGCTCTGGGGCCCCGTGCTCGCGCAGATGGCCCTCATCTTCATCGCGTCCTCGATTCCCAACCTGCAGCACCTTCCCGGCAACATCTCGGACAAGACCGGGCACGGCATTGGCTACGCAATCCTCGCCGCGCTGCTGCTGCGGGCGCTGGCTCGCGGGCGCCGCGCCGGCGTGACGTGGCGGACCGTTCTGCTCGCGATGCTCTGCGCGACCGCGTACGGCGTGAGCGACGAATTCCACCAACGTTTCGTTCCCGGACGGTCGTCCGACGTGTACGACGTGCTCGCCGATGCGGAAGGAGCGGCGGCGGCCTCGCTCGGAGCGTGGGCTATACTCAAATCCGTGCCGCAGCCGCAGCGCGGGGAATCACCCTGACCTTCGCCGGTAGTGGTCTTCCGTGTTGTTCCGTGGCTCTCTTTGGCCGTGTGTTCCGTGGCCTTCTTTTCCGTGTGACGAGAACTCGGTGTTGTTCCGTGTTGTTCCGTGGCTCTCTGTGGCCGTGTAATCCGTGGCCTTCTTCTTCTGTGTAATCCGTGGCTAACTTCGACAACCTGCTGCTCGATCAGGAGGGTGCGGTCGCCATCCTGACCGTCAACCGTCCACGGGTCCTCAACGCGCTCAACAGCCAGACGCTCGACGAGCTTCGGCGCGCCGTGCTGGCCCTGAAGCACGACGAGGCCGTCCGCGCGGTCGTGCTGACGGGCGCCGGCGACCGCGCGTTCGCGGCGGGCGCCGACATCACGGAGCTCGCGGCCGAGAGCCCGGCGGCCGGACGCGAGCATGCGCTTCGGGGGCAGCACGTCCTCGATCTGATCGAGCACATGGGAAAGCCGGTGATTGCGGCCATCAACGGCTTCGCGCTCGGCGGCGGATGCGAGCTGGCGATGGCCTGCACGCTCAGGATTGCCGTGGATTCGGCGAAGCTCGGGCAGCCCGAGATCAACCTCGGACTGATCCCGGGGTACGCCGGCACGCAGCGTCTCGCGCGAATCGTCGGCCGGGGGCGCGCGCTGGAACTGCTCCTGACAGGCGATCCCATCGGCGCGGAGGAAGCGCTGCGTCTCGGTCTCGTGAACCGCGTCGTGCCGGCGGCGGAGCTCCTGAGCGAAGCGAAGCGGCTCGCGGCCTCGCTCGCCACCAAGCCGGCGCTCTCCGTCCGCTACATCCTCGAGGCCGTGCACAAGGGGGTCGAGATGCCCCTGGCGCAAGCGCAGGTGTACGAAGCCACGCTGTTCGGCCTCGTCTTCAGCTCGGACGACATGCGCGAAGGCACCCGAGCATTCCTCGAGAAGCGGAAGCCCGAGTTCAAGGGACGCTGAATGCGCGGACCCCAGCAGGCGACAGCGCTCGGTGACGCGTCCCGCCTCCGCATCGCTGTCGTCGTGTCGCGCTTCAATATGGACATTACCGGGCGCCTGCGCGACGGGGCGCTGCGCGCGCTGCGTGAGGCCGGGGCGCGCGATTCGTCCGTGGAGGTGTTCGAGGTCCCAGGCGCCTTCGAGATTCCGCAGGCGGCGCAGGCCGCCGCAGAATCGAAGCGGTTCGATGCGCTCGTCTGTCTCGGCTGCGTGATCCGCGGCGAGACGCCGCATTTCGAGTACATCGCGGCCGCGGTGGCGCACGGGATCACGGCGGCCTCGGCAGCGACTCGGGTCCCGATGGCGTTCGGCGTGTTGACGACGAACACGACGGAGCAGGCGATGGCGCGCGCGTCCGACGGGCCGGACAACAAGGGCTGGGAAGCCGCCGCCGCCGCCATCGAGATGGCGCTGCTCGTGCGCACGCTTCGCGCGGCACGCCCGCGCCGGTCGCGCCGCCGGTGACCGGCGTCGACGCCGCGGCGCGGCGGCTGGCGCGCGAAGCGGCGCTTCAGATGCTGTATCAATGGGAGGTCGGCCGGGTCGGGGCGCACGAAGCGATCGTCACCTATTGGGCGAGCCGCGACGATGTCGCCGAAGTGCCGGACGAGTCGCGGCGCTTCGCCGACGCGCTGCTGCGCGGGACGATCGAGCGCGTCGCCGAGGCGGACGCGTTGATCGCGCAGCACGCGCACAACTGGCGCGTCGAGCGAATGGCGGTCGTCGACCGGCTCGTGCTGCGCCTTGCGATTTTCGAGCTGCTCGCCGAGCCGGAGACGCCGGCCAAGGTGATCATCAACGAAGCGCTCGAGCTCGCGCGCACGTTCAGCGGAGAAGAGCCCGTGCCGTTCATCAACGGCGTGCTCGATGCGGTGAGGAAAAGCTTGGGAAGAGCGTGACAGCGCCCAGGCTGCTGATCACGGCCGTCAGCGCGTGATCAATGGCAGGCGCAACAAGCACTCAATGGACGAACACCTCAAAGACTCCGATCAGCTGCGCCAGCGGCGCGCGAACTTCGAGGAGCTGCAGCAGCTCGGCGTCGACGTCTATCCGCACGTCTTCGAGCGGACCGACACGATTGCCGCGCTCGTCGACGCGCACGGCGAGAAGAGCGGCGAGGCGCTCGACGGCGACCGCATTCAGACGCGGACCGCCGGCCGGATTCTCGCGATCCGCAGCTTCGGCAAAGCCAACTTCCTCGTCATCTCCGACGGGCGCGCGCGGATTCAGGTGTACGTCCGCAAGGATTCCTTGAGCGAACGCGAGTTCGCGATCTTCAAGCTGCTGGATTTCGGCGACTACGTCGGCGTCGAGGGGCATCTCTTCCGGACGAAGACGAACGAGCTGACGATCTGGGCGTCGAAGCTGGAGTTTCTCGCGAAGTGCTTCATCCCGCTCCCGGAGAAATGGCACGGGCTGCAGGACGTCGAAATCCGCTATCGCCAGCGCTATCTCGACCTGATCGTCAATCCCGACTCGCGGAAGGTGTTCGAGATCCGCAGCCGGGTGCTCGCCGCGCTCCGCACCTTCCTCAACGCCCGCGGGTACCTCGAGGTCGAGACGCCGATGATGCAGCCGCTGGCGGGCGGCGCGCTCGCGCGCCCCTTCGTGACACACCACAACGCGCTCGACATGCAGCTCTTTCTCCGCATCGCGCCGGAGCTGTACCTCAAGCGGCTCGTCGTGGGGGGCCTCGAGCGCGTGTACGAGATCAACCGGAACTTCCGCAACGAGGGCATCTCGACGCAGCACAACCCTGAGTTCACGATGCTCGAGTTCTATCAGGCGTACAGCGAGTATCGCGAGCTGATGCAGATGACGGAGGAGATGATCGCGTGCGTCGCCCGCGAGGCGATCGGGACCGACCGCGTCCGCTTCGCCGATCACGACATCTCGCTTGCGCCGCCCTACCGCAGGGTCTCGCTTCGCGACGGCGCGCGGGAGGCGGCGTCGCAGCGGCTGCGGACGGACGTCGCCGCGGACGATCTCCGCTCGCGCGAGTCGGCGGCCGCGATTGCGCGGCAGCTTGGCCTCGAGCTGCTCCCGTCCTGGGGCGCCGGCAAGATCGTGACCGAGATCTTCGAGCGCCTCAACGAGGACACGCTCATCCAGCCGACGTTCGTCTACGACTTTCCGACAGAAGTCTCCCCGCTCTCCAAGCAGCGGCCCGACGATCCCGACACGGTGGAGCGGTTCGAGCTCTACATCGGCGGCTTCGAAGTAGCCAACGCGTTCAGCGAGCTCAACGATCCCGCCGAGCAGCGCCGCCGTTTCGAAGCGCAGATTGCCGGGCGTGCCGCCGGGGATCAGGAGGCGCACGCGATGGACGAGGACTACATCCGTGCGCTCGAGTACGGTCTGCCGCCGACGGCCGGCGAAGGCGTCGGCATCGATCGCCTGGTGATGCTCCTGACCGACAGCGTCTCCATCCGCGACGTGATCCTCTTCCCCTTGATGCGGCCGCGAGCGTAAATGGACCTGCCGTTCGAGGTTTTCGTCGCGTTCCGGTATCTGCTGGCGCGGCGCAAACAGGCGTTCATCTCGCTCATCTCGTTCATCTCTGTGCTCGGCGTCATGGTCGGGGTCATGGCACTGCTCATCGCGCTCGCGCTCATGACCGGTCTTCAAGGCGAGCTGCGCGATCGCATCGTCGGGTCCTCGGCACACGTCTACGTGTTCAAGGCCGGAGCGGGCATCCAGGACTATCACGCGGAGATCCAGAAGATGCTCAAAGTACCGCACGTCATCGGCGCGGCGCCGGGCGTGCTCGGCAAAGCGCTGGTCACGAGCGCGCGTGGCGAGCAGGCGTTCATTACGCTCAAGGGGATCGACCCGACGCTCGAGCCGACGGTGACGGACATCCGCCGCGCCATGCAATCCGGCACGCTGGAAGCGGTGCAGCCCTCCGGCGATCAGCCCGACGGCATCATTCTCGGGAAGGACGTGGCCCAGAATCTCGGCGTCAGCGTGGGCGATTCGGTGCGCGTGCTCAGTTCGGAAACGAACATCACGCCGATCGGTCCGATGGCGCGAAGCCGCACCTTTCGGGTAGTCGGCACGTTCAGCCTCGGGTTGTACGAATTCGACAGCGAATACGGCTTGACGTCGCTTGCGGTCGCGGAGCGGCTCACCGGCCAGGATCATCCCGGCTTCATCCAGCTGCGTCTCGACGACATGTTCGCGGCGCGCGCCGTTGCCGATTCGATTCCGGAAACGCTCGGCGCCGAGTACATGACCCAGGACTGGGCCGACATGAACAAGTCGCTCTTCTCGGCGCTCTGGCTCGAGAAGATGGCAATCTCGATCACGATCGGGCTGATCGTGATGGTCGCGGCCCTGAACATCATCGCGTCGCTCGTGCTGCTCGTCATGGAGAAGAGCCGCGACATTGCCATCCTCAAGACGATGGGGAGCTCCGCGGCGAGCATCCGGCGGATCTTCATGCTGCAGGGGCTGATCATCGGCCTGGTTGGCACCGGCGCGGGCGCGCTCGGCGGCGCGATCATCATCTACATCCTCGATCGCTACAGGCTGATTCACGTGCCGATCGACGTCTATCAGATCTCGTACGTGCCGTTCACGCTGCTGCCGCAGGATTTCCTTGCGGTCACCGCGGCCGCGATCGTGATCTGCTTCCTGGCGACGATCTATCCGTCGCGGCAGGCGTCGAAGCTCGATCCCGCGCAGGCGTTGCGGTATCAGTAGCGGTGGGGCGCGTGCGGCGGACGGATCTCACGCGGAGCTCGCGAAGGGCAAGAGGACGCAAGGAAGGTTGTGTGGTTTGATGCTTGCCGAGTTCAGCGTTGGCGTGCTCTGCTCTTCTGCGCCCTCCGCGTGAGATCGTGACAGCCGCAGGCGCTGAATCGCACTCGCAGAACTATGTCCTTCATCGAAGCCACCGACATCGACAAGAGCTACGTCGTCGGCACGGCGAAGCTGGATGTGCTGCGGCAGCTGTCGTTCTCCGTGGAGAAGGGGGAGATGGTCGCCATCGTCGGCGCATCCGGCGTCGGCAAGAGCACGCTGCTGCACGTGCTCGGCGGGCTGGACGCGATCGACGCGGGCGCGATCCGCATCGGTGACGCCGACGTGGCGTCGATGCGCCCGGCCGATCTCGTCGCGTTCAGGAACCGGCACGTCGGGTTCGTGTTCCAGTTTCATCATCTGCTTCCGGAGTTCACCGCGCTCGAGAACGCGGGCATGCCGATGCGCATCGGCCGGCGGCCGGCGGACGAGCGCGAGTCGCGCGCCCGGCTGCTCCTGGATCGCGTCGGTTTGGCCGACCGCCTCGTGCACAAGCCCGGCATGCTGTCGGGCGGCGAGCAGCAGCGCGTCGCGATCGCGCGCGCGCTCGTGATGGATCCGTCGGTCCTGCTCGCCGACGAGCCCACCGGCGATCTCGACGAGCACACGGCTGAGTCGCTGCACGACCTCCTCCGCGAGATGCATCGGGAACGCGGTCTGACGTCGATCATTGCCACCCATAACCCGCGGCTGGCCGCCGCCTGCGACAGGGTGCTGCGCCTCGAAGAGGGCAGGCTGCGCGAAATTGCGTGATCTGACAGAATAGGTGGCTCTCTGGGGTCCGGCGCCACACGGTGCCGCATCCTCGGGCAACTGAGGAGGTTTACATGAAACGGGTAGTAACAGTGTTCGTCGGGGCCCTTCTCCTGAGCGCGCTGCCAGCCTTCGCCCAGGCGACGCAGCCGACTGCGAAACCGGCCGAGAAGAGCGATACCGGCAAATCGTCGTCGAAGACGATGTCGGCGAACGGAACCGTGTCGGCCGTCACGGCGGATTCGCTGACCATCAAGGGCAAGTCCGGCGACATGACGTTCGCGGTCGACAACGACACGAACGTGCAGGCGCGCGGGGCCAGCCACAAGACGGCCGCGATGAAGGACGAGAAGAAGTCGACGCAGATCACCGACTTCGTCCACGTCGGGGACACCGTCATGGTCCGCTACCACGACATGGGCGACAAGAAGCACGCCGCCAGCGTCCAGGTCAGGAACAGCGCGGCGCCCGCCAAGTAGGGCCGCGGACTCTCGCGGACGACGCGGATGGAGTTGGGTCATGGGTTCAGAGCCCGTGACCCATTTCTCCGGCCGCGGACGACGCGGACCCACGCGGAATGGGGTCACTTCGGTGACCCATTTCCTTGTACGGATGGATCCGGATTCGCGGATCAGCGGCCGCGACCCAACCGCGGGAATGTCTGCGTAATCGTGGGAAACTTTGTGGTATGCGGCAGAACATCTCCAGTGGTACGAAATGGGAGCCCATCGTCGGCTACTCCCGCGCGGTGAAGGTCGGAAGCGTCGTTTACGTTTCGGGGACGACCGCGACGGGGCCTGATGGCGCGCTGGTCGGCCGGGGAGACGCCCGCGCGCAGACCATCCAGACGCTCCAGAACATCCGGCGCGCGCTCGAACAGGCCGGCGGTTCGCTCGATCACGTCGTCAGGACGCGGATTTACGTGACGAATATCGTCCGCGACTGGGAAGCCGTCGGCCGGGCGCACGGCGAGGTCCTGGCGGCCGTCCGGCCGGCGACGACAATGGTGGAAGTGAGCCGGCTCATCGATCCGGACATGCTGGTGGAGATCGAGGCCGTAGCGATCCTCGCCTGAGGTCGGCACGAAGATCGCACGCGCCGGGGTGCAGGAGGGCTGTGCCGATGATGCCGCGTGTCGATTGGAGCGGCCTGGGGAGCGAACCGGCCCGCACGTCCCGCGCGTCTAACCCTACAGAGCGATAACTCTCGCTCCGAAACGTACTTACACAGCAGAAAGGCGTTGGCCGCGGGCCACCTTTGCCGTATAATGCGTGCAAGGCTGGCGATGCCCTCGAGCCAAGTCCCTTACACATAGGACTCCGGATGTTCGAACGCTACACGGAACGAGCGCGGCGCGTGCTCTTCTTCGCGCGCTACGAAGCTTCGCAGCTCGGAAGCATTTCAATTGAAACCGAGCACCTCCTCCTGGGACTCATTCGCGAGGGCAAGGGGCTGACGAGTCGGATTTTCGCGCGGTCTCACCTCTCTCTCGAAAGCATTCGCAAGGAAATCGAAGGCCGCACGGTCTTCCGCGAGAAGGTCTCGACCTCGGTCGAGATTCCCTTCAGCGCGGAAACCAAGCGCGTCCTGCAGTTTGCCGCCGAAGAGGCGGACCGCCTGCTCCACAACTACATCGGGACCGAGCACCTGCTGCTCGGCATCCTGCGGGAGGAGCGCTCGGTCGCCGCGACGATCCTCATTGAAAAGGGGATGCGCCTCAACACCGTCCGCGAGGACATCGTGGCGCTCCTCAACGAGAAGACCACACTCACGCGCGTGAAGGAGACGCCGCTTCTGGCCGAGTTCTCGAGGGACTTGACCGAAGCGGCCATGAAAAGCCAGCTCGACCCGCTGGTTGGCCGGCACACGGAGCTCGAGCGGGTTCAGCAGGTCCTCTGCCGGCGGACCAAGAACAACGCGGTTCTCATCGGAGAGCCTGGCGTGGGCAAGACGGCAATCGTCGAGGGGCTCGCCCAGAAGATCGTCTACGGCGACGTCCCGCATTTCCTGGCGGATAAGCGCATTCTGGCGCTGGATATCTCGCTCATCGTGGCGGGCACGAAGTACCGCGGTCAGTTCGAAGAGCGCCTCAAGGCGATCATGAAAGAGCTGACGGAGAACCCGAACATCATCGTCTTCATCGACGAGCTGCACACGCTGGTGGGAGCGGGATCGGCCGAAGGCTCGCTCGACGCGGCGAACATCCTGAAGCCCGCGCTCTCGCGCGGCGAGATCCGCTGCATCGGCGCGACGACGCCTTCGGAGTACCGCAAGTACATCGAGAAGGACCGCTCCCTCGAGCGCCGCTTCCAGGCGGTCAAGGTCGATCCGCCGTCGGAGCGCGAGACGATCGAGGTCCTGATCGGCGTGAAGGATCGGTACGAGCAGTTCCACCACGTCGAGTACACGCAGGACGCGATCGAAGCGGCCGTCTATCAGTCGAACCGCTATATCACGGATCGCTTCCTGCCCGACAAGGCGATTGATCTTGTGGACGAAGCGGGCGCGCGCGCGAAGCTGCGCGAGGCGGGCTACAGCGAGGAGTTCGGCGAGATCAACCGGAGCATCCGCGTCGCCGTCGAGCAGATGGAGAATGCCGTCTCGGAGAAGAACTTCGAGAAGGCGCAGTTCTACCGCGAGCAGGAAGTGCAGGCCCGCGACAACCTGCAACTCGTGCGCGAGCGCTTCGACGTGAAGACGAACGCACGCCGCGTCATCGTCGGCAAGGCCGACATCGACGAGGTCGTGTCGAAGTGGACCGGCGTTCCGCTGACGTCCATCAACCAGGACGAAGGGGACAAGCTGCTCCGGATGGAAGAGGAGCTGCACAAGCGCGTCATCTCGCAGGAGAAGGCGATCTCGGCGCTCTCACGCGCGATCCGCCGTTCGCGCGCCGGCCTGAAGAATCCCAACCGCCCGGTCGGCAGCTTCGTGTTCCTCGGCCCCACCGGCGTCGGCAAGACGGAGCTGGCGCGGGCGCTCGCGAACTTCCTGTTCGGCAGCGATCACGCGCTCATCCGCTTCGACATGTCCGAGTACATGGAGAAGCACTCGGTCTCGAAGCTGATTGGCTCGCCCCCCGGATACGTGGGCCACGAAGAGGGCGGTCAGCTCACCGAGAAGGTGAAGCGCAACCCCTATTCGGTCGTGCTGCTCGACGAGATCGAGAAGGCGCACCCGGATTTGTTCAACATCCTGCTGCAGGTGTTCGAGGACGGCCACCTGACGGATGGCCTCGGCAATCGGGTGAACTTCAAGAACACGATCGTCATCATGACGTCGAACATCGGCGCCCGCTTCATCCAGAAGAAGGCGTCGCTCGGTTTCCAGTCGACCGACTCCGGCGTGATCAGCCGGAGCGTGAACGACATGGTGCTGGGGGAGGTCCGCAAGACCTTCAACCCGGAGTTCATCAACCGCATCGACGAGATCATCGTCTTCGAGGCGTTGTCGGACGACGACCTGCGGACGATCACGCGCCTGCTCGTGAAACAGCTCAACGAGAACCTCGTCGATCGCAAGATCCAGCTCGCGCTGTCGACCGACGTGGTCGACTGGATCATCGAACAGACGTGCAAGGACCGCTCGTACGGCGCGCGGCCGCTCCGGCGCGCCATCCAGCGGTACATCGAGGACCCGCTTTCCGAGGAGCTCATCCGCGGCCACCTCAAAGGCGGCGAAATCGAGGTCTACCTCGACGGCGGAGTGCTCGCCTACCGTCCGGCAGGCCAGGCCCAGGAAGGCCGCAAGCTCGCCTGAGACGTCTAAAAAGGCTGTAAAATCATCGCTTGGCGTTCCGGCGGCGGAGGCCGCCGGGCGCCCGGTCGCCCAATTCAGTCCCTTTCCGGTTCGAAATGCTGAAGGTTCGAGTTCTCTTGCTGGCCCTCGCCGTCGCGGGGTCGTCCGCGGCCTGGGCGCAGTCCCCGCCGCCGGCGGGTCAGCCTTCGCCGCCACCGCAAAATCCCCCGGCTTCGGCGCCCCAGGGTCAGCCTTCGCCGGCACCGGACAATCCGCCGGCTGCATCGCCTGAAGGGCAGGCGCCGCTGCCGGCCGTCAAGGAAATCCCCCCGGCGAAGCCGACAGGCACGCTGAGCCTGTGCAACGGCCTCTACCAGATAGGCCCTCCCGCGAAGCTGCCCCCTGCCGGGTCCGGACCGATTCTCTATCAATACGCCCTCTGCTTCGCGAAGCAGGGAGGCACGTCGGTCATCGAGCCGCAGACGTATCTCTACTACATCGGCCTTCGGCCGAGTGCGCCGTCGCAGGATCGCTGGGTCCCGTACAACGACGCGACCGAGGGGCAGATCCTCCGCGACTTCAAGGCCCTGTGGGGCACCAACTTCCTCGACGACCTGTCGATCGAGACGGTCGACTACGTCTTCCCGAATAACGTCGTCGGCAAGATCGTCCTCTACGACATGGAAGAGCGGCAGCGCGTCAAGATCGTCGACTACGTCGGCTCGAAGAAGGTCGAGCAGTCGAAGATCGAAGAGGAGCTGAAGAAGAAGAACATCCAGATCCGCCTCGATTCGTTCATCGATCCGGGCATCGTGCGCCAGGTCGCGGGCGTCGTCCGCGACATGTACGCGGAGAAGGGGTACGAGTTCGTCGAGGTCAAGCCCGAAGTCAAGGAAGTCAGCGGCGGGCCGAAGACGGTCAACCTGACCTTCCACATCACGGAAGGTCCCAAGGTCAAGATCCGCCGCGTCGAGTTCATCGGCAATTCCGCCATCACCGACGGCAAGCTCGCGAGAAAACTGAAGGAGAACAAGGCGCCGGGCTTCTTCAAGTTCATCACGGGGACCGGGACGTACAAGGAAGCGAAGTTCGCGGACGATGCGGAGAATGTCGTGTCGTATTACCGCGAGCGCGGCTACGTGAAAGCGCGCGTCGGCCAGCCCGAGCTGAAGGTCCTCGAGGACTCGAAGGACGGCAAGACGCGCTGGATCGAGCTGCGGATTCCGGTGACGGAAGGGCTGCGCTACAAGATCGGCGAGTTCGCGTTCGCCGGGAACAGCGTCGCGAAGAGCGAAGCGCTACGGCCGCTGTTCAAGCTCGAAAAGGGCGACTACTACAACGAGAAGAAGATCCGGAAAGGGCTCGAGAAGGCGAAGGAGCTGTACGGCACCGGGGGGTACTGGGAATTCACAGGCTACCCGGACGTGGTCTTTCCGAACGAGCCGAACGGCGATGCCGACGGGAACGGCGATCACGACGGCGCGTCGGGTCCGCCGGCACCCGAAGCCGGCGCGAAGCCGGTCGCGGGGCCGCCGATCGTCGACGTGACGATGAGGCTCGACGAGGGGAAGCAGTACTTCGTCAACCGGATTACCTTCGTGGGCAACACCGTGACGCGCGATCCGGTGATCAGGCGCGAGATTCGGCTGTTCGAGGGTGGCGTCTTCAACACGGAGGCGCTGAAGTACAGCGTCCGCCGGCTCAATCAGCTCGGATATTTCAAGCCGCTCGAAGGCGAGGCGATCGACGTTCAGAAGACGGCGAACGTCGACAACAAGGTCGACGTCAAGCTGAAGTTCGAGGAGCAGAACCGGAACCAGATCACGTTCGGCGCGGGCGTCTCGCAGTACGAAGGCTTCTTCGGGCAGCTCGCGTTCCAGACGTCGAACTTCCTCGGCCGCGGCGAGACGTTCAGCGTCTCGGCGCAGCAGGGGAACCGCGCGAAGAACTACCAGGTCGGGTTCACGGAACCCTTCCTGTTCGGCCGGCCGATCACCGCCGGCATCGACGTCTTCGACCAGGAGATTCAGTACTTCAACCAGTTCACGCAGGCCTCCGCCGGCATGAACACGGTGTGGGGCTTCCCCGCGGGTCCGTTCTCGCGCTTCTTCGTGAACTACAGCTACCAGAAGGTGCGGGTGAAGGACCTCAACCCGCTGTACCAGACAGCGGCCGCGCTCGGCAACAACCCGTTCCTCGCCGATTCGCTGCTGATCGGCCAGGGAGGCGAGCGCCGCATCAGCAAGATCGGTCCGAGCTTCATCTACAACACCGTCGACAGTCCGATCTTTCCGACGACCGGCCGCCGGTATTCTCTGTCGTTCGATCTGGCGGGTCTCGGCGGCAACAGCAGCTTCTACAACCCGAAGGCGGAAGGCGTCTGGTACCTGCAGCAGAACCGCCGCCTGAGTCTCGGGTTCCGGGCCGCGATCGAATACATCTCGCCATACGGCAAGACGACGGAGCTGCCGATTTTCGAGAAGCTGTTCCTGGGCGGCGAATACAGCATCCGCGGGTTCGACCTGCGAAGCGTCGGTCCGCGCGACGCGAATTCGGGCCTCGTGATCGGCGGCAACAAGAGCATGCTGTTCAACGCGGAGTACTTGATCAACATCGCCGGGCCCGTCCGCCTCGTCCTGTTCTATGATGCCGGCCAGGTCCGCGACGAGGGCGAGAAGTTCGCCTGGCAGGAGAAGGTGACGCGGACGGTCACGCAGGGCGCGCTCATCCCGTTCCCCGGCGACATCTACCAGGTCGTGCCGCTGCTCTCGCAGAAACTCCCGACGGTGACCGAAGACATCGGCACGACGAGCGCGTTCAAGACGTCGACCGGCGCGGAGGTCCGCTTCTTCATGCCGGTGCTGAACGTGCCGTTCCGGCTGATTTTTGCGATGAACCCGCAGCGAGGCGGCGTCCTGGACAATAATCTCCAGCCGGAGAAGCGGTTCAAGTTCCGGTTTGCCGTGGGCACCACCTTCTGAGAGCTGATAGCTGACTACGAAAGGGCATTCTTACGATGAGCGTTCTGAAGTCGACCATGACGGCCGTAGCGTTAACGTTCGTGCTGGCTGCCGGACCCGCGGCGGGACAGACTCCGCCCCCCACGCAGAAGCCGCCGGCAGGGCAGCCCCCCGTCGGGACGCCCCCGCCGGCCGGTGGCCAGGCGCCCGCCACACCCGCGCCCACGCTGACGCCGAAGCCGCAGCCGCCGGCGCCGTTCCCCCAGGGCGCGAAGATCGCGTTCATCAACATCCAGACGATTGCCGCCGGTTCGACGGTGGGTAAGGACGCCTCCAAGAGGCTCCAGGACCTGAACTCGAAGAAGGTCTCGGAGATCAACGACAAGCAGAAGCAGCTCCAGGCGCTCCAGACGAAGCTCAATCAGGGCACGTCGGTGATGAACGACAGCGCGCGCGCGCAGCTCGAAAAGGACATCGACAAGCTGCAGCGCGACATCCAGTTCTCGCAGCAGAACGCGCAGGCGGAGATGAACGAGCTGCAGAACGATCTGCAGGGCGAGTTCCAGCAGAAGCTGCTGCCGATCGTGAAGGCGGTCGCGGAGGAGAAGAATCTCCACGCCGTGTTCAGCATCGGCGACTCGGGCGTCGCGTACTACGATCCAGGCCTCGACATCTCCGAGGAAGTCATCAAGCGGCTCGACAGCACGCCCAAACCGGCAGCGCCTGTGAAGAACTAGCTCGCACGCCGCTTCGCCGGCGCGCTCCGTTTCCGCCTCCGCTGAAGCTACGGCGGACCCGCCGGAGCCTTGGAGAAGGCGGGCGCCTGGCTCACTCGCTGTCGCTCGTCCGCCTGCGAGCTCGAAGCCCAAGCTGCTGCGCCGCGGACGGACAGGACCGTTGTGCGGACTGGCCGTAAAGTGCAGCGAAGCCGCGGCCAGGTAGCACAATGGTCCTGTTCGTCCAGTGGCGGAGGTTTCGGTTTCTGAGATACCTTTAGTCGGTGATCAACATCCCTGACGCCCTGGAGCGTCTCTGCTACAGGTATCCGTCGCCGCTCGTCGACGTCGTCACGGAGCACGAGCCGGGGCGCAGGCTCGTTGCCGTGAAGAACGTCACGGTGAACGAGGATTTCTTCCAGGGGCATTTTCCGGGCGCGCCGCTGATGCCGGGCGTCCTCATGATCGAGACGCTTGCGCAGGTGGCGAGCGTGCTGCTCATGCACGCACCGGACAGCCCCGCGGCAAGCCGCGTCTGGCTGCGCGGCGTCGATAACGCCAAGTTCCGCCTTCCGGTCGTGCCCGGCGATCGCCTCGAGCTGGAGGTGACGCTGGGGGCGCGTCGATCGGCCATTGCGCGCACGCGTGCGGTTGCGCGGATGGTGGACGGCGCCGTCGTCGCCGAGGCCGAGCTCGTGATGGGCGTCGAGCGGGCGCGCGCGGCCGACGGGGCGACGGGCGCGGTCGTGCATCCGGCCGCCATCGTCCATCCGGGCGCCGAGATTGGCGCCGGAACGATCGTCGGGCCCTTCGCGTCAATCGGCGAGCACGTCCGGATCGGCCGCAACTGCCGCATCGGCGCCTCGACGGTCATCGACGGCTGGACGGAGATCGGCGACGGCAACGAGATCTTCCCGATGGCGTCGATCGGGCTCGTCCCGCAGGACCTGAAGTTCGGCGGCGAGCCGACCCGCGTCGTCATCGGCGAGCGGAACGTGATCCGCGAGTTCGTCACGATCCACCGTGGAACGGCGCTCGGCGGCGGGCTCACCAGCATCGGCAACCGCAACCTGCTGATGGCCTACACGCACATCGCGCACGACTGCCACGTGCGGAACGACACGATCTTCGGCAATGCCGCGACGCTGGCCGGCCACGTCCTCGTGGAGGACTTCGCCAACATCGGCGCGTTCTCCGGCGTGCACCAGTTCTGCCGGGTCGGGAAGTACGCGTTCATCGGCGGCTACTCGGTCGTCACGAAGGACGCGCTGCCGTTTGCGAAGACGGTCGGCAACCGCGCGCGCATCTACGGCATCAACACCATCGGCCTGATCCGCCGCGGGTTTTCGCAGGACACGATTGCGAAGCTGCGGCGGGCCTATCGCCATCTCCTGCACTCGAATACCAGCCGCGCGCTCGCGCAGATCGAGCGCGACGCGTCGCTCCGCTGCGACGATGTTTCCTATGTCGTCGAGTTCATTCGATCCTCCAAGCGCGGTGTGGGTCTGCGGCGTCCGAGCCGCAGGCTGGAGGAAGTGCTGGAGGATTGAAGAGCGGCGGGTCTAAGAAGAGCGGCGCGTCTAAGAAGAGCGGCGGGTCTAAGAGACCCGCCCTACAAGCGGAGACGTAGGGCGGGTCTCTTAGAC
>JBKPTE010000085.1:0-42411 GCA_046735335.1 Acidobacteriota bacterium | reverse complement strand
CGATGGTATCGTCGTCGGCAGCGTCAGATGTGTATAAGAGACAGACGCCCTGCGACGATTCCGGCCGGTGCGGCCTCGTTCAACGCGCCAGCCACGACCTTTCCGCGTTTGACCACCGCGGCAATGCACGGTGCGCCGATCCGGATCAAGTCGATGGGATCGCCTGCGAGGATCACCGCATCCATCAGTTTGCCTGGCTCCAGACTGCCCACGTCGCGCGACCGATCGAGCGCATACGCCGCGTTGACCGTCGCGGCCGCGAGCGCCTCTTCGAACGTCATGTGCATCGCAAAGCACGCGAGCGTGATCGCGAATGGCATCGACGGGGAGAAGCCGCCGCCAGGATTGACGTCCGTGGCCAGCGCGACGGGCACGCCCGCGTCGATGAACGCGCGCGCGGGGGCGAAGCGCCCGAGCTTCAGGTAGAACGCCGCGCAGGGCAGCAGCGTCGCGACGACGCCGGCGTTCGCCATTGCGCGAATCCCCTCTTCCGGCGCAAAGATCAGATGGTCTGCCGAGCGCGCGCGCGCCTCCGCGGCAACGAGCGATCCGCCGCTGGGCCCGAGCTCGTCGGCGTGGATCCGCGGCCGCAGGCCCTGTGCAGCACCGGCTGCCAGTATGCGAGCCGATTCCTCCGGCGTGAACACCCCGGTCTCGCAGAAGACGTCGCACCACTCTGCAAGGCCTTCGCGCACGACCGCGGGCAGCATTTCGTTCACGACGTGATCGACGTAGGCATCCCGGCGGCCGCGATACTCGCTCGGGATCTCGTGCGCGCCGAGGAACGTGGGCACGAGATCGATCGGCTGCTCCGCATCGAGCCGCCGTACGGCGCGCAGCATCTTCAGCTCGGATTCGACGTCGAGGCCGTACCCGCTCTTCACCTCCGCCGTCGTCGTGCCGCACGCGAGCATCTCGCGCAGCCGCGGCAGCGTTGCGTCTACGAGTGCGTCTTCCGATGCAGCCCTGGTCGCGCGAACCGTCGCGACGATGCCGCCCCCCTCGGCCGCCATCTCGGCATACGCAGCGCCGGCAAGCCGGCGGCGCAGCTCATCCCGCCGATCCCCCGCGAACACCGCATGCGTGTGCGCGTCGACGAAGCCGGGCACGACGGCATACGACGATGCGTCGATCGCAGTCCGATGACCGGCGAATCGAGAGGGAAGATCCCGATCGGGACCGGCGTACACGATTCGTTCGCCGTCCGCGGCGAGCGCGCCATCGACGATCGCAGCGGCATCCGCTTGCGTGCGGCCGCGGCGCGGCACGGGTCCGGCGCACGTCACGAATTCGCGGATGTGCCGCAGGACCAGCATTGTATAAATGATTGTAGGCCGGGTCTCTTAGACCCGGCTTGCGCGGCGGACCTAAGAGGTCCGCCCTACATCGTACGCCGTACCGCTGCCTCGACCTCCGCCAGCGGCACGCCCGTGACCCGCACGCGCTTGTCGCGCGATCGCGCGCCGGAGGCGAGCTCAACGTACCGCCGCGGACACCTCAGAATGCGTGCGAAGAACTCGAGGAGCGCATCGTTCGCGGCATCGTCCACCGGAGGAGCGGCGAGCCGGACGAGCAGGGCGCCGTTGCGGAGGCCGGAGATTTCGGTGCGTGGAGCGCGCGGGATGACGCGCACGACGATCGAGATGCCCTCGTGCCCGTCGAGTGCAAGCGGCAGCGGGTCAGCTGCCGGCTTTTCGTTCATCTTCGAAGACGTCGCCGGCGCGCGGCACCGAGGGTTCCGACACGCGCGGCCGGTGCAGCAGCACCTTCTCCTCTGGGCGGTTGTGGTCCTGATCGCGAATGAATTCGAGGGCGCGGTAGAGCGACTGGATCGAGGCTTCGAGCGATCCCTCGGCGTCCCGGCGCCGGAGCCTCAGCTCGTTGATGTCGCGATCGATCTCGTCGAGCCGTCCTTGAGCCTTCTGGATGAGCAGGTCCGCCCGCCCCTGCGCCTCCCGGACGATCAGCTTGCCTTCGTTCTGCGCGGCTTCCTTGATCTCGTCGGCCAGGCGCTGCGCGGTCAGCATCGTGTTGCGCAGGTTCGCTTCGCGTTCCCGGTGCTCGCCGAGGAGCGCTTCCATCCGCGCGAGATCGCTCCGCATGCGGTCGATGTCGCGCAGCGCGTGCTCGTAGTCGTCGGCCGCTTCCGTGAGGAACGCCACGACTTCCGTGCGGTCGTAGCCGCGGAGCGCCGTGCGAAAGCGCTGCTGGCGCATGTCCAGCGGGCTGATCCGCATCACCCGCTCGGGCGGCTGCGGCGCCACGGGATCGTCGGTGGCAGGGCGTTGCGGGGCGGTGCGATCGAACATCAGGTCCTCACTGTTCGTTTGCCGAAAATCGCGGTGCCGATCCGGACGAGCGTCGCGCCTTCCTGGATCGCCACCTCGAAGTCGTGGCTCATGCCCATCGACAACTCGCCGAGGAGCGCCGGATCGATCCCCTCGGCCGCGAGGCGATCGCGCAGCGCGCGCAGACGCTGGAAATACGGGCGCGCCTGCTCGGGATCGTCGAACCAGGGCGGCAGCAGCATGAGCCCGGCGAGCCGCGCCGCGCGACAGTGCACGGCGGCGTGCGCGATCGCGGGGACGTCCGCTTCCGGCGCTCCGAACTTCGTCTCCTCTCCAGCGAAGTCCACCTGGATCAGGACGCGCGGCGCCGTGCCCGCATCGGCCGCGGACGCGTCGACGCGCTGGAGCAGGTCCACCGAATCGATCGAGTGAATCGCCGCGAACGCCCCGGCCGCCTTCCGCGCCTTGTTCGACTGCAGGTGGCCGATGAGATGCCACCCGATTGGGATATCGGCCGTATCGGCGATCTTCTGCAGCGCTTCCTGGACCTTGTTCTCGCCGAACTCGCGCTGGCCTGCGGCATAGGCGGCCCGGACGTGGTCCGGGCCGAACGTCTTGGAGACGGCGAGGAGCCGAACGTCCTCGGCGCGGCGGCCCGCCGCCCGTGCGGCGGCCGCGATCCGCTCGCGCACCCGCGCGAGGTTCTCGGCGATCGTGTCGTTCAGAGACAGGCTACTTCTTGATCTGCGACAGGATCCCCTTGGCCTGCTCGGCGTACTGTCCGGTGGGCGCGAGCTTCAAGTACTCCTCGAAGTGCGGCGCGGCGTCGGGCAGCTTGCCTTCGTTCACGTACGCCATCCCGAGCCAGTAGTGCGCGTCGGCCAGGTTCGGGTCGATCTTGACCGCCTGCTCGAACTGGGCCTTGGCCTCGGGGATCTTCCCGGCGTTCCAGAGGATGACGCCCTGATTGAACACCGCCGATGCGCTGCCGCCGCCCGCGCCCGCGGCCCCGCCGCCGCCCATCAGCTTCATCGCCTGGGCGCTCGCCTGCGACGCTTCGTCGAACTTCTTCTGGGCGTTCAGGACGTTCGCGAGCCCGTTGTACGCCTCGCCCCAGTCGGGCTTGGCTTCGATCGCCTGGCGGAAGGCCGCTTCCGCCTTGTCCCACTCCTTCATCCGCGAGTAGACCGTGCCGATGTTCGCGTAGCACTCCGCGCACTTCGGAACGCTCGCGGCGACCTCGTTGAACTTCGCGATCGCTTCTTCGTTCTTGCCCGCGCTGCTGAGCGCCACCGCGTCGTCGAACGCCTTGCGAATCTCCGCGACCTTGGCCTGTTGCTTCGCCGCCTCTTCCTTCGACATCGGCGCGCCGCCGCCGCCGGCCTGGCCGGGCGCCAGCGTGAAGTTCAGCTCGGCCATATCCAGGTGGATGTCGACCGTCTTCTCGTCCTTCAGCGAATCCTTCTCGGCCGTGATGACGTACTTGCCCGGCTGCAGGCCGATCTGGATGTACTCGCCCTTCTTGTTGGTCTTGGTGGTGAGCTTCCGGCCGCTCATCTCGGTGTTCGCGATGGTGATCACCGCGCCCTCGACGGGCTGACCCTTCGCGTCGACGACCTTGCCCTTGACCTGACCGCTTTGAGCCGATGCCGGGACGGCGAGGCACAGCAGGCCGATGGCCAGCGTGCAGATGCCGAGCGTGCGGCGGATGGTGGCGCCCGTCATAACCCCTCCATTCGGATGATGAGTGCTTGCGCGTAGTTTACAACGACATGATCGCTCGCGTCGGTCACGGTTCAGGGATGCCGAAGAAAAGCTTCAACCAGTCTTCGAGATCGTCCAAATCGACGGCTTTGCCGGTTGAATAGAGATACGACCGCATGTTCGTTGAGAATCCTTCGCCCGCAAACACCACGAGCCCAGGGATAGGCCACGCAGCGATATCCTGAACTGTCGCTGGCAGTTTTTCTTCCGCGGTCCCGGTCACTCCCTGGAACTTACATTCAATTCCGAGAGCATTCCCGGTTTCGGGTCGCGTCAACACCGCATCGATGCAACGTTGAGCTCCCCACAGGCGCCTGCCGACCCGGACTTCGGTGCGTGCCAACAGCCCAAGTCGCTCACCAATTGCGACGACGGCGTCTCTCAGTTCGTGCCCATTGCGAACAGCCGAAGCGCCGCCCGGCATCAGTTCGCCGGATGGATGTTCGTTACGAGATATTCGTAGACATGCCCGCGTGCGCGCGGGTCCGAGTTGATTGCACGCTTCGCGGCGACCTTGTGTGCGCGAATCTGCAGCTTTCGCATCGCCGCGTTGTCGTAGAGCTCAGCGATCTCTGGTGCAGTCGAGTTGCTCAGCAGAACGTAGCAGCCCTTCGAGACCAGCTTCACAACAGCATCACGCAAGCGGCGCTGGTCGCTCGTACCGAATCCTTCCGCTGTATAGGAGGTAAAGACCGCCGTCGGACTGACCGGGGCATAGGGTGGATCGAAGTAGACGAAATCCCCCGCTCGAGCGGCTGTCAGCACGGCGTCGAACGAGGCGTTGACAATTCTGACGTCCTGCTGTTTGAGAGCCGCCGCGACCGCGCGCAGATTCGGTTCATCGCAGATGAGCGGGTTTGCGTATCGTCCATGCGGAACGTTGAAGAGTCCCTTGGAATTGAGCCTGAACAGCCCGTTGAACCCGGTACGATTGAGATAGATGAGCATCGCGGCCAATCGAGGCGTGTACGTTCGCGACAAGGGCTCATCACCGCGGGAAATCGATTCGTGCCGAACAGGATTGAACTCGCCGTCTCGCACTCGATAGAAATGATCCTCTCGCGCGCCGCGATACTCGCACTCGAACTCTCGCAAAGCCTCGATCACTTCGTCGGTCCGATCGCGCACCATCAAGTAACAACCGATCAGATCGTGATTGGTATCAATGAGCGTCGCCTTCCGCTGAACGAGCCTGCCGGTGTTCACCAGATCGAAAAAGACGGCTGCGCTCCCCGCAAAGGGCTCGAAGTAGCTGCCGAAGTCTGTCGGGTAGAAGCGCCTGATCTGCGGCAGCAATTGCCTCTTTCCACCGGCCCACTTCAGCAACGGCTTGGGCCGGGATTGAACTGCCGGTGACTGAAGCGTGGTGTGCATGGCCGGTGAGCGATGATAGCACGATCAAAAAGCGAAGAAGCGATCGATCGCGTCCAGATCGTGGGTCACCGGCGCCGCCGGAAGCGACGCGAGGAACCGCCGGCCGTACCCCATCGTGCGCAGACGCGGATCGAGAACCGCGAGGACGCCTCGGTCCTGCCGGTGCCGAATCAGCCGCCCGAGCCCCTGCTGCAGCGCCAGAATCGCCAGCGGGATCTGGTACTCGGCGAACGCCGATCCGCCGCGTGCGTTGAGCGCTTCGATGCGCGCGGCGGTAATCGGATCGCCGGGCGACGCGAACGGCAGCTTGTCGATGATCACGCAGCTCAACGCCTCCCCGACGACGTCGACGCCTTGCCAGAAGCTGGACGTCGCCAGGAGCACGGCGTGCGGCGTGGCCTTGAAGTCGCGCAGCAGCGCGGACCGCGGCGCGGTGCCCTGCACGAGGATTGGATACTCGAGCGCCGACGCCGCCAGCTGGTGCACGCAGCGCAGGTTGGCGTAGCTGGTGAACAGCACGAACGCGCGTCCGCGCGTCCGTTTCAGGATCTCGACGACTTCCCGCGCCGCGGCGGTGCCGAACTGCGGCGAACGCGGATCGGGCATCCGCCGCGGAAGGTAGAGAATCGCCTGACGCGTGTAGTCGAACTCCGACGGCAGTCGGCGCTCGGCCGCGCGGCGGATGCCGAGCCGGCCGCGGATGTAGTCGAACGACCCGTCCACCGCGAGCGTCGCGGACGTCAGGACGGTCGTGTCCATTCGATCGAAGAGCAGCTCACGAACGATCTCCGAGACGTCGATCGGCGCCGCGCGCAGGAACACGCCGCGCCCGCGCACTTCGAGGTAATACACGAACCCTTCGTCGTCGGCGCGGACGAGAAAGCCGAGGTCCATGCGCATCTCGGCTGCCCGCCGCGCGAGGGCGAGCACGTCCTCGTTGACGTCCTTCGTCAGCGCGATCGTCGCTTCAGCTGCCTCCAGCGCGCGAACGAGCGCTGCCGCCGCATCGCCGGCCGCATTGAGCATGGATGCCGTGACGCGCAGCCGCTCCGCGTTCGCGCCGCCGCGCTCGTACCGAAGCATCTGCAGTGCGGTGAAGAAGAACCGCGCATCGTCACGGATCCGGATGACGTCGGCGCGCAGGTCGTCGGCCCGCTCGTGGTCGGGAACGAGCCCTGTGTCGATCGCCTTGTCGGCATCGCGCGCGAAATCGTCGAATCGATAATTGCTGACGGCGATGCCGAAGTACTGCGTCGCGACGTCTTCCAGCTGGTGCGCTTCGTCGACGATCGCGTGCCGGCAGGCGGGAATCACTTCTCCGAACGCGCTCTTGCGCACGGCTGCATCGGCACAGAGCAGATGGTGGTTGACGATGACGAGGTCCGATTCGGCGGCACGCTGCCGCATGCGCGTGACGAAGCACTCGTCGTACCGGGGGCACTCGCTCCCCAGGCAGTTCTCGCTGGTCGCGGCGATCTCCGGCCAGAGCGGCAGATCGTCGGGCAGGTCGTCCATCTCGGCGCGATCGCCGGTCTCCGTCGTTCGGGACCACGCGTCGATAACATCGATCGCGAGCGATTCTTCGCGCGACCTGAGCGCGACGCTGTCGCGAATCGCATCGAAGCGGTGCAGGCACAGATAATTGCTGCGTCCTTTCATGTAGGTCGCGGTGAACGGCACGCCGAGCGTCTGCCGCAGCACGGGCAGATCCTTGTAGAAAATCTGTTCCTGGAGGTTCTTCGTGCCCGTGGAGACGAGCACGCGCTGGCGGCTCAGGATCGCGGGGACGAGATACGCGAGCGTCTTGCCGGTGCCCGTGCCCGCTTCGGCGAGCAGCACCCCTCCGTCTGCAAACGCGGCGGCGACGGCGGACGCCATCTCGAGCTGCGCCGGACGCGCTTCGAAGCCGTCGAGCGCGGCGGCGAGCGCGCCATCGGACGCGAAGACGGCGTCGACGGCGGCTGTCAGTTCTACGCTTCGGGGTACAGCGGGAACTTCCGGCACATCGCCTCGACTTCGCTGCGGACCCGGGAGGCGACGGCCTCGTCCTCGATCGACGACAGCACGCGCGTGATGAACTCCGCGATCCGGTCCATCTCGGGCTCGCGCATGCCGCGGCTCGTCACGGCCGGCGTGCCGATGCGGATGCCGCTGGCGGTCATCGGCGGGTTCTGGTCGAAGGGAATCGCGTTCTTGTTGACGGTGATGCCGGCCTTGCCCAGCGCGGCTTCCGCTGCCTTCCCCGTGATCCCGCGCGAGAACACGTCGACGAGCATCAGATGGTTGTCGGTGCCGCCGCTCACGAGACGGAAGCCGCCGGCGGCGATGCCGCCCGCGAGCCGCTTCGCATTCGCGACGATCTGCTTCTGGTAATCGACGAAGCCCGGTTCCATCGCTTCCTTGAAGCAGACCGCCTTGGCCGCGATCACATGCATCAGCGGGCCGCCCTGAATCCCCGGGAACACCGTCCGATCGAGGTCCTTCGCGTGCGCCGTGCGGCACAGCACCATGCCGCCTCGCGGTCCCCTCAGCGTCTTGTGCGTCGTCGTCGTGACGAATGCGGAATGGGGCACGGGGCTGGGATGCAGCTTCGCCGCGACGAGGCCTGCTATGTGCGCCATGTCGGTGGCGACGGCAGCGCCCGTGGACGCGCCGATTGCGGCAATCCGTTCGAAGTCGATCACGCGGGGATATGCGCTCGCTCCGACCATGATCATCTTCGGCTTGTGCTCGTTCGCAAGCCGCTCCATCTCGTCGTAATCGATCCGTTCGTCGTCCTTGCGGACACCGTACGGCACGATCTTGTACAGCTTGCCGGAGAAGTTCAGCGGATGCCCGTGCGTCAGGTGGCCGCCGTGCGCGAGGTTCATCCCGAGCACGGTATCGCCCGGCTGCAACAGCGTGAAGTACACCGCCATGTTGGCCTGCGCGCCGGAATGCGGCTGCACGTTCGCATGCTCGGCGCCGAAGAGCGCCTTCGCGCGTTCGATCGCGAGCGACTCCGCCACGTCGACGAACTCGCATCCGCCGTAGTAGCGCCTGCCCGGGTAGCCTTCGGCGTACTTGTTGGTCAGCACGGACCCGGTGGCCTGCAGGACGGCCTGGCTCACGAAGTTTTCGGACGCAATCAGCTCCAGCCCGCTGTTCTGCCGGTGGATTTCGTTGCGGATCGCGGCGTCGAGTTCAGGATCGGTTGCCGCAAGCGAACGCCAGCGTGAAGGTGTGTCGGTTGTCGTGCTCATGTCGATTCCTGTGAACGCTCCTCGAGCGCCGCTATCTGGTCGATGCGCCGTTGATGACGCCCGCCTTCGAACGGCGTGCGCAGCCACAACGCCACGATTTCGTCCGCCATGGCGAACGCGACGATGCGGCCGCCGAGCGCGAGGACATTGGCGTCGTTGTGCTCGCGCGCCATTCGCGCGGTGTAGAGATCGTTGCAGAGCGCTGCGCGGATGCCGTGCACCTTGTTGGCCGCCATCTGCTCGCCCTGGCCGCTCCCGCCGATCACGATGCCGCGATCGGCGCGGCCCGCCGCGACCTGACGCGCGACGTCGGCGCAAATCGGCGGATAATCGACCGGCGCGTCGCTGTTCGTGCCGCGATCGTCCACCTCGTGTCCGAGACCCGCGAGCGTGGAGAGCACATGCTGCTTGAGCGCGAACCCCGCATGGTCCGCGCCGATCGCGATCCGCATGGTCTGTGAATTATAGCGTGGTCGATTGCCGATTTCCGACTGCAGACTGCAGATTGAATTGGCGACTGGAGATTGGGGACTGAGGATTGGAGTGCCGATTGGCGATTGGATTGAAGATTGAAGAGTGACGATTCGATTGGCGATCTCGTCGGCATTCGACAATCAATCCTCAATCTCCATTCGACAATCCAATCCCCAATCGGCACTCCAGTCGCCAACCGACAATCGTCAATCGCCAATTCAATCTGCAATCTGCAATCTGCAATCGGCAGTCAGGAGCGCCCGTGCCCGCAGTCACCATCAATTCGAAAGGGGAAGCCCGCGTCCGCGGCGGTCATCCCTGGGTGTACCGGAGCGATGTCGCAGGCGCTGACGCGGCTGGAGGCGACATCGTCCGCGTCGAATCGCGTGGACGCGCGCTCGGGTTCGCGCTGTACAGCGATCGATCGGAGATCGCGATCCGGATGCTCACGCGGGACGCGCACCCGCCGCAGGACACGTTGTGGAAGGATCGCCTGTCGGATGCGATCGCGTACCGCGCGTCGCTGCAGATCGACGCGACCGCATTCCGCCTCGTTCACGGCGAAGCCGATCGCCTGCCCTCGCTGATCGTCGACCGCTATGCGAACTACCTTGTCGTCCAGGCGCTTTCCCAGGGCATCGAACGGCACATGGCGGGTATCACGGAGGCGCTCGTCGACCTTCTGCGTCCCGCAGGCATTCTCGCCAGGAACGATCCGCGCGTCCGGCTGCTCGAGGGTCTGGATCAGCGCGTCGAGGTGCTGTACGGAACGGTTCCAGAGACTATCGATGTTCGCGAAGGAGCGGTCGAGTACACCGTCGATCCCTGGCGCGGGCAGAAGACGGGACTGTTCCTCGACCAACGCGAGAACCGCGAAGGGGCGCTGCGGTACGCGCGCGGACGTCTGCTCGACGCGTTCAGCTACAACGGCGGGTTCGCGCTGGCGCTCGCGCCGCGCTGTGAGAGCGTACTGGCCGTCGACATCTCGGAAGAGGCGGTCGCGCGCATCCGGGCCAACGCGTCGCGCAACCAAATTGCGAACGTGGAAGCGCGGGCGATGAACGTGTTCGACGAGCTTCGTGAGCTGGAACGGGTGGGTGCTCGATTCGACACCATTGTGCTCGACCCGCCGGCCTTCGCGAAGAACAAGGCGGCGGTCCGCAAGGCGCTCTCCGGCTACAAGGAGATCAACCTGCGCGCCTTGAAGCTTCTGGAACCCGGTGGTTTCCTGGTGACCTGCAGCTGCTCGTACAACATCGGCGAAACGGCGTTCGTGGACATCGTGTCCAATGCCGCGATGGACGCGCGCGCAGAGGTCGCGCTCGTCGAGAAACGCGCGCAGGGCCGCGATCACCCCATCCTCCTGAACGTCCCTGAGACGTACTACCTGAAGTGCCTCATCCTGCGAAAGCTCGCGTAGGAGGAAGCCCAGGGAGGCGTCGTCCGCGTCTTCCGCGACCCGTAAGCGCATTTCGATCCGCGTAACATCACCCGTCCGAACCATAGGGAACAGAGGAGTTGAGCGTGGCATCGACGTTGCGGCAGGGACGGTATGCGTTCCACGGCAATGATCCTTGCGCTCGCACTCCCCGCATTCATCTTCGATACGTGGGAACGGCCTGCTCCCGTGCGCGAGACGGGGCTGAAGGCCGCCCCCGCCGGGGAGGTTGCGGACAACGATGCCAATCTTCCGGTGGGCTTCGACATGCAGAACGTCCACCTGCACGTGTCCGATCGCGCGGCGCTCGATGTCGCGTGGCTGCACGGGCGCCTGCGCACCGAACATCCCGGCCAGCCGATCGTGTTCGACGATCAGCAGTCCTTCCGGATCGAGATAGACGATGCCGAGCTTGCGATCGACGCGGGGAGCCTCACTGCGCTGGTGAACCGGGCCTTCGATTACAAGGGATCGTCCCTCTCGAGCCTGCGCGTGAGCTTCGAAAACAACCTGCTCGTTCAGCGCGGCACGTTGCACAAGGGAGTGAACGTGCCGTTCACGGTACGGGCATCGGTGAGCGCCACGCCCGACGGCCAGCTGAGGATTCACCCCGAGAAGGTCAAGACGGCCGGCATCCCGTCTACGAAGCTGATGGCGCTCTTCGGCATCGAGCTGGACGACATCGTCCGCAGCCGTCCCGATCGCGGGGTCGTGCTGCGCGACAACGACATGATTGTGGACCCGGCAAAGATGCTCCCGCCGCCGCGGACGCTGGGGCGCCTGACGTCCGCGTTCGTCCGCGGCAACCGTCTCGTCCAGGTGTTCGGACGAGGGCAGGCGTCGCGGCCGCGCGGCGTGCGGGGCAACTACATCTGGTTCCGCGGCGGCATCATCCGTTTCGGCAAGCTCACGATGACCGGGGCGGACCTCGAACTCATCGATAAGGATCCCAAGGATCCCTTCGACTTCTTCACCGCCCAATACGATGCCCAGCTCGTGGCCGGATATTCGAAGAACACGCCGCAGCACGGGCTGCGGACGTACATGCCCGACTACGGGGACATTCACAATGCGCAGGACAACCGCATTTCCCCTCGTAGTACACTCGGCGATCATGGGTGCACGACAGCCGCAGGCGCCGCTCACGGCCGCGGACTTCACGACCGCGTTTCCCAACTCCCGCAAGGTCTACGTCGAAGGGCCGCAGGGCGTGCGCGTCCCGATGCGCGAGATCGCGCTGAGTGGAGGCGAGCCGCCGCTGCGCGTCTACGACAGCAGCGGACCGCAGGGGCATGAGGTCGCCGAAGGCCTTCCGCAGCTGAGGTCCGGCTGGATTCGCGATCGCGGCGGGATCGTCGAGGAGCGGCGCGCACTGCCCGCCTCGAGCGCATCGGCGCGTCCGATGCCTCCGGCGCTCGCGGCCCGCATGAAGACGCGCCTTCGCGGCACCGGTGCGGTCACGCAACTGCATTACGCGCGCAAAGGCATCGTCACGCCGGAGATGGAGTTCATCGGCGTCCGCGAAGGGTTCGAGCCCGACTTCGTGCGGTCCGAAGTGGCGCGCGGGCGCGCGATCATTCCGGCGAACGTCAATCACCCGGAGCTTGAGCCGATGATCATCGGCCGCCACTTCGCCGTGAAGATCAACGCCAACATCGGCAACTCCGTCGTCACCTCGTCGATCGACGAGGAGGTCGAGAAGCTCCGCTGGGCAACGCTGTGGGGCGCCGACACGGTGATGGATCTCTCGACCGGCCGCGACATTCACGAGACGCGTGAATGGATCATCCGCAACTCCGCCGTCCCGATCGGGACGGTTCCGATCTACCAGGCGCTCGAGAAGGTCGGCGGCCGTCCCGAGGAGCTGACGTGGGAGATCTACCGCGACACGCTCGTCGAGCAGGCGGAGCAGGGCGTCGACTACTTCACCGTCCACGCCGGCGTGCTGCTGCGGTACATTCCGACGACCGTGCGCCGCGTCACCGGGATCGTGTCGCGCGGCGGCTCGATCATCGCGAAATGGTGTCTCGCTCACCATCAGGAGAGCTTTCTCTACACGCATTTCCGCGAGATCTGCGAAATCATGCAGGCCTACGACGTCTCGTTCTCGCTCGGCGACGGCCTCCGGCCCGGATCGATCGCCGACGCGAACGACGAAGCGCAGTTCGCGGAGCTGAAGACGCAGGGCGAGCTGACGCGGATTGCCTGGGACTACGACGTTCAGGTGATGAACGAAGGCCCCGGCCACGTGCCGATGCACCTCATTCGCGAGAACATGGAGAAGCAGCTCGAGTGGTGCAGCGAGGCGCCGTTCTACACGCTCGGGCCGCTCACGACGGACATCGCGCCGGGCTACGACCACATCACGTCCGCCATCGGTGCGGCGATGATCGGCTGGTACGGAACGGCAATGCTCTGCTACGTCACGCCGAAAGAGCACCTCGGGCTTCCCGACCGCGACGACGTAAAGGCTGGCGTGATCGCGTACAAGATCGCTGCGCACGCCGCCGACGTCGCCAAAGGCCACCCGCGTGCGCAGGCGTGGGACGATGCGCTGTCGAAGGCGCGGTTCGAGTTCCGCTGGGAGGACCAGTTCAACCTGGCGCTCGATCCGGTCACCGCGCGCGCCTACCACGACGAGACGCTGCCGGCCGAAGGGGCCAAGGTCGCGCACTTCTGCTCGATGTGCGGTCCGAAATTCTGCAGCATGGAGCTGACGCAGCAGCTCCGAGCGGAGGCGGAAAAGGGGATGGACGAGAAGTCCGCTGAGTTCCGCCGGGGCGGCTCCGCCCTGTACGTAAGTACGCCGAAACAGGCCTGAAATTGCGAGAGTTGACAGCTCGGCGGCATTTGGCGACAATGTGAGTGAGTGTTTACTCACATCGCGAAAGCGCAGACTCCGACGACACGCGACCGCATCGAACGCGCAGCCATGCGCCTGTTCGTGCGCACGGGTGTCTCCGATACCACCATCCGTGACATCGCGCGCGCGGTCGGCGTCTCCGAAGGCGCCCTCTACCGCCACTTCGCGAGCAAGGAGGAGCTGGTCTGGTCGCTCTTCGAGCGCCACTACACGGCGTTCGCCCGGCGACTCCAGGCCGTTGCGGCCGAGCAGGATTCAGCGCGAAACAAGGTCGCGGCGATGATTCGCGAGTTCTGCCGCGCGCACGACGACGATCCGACGCTCTTCCGGTTTCTGCTCTTCGTCCAGCACGGACAACTCGAGAAGCTGGCGCCCGACGCGTTGACGCCCGTCACGGTGGTCCGCGACGTCCTGGCCTCCGCAATTGCCGCGGGCGACATTCCCGCACAGCAGCCGGAGCTGGCGACCGCGCTCGTCTTCGGCGCCGTGCTCGAGCCCGCGCAGTTCGCCGCGTACGGCAGCTTGCCGGCCACGATGGCGCCGCTCTGCGATCGTCTCGCCGACGCCGCGTGGGCCGCCGTGACCGCAGCATGAAAGGAAGGTCGCGATGAGATCCCGCTTCGTCCAGCTCCTGACCGCGCGCCGGTTCGCGCCGCTGTTCGTCACGCAGTTTCTGGGCGCGTTCAACGACAACCTGCTCAAGGCGTCGCTCGGGATTTTCGTGACCTACCGGCTGGCTGGCGACGCGGGTCTCGCCCCGGCTTCGCTGGTCATGCTTGCCGGCGCGATCTTCATCGCCCCGTTCTTCCTCTTCTCCGGCGCGGCGGGCACGCTCGCCGATCGCGTCGACAAGGCCACGATCGCGCGGTGGGTGAAGATCGCCGAGATCGGGATCATGGCGGTCGGCGCCCTGGGGCTGCAGCTGGAGAGCATCGCGCTGCTGCTCGCGGCGCTCTTCGGGCTCGGCACCCACTCGAGTGTCTTCGGTCCGATCAAGTACGCGCTGCTGCCGCAGCACCTTGCCGACGAGGAGCTCGTCGCCGGCAATGCCCTCATCGAAGCGGGCACGTTCCTCGCGATCCTGTTCGGCACGATCGTCGGCGGCAGCGTCGTCCTCCTCGGCCGCGGCGGGCTCGTCGTGGGCGCGCTCGGCGTCGTGTGCGCTGTCTCGGGATGGGCCGCCTCGCGCTTCATTCCGCCGGCGCCGAGCTCGCTGGGCGCCGCCGCATCCCGCCCGCGGATCGTGCACGACACGATCGAGGTGGTGCGGCACGTCACGAGGCGATCGAACCTCCTGCTCCCCGTGCTCGCCGTGTCGTGGTTCTGGCTGTTCGGTGCGACCGTCGTGTCGGGACTGCCGGTGCTCGCGAAGGACGTGCTGTCGGCCAACGAGCAGGTCGTCACGCTGATGCTCGCGCTCTTCGCGATCGGGGTCGGCGCCGGTTCGATCCTCGCCGAGCGGCTCCTGCACGGCGAGTTGAGCGCCCGTCACGTCCCCATCGGCGGGTGCATGATGGCCGCGTGCGCGATCGATCTCTATCTGGGCTCGCTGGGCCGCCCGGTGACGACGAACCTTGCTGGCATAGCTCGATTCGTTGCGGAGCCCGGAAGCTGGCGCATTCTGGCGGACCTCGTCGGCCTCGCCGTCGGCGGCGGCCTGTTCACGGTGCCGCTGTACGCCATCCTGCAGCACGAAAGCGAGCCCGAGCACCGCGCCCGCGTCATCGCCGCGAACAACATCGTGAATGCGCTGGCCATGTCGGTTGCCGCTGTGGCCGCCGCGGCCCTGCTCGCGCGCGGCATCACGATGGGTGAGCTGTTCGGCCTGTGCGGGGTCGCGACGATTCCGGTCATCGTCATGACCGCGTGGATCGTACGCCGCGGCATTCTGAAGAGTCTCGTGCGTCTGGTGCTCCGCGTCCTGTACCGAGTCGAGGTCACGGGGCTCGAGCACGTGCGCGCCGCGCTTCCGCATGCCGTGATCGCGGCGAACCATGCCTCGTTTCTGGACGGGCTGCTCCTCGGCGCGTTCCTTCCGGGCGAGCCGATCTTCGCGGTCGATACCTACATCGCCAGGAAGTGGTGGGCGAAGCCGTTTCTCGCGGTCGTGAACGCGCTGCCGGTCGATCCCACGAACCCGCTGTCGATTCGCGCCATGATCCGCGCGGTCGAGGCGGGATCGGCGTGCATCATTTTTCCTGAAGGGCGCATCACCACGACCGGGTCGCTCATGAAGGTGTACGAAGGACCAGCCGTGATCGCGGAGCGGACCAGGGCGGCGCTCGTTCCCGTGCGGATCGAAGGGGTCGAGTTCACGCCGTTCTCGCGCCTGGGCGGCAAGGTCAGGCGGCGTCTGTTCCCGCGGATCCGGCTTCGGGTGCTGCCAGCGCGGCGGCTGACGACCCCTGACGGAGCGACAGGCCGCGCGAGACGAATCGCGCTCCGGCGTTGCCTGCGAGACGAAATGGTGAAGGCGATGTTCGCCACCGCGCCTGTAGAGACGACGCTCTTTCAGGCGCTCGTCGAGGCGCGCCAGCAGCACGGCGGACGCCACGCGATTGCCGACGATCTCGACATGCAGCCGATGACCTACAACCGGCTCATGACGGCAAGCTACGCGCTCGGCGGCGTGCTCGCGCGGCGGACGCGTCCTGGCGAGCGCGTCGGGGTGCTCCTTCCGACGTCGCGCGCAGCGCTCGTCACGTTCTTCGCGCTGCAGGCCGAACGGCGCGTGCCCGCGATGCTGAATTTCTCCACCGGGGCGGCATCGGCGGTCGCCGCGTGCGGCGCGGCGGAAGTCTCACTGGTGATCACCGCTCGGCGGTTCGTCGAGAAGGCGAAGCTGGAGCCTCTCGTCGCCGTCCTCGCCGCGCAGACGACGATCGTTTACCTCGAAGACATCCGCCGCGAAATCGGCCTCGTTCGGCGGCTGTCGGCGCTCGCGCGACAGAGGTTTACGCGCCCGATGGATGAGAGCCGGCACGCCGACGATCCCGCCGTCGTGCTCTTCACATCCGGCTCCGAAGGGACGCCGAAAGGGGTCGTCCTCAGCCATCGCAACTTGCTCGCGAACCGCCATCAGCTCGCGTCGGTCGTGGACATCACCGCGAAGGACGTCGTGTTGAACGCGCTTCCGGTGTTCCATAGCTTCGGCCTGACGGGCGGGATGCTGCTGCCGCTCTTGTCGGGAGTGCGGACGTTCCTTTATCCGTCACCGCTCCACTATCGGATCGTCCCCGAGATTGCGTATGGCATCAACGCGACGATCCTGTTCGGGACCGATACGTTCCTCGCAGGGTACGCGCGCGTCGCCGACAACTACGACTTCTATTCCGTGCGGTACGTCTTCGCAGGCGCGGAGCGTGTGAAGCCTGAAACACGCCGCGCCTGGTTCGAGAAGTTCGGCATCCGCATCCTCGAAGGGTACGGGACGACCGAAACCGCGCCCGCGCTGGCGGTGAACACGCCGATGCACTTCAAGGCCGGCACCGTCGGACGCTTCCTGCCTGGCATCGAACATCGGACCGAGTCAGTCGACGGCATCGAGGGCGGCGGCCGCCTGTTCGTGCGCGGCCCGAACGTCATGCTCGGCTATCTGCGCGCCGAGCACCCGGGCGTCCTCGAGCGGCCGGACGGCGGATGGTACGACACGGGCGACATCGTCGAGATCGACGGCGAAGGGTACGTGACGATCAAGGGCCGCGCCAAGCGGTTCGCGAAGGTCGCGGGGGAGATGGTGCCGCTCGGGTCGGTCGAGGAGCTCGCGGGGAGCGTCTGGCCGGGGGCCGTCCACGCGGTCGTCAGCATCCCCGACGCGCGGCGTGGCGAGCAGCTCGTGCTCGTGACCGATCACCCCTTGGCCACCCGCGCGGAACTGGTGAACGCCGCCCGGTCGGCGCGCCTGTCCGAGATCTTCGTGCCGCGGACGATCCTCCACGTCCCGAGCGTTCCGTTCCTTGGGACGGGGAAGGTCGACTATGTGAGCGTGAGCCGTCTCGCCTCCGAGCTCGCCGAGGCGTCGTGACGCCCTATCCGAGAAACAGCTCGTAGGCCAGATTCCCGTCTTCCCGTTGATACGGATAGCCGAGCTCGCCGAGGAACTGCTCGAAGCGCGGCGCGTCCTCGGGCTTCACTTCGAAGCCGGCCAGCACGCGGCCGAAGTCGGATCCGTGATTGCGATAGTGGAAGAGGCTGATGTTCCAGCGTCCGCCGAGCGTGTCGAGGAACTGCATGAGCGCGCCAGGACGCTCGGGAAACTCGAAGCGGCACAGGTACTCGTGCTCGACGTGCGCGCTGCGTCCGCCCACCATGTGGCGCACGTGCAGCTTCGCCACTTCGTTGTCCGTCAGATCGACGGTCCGGTAGCCCTCGTGTTCCAGCAACGACGCGAGCGACGAGGCGTCGTCGCGCGAGCGGGTCGCGATTCCGACGAAGATGTGCGCTTCGTCGCGGCTGCTGAGGCGGTAATTGAACTCCGTCACGACGCGCCGGCCGATCGTCTGGCAGAACTGCCTGAACGCGCCGGGACGCTCCGGAATCGTGACCCCGAAGATCGCTTCGCGGGCTTCGCCCAGCTCCGCGCGTTCGGCGACGAAGCGTAAGCGGTCGAAATTCATGTTCGCGCCGCTGAGCACGGCGGCGATCGTCTGTCCGGTCGTACTCGTCCGCTCGACCCACTCGCGCAGCCCGGCGACGGCGAGCGCGCCCGCCGGCTCCATGATCGTCCGGGTGTCGTCGAAGATCTCCTTGATGGCCGCGCACATCGCGTCGTTCGACACGCGCACGATCTCCTCGACGGTGTCGCGGACGATCGGGAACGTCAGGCGCCCGACCTGGCGCACGGCGACGCCGTCGGCGAAGATGCCGACCCGATCGAGCTCTACGGCGCGGTTCGCCTGCAGCGATTGATACATGGCGTCGGATTCGAACGGCTCCACGCCAATCACTCGGACCTCGGGCCTCACCGCCTTCGCGTAGCTGGCGATCCCGCTGATCAGTCCACCGCCCCCAACGGGCACGAAAATCGCTGAGACGGAACCAAGGCGGTGCCGGAGGATCTCGTCGGCGATGGTCCCCTGGCCCGCGATGACGAGCGGGTCGTCGAACGGGTGCACGAACGTGCAGCCCGTCCTGCGAACCAGCTCGTCGCAGTGCGCCTGCGCGTCCGCGTAGCTGTCGCCAAAAAGCACCACTTCCGCGCCGAGGTCGCGTACGGCGCTCACCTTGATCTCAGGGGTCGTCTGCGGCATCACGATGGTCGCGCGGAGTCCGAGATGGCGCGCGGCATAGGCGACGCCCTGCCCGTGATTGCCCGCGCTGGCGGCGATGACGCCCCGGCGCCGCTCGTCCTCGGTCAGATGCGCGACCTTGTTATAGGCGCCACGCAGCTTGAAGCTGAAGATCGGCTGCAGGTCCTCCCGCTTGAACAGCACGGTATTGGCCAGGCGGCGCGACAGCCGCGCGGCGGGTTCGAGCGGCGTCTCCTGCGCCACGTCGTAGACGCGGCTGGTCAGGATCAGCCGCAGCATCGAGTCGGGTGTGAGCTGCTGCACCTGAACAGCATAGAATGAACGCGGATTGTGGCCCCCGGAATCCGTGCACGGCCGGCGGCGCCGGAGGACGCGCCCGCCATCGCGGCCATCTATAACGAAGGCATTCAGGATCGGATCGCGACGTTCGAGACGCGCCTCAGGACCGCTGACGACATCCTGTCCTGGCTCGGAACGCGGTACCCCGTCGTGGTGATCGAAGACGGCGGCCGTCTCGTGGCGTTCGCGGCGACGAGCACGTATCGTCCGCGCGAGTGCTACCGCGGGATCGCGGAGTTCTCGATCTACGTCGCACGGGATCTGCGCGGCCGCGGGTACGGCCGCGCGGCGATGGAGGCGCTCTTCGAGGCCGCCGCGCGCGCCGGATTCTGGAAGCTCGTGTCGCGCGTGCTGGTCGAGAACGCCGCCAGCCGCGTCCTGATGCAGAAGACCGGATTTCGCGAGGTCGGCATCTACATGCGGCATGCGCAGCTCGATGGCGAGTGGCGCGACGTCGTCATCGTCGAGAAGCTGCTCGTGGAGGCCCACCGATGAACGCGCGGATGTCGATCCTGCTCGGCTCGGCGCTGATGCTCGCCGTCGGCTGCCGGACCGGTTCGCCGACGCATCCTGCCGCTGCTCGCGCGCTGGAGGCGCGAAGCCAGGAGAACCTGAACGCCGTCCTCTGGATGCAGACGTCGGCTGAATACCGCGAGTCGGCGCGCCAGGCCTACCGAATCGCGGCGATGCAACTCGACGCCGCACTGCGCGATCCTGCATGGACGGCGGCGGTCGAGCAGCCGCGCAACGACTCGACACTCCCGCCCGCCGTCGTCCTCGATCTCGACGAAACCGTCCTGGACAACTCGGCGTACGAGGCCCGCCTTGTACGCGAGGGACGGGCCTATTCCGAAGACGATTGGAACCGCTGGTGTGAGGAGCGCAAGGCTGGCGCCGTGCCGGGCGCGATCGAGTTCCTCACATACGCGCACGACCGCGGCGTCACGCCCATCTACATCAGCAACCGTGAACACTCCGTCGAGCAGGCGACCCGCGACGTCATGGTCCGCCTCGGCGCGCCGATCGAGAGTGCGTCCGATACCGTGCTCACACGCCACGAGAACGGGTGGGAGTCGTCCGACAAGGGGCCGCGCCGGCAGTTCGCGGCCGGCCGCTATCGCATTCTGCTGCTGATCGGCGACAACCTCGAGGACTTCGTCAGCATTCCCGCCGACGCGAAATCGATCGCCGGGCGCGACGCGCTCGCCCGAAGCTACGACGCTCGCTGGGCGACGAACTGGATCATGCTGCCGAATCCGATGTACGGGTCCTGGGAGCAGGCGATTACCGCGGGAGTTGCCCCGGCGGACGATGCGGGAGCGTTGAGGCGAAAATTCGATGCGCTGAGGGTGGATCGCTGATGCCGTTATCGATGAATGAGCTCGAGCGTTTGTTCCAGGCGAAACCAGGACGCCGGATCCGATTGAAGGACCACGATCCCGCGTGGACCGGCGATGACCTGCGCCACCTCACCGCGGAGGACCTGAAGGCGCGCGCGAAGGCCGTCATCGAGGAAGATCTGCGCCGCCTCGAGGACGCGCAGGAGCGGCTCTACGCCAACGACACCTACGCCGTGCTCGTGATCTTCCAGGCGCTCGACGCGGCGGGGAAGGACGGCATGATCAAGCACGTCATGTCGGGCCTCAACCCGCAGGGATGCCAGGTGTTCAGCTTCAAGCGCCCCTCGGACGAAGAGCTCGATCACGACTACTTGTGGCGCTACGCGCGATGCCTGCCCGAGCGCGGCCGCATCGGCATCTTCAATCGCTCCTACTACGAAGAGACCCTCGTCGTCCGCGTGCACCCGGAGGTCCTCGCACGGCAGAAGCTGCCCGCCGGCCATCGGGGCCGGAGCTTCTGGGAAGCGCGGTACGACGACATCAACCGGTTCGAGAAGCACCTCGCGCGCAACGGGATGCTGATCCTGAAGTTCTTCCTGCACATGTCGAAGAAGGAGCAGCGCAAGCGATTTCTGAAGCGCATCGAGGATCCGGAGAAGCAGTGGAAATTCTCGATGGAGGACCTGAAGGAGCGCGCGTTCTGGAACGACTACATGGCGGCGTTCGAGGAGACGATCAGCCGCACCAGCACGGAGTGGGCGCCGTGGTGGGTCATTCCAGCCGACCACAAATGGGTGAGTCGTGCGCTCGTGGCCGCGATTCTGAGCCGCGCGATGAAGCGGCTCGGTCTCCAGCGTCCGGAGCTCTCGCCGCGCGAGAAGGCGCAGCTGACGAGAGCGCGCCGACAGTTGATGGGGAAGCCGTGATCAGCGCGGCTCGCCGGGCGGCACGGGGACGATCTGAATGATCGTCCTGAAGCGCTCGGGTGCGGCGCCGCGCTTCGGATTGAGATACCCCGCCGATCCTCCCCAGGCGTAGTCCTTGACCGTGACGCTCGGCGGAAACGCCATCGTCTCCTCGCGGAAGCGCCCGATGTCGAACTCGTGAATCGGCGGTTCCTCGTACACGAGCTCTCCCTTCTGCTTGAGCACCGTCTTGTAGTAGTTGACGATATCCGCGAAGGAAGCGTTCGTGCCAAACAGGTAGTACCGCTGTCCGCGCCCCGCGTCGAAGGATGCAATGAATTCGGCGCTGGGATAAATCTGTACGCCGAGCGTCGTTTCGGACGGCGCATCCGACGAGGGCAGCGACGGCGTGGGCGGCCGTTGCGCGGGCGGCGGCTGCGCCGGCGGCGCTTGCGGCTCGGACGTCGAGGGCGCCGGCATGACGGGCTTCGGATTTCCCGGGCGAGGGAACGGCTGCGGCGTCTGTGCGAATGCCGCTCCCGACGCGAGCCACGTAGCCGATACGAGTGCGGCAACCCGCGAAACGCTCGTCATGCGGCTATTATGCACCCGCACAAGGCTGACGCGGGTCGTTGCCTGCTCGCAGGCTCAGGGCAAATACCGGATGCCAGCCGTCGACGCAAGTATCAATATGCATCCTCTTCTCGGATACTGCGCGTCGCATCTCGACGACACGGTCGAATCGATCGAGGCGCTCGCGCGCAACGAATCGCCGAGCACTGACAAGGACGCGCTCGAACGGTGCGCTCGAGACCTGACGTCGAGGTTGCGCGCGCAGGGCGCGGACGCCGAGATCGTCGAGTGCGATGGCCGAGGCCATGTCCGGGCGTCCGTGGAAGGCACCGGCGCACAGCGCGTTCTCCTCCTCGGTCACTTCGACACCGTCTGGCCCGTTGGAACGCTGCCAGGGATGCCCGTGCGCCGCGACGGCTCCAGACTGTTCGGCCCCGGAGTGTTCGACATGAAGGCGGGGATCGCGATCGCGATGCTCGCGGTGGATGCGTTGCGACACACCGGAACACCGCATCCTCCCATCACGATGCTGTGGACGAGCGACGAGGAGATTGGAAGCAGCACCTCGCGGGACCTGATCGAGACGACCGCGCGCACGTCCTCCGCCGTGCTCGTGCTGGAGCCCGCGCTTCCGGGCGGCGCCGTCAAGACGGCCCGCAAAGGGTGTGGGGAATTCGAGTTGATCGTGAAGGGACGAGCCGCGCACGCGGGCCTGGATCCCGGAAAGGGCGCCAGCGCCATTCACGAACTCGCCGCGCAGATTGCGGCGATTGAAGCGCTGCAGGACGTGGAGCACGGCGTCACCGTGAACGTTGGCACCATCTCGGGAGGCTCACGGCCCAACGTGGTCGCCGCGGAGGCGCGCGCGGTCGTCGATGTCCGCGCCCCGGCGGCGGGCGAGGCGGCCCGCATCGACGCGGCGTTGCGAGCGCTGAAACCTCGGCGGCCGGGAACGCGTCTTACCGTCAGGGGCGGTTTCGGACGCCCTCCCCTCGAGCGGACGGCCGGTGTGGTGCGTCTCTTCTCGCTCGCGCGGGAAGTCGCCGCATCGCTCGGGCACGACCTGCGCGAAGGAGCTGCGGGTGGCGGCTCCGATGGCAATTTCACGGCGGCGCTCGGCGTGCCGACGCTCGACGGTCTCGGCGCGGTCGGCGATGGAGCGCACGCCGTCGACGAGCACATCGACGTCGACGCGCTGCCCTGGCGCGCGGCGCTGGTCGCGGGCCTGATTGCGCGCTCGTAGCGCGCAACTCGAGTTGCGCGGCATCGCTTGCGCGGAATCACCGCGTGTTCTGCCTGAGGTAAAATCAACCTATGGGAAACGGTCTGAAGACGGCGCTCCTTCTCGGGCTGCTGAGCGGTGTCCTGCTCGCGCTCGGGCAGGTCCTTGGCGGGACCAACGGCCTCGTCGTGGCGTTCGTCTTCGCCGCCATCATGAACCTCGGCTCGTACTGGTTCTCGGACAAGATCGTCCTGCGCATGTATCGCGCCCAGGAGGTCGGGCCAGGACACCGGCTGTACGGCATCGTCGAGCGGCTGACGCGCCAGGCGATGCTGCCGATGCCGAAGGTGTATGTGATTCCGGATCCCTCGCCCAACGCCTTCGCCACCGGACGCAATCCCGACCATGCTGCGGTTGCCGCGACCGAGGGCATCCTGCAGGTGCTCAGCGACGCGGAGCTCGAAGGGGTGATCGGACACGAGCTGACGCACGTGAAGAACCGGGACATCCTGATCAGCTCAGTCGCCGCCACGATTGCCGCCGCGATCATGATGGTCGGCCGGATGGCCATGTACGCCGGCATGTTCGGCGGATACGGCGGGCGGGACGGCGACCGCGACCGCGGGAGCAATCCCATCGCGCTGCTCGCGATGATCATCCTGGCGCCGCTCGCCGCGATGCTGATCCAGATGTGGATCTCCCGAACCCGTGAATTCGCCGCCGACGCGGGGGGCGCCAGGATTGCGGGGAATCCGTACGGGCTGGTCGAGGCGCTCAAGAAGATCGACGCCATCTCGAAGCGCGTCCCGATGGACGCCAACCCGGCGACCGCCCACATGTTCATCATCAAGCCCTTCTCTGGCGCCGGCCTGATGTCGCTCTTCAGCAGCCACCCCCCCACTGAGGCGCGCATTCGCGCGCTGCTCGGCACCGTTCGATAGGAAATCGCCGTCCACTGTGGGTGAGCGGGAGGCGGCCGCCTCCGGGTCGGCCCCGCGCAACCGGATCCACACGCCGCCGTGTACTTGCGTCCTTCCCTTTGGACACAAAGCAGTTAAACGCAAAGCACGCGCGGCTTCCGGTCTAGGCGCGTATCTTGCTGCTCCTTACTGCAGAAGGCTTGGGAGGCGCTCGTGGAAGACTTCGACATCCCGCAGAACAAACTGGCTGAAACAGCCGAGCGCGTCGTGGATCGCGCGCTCGAGGAGGCGCGGCGGCGCGAACACGCGCTGCTGACGAACGAGCACGTCTGCCTTGCCTTTGCGCAGGTCGAATGGGACATGTTCGGGCAGGTCATGCGCGACCTGGAACTGAACCCGCACGAAATCCTGCAGGCGCTCGAGGATCACCTGCGCCTGCTGCCGAGCGTGCCGGGCCGCGAAATCCGCGTCGCGCCGTCGACGAAGCTCCTGTTCAAGCTCGCCCTGCTGCACGCCAGCCGCTCCGGCCGCCACACGGTCGAGGCGACGGATCTGTTCTCGGCGATTTTCGAGGAGACCCAGGGGATTCCGGTCTCGATCATCCGGCGCCACGGCATCGAGCCGGAAGCGCTCGTCTCGCGGCTCGCCACACGGATGCGCGACCATGAGCTGCGCGAGGAGCGGCTGAAGAAGCGTTTCGAGCTGCCCCCGTTCCTCAAACATTTCGCGACGAACCTCAATCAGCTCGCCCGGCAGGATCGCGTGCCGCCCGTCTTCGGCCGCGACGAAGAAATGGACCGCGTGCTCGAGATTCTCTGCCATCGTGAGCGCGCGAACTCGGTTCTCCTCCTTGGCGAACCGGGCGTGGGGAAGACCGCGATCGCCGAGGGCATCGCCCGCCGGATCGAGTTCGAGCCGGACAAGGTTCCCGTGCGGCTGCGCGACTGCCAGATCGTGAACCTGCAGATGAACACCATGGTCGCGGGGACGATGCTGCGCGGGATGTTCGAGGATCGAATCCAGAACGTCATCCGCGAAATCAAGGAGCGCCCGAACCTCATTCTGTTCATCGACGAAGTGCACACGATGATCGGCGCGGGCTCGGCGCTCGGGGCCCCCTCGGATGCCGCGAACGTGTTCAAGTCCGTCCTCGCGCGAGGCGAAGTTCGCATCATCGGCGCGACGACGCTGAGCGAGTACAAGGAGTTCATCCAGGAGGATGAAGCGCTCGCGCGCCGGTTCCGGACCGTCCAGGTCTCCGAGCCGACGATCGACCAGACGCGGACGATTCTCTACAACCTCCGCCCGCGCCTGGAGCGGAACTACTCCGTCCGCATCAAGGACGAAGCGATCGAGACGGCGCTCGAGATGTCGCCGCGCTACATGCGCCACCTGCAGCTCCCCGACAAGGTGATCGGCTGGCTCGATACGGCTGCCGTTCGTGCGGAGATCGATCGCCGCTGGGAGGTCGACGGGCAGGACGTCGTGCAGGTCATCTCGCAGATCGCACGCATCCCGGAGGACATGGTCTTCCGCGACGTCACGGATCGGTTCGCGGACGTCGAACAGCGTCTCAGTTCGCGCGTCGTCGGACAGCGGCGCGCCATCGACGCGGTCGCGCGCCGGCTCGTGCTCAACAAAGGCCCGCTGAAGGACGGCTTCGATCGTCCGGACGGCGTACTGCTTTTCCTCGGGCCGACGGGCGTCGGGAAGACCGAGCTCGCGAAGTCCGTCGCGGAGTTCCTGTTCGGCGACGAGAAGAAGATGATTCGCGTCGACATGTCCGAGTACCAGGATGGCGCGGTTGCGGTCGACAAGCTGATCGGCATGCCGCGCGGCATCGTGGGCTCCGAACGGGGCGGCGTCCTGACCAATCAGTTGAAGGACAATCCGTACTCCGTCGTCCTGCTCGACGAGGTCGAGAAGGCGAGCCCGTCGATGCTCAACGTGTTCCTGCAGGCGTTCGACGAGGGCTGGATCACCGATGGCCGCGGCAAGCGCGTCTATCTGAGCGATGCCATCGTCATCATGACGTCGAACATCGGGTCCGAGCACTTCCGGAAGCTGACGAGTCCTCTCGGTTTCTACTCGAAGCAGGTGGGCGTCGAACAGGTGCAGGGGGAGATCGCGCGCGAGCTCGAACGGCGCTTCTCGCCGGAGTTCCGCAACCGCATCGACGAGGTCGTCATCTTCTCCCCGCTCGCGCACGACGAAGTGCGGGAGATCGCGCTGCAGCAGATCGAGAAGATCGAGCGGACGCTCGCGCGAAGCGGACGATCGCTGCACGTCACGCCGGCGGCGCTCGAGCAGCTCGTCAAGGACGGCTACAGCCTCGCCTACGGGGCGCGCTTCCTGAAGCGCGTGATCGAGGACCGGATCAAGCTTCCGATCAGCCAGCGCTGGGCGGAAGGTCAGGCCTTCATCGCGGATGTCAGGGACGAGCGCGTGGAGATCGAGGTCGTGCCCTCCGGCGACGGCCTGGCGAGTCTGGCCGCGACCGCGTAATCACCATTCGAACGCCGCCTGCGGTTCCGGCGGCGTTTCTTCCTTTGGTTCCTCGTCCTTGCGCTTCCTCGGGCGGATTCCGTACCGCCCCTGCAGCATGTCGATGAGCGCGCGCACGGTACGGACGTAGTCGGCGGACGCGTATGCGCCCGCGTAGAGGCGCTCGTACGACGTCACCATGTGGGGAAACTCGCGCGCGAGGAAACCCATGAAGTGATCCTTCGTCCCGCCTTTCAGGTACATCACGTTCGCGCCGCAGAACGCCGCGCCGTGATCGGCAACGGCCTTGATCGTGGCCTCCAGGCGCGACGTCTGCGTCGTGAAGCCGGGCACGACGGGGGCCATCAGGACGCCGGCATTCACGCCAGCCTCGCGCAGCGTCCGCACGGCGCGCAGCCGCTGCAGCGGGTGCGCGGTCCCTGGTTCGAGGGCGCGCCACGCATCCTCGTCGACGGTCGGGACGCTCAAGTAGACGGTGCAATCCACCACCGTCGACAACTCCGCGAGCAGATCGCGATCGCGGACGACCATCGGTCCTTTGGTGACGATCCCCACGGGCGTGCGCGCGGCGATCAGCGCTTCGATTGAGCGCCGCGTCAGCTTGTAGTGTCCTTCTATCGGCTGGTATGGATCCGTCGCGGTGCCGAGCGCCACGAGATCGCGCGTCCACGACGGTTTGTCCAGTTCCTGCCGCAGCACCTCGGCAAAGTTCACCTTCACGAAAATGAGCGAGGAGAACTCGTCGTCGGGGCCGAGCTCGAACTGCGTCTGGTACCGGCGCGCGAAGCAGTAGTGGCACCCGTGGGTACAGCCGCGATACGGGTTCAGCGTCCAGTTGAAGGGCATTCCCTCGACGCGGTTGAGCGCCGAGCGGCAGGTGACCTCCTGGTAGCGAGCGGCATCGGCGCGGAGCTGCGCCTCATCGAGCGACTCAGCCCCGTGCTCACGCACCTGCAGCGCTATCGTTCTGGTGGTTGGAGGTTTACGGCCGAGATCGAACAGGGCGTCCACTGCACATTCGCCTTTGTTTCGCCATGCTACCACGATGGGGAGCTCGGGGGTGCTGTCACGAAGATCTCACGCGGAGCTCGCCGAGGAGCGGAGATCGCGAAAATCGCCGCCCGTGCGCCAGACAGCAAACCGCGATCTCCGCTTCCCGCCGGCCTCTGCGTGAGCTCGTGACACGCGCTGCCGCCGCTGTCCCGCTCACAGCAAATACGCGACCGCGAACCCGATCTGCGCGACGAACATCATGCGGTACATGTGCGCCCAGGAGACGTGGTTCTCCTCGACGGCGAGGTCCTCCGGACGACGGAGCATCAGGTAGCAGACGTACAGCCCGTAGATCGTCATCACCAGCGCAAGCAGTTGCAGGAGGACGAAGTTGCCCGTCAGCACGCCGCTCCATGCGCCCGCCGAAATCATCAGAAAGGGAATCACGAACGACGGCGAGATCATCCACGCGGCGCGCCGGACGCCGTAGATGATCGGCAGCGTGCGGCAGCCGCCGCGCGCGTCGCCTTCCATGTCGGCGAAGTCCTTGGTCGTCGAAGCGCCAAGAAGGAACAGCCCGAAGATGGCGCCGATGTACCACGGCTCCAGGCCGAACACGGTCTTCACGGCCGACCAGCCGGCGACCTTCAGGAGCACGCCGCGCGGGATCGCGATCGTGACGTTGGCCCAGATCCCGAGGCGCTTCGTCCGGAACGGCGGCACCGAGTAGAGGATCGTGATCGCCGTCGCAACGAGCACTATCCAGAAGCATTCGTGCCGTCCGCCCGGCCGCACGAACCACGCGAGCGCGAGCGCGACCGCGTACGCGACCCAGGTGAACACCCATGCATCGCCCAGCGTGAGGCGTCCCGACGGCATCGGCCGCTTCGGCTTGTTCACGCGATCGATCTCGAGGTCGTAGATCTGGTTCAGCGCGTTCGATGCCGCGTTGAGCACCGCCGCCATCGTCAAGCCGATGACGGGATAGAGAACGAGATCGCCGCTCCAGCCTTCTCTCGGGACGGCGCCGATCGCGGTTGCGGCGCCCGATGCGAAGCCGAGCGCCGGCGCGACCAGGGTGAACGGGCGGCTGAATTCCAGCAGGATGCCGGCGCGGGTCATGCGGCGCCGCCCTGGACGAGGATGGCAATGGCAGCCGCTGCCGCCGTGTTGATGAAGTTCAGCACGTCGTTGTTCAGAATTCCCGGAGCTTCGAGCGTCGCGCCGAGGTAGCTCTCGAGCAGCGCACCGGCGGTCGCGCCGACGACGACAGGACCGATCGAGGTCGAAGGCACGACCCCCAGTGCCGCTGCGGCCGCGCCGAGCGCCAGCGCGCCGAGCAGGCCCGCGGCGGTTCCCTCCAGCGACATGGCGCCGGACGTTCCCGCGGGCACACGGGCGAACGACGTGATCGACCACGTGCGGCGCCCCCACGCCTTGCCCACTTCGCTCGCAATCGTATCGCTCCCGCCGGCTGCGAGCGCGGTGGCAAACGCGAGGCTCGCCGCGGCGGGGTGCCGCGTCAACAGAATGAGGCACGCGCTCACGAGGGCGACGCCGGTATTCGCGATGGCGTTACCCGCGCCGCGACGGCCGCCGCGCGCTTCCGCGATCCCGAGGAGCGTCTTGTGGCGCAGGCCGACTCGTGAGGAGACGGACGCGGCAGCAAATGTCAGGAGGAGCAGCGTCCATCCGCGCCATCCGGCCGCGGCGACAATTCCGGTCCCGATGATCGCGCCAACGATCGCGCCCGAGCGCGAGACGGTGCGGGCGCGATAGCCAGCCGCTGCCACGATCGCGTTCACCACCACGGCGGCCGGGATCGATTGCCGAACGACAGCCAGCGCGGTCGGCACCGCGGCAGGCACGATCAGCGAACCGAGCCAGAGCGCCGCGCCGGCAGCAGACGCGACCGACAGATTGTCGTCGAGACGGATCGGAATCGTTTCGACGTACGCGGCGGCGATGCATGCGGCAATCGGGACCGCGGCGACACGCAGCCAGGCCGGCTGATCGACGGCGCGCGCGCCGCACCACCACGCCAGGAACACCGCAGCGGCACTCCCGGCAACGACAAAGGCGGCGGTGCCAGTCAGCGTCTTCTCGCGGTTCCATGGCCACCGCGGACCGTCGAACGCCCGCCCGGCGAGCGTTGCCGCGCCGTCTCCGAACGCGAGAATTCCCCACGCTGACGCGGCGATGTCGAGCCGGCGGGGAAAGCAGAGCAGAAGCGCCAGCACGGCGAGCGGGTAGAAGACGATCCCGTGCAGCGTCCGCCGGTGGTCGCCCGTGCGGAAGAGGGCAGGCGCCGCCGCGGGCAGGAGGAAGATGTTGAAGAGCACCGCCGTCACCGCGAGAAGGACGGCGCCCCACCACGGAATCCAGCGCAGCAGCAGCGCGAACGCGGCCATCGACATGTGCACGAGTTGCCGCGCCGTTTCCGAATGGCCTAGGCCCGGTCGTCCGACGCCGATCCCGTTCCGCGTCGTCGGCGTCTGACCGCGGCTCATGCCGGATGCGGATTGGGTTGAGCCGCCGCGGCGCGCCAGTACTCCAGCAGATCCGCGAGCGTCCGCTCGATTGGAATCTGCGGATACCAGCCCGTATCGCGCGTGAGCCGGTCGTGGCTGCCCACGACGACCGGCGTATCGCTCGGGCGCAGGCGGTCCGGGTCGCGGTCGACGCGAATCCTGGCGGGCGTCATGGAAAGCAGGAGCTCGAGGAGATCGGCAATACGGTGGCCGCGGCCGCTGCAGACGTTATACGGCTCGTGCGGTACGCCTCGGTGCAACAGGAGACGGTAGGCTCGCGCGACGTCCCGCACGTCGGTGATGTCCCGAATCGATTCGAGATTGCCGACGCGCAGCACGGGGTCGGCGCGTCCGGCCTCGATGTCCGCCAGTTGACGCGCGAAGGCGGAGGTCACATACGAGGGATCCTGCGCAGGCCCGGCATGATTGAACGACCGGGCGATGAGCACGGGGAGCGGCGAGGCCCGCACGGCCATTTCCTGCGCCAGCTTGCTGACGCCATACGGTGTTGCTGGCCCTATCGGCGACGCTTCGGTCAGCGGCTCGATCGACGGGCGGTACACGAGCGCGGATCCGGTGACGAGTACTCGACAATCGAGGCCCGCCTCGCGAGCCGCCTCGAGCAGATGGTGCGTTCCGATCACGTTGATCCGGAGCGCGCGCGCCCGGGCGCCCCACGAGCCGTGCACGTCGGCGATCCCGGCGCAGTGATAGATCGCAGATGGCGCCGCCTCACGGATTGCGGCCTGCACCGCCGGGCGATCCAGCAGATCGACTGCACGCCAGTGAACGCCGGCACGCTCGTCCGGTGCGCGGCCCGAGGGATTGGCCCACGCATGGATGCGCTGTCCCTCGTCCACGAATGAGCGGAGCAGGTGCCCGCCGGCAAATCCTGTCGCGCCTGTGATCAGCGGGATGGCAGTCACAGCCGCGTCAGCCCGCGGTGCCGTACTGTCCCTGATAGTAGCGTCGGAACTCCGCGTCCTGATCCTTGATGGGCCGCCACCAGCCCTCGTTCTGCCGGTACCATGCAACCGTGTCGGCGAGACCCTCGTCGAACGCGATCTGCGGACGCCAGCCCGCGGCGAGCACCTTCGAGCAGTCCAGCGAGTAGCGGCGATCGTGACCCGGACGATCGGCGACCGGCGTGATGAGCGATTCCGGACGACCGAGCAACTGAAGAATCCTGCGCGTCAGGTCCACGTTCCTGACGTGATTGCCGCCGCCGACGTTGTAGACCTCGCCGGGCGTGCCACGCTCGATCAGCAGATCGAGCGCGCGGCAATGATCCAGGACGTGCAGCCAGTCGCGCTCGTTCAGGCCGTCCCCGTAGAGCGGAAGCGGCCGATCGTCGAGCGCGTTCGTGATGAACAGCGGAATGATCTTTTCCGGAAACTGATACGGACCGTAGTTGTTCGACGCGCGCGTGATGACGACGGGCACCTGATAGGTGGCCCAGTAGCTGTAGGCGAGCCGATCCGCTCCAGCCTTGCTGGCCGAGTACGGGTTGCGGGGCCGCAGTTCGTCCGTCTCCCGGCTCGATCCTTCGGCTACGCTGCCGTACACCTCGTCGGTCGAGATCTGCACGAAGCGCCGCAACGCCCGAGCTTGCCGCGCCGCTTCGAGGAGCACGAACGTCCCGAACACGTCGGTCGTGATGAAGTTGCCCGCGTTCGCGATCGATCGGTCCACGTGCGTTTCCGCCGCGAAGTGCACGACGAGGTCGGACTGCTGGACGAGCGGCGCCGCGACGGATGGATCCGCGATGTCGCCCTTGATCAACTCGTGCCGCGGATGATCGAGCAGCCCTTCCAGGTTCTCCACCCGCCCGGCGTACGTCAGCTTGTCGAGCGTGGTGATGCGCCAGTCGGCGTGCGCCGCGATCGCGTAGCGGACGAAGTTCGATCCGATGAACCCGGCGCCGCCGGTGACGAGGACGTTAACCATCCTTGCGCGTCCAGTCGTAAGGAAGGGTCCCGTGAGGTTCCAGCCGGTACTCGTCGGGATCGTCGTATTTGTACGTTTCCGTCGGGACGTTGATCACGAGCGAGGGCTCGGAGCCGATGCACTTCCAGCCGTGGTACACGAGATTGGGCACCTGCACGATTGCTGGATTCTGGTCTCCGATGAAGAACTCGTTCACGCCGCCCCGAGTAGGGGAGTCCTCTCGCGTGTCGACGAGCACGAGCTTCACCATCCCCGCGATGCACGCGAAGTTGTCGGTCTGCCGTTTGTGGTAATGCCACGCCTTGACCACGCCGGGATAGGTCGCCGAGGCGTAAACCTGTCCGAACCGCTCGTACAGATCGGCATCGTCCGCGCGGAGGATCTCCATCAGCCAGCCGCGCTCGTCGGGAATGCGGCGCAGCGCCTTCGTTCGAACCCCATGGATCAGGGGCGACTGTGTCTTCACCACCGGATGCCGACCTCCGAGTTGTCGCCGAGCATGAACCGGTACGCGGACGGCTTGACGGGCACGCGGTAGATGCGGACGTTCTTGCCGATCAGGCTGTCCTCGACGCGATTGGCCAGATCGCTGATGACGCTCCCCTCGAGCACGATGCTGTGCTCGATTTCGGACTCGCGAATTTCAGCGTTCCGCATGATTGACGTGAACGGTCCCACGTACGCGTGAACGATCTTTGCGTCGGCGCCGATGATCACGGGCCCGCGAATGACGGAGCGCTCGACGAGGGCCCCGGGCTCGATCACGACCTTTCCTTCCACACGCGATTCCGCATCGACCGATCCGTCGATACGCCGCTCGATGGTGTCGAGGATCAGCCGGTTCGCCTCCAGCATGTCCTCGAGCTTCCCCGTGTCCTTCCACCACCCGTCGACGATGTGCGGCCGGACCTCGAGGCCGCGATCGATCAGGTCCTGAATCGCGTCGGTGATCTCCAGCTCGTTCCGGAAGCTCGGCTTGATCCGTTTGACCGACTCGAACACGGCCGGGGAGAACATGTACACCCCGACGAGCGCGAGATCGCTCTTGGGCTCCGCCGGCTTTTCGACGAGCCTCACCACGCGGCCGTTGGCCAGCTCCGCCACGCCGAACATCTGCGGGTCGGGCACCCGCGCGAGAAGAATCTGCGCGGCGGGCCGCTCCGTCGTGAACTGGTCGACGAACCGCGTGATGCCTTTGTTCAGCAGGTTGTCTCCCAGATACATGACGAACGGGTCGTTCCCGATGAACCGCTCGCTGATCAGCACGGCGTGAGCGAGGCCTCGCGGCGCATCCTGTTCGATGTAGGTGACGCGAACGCCCCAGGCGGACCCGTCGCCGACGGCAGCGCGAATCTCCGCCTGGGTGTCGCCGACGACCATGCCGATCTCGCGAATGCCCGCGCCGGCGAGCGCCTCGAGCGCGTAGAAGAGCACCGGCTTGTTGGCGACGGGCACGAGCTGCTTCGCGCTCGTGTAGGTGAGCGGACGGAGGCGCGTGCCGCGGCCGCCGCTCAGGATCAATCCCTTCATCGGCCCTGCTGGCCCCCGCCGAACGCGCCCAGCAGGTTCGAGAACGTGCCGATGCCGGCGAGCGTGAACGAGATGTTGAAGCGGCGGTCCTGCGTGACGCCGATGCTCTGGAAGATCGTTCCGTAGTTGAACTTCTGGTATTCCACCGCGATGCCGCAGCACTGGGAGTTGTAGTACGTGATGAACCGCTGCTGCAGGAAGACGTCGCGCCGCAGGTCGTAGTTGAACGCGTAGGTGCCGCCGAGGCCGTTCGACGGCGACTTCACCGTCGTCGTCGCATTCATGTAATTGTCGGCGGTGGCCGGGTTGTTGAACTGCGGCAGTTCCGGAATGAATCGGCGCTGGCTCCAGCCGCCGGTGGTCTGCACCCACCTCGACGTCCACGTGCCGTTGAACGCCAGCGTCCGCAGCGCGTGCACCTGCGTGTCGTACTCGGTGCGGAACGTGGTATCGAGGTGATCGGTGGGCGAGACGTGCGTCAGCAGCGCGATGGGCGACAGGTGCGACGGAGGAAGCCCGGAGTTGAATCCGGACTGATACAGCGCGTCGACTTTCGCCGCGTTCGCGTCTGTGTAATACGTCTGCGACAGCGACACCGTCACGATCTCGCGCGCCCGCTCCTTCTTGGCGTAGAGGCGATTGTTCAACCCGTAGGTGATGCGGGTCACGTTGCCGGGAATGTAATCCGTGCCGTCGATCTTGACGATGCGGTCGAAGTTGTCGATGGCGGACGTGCGCTGGATCGAGACGGTTGGCTCGAGCACGTGCTTGAACTTCTGCGCGAAGCCGAGTCCCGGCGTGTTCCAGATGCGCGTCAACACGGGACCGGTGATCCGCGTCGACATGTCCAGGTACGTCCGGCCGATCGCCTCCTGGATCTGCGTCGTGTGATCCACGGGATCGAGGCTCTCGGTCCAGATCGTTCCCCGCCACATGAGCGACGAGTTGAACGTCAGGAACGGCCACCGTGTGAACGGGAAGCGGAGCGTGGGGTAAAAGTCGAAACGCGAGAGGCCGCGGTCCGCGATCCGGTCGGCGCTCTTGTCGGTCCGCACGAGCGTCACGAACTCGCTGTTCGTGCCGAAATAGAGCGGAAGACCGCCGATCGGCGCCTCGGCGCGGCTCAGCGTGATGCGCGGCTGCGAGCCGTAGACGTACGACGTCGTGTCGTTCGTGAACGTCTCGTTGCGGTCGACCGTCGTGCTCAGCGCGAAGCGTCCGAAGCCGCCGGACAGGTTGACGTTGAACCGGCGCGTCCGGCTCGTGGCGGCGAAGATGTTCTGCTGATAGCGCTGCTGCGACTGGACGCTCGAGAAGTAATCGGCGTTGCCCATCGCCCTGAACGTCTGCGTCAGGCGCTGCGCCATGTTGCCGCTGATCGAATAGCTGGAGCGCGCCGGATGGATCGTGGCGCTGCCGTCGGCCTGGCGGTAGGTCGCGTCGTGCTCGTTGATCACGAGGACGCGTGCGGTGCCCTGCGATCCCGGCCCCGTCACGTACCGGTACTCGCCGCCCAGGCCCTGGCCTGTCTTCGAGTACCAATCGTGGTACAACGTGGCGTCCTGGCTGCGGTTGATGGCCCAGAAGAACGCGTTGCTGATCGTCTGGCCGCGAATCGTGGACGAGCCGTAGGTCGGAATCAGAAAGCCCGTGGCCCGATCCTCCTTGTTGATCGGGTAGTACATCATCGGGAGATAGAAGAGCGGAACGCCCTTCACTTTGAGCACCGTGTTCTTCAGGATCGCGTGCTCGTCGAGCGTGACGGTGGCCGACCCGGACACCAGCTCCCAGCGCGGCGTCGGCTGGACGCACGTCGTGAAGCCGCCGCGCGTGATGCGGTAGGTCTTGGGCGCGAGCTTTTCGATCGTCTCTCCCCAGAAGTACGCGTCGGGCTCCTGCGTCCCGAACAGGCTCCGATCGATCCCGCGATTCTGCAGGCTCGCGATCCCCGACGCGATGTAGAACGTGCCGGTGCGCGTTTTCGTGTTGAACTCCATGCGGTCGGCCGAGATCCGATTGTCAGCCGAGACGAAGACGACGTGCCCTGACGCGCGCATCCGATCGGCGTCGCTGAACACTTCCACTTCGTCGGCGAAGAACTGCATGTCGTTGCAGTCGATCTCGACGTTCTCCAGCAGGCGATAGTGCCGCGTGCTGGTCACCGTGATCGATCGCTGACTCGTCGTCTGCCAGATCTTGCAGCCCCCCGGGGCCTGTTGCGCGCTCGCGATGCGGGCCGCCGCGAGCAGCAGCAGGACAAGAACACAAGTACGAAGCATCGGACTCGATGATTTCTCAGGCGCGGGTTACGGCAGAATACCACGTCTGCGACTGCCGATTGCCGGCTGCAGATTGCCGATTGCACTGTCGATTGCGGATTGGAGAAGGACGAGTGGATGGCGATTGGCGATTGGGAATACGCGGCGTTCACGTGCGCGTCAACATCTCCCTGATGGGGCCGATCAGAAAAATCGACCCGGCAACCACGACGGTCCCGCCGCTGCGGCACGCGCGCGTGACGGCCTGAACCGGATCGGGTTCCACGAGCACCGCGCCGTGCAGCGGACGCGCGGCGTCGGCGATCGCGTCGGCCGGCATCGCGCGCAGCGTGGACGCGGTCGTGCAAACGATCACGCGCGCGACGCGAGCGAGCGGTGCCAGCATCTCGGCGACGTCCTTGTCGCGCATCGCGCCGAACACCAGCGTCACGCCGCTTCCGAGCGTCGTTCGCAGGTAGTCGGCGAGCGCCCGTGCGCCAGCTGGATTGTGAGCCGCGTCGAGGATGATCCGGCAGCCCTCGGACTCGATCTCCTCGAGGCGTCCGGGCCAGACCGCGTTCGTGAGGCCGCTCCTCACCGCCCGTTCGTCAACGCGCATCCCCTTCCGGTCGATCGTGTCCAGCAGCGCAATCGCAACCTTTGCGTTCTCGACTTGATGAGCGCCCCTGAGCGCGAGACGCACGCCGTCCAGGGTCACGCGCCCGCTCTGTATTCTCCCAATCTCCTGGCCTGCCGTGAACCCTGCCGGGGAAACGTGAACCTCGACGTCCGCGCGGATCAGCGGCGCGCGCTGCTCGCGGCAGACGCGCTCGACTACCTGCAATGCTTCCGCGGGCACGGCGCCGCACACGAGCGGGACGCCAGGTTTCGCGATGCCGGCCTTCTCGGCGGCGATCGATGCGAGCGTGGATCCAAGCTGCGCCTGGTGATCGAAATCAATCGAGACGATCGCCGCGGCCACGGGCATCACGATGTTGGTCGCGTCGAGCCGTCCGCCGAGCCCCACCTCGAGGACGGCGACCTCCACTGCCGCCTCGCGGAACAGGTCGAACGCGACCGCCGTCGCGCACTCGAAGAACGTCGCCGGCGCGTCGAGCGTTCGATCGCGCATCAACGACTCGATCGTGGACTCGAGGCGGGCGATGAACGCGTCGAGCACGCCGGCGTCCACCTCGCGGCCATCGATCACGAAACGCTCTTCGAGCCGCACGAGATGCGGCGACGTGTAGCGGGCCGTGCGGTGTCCGGCGGCGCGAAGCGCCGTCTCGACCATCGCCGCAACCGAGCCTTTCCCGTTGGTGCCGGCGACGAGCACCGATGCAAACGCCCGTTCGGGGTGCCCGAGCGCTTCGCAGAGCTTCGCCATGTTGGCGAGGCCGAACTTCATGCCGAAGCGTTCGAGACTGAAGAGGAATTCGCGAGGCCCGCTCACGACTGGCGCGGAATCGCCTCGGCGATCTCGGATTCCACGGCGGGCGCGGACTCGCGCACGGGCGACGACGGACGGCCGAAGCGCAGGAGACGCGCGACCGCGTCCTTCATCTCGCGGCGGTCGACGACCATGTCCAGCATGCCGTGCTCGAGCAGGAACTCGCTGCGCTGAAAGCCGTCCGGCAGCTTCTGCCGGATGGTCTGCTCGATGACGCGCGGCCCGGCAAATCCGATGAGCGCCTTCGGCTCGGCGATGTTCACATCGCCGAGCATTGCGAAGCTCGCCGTCACGCCGCCGGTCGTCGGGTCGGTCAGGATGGAGATGTACGGCAGGCGTGCGCGATCCAGCCGCGCGAGCGCGGCGCTGATCTTCGCCATCTGCATCAGCGAGAGCGCCCCTTCCATCATGCGGGCGCCGCCCGAGCACGAGACGATAACGACCGGCAGCCGCTGGTCGATGGCGCGTTCGATGGCCCGCGTGATCTTCTCGCCGACGACCACGCCCATGCTGCCACCGATGAAACCGTACTCCATCGCTGCAACGGACGTCTCCATCCCGTTAATCTTTCCGACCGCGCAGATGACGGCGTCCTTCAGCCCCGTCGCGCTGATGCTCGAATCGAGCCGCGCGCTGTACGGTTTCGTGTCCGTGAACTTCAGCGGGTCGGTCGTGACGAGCTCCGCGTCGTACTCCTTCCAGGCCCCGTCGAATAGCATCCGCAGCCGTTCCGCGGCGCCCAGCCGGAAGTGGTGTCCGCACTTGGGACACACGCTGAGGCTTGCGGCCAGGTCCTTGTTATAGAGGATCTCGCTGCAGGAGGGGCACTTGACCCAAAGGCCTTCTGGAACTCGGCTCGGCTTGTCGGCGGGCGGCTCAATGGGCTTGCGCGGCTTCTTGAACCAGGCCATTGTGTTGAGCTTAGCAGATCCACCGAGGGGCTAGCGCCCCTCGGAGTCCCCCACGCCGTCGCTCGCGGGGATCCCGTGCCGCCCGATCAGGTCCTCGGCACGTAGTACCGCGTTCCGCCGGTGAGGCTCCGAATCTGCTTCACCAGCTCGTCGAGCGGATCGTCCTCCCACCGCGCGTCGATCTGGGATGTCTCCACGACGAGCAGCGGCGTCGCCGTGTAGTGAAAGAAGAAATGGTTGTACGCCTCGTTGAGCTCGCGGATGTAGGAATCATCGAGCGCGGGGGCCTCCGTCTGCTCCCGCGCGCGCTCGCGCAGCCGTCGCCGGACGATATCGGTCGGTGTCTGGAGGTAGATGACCAGATCGGGCGTCGGAACGTCCTGGGCCAGCAGCTCGTACAGACGTTGATAGATGAACAGCTCGTTGTCGTCGAGGTTCAGGTACGCGTAGATCTTGTCGCGATCGAACACGTAGTCGGAGACCGTCGCCTGGCTGAAGAGATCGCTCTGGCGCAGCGACGCCTGCTGGCGGTGCCGCGAGAGCGTGAAAAAGAGCTGTGCCTGGAACGCGGCGCCCGGCCGGCCGGTGTAGAAGTCGGCGAGAAACGGATTGTCCGGCTCGTCGAGGACGACGGCGGCGTCGAGGCGCGTGCCGAGCCGTTCGGTCAAGGCGGATTTTCCCGCTGCCGGCGCCCCCTCGATTGCAATATGCCGAAATTCCACCGTGTGGCTGGAGTATACCGGGGTGCGGGCTGGCATTTGCCGTCCCATCTGTGTTTTTCTGTGTCGCGTGCCGGACGTCCTGACCATCGATCGAATCGAGCTGCGTCTGCTGCGCCTGCCGCTCGTACGCTTCTTCGAGACGAGTTTCGGCCGGAGCACCGATCGCACGTTCGTGCTCGTGACGGTCTGGGGAGATGGTGCATGCGGGTTCGGCGAGTGCGTGGCCGACGCGAACCCCTTTTACAGCGCCGAGACGACGGCAACGGCGTGGCTCGTCATCAGGGACTATCTCGCCCCGATGGTGCTCGGGACGCGCTTCAATCACCCGCGGGAGCTGTATCCCGCGATGCGGCCCGTGCGCGGCCATCAGATGGCGAAGGCGGCGATCGAGATGGCCGCCTGGGACTTGTACGGCCGTCAGCGGAGGGTCTCGCTGAGCACGCTGCTCGGCGGCACGCGCCGGCAGATCGAATCCGGCGTGTCGATAGGCATCCAGGACTCGCTCGAGGCGCTCGCCGAGAGGGTCGCGGAGGAGCGCGCGGCCGGCTACCGCCGGATCAAGATCAAGATCAAGCCCGGCTTGGACGTGGACGCCGTCGAGATGGTTCGCGCCCGGTTCGACGGCATCCCGTTGATGGTGGACGCCAATGCCGCCTACACGATTGCCGACGCCGCACACCTGGCGGCGCTCGATCCCTTCGATCTGATGATGATCGAGCAGCCGCTCGACTACGATGATCTGCGCGACCACGCAACGCTGCAGCGGCAGATCGCGACCCCCATCTGCCTCGACGAATCGATCGCCTCCGTTCGGGCGGGGGAGGACGCGATTGCGCTCGGGGCGTGCCGCATCATCAACATCAAGCCCGGGCGGGTTGGCGGCCACGCGGAATCGATCCGCCTGCACGATGTGGCCGCGGCGCACGGCGTGCCCGTGTGGCACGGCGGCATGCTCGAGAGCGGCATCGGGCGCGCCCACAACATTCATTTGTCGACGCTGCCGAACTTTCGGCTGCCGGGCGACATTGCCGCGAGCCGGCGCTATTTCATCCCCGATCTCATCGAGCCGCCGATCGAGGTGAGTCCGGAGGGCACGATCGCCGTCCCCGACGGATCTGGCATCGGCGTGACCGTCGTACCCGAACGCGTCCAGCGTGCAACGCTGGAAACGTGGGAAATGCGAACGAAGCGGAGCGAGCGGCAAAGCGCGAGCGGAACGAAGTGAGCGCAGCGGCCCCGCGATTCGAGAGAGTGTCCCTATGAACCGACTGAGGTGTGCGACCCTGCTGCTGCTCTCGACCGCCTGCGCGAGCGCTCCTCCGCGTCCTCCGGCTCCGACCGTCACCTTCGAACAGAAGATGGGGTGGATCCTTCAGCTCGAGGATCGCCGGGTGCTGCGCATCGAGCCGCCGGCTCCGCCCCCCGCCCCGGTGCCCGCGGGAAAGAAGCGCGCGGCGCCCGCGGTGCCGCCGCCTCCGGCGCTGGATCTCACGCGCCTCGTCGCTGATACGGATGCGCGCATTCGCCGGCGCGCTGCGCTGGCGATCGGCAGGACGGGTCTCGCCGAAGGCGTCGCGGCGCTCACGCCGGTGCTGACGGATACGGATCCCGACGTCCGTCAAATGGCCGCCTTCGGGCTGGGGCTGCTCGGCGATCGCAGCGCTGTCTCGGCGTTGACCACTGCGCTTGGCGACGCCGATCCACGCGTTCGCGGACGTGCCGCGGAGGCGCTCGGGTTGATCGGCGATGGGGCCGCGGCGCCCGCGATTGGCAGCATGGCAACGGCCTACATCAAGCAGGGTGTGCTCGGCTCGATCGGTTCCGACGATGAGCAATGGCCGAAAGCACCTGAGGTGGAGGCGGTCCGGCTGGCGCTGTACGCGCTCGTCCGTCTGAAGGCCTGGGATCCTCTGGCCAACGCCATCCTCGATGGATCCGGTGGACCGGTGAGCGCGTGGTGGCCCGTCGCCTATGCGCTGCAGCGCATTCAGGACCCACGCGCATCGCGGGCCCTGCAGCGGCTGCTTCACGGCGAGGGCCGCTACACGCGCGGCTTTGCCGCGCGAGGGCTCGGCGTGCTGAAGGACGCCTCGTCGACCCCCGTGCTCGTCGCTGCTCTGCAGCGTGCGAAGGGGGACGATCTGGTGAGCGCATCGATCGTCCGTGCGCTCGGACAGATCCCGGGCGCCGACGCCGCAGCCGCCGTGATCGACGTCCTGAACGGCGACGCCACGCCCAACGTCAAGCTCGAAGCGGTGGCGGCGCTGGGCGCCTGGCGCGCGCACGCCGCGCTGCCCATCGTCCAGGATCTGCTCGCCGATGATTGGGCGACGATGCGCGCGGCCGCGATGCGTGCGGCCGCGGCAATCGATCCGGACGCGTTCCTGCTGACGTTGTCCGGCATGGAGCCCGATCCGAGCTGGACGGTCCGGTCCGCGCTCGCCGAGGTCCTCGGGACGTTGTCGGGTCCCGCGGCGATCGACCGCCTGCGTCCGATGCTCGGCGACCAGGACAAGCGCGTCGTGCCTGCCGTCATCGAGTCGCTGACGAAGCTCCACGCGCCGGGCCTCGATGCGCTGCTCCTCGAGCAGCTCAAGAGCCCCGATACGGGCGTCAGGACGGCTGCGGCCCGCGCGATCGGCGAGGTGAAGCTCGCCGCCGGGGCCGCCGCGCTGCGCGACGCGTATCAGGCGGGGACGGCCGACGCGATGTATACGCCGCGGGCGGAGGCACTCGACGCGCTCGTCGCGTTCGGCGCGGCCGACGCGGTCGACACGCTGAAGGCCGCGCTGGCCGACAAGGACTGGGCGATACGGGTGCACGCCGCGGATCTGCTGAAGAAGCTCGACCCCTCCGTCGAAACGGCGCACGCGATCCGTCCGGTGCCGGGCGAGCCCGTGCTGCCCTACACCTCGCCGGATCTCATCGGACCGCCGTACTCGCCGCACGCGTTCATCGAGACCGCGAAGGGAACGATCGAGATCGAGCTGACGGTCCTCGATGCGCCGCAGACTTCACAAAATTTCATGGCGCTCGCGCGCAAGGGGTTCTTCAACGGGCTCCAGATCCATCGCGTGGTGCCCAACTTCGTCGTGCAGGACGGCGATCCGCGCGGGGATGGATCGGGCGGACCGGGCTACACGATTCGCGACGAGCTGAACGATCGCCCGTACCTGCGCGGCACCGTCGGGATGGCGCTCGACTGGCGCGACACGGGCGGCAGCCAGTTCTTCATCACGCACTCGCCGCAGCCGCACCTCGATGCGAAGTACACGGTCTTCGGCCGCGTGGTGAACGGGATGGAGGTCGTGGATCGGCTGCAGCAGCTCGATACGATTCAGCGGGTGCGGATCTGGGACGGGAAGACGATGGAGTAGCGCTGAACCGCGAGGATGTTGGGCCGTAGCGCGCAACTTGAGTTGCGCGCGGACGGTACAGCAAAAACGGGGGCGATCGTCGCCCCCGTTTTTGGCGGGCGCGGCAGCTTACCGCTTCTTGCCGCCCTTCTTCTTCCCGCCCTTGGCAGTCTTTTTCGCCATTGCGCTTTATCCCCCCCTTCACTCGTGGGATCGA
>JBKPTE010000084.1:0-9993 GCA_046735335.1 Acidobacteriota bacterium | reverse complement strand
GTTCTACACCTATACGACGACGATGGCGTACTTGATGGAGGAGGCGGCGAAACGCCGCCTGCCCGTCGTGGTGCTCGACAGGCCGAACCCCGTCAACGGCTGGCAGATCGAAGGGCCGCCGCTCGATCAGCAATCGGTCGGGTTCACCGGATATTTCCCGCCAATGCCGATCCGCCACGGGATGACGCTCGGCGAGCTCGCTCGGCTTTTCAACGGAGAGAACAAGATCGGCGCGGACCTCACGGTGGTCGCGATGAAGAACTGGCATCGCGGCCAGTGGTACGACGAGACGGCGCTTCCGTGGGTCAGCCCGTCGCCGAACATGCGGAACCTGAACGAGGCCACGCTGTATCCGGGCATCGGCGCGATCGAGGGGACGAACATCTCCGTCGGCCGCGGAACGGACACGCCGTTCGAGCAGGTCGGCGCGCCGTGGATCAATGCAGTGCACCTTGCGGATCTGCTGAACGGACGAGGGCTGCCGGGCATCCGCTTCTATCCCGTCCGGTTCACGCCGACGGCGAGCAAGTACGCGAACCAAGAATGCCAGGGCGTGTTCATGGTCGTCACCGATCGCGAGGCGCTGCATCCCGTTCGCGTGGGCCTCGAGATCGCCGCTGCGCTCTCGAAGCTGTACCCGGCAGATTTCCAGATCGATCTCGCCGCACGTCTGTTCGGCTCGCGCGACACGCTCACGCGCGTGAAGCAGGGAGATGATCCGGCGTCGATCGCGGCGTCGTGGAACGCCGCGGAGGCGCAGTGGCGGCTCAGGAGGGCAAAATACCTGCTCTATCGCTGAGGAGGCTGGAGGCGGAGGTTGGAGGTTGGTTGTTGGAGGTTGGTGTTGGAGGTTCGATGCCGGGGTGGCAGCGCCTGATCGGGGCGCAGTCGCTGCCACACTAGGACACATCAAGCGAACAGTCGAAATGCCAGAATTATCCAGCCAGCCCATGCAGCTCCCGTCATGACCAGCCGCTTCTGTTGCGACCGTCGGAGACCGGGCAGTAGCCGTCTTCCGGAATCGACGCACTTCTTCAGGTTCTGCATTTGCGTGAGAGACGCATAACCGAGGCGGAATGCCACCTCGAGCTGCGTGTCGAGTTCGGCGAACGATCCGAGCGCAATTCCGAGATGATTGAGAAACGCCCCCGTCGCGCGTCGCGCTTGCCCTTCAGCGATATTCGACGGCACCGAGACCGCCGCCCGGCGCATCTGCCCCGATAACCCGTACGTCTCGGACTTGGGGAACTCCGTCGTAAGGGCGTAGGTCTTCATCACGGCATCCATTGCTACTTGCCACGCCTCGAGGTCACGGTGATCTTTGATGTCGGCCATCGCACTGCCTCAGTTTCTGGCAGCCCCAAAGCGCGCAGATGTTGCAGTTTCTGCAACATTCAGCGCTAACGCACTGAACGACCGGGCGGCTCTGGAACGAACGGCAAGAGACAGGCCTCCAACCACCAACTTCAGCGCGAGCGCTTCTTGTTCACGTACATGCGCTCGTCGGCCGTCTGGACGAATGCGGCGATGTCCGTCGCCTCGCGCGGCACCTCCACGCAGCCGATGCTGAGGCCGACGCCCGCGGGAAGCGATGACATCTCGGGCGACTCCGCGAAAAGAGTCTGCAGCTGCTGCCCACGGCGGCCCGCCTCGTCCTCCGCGCACGAGATCAGCACCAGGAACTCGTCGCCCCCCCAGCGGAACACGTAGTCCGCCTCGCGGATGTTGCGGAGGAGGAAGGCCGCGACCTGCCGCAGCACCTGGTCCCCGGTCTCGTGCCCCAATGTGTCGTTGATTGTCTTGAAGCGGTCGATGTCGATGAAGAGGATCGACAACGGCGTTTCGTAGCGGCGGTGGCGCTGCAGCTCGCGCCCGATGATCTCGTGGAAGAAGCGGCGGTTGCGGCAGCCCGTCAACGTGTCGGTGATCACGAGCTGGCGGAGATCGCTCTGCGCCACCTCGAGGCGGCGGTTCGTGCGGCGAAGCTCCGAGGTCATGTCCTCGAACGCCATGAGCTGCATGCCGAGCGCCGTGACGAGCACGACGACCGAGGTGACGAAGAACGCGCGTCCCAGGACCGGCGCGTTCGGGTTCGACACGGCGGCGGCGATCCACAAATTGAGCGCGGTCAGGAACAAAAACGTGGCGCCGATGAGGGCCGCTCCGAGCATGCGCACCTGCCGCAGCAGCAGCAGGTGGGCCGCGCCCGCGGCGGCGAATGCACCGGCGATCAGGACGTGGCCTGGCGCGAACACCGCGGCCGTGCCGAGCGCGACCGGAGCAAGGTTGAACCAGATCGCGATCGGGAGGAGCGCCAGGCTGTAGGCCCGACGGAAGCGCGGCCTGTGGCGATACGCATCGGCCGCGATGACGAACGCGAAGGCGCCCAGGATCCCGATGAACTGCGCGCCGCCGTACGCCATCAACTGGATCTCCCGCGTGACGAAGGGGTGCGCCGCGAGGAACATCGACACACCGAGCAGCAGCCATCCCGCGATCCACCAGAGGATGAACAGCCTCCGGCGATACGCGTACAGGAGCAGCAGTACGGACGCGATCACGAACGCGGCGGCGCCGGTCAGCGTGCGCGGATTGACGAACGCGCCGCCTCCAGCAGCGGCGGGGGGAACTTGCGCGAGCAGGAACACGAGGGTCAGTACAACCGATAGAGCATCAGATACACGATCACGCCGGTCACCGAAACATACAGCCAGATTGGCAGCGTCCACCGCGCGATGCGCCGATGCCGGTCGTAGCGCGCGCTGAGGCCGCGCCACAGCGTGATCAGCGCGAGCGGGGGAACGGCGGCGGCCAGCACGGTGTGCGTGAGCAGGATTCCCAGATACACGCCGCGTACCAGCCCCTGCCCGGGGAAATGCTTCGAGCCGGTCTGCGCGTGGTAGACGAGGTACGAGATCAGGAAGAGCACGGACGTGCAGAACGCCGCGATCATGACGCGGCGGTGCTGCGTGATGCGTCCGTGCCGGATGAGCCAGTAGCCGATCGCCAGGAGGACGGCCGCTGTCGCATTCAATGTGGCATTGACCGCCGGGAGATCCGCAACCGTCACGAACGGGAACCGCGTAGCGAGGCTGGCATCGACACGAATACGGCGGGCATTGACCAGAGTGCCGCCGGCACGATGACAGCCGGCATTGACCAGGATCCAGCCGGCATTTGAGCGTCGGCCTAGAGCTTGTCGGCGATCATCAGAATCCAGATGAGCGGCAGGTAGATGATCGAGCTGAAGAACAGCCGCCGCGCATCGCGCACCGTGCGGGTTCGCGCGAAGCGGACCGTGAGCGCCAAGAACGCGAGCCCGAGGACGAGCGCCGCGGCGAAATAGACTTCTCCCGTGAGGCCCATCAGCGTCGGCACCAGGCTGAGCGGTATCAATGCCGCCGCGTAGAGCAGCGCCTGGCGGCCCGTGCTGCGGCCATCGGGCTCGACGACTGGAAGCAGCGGAAATCCGGCGCGCCCGTAGTCGTCGCGGAACATCCACGCGATCGCCAGAAAGTGCGGCAACTGCCAGAGGAAGACGATGCCGAAGAGCGTCCACGCTTCGCGCGACAGCGAGCCGCGCGCGGCGGCCCAGCCGATGACGGGCGGGAGTGCGCCGGGAATTGCCCCGATGACCGTTGCGAGCGACGTTCGCCGCTTCAGCGGCGTGTAGACGACGACGTAGGTCAGGAGCGTCGCGAAGGCGACCGCGGCAGACAGCAGGTTGGCAGTCGCCGCAAGGATCAGGAGACCTGTCGCGGATACGGCGGCGGCGAATGCGAGCGCTTCAGCCGGCTGCACGCGCCCGTCCGGCAGCGGCCGCAGCCGCGTCCGGCGCATGAGCGCGTCGACGTCGCGCTCGTACACCTGATTGAACGCGGATGCTCCGCCGGCGACCAGCCCCGTTCCCGCCAGCATGCCCACGAGGCGCAGCATGCCGGATGCTTCCGAGGCGCCCATCACGTACCCGGCAAGGGCGGAGACGACGACGAGGAAGTTGAGGCGCGGCTTTCCAAGCGCGACGAAGTCGAGCGCACGCGCGCGCGTGCCGGTCAACGCAACCGCTTCGGAGCTCATGGCCGCGCCTCCGCGCCGGACAGGTGCGACAGTCCCGACTGGGCCCGCGCGCCCGCTGGCGCGCCCTCCATCGCAAGCCTCGCACGATGAGCGCGCAGCGTGAGCACGACCGACGTCCCGAGCACGAACGCGCCGTTCACGACGTGCGCCGTGTTGATGATCGGCTGCAGCCCGCTCAGCACCACGAACGAGCCAAGCGTCACCTGTGTGCAGAGGAACACGAGCAGCAGGACGGCCGGACGAAACAGCTCGCCGCGCTCACGGTGGTGATGGAACACGTGCCCGACGGTGGCGAGAACGGCGATCGACACGACGATCGCCCCGACGCGATGCGCGTAATGGACCGCGATGCCGGTGTTCCAGAACGGCGGCACGAGATGCCCGAACGCGAGCGGGAACGTCGGGATCGCCATCCCCGCGTTCGTATGCCTCATCGTCGCGCCGAGCAGAATCTGTGTGTACACCAGCAGAGTGGTCGCCGTCGCGAGGAGCCGAAGCGTCGGGTCGTCTGCCGGGGCGGCGGTCCGCCACTTCGGAGACGTCACCACGGCGACGCTGAGCGTCAAACAGAAGAAGATCTGCGCCAGGCCGGCGTGCGCGATCGACACCGACGGCGGAAGTTTCAGAAGGACCGTGACGCCGCCCAGCACGCCCTGGAGCACCACCGCGCCCAGGCACGCGAACGCGAGCCGGCGCACCCAGCGCCGCGGCTCGACGCGCCACGCCCAGATCGCAAGGCCAATCGTCAGAAAGCCTACCGTGCTCGCGATGAGGCGGTGGCTGTGCTCGTACTTGATGCCGCCGACCCACTTGCTCAACGGAAACGTGAACATGTTCCAGCCGTAGCTGGTCGGCCAGTCGGGAACCGAGAGCCCGGACCCGGTGCTCGTCACCATGCCCCCGGCGGCAATCAGCAGCAGCGTGCAGACGGCGACGAGCGTGGCGTAGCGGTGAAACATAGTGATTCTGGAGCCCGCAGCGGGTCGATTGGCCTTCCCGCGTCGTCCGCGTTGTCCGCGGCCCTACGTCGTGGAAGGCGCTTTGAACGTGAAGGTGATCTCCTTGTGCCCCTTGTCCCCGAGCGTGACCGACTGCGTTTCGGTCCCGAGCTTCTCGTGCCAGGCCTCGATAGTATAGGTCCCCGGCGGGACGCCACGCAGCTCGAACGTGCCGCCGTTTCCGGTGACGGCGAAATACGGGTGATCCATGACGCCGATATACGCGTGCATCCAGCTGTGGACGTCGCACTTGAACGGCATCATCACCTCGGGCTTCGTGAAGGTGATGGTGTTCTTCATCCCCTTCACGGGCTGGCTGAAGTTGAACTCGCGGTTCGACTGCCCAAGCCCGTGCACGTTGTGCATCGTCGCATCGTCGTTCGTGATTTGCAGCGGCTGGCCGACGCGGATCCCGAGCACGTGCGGCACGTAATGGCAGCCTTTCTGCTCCAGCTTCAGCGGTGACGAGGGCACCTCGAAGCGATACGTCTTTCCGAGATCGTCCTTGATGTAGACGAAGACGTTCTCCAGCCCGCCGTCGCTCATCACGTACGTCTGGGCGTGCGCCTGCTCCTTGTTGTCGCTCTCGCAGGCCGGATCGGAGTCCATCCGGATTGGCGCGTTCGGCGGCAGCGTGCCGTCCACGGCAACCTTCCCCGAGATCGACCCCGTCGTCGCCTCGTCGACCGTCTTCAGATCGGGCGCGGCCGCGGGCGAGGACGGCTGCGCGGACTTGCTCTGATCAGAGCCGCAGGCGGCGATCCCCAGCGCGATTGCCGCGATGGCTATCGCGTTAGAAACACGGAACATATCGCTTTCTTGAATATCACACTCGCCGTGCGCTGTCGAAGGTGGCTATTGCGCCTCCTTCAGCTTGCGCAGAATCCGATCCTGGATCCAGTGTGCGTCCCACCATTCCACAGGGTTCACCATCTGGCCGTTCACAAGCATCGTGAAGTGCAGGTGATCGCCGCCGGCCAGGCCGGTCATCCCGCTCCGGCCGAGCTCCTGCTCCTTCTCCACCGTCTGCCCGACCTGGACGCCGATCGACGACAGGTGCCCGTATAGCGACTGCACGCCCATGCCGTGATCGATGATCACGCAGTTGCCGTAGATGCCGAGCGGCCCGGCATGAAGGACCTTGCCCTTGTTCGCCGCGACGACCGGCGCGTTCACGACCTTCGCGAGATCGAACCCGAGGTGGACCTGCCGGTCGACTTCCTTGCCTTTGTAGATGTACGTCCGCTGGTCCGCGAACGCCGCCTCGACGGCGCTGCTCGTGAAGGGATGGAACACGACGCCGCCCCAGATCATCTCGGGCGCGGACTTCTTCGCATAGCTCGCGATCGTCTCCGCGTTCCGGCGCCTCAGGTCGCCGTTGATGGCGAGGAATTTCTGCAGCGTGTCCCCATCGGGCTTGATCTCCGTCGTCGTGTCCAGAATCGCGGGGACGACCCGGTCGAGGAAGCGATCGTCCAGCTCGATGCGGCTGCGCTTGAACGGCTTGGGAAACGTCAGGTGGTCGAACTCCGCGCGCGCGCTGTTGCCCGCTTCGTCGCGAGCGTACGCGAACATCGGCGTGTTGACGTCCTGATCGAACCGCAGCGCGAAGAACGCGACCTTTATCGAGGGGTCCGTGATGTGCACACCTTCGACCGTGGCGCCCGATGCCGGATACCCCGGGTATGTGAGGTCGCCGACCTGCACGCCGGATTCAACGTCCGCGGGCGCGGCGCGGTAGACGATCATCTCGGAGCCGCCAAGGTTGACGTAGTGCTTCGTCGAGAGCACGGCAATCGTCGGCTTCTCGAGGCGGACCTGCAGGTCGCGCGTCGCGCGGGACTCGACCTTCCGGATGTCATGGAGCACGGGACGCTTCGCCGTGACGACGATGCGCGCGGGTCCCGTTTTCAAGTCCGGCAGCGTCTCACGACTCAGCGTCGTCCTGAAGACGGATGCCGGCGCGCCTTGCGGGGTGGACTCGACGCGCGTCGCGACCTCGAGCTTCCCGGAGGCCGGCTTGCCCTGTTGCGCCGGCGCGAGCGAGAAGAGCGGCGTCGACTTGCCGTTCTGTTCGAAGACGATCTCGACGTCGCTCAGCTTGTTGTCCGGCGTGGCGATGGACACTTCCAGCGGTGTCGACTGGCCGACGTACTTGGCTGGGTTCCTGATTTCGATTGCGGGTCCCGGCACGCGTCCGGCGTAGACGAACGCTCCGCCGGCGACGAGGCACACGATCAGAATGAGTCCGGCGAGGTAGCGCATGGGCGAAATGATAACAGCCCGGGTCACGATCTCACGCAGGGGCCGGTCACGATCTCACGCTGGGGTCGCAGAGGAGCGAGAGGGCGGTCACGGATCTCACACAGACGTGACCTGAGAGGCAGAGGCGTTTGACCCCTCGGCGACCCGCCTGTTAAAATCAAAAGTTCCTGTCGACCCGAATGCCGGTATCGTCTAGGGGTCAGGACACGTGGTTCTCAGCCACGGGACCGGGGTTCGAATCCCCGTACCGGTACCATCCTTCGCTCGCCTGTATTCAAGAGCGAGCTTCGGATGGCAAGCCATCCTTCGGATCCGGTTCTGGCGAAGGCATTGCCATCCTCACGGAGCTCACGTCACAGACAGGCGAAGGATGTCCATCGTAGCGCGCAGGGCGAAGGTGGACGCGTTCGCCAGCATCTTTCAGCGCACCTCGTTGTAGTTCATAGGGCCGAGGAGTCGCGGCGCGGTGCGCGCGCAGGCTCTTGCACGGGGTTGTGGTGCCTCATGGTTGCAGTGACGCGATGTAGGCAGTGAGGTCGACGATGTCTTGGTCGGTAAGATGGGCGACGACAGGCTTCATCGCAAGGGCATTGCGTCCGTCGCGAGTGCCGCTCTTGAAGTCGTAGAGTTGCCGTGCAGTCGCAGCTGGAGAATGCCCTGCCAGGGGCGGGAACAGATCGTCCATTCCCTTCAAGCCTTCTCCATGACATGTGGCACAAGGCAGTGTTCTGCCGCCATCCCCAGTCTTCGCCAACAGCTCGCCTCTTTTTATGCTGCCCTTCGGCACATACGCGATGAACCCGGACGTGGCATCGCGCAAGAAAGTCCGCTGTACATCCTCAGGGACTTCGATGATGCGGATCCCGATTGGTTCCTTGGCTCCGCTGGCGTCCACCAACTGCACGTTATGCGGGCCAGGACGCGTGACAGGAACAGTATCGGTCTCGATGATGCGGATACTTCTCGCGGCGGGTATCGAGTGAAAGTAATCGGCTGCGAGCCTTGCGTCGGCTTCATCGATCGCCTTCGCAATCGGAATCATGTCCTTGATCGTTGCGTGCGGCACGGAACCCTGCCGCTTGTCGTCTTTCATGTCGGCGAGCTGCTGAAGAAAATATGGGACCGGAAGCCCTCGAAGGTCGGCCGTATCGGGCTTGCCTCGGCCGTCGATCAGGTGACACTGACCACACGCGTTGTACGCGCCCTTTCTGCCTGAAATCACCGGAGCAGGAGGCGCAGGGTGCAGTTCCGGAAACCAGTCGACGGTGCTGGTGCTCCTGTTGATTTGCGCATCCGTATAGCTCTGTGTGCTTCCGGGCACATGAAAAAGCTGGCCATCGTCGGGTTTCGCAGGTTCGTGTACGCCCTTCGGCCAGGGCCAGTCCGGATAGTCGGTCCTTGCGCGATTTGTTTGTGAATCGTGCGCCGGCGGCACTGCGGGCTGGGAGGCTCGCGACAAGTGGGTCCCGAGCAGGCAACCTGCCGAGATGGCGCAGAAGGAAAGCAGCGCTCTTGCGGTCAACAGAGTGCCTCCTGTCACGAATGACGATAAGGGTAACTCGGATCATTCCCGCACGACGCGAGGAGGAGTATCCCCCGCGCTTCGGCCCCGGAAGACTTTTCGCCCTGATTGACCGCCTGGGCGAGCCGCGATAATCTGCGCGCGCTGGGCTGGCTCGGCCGAAGCCATGGCAAGAGGGAGATGCTCTCATGCGCGCGAAGCTCGCAGTCGTCGTCACAGTCTTGGCCGCGGCTTATGTCGTCGCTGGGGCCCAGCAGAACCCGTTCGTCGGACGATGGAATCTCACCGGCACCGGATCCGACAGTCACCTGATCTACTTTCTCGAAGTGAAGCAGGTGGGCGACCATCTCGAGGGCATGTTCCTCGACCGTGTCGCGCATGCCCAACCGATCCCGATGATCAAGGTCGAGAACGGCGAGCTCACGTGGCAGTTCGGGCCTGGCGATACGCTGCCGAAACCGGCCTGTGGCCCCGTGTATCACGCGAAGATCGAGAACGGCAAATTGATCGGGCATCACGAGACGCCCGGCGATCCGTGCCCGAGCGCGCGAGGAGGCAGAGGCCGTGAAGGCGCCGCCGGGGCAGCCCCGGCAACCACTCCAGCCGCTCCACCCGCGCCGCCGAGAGCTGCGCCGGCGCCGCGGACGATTAACTGGGTTGGCGTGCGTCAGCCGGTCTGGCCGCCATCGAACGCGAACGGCAACCACACCTACGGCAAGCCCGTGGTGATCGTCGGCCCCGGCGTCGGCAAGGAGACGTGGTCGGGACTGACGCCCGAGACGTGGCAGAGTCCCTGCGAGGATCGCTGGACCATCGCCGACGGCATGCTGAAGAACGAAGTCCCTGCGCGAGGCGAGCGGCCCACGTGCAACATCTACACGAAGGAGAAGTTCAAGGACTTCAAGGCCGACGCCGAGATCCTGTTGGCCAGCACGAGCGAGAACAGCGGCTTCTACATTCGCGGACGGTACGAGCTGCAGCTGCAGCTCACGACAGACTACGACGCCCGGAGAGCGGCCTCGACCTACCCGGGCCTGCTGATGGACATCTACGGCTGGAAGCGCGCCGATGTCTATGCCGGCAACCCTCCCGGCGAATGGCAGATCCTGAACGTGGTCGTCGTCGGCAATC
>JBKPTE010000083.1:0-14624 GCA_046735335.1 Acidobacteriota bacterium | reverse complement strand
CGTTCGTACGGCGCACGTGAGCGCGCCCGCCGGAGCGGGGCGGGGCCAGGGGTCCCCGCGAGCGACGGCGATGGGAGGTCCGGCGGGGCGAAGCCCCCCGGATGATTACGGCGCGCGTGAGCGCGCCCGCCGGAGCGGCGCGGGGCCAGGGGTCCCCGCGAGCGACGGCGATAGGGGGTCCGGCGGGGCGAAGCCCCCCGGATGATTACGGCGCGCGTGAGCGCGCCCGCCGGAGCGGCGCGGGGCCAGGGGTCCCGCGAGCGACGGCGATAGGGGGTCCGGCGGGGCGAAGCCCCCGGATGATTACGACGCGCGCAAGCGTTTACGGAGTCCGTAAGGACCTGCGTGCCGTCCGGTTCCAGAAAGACCGGAAATTCGGCCATTCTGGCGTCACGCGGGCTGCCGGCGCGCGTCGTTACATCGGGTAGTGCAGGAGTCGTGCTCGACAGATGCAGGCCGCGTCTTCAGTCGACGCTATCGCATCGGGACACGTCGCTTCAGCTCCTCGAACCAGTTCTGGACGAGGACAATCCGGGAGGACGCTGTAGTGGCGTCCGCGCCGCGGATCGCCTTCGTCATCAGAAATCGTCGGCCATCGGGTGCGATGTCATACAGGCGACCCGGTGCGCCAGCGATAAAGAAGTTCGGGCCGTCGAAGAGTTTGGCGGACGGACCGGCCGCAAACGTCGCAGTGCGCGTGACCGGAACGCGCATCAAGGCGCCCATCGATTCATAAAACAGTTCCTCCCCGTTCCGGGCCCACAGTGGCTGTGTGCCGCCGCCCGTTGAAACCTGCCACTTCCCCGTCGTCACATTTGGGAAAGGCGTGACGTAGACTTCGAACTGGCCCGATTCGTTCGACTGGTACGCGAGCCACCGACCGTCGGGCGAAATCTCCCCAAACGCCTCAGCGAAGGGCGTCTGCACGAGCGGCCGCGGGCGTCGGTCGCCCACCAGCGGCAGGAGCATCAGGTCGGCGAGATCGACCGCAGTTCCCACGGCGGGCGATTTCCGCGAGAAGACAAGCGCGTTGCCGTCAGGCGTGATCGCGGGCGGGCCAACCATTGTCGTGGGTTCCGTCAACTGTTCGACCGTTCCGGTGCCATCCGCCGTCCGCCGAAACAGGGTGGATGGTCCGTGACCTGGTAGCTGCCCGCCCGAAGTGAAGATCACGCTCGTTCCATCCGGTGTCCAGACGGCACTGGTTTCGAACGCCGGTCCAAACGTCAGGCGCGTCAGCATCTCACGGGCCAGATCCCAAATCCAAGCATCGTAATCCTGATCGGCGATCACGAGCGCAACGCGGGTGCCATCCGGTGAAAGTCGTGGATAGATATACGTGCGAGGGGGCGCCTTGATGGGCGTCTCGCGTCCTTGGCGATCGACCCACTCCAGCGTCCGCTGCGCCACGGCGCCCCCCGCGACGGCATCCCTTGGTACGTACGCGAGGGTGCCTTCACTCGAGACCGCGAACTGGGCGACAACCCCGTCTGGAGTGCGGCCCACATCTTCCACCAGCGGGATCGGCCCGCCCCGCACCGCGAGCGCCGCCACGTCAAAGGGCGCCGCCAGCAATGTGTTCCCAACGGCATACACGAGGTGACCCGTTGGCAGGTAGCGCGCGTCGCTCCCTCTTTCCAGGACGACGTGACGCATGCCGCTGTCGAGCGACTGCACGACGATCTGCCCGGCCTCGAGATTCTTACCGGTCAGCGTGAAAAGAACGGTGTGCCCACCGGGCAGGATCTGCGGTCCCGAGGCTATCTGGCCGGCCTCCACCTTCACAAGATTCTCGGGCTTGCCGCCATCGGCCGACACGCGCCAGATTCCTTCGGTGCCCTGCCCATACAGGATCATGTTCTCGGACGTCCAGCTCGCACCCGACGTGTTTTGCGCGGAACAGAGCACCACGGGCACGCCGCCCGCTATGGAGACTTTCTTGAGCTGGTAGCCCTGCCAGAAGCCGATCCACTGGCCGTCGAGAGAAAAGAAGGGATTCTGCCCTCCGCCAGTGGCAGTCGGTTCCGTTCCGTGAATCGGTACGGCTTCAAGTCGGTCGAGTGCGCGCAAGTACACTCGTTGGTTTGCGGTGTACGCGATCGCGGTACCATCCGGAGACAGCGCCACCGTGCGATTCAGCGTGCCGAGCCGATCACCCGTCGGCAGCGTGATCGTGAAGCGCGCGAGCCGCGCCGACGGTACGGACGCGCGCGGACGCATCAGCGCCGTCACGCCCGCGGCGATCACCGCGACGAGTACTAACGCTGACACCCATGCGAGCCGCTCCCGGCGTCGCAGCGTCTTCTGAACCGCCTCGCCATCCGCGTATGCGCCGCTCCGCACATCATCTATTTCGATGCCGGCGATCGACGCATCCCCGATGCGCCTGTTCAAGTCCTTCACGAGGCAGCGGCGCAGCAGCCGGCGAATCGGTGCAGGCATCTCTCGTGGGACCACACTCCAATCCGGCTCTCCGCGCAGCACGGCGGCAAGCGTGTCGCTTACGTCGTCGCCCCGGAACGCGCGTGTGCCCGTCAACATCTCGTAGAGGACACACCCGAACGCCCACATGTCACTGCGCTTGTCCGCCGGGCGCCCCTTCGCCTGCTCCGGACTCATGTAGGCTGCAGTGCCCAGAATGACCCCCATGCGTGTCATCGCCGGACTGGTCGTCACCGACTGTGAGGCGTCGCTCAGGTGCGGCTCGGTCTCGAGCGCTTTGGCGAGGCCGAAATCAAGCACCTTGACGGTGCCGTCATCGCGCACCTTGATGTTCGCGGGTTTCAGATCGCGGTGGATGATCCCGTGTTGGTGCGCGGCTTCGAGGGCTTGGGCGATCTGCTTGGCGATGGCCAGTGCTTCGGCGAGCGGAAGGGCGCCGCGCGTCAACCGGTGCGCGAGATCCTCGCCCTCGACGAGCTCCATCACGATGGCCGGGGGGCCGCCGGTGTCCTCGAGGCCGTAGATGGCCGCGATGTGCGGATGATTGAACGAAGCGAGGACTTTCGCTTCGCGCTGGAATCTCGCGACGCGTTCCACGTCAGCCGCGACTGCCTCTGGCAGGATCTTGATGGCGACGTCGCGATCGAGCCGCATGTCGCGCGCCCGATACACTTCGCCCATGCCGCCAGCTCCGAGCACGGAGCGAATCTCGTACGACCCGAGCCGCGTGCCAGCGGCCACGGCCATGATTAGAGGCTGATTCTAGTAGCGGCGGCCAGAACGGAAAAGGAGAAACTCTGAGAAAATCAGCTCGAGCAGCTCGACAGCCTGGAGCGATTCATCAGGCGAGCCGCGCCGTGCGAACGTGAGGCAGGCCCCTTCATCTCAGGGCTGCAAAACAGAACATTATGGAGGCAACGATGCGGATCATTCCGTGGGTGTGTTGTGGAATGGTGGTTGTGTCGACGGTCGTACAAGCACAGCAGCGGCGTCCGCCTGCCGCCCAGAAGTCGGCGGTCGGCGTCACGATCGCGCTCAAAGTGGGCGCGAACAAATACGACTTCACAGGCCAGGCAAGCTGCACCCACGCGCCGACCGCTGCCATCTACGGCGTGGTGTCCGAACAATGGAACATCGAACAGTCCGACGGATCGCGTGCGCTGCATCTCACGCTCTGGCGGCCAAAGAATGGATCGAGCGACATGTTCACCCTGTCGGTGTCTGGCGTCAGCGGTTCTCAGACCGTCAATACGGTCAAGGCGTCCAGCGCTCCGGCGCCTGAGGGCTCCGGAAGCGTAACGCTGGCGGCTCTGGGCACCGGCGCCACGTTCACGATCGAGGCGAAGACGGCGACAGGCAGCGCAGTTACCGGCACGATCAAGTGCGACGCGTTCACGCCCGCGATCGCGGAAGGCGGCAACTGAGGCCTTTTGTATCGGAACTCCGGCCGTTGCGGCTGCACCGGGCAGGCCTTCATGACTGCTGAGCGCCGGCAGGAGTTCGGTGCATGCAAAGACTCGAGGGCGAGCGCCAAACACAGCGGGGCTTCTGATCTCGATTGGCGTCCCTACGTGCCGTTCAGCCCCGAGCGCGTCGGAAAGCGTCAGCCGCGGTGCCTGGGGGCGCGGTGTTCAGATGCACCTACATCTCCGGCGTGCGCGCCACCGCCTGCGGCAGCACGAACGTCACCGTGCACCCGACCGGCGTATCGCGCCGGACGTCGACGCGGCCGCCGTGCGCCCGAAAGATCCGCGCGGCCGCCGCCAAGCGCACCGCCGACGATGCGCCGCCCGGATGGAGCGTCGACGCGCCGTCGAAGAACACCCCGATCAAATCCGGCTCGACGCTGACCGCGCCTTGCGCCACTTCGATAATCATCGCCGGACGCGTCTTCACGCACAGCACGGTGAGACCCAGCGACGCGGGCTGATTCGAGACCGCCTCGACCGGAGCCTCGTCGCCAAACGCGAGCAGGACGTCAATCGCGCCGGCGAGCGCCTGGGACACGAGCGTCAAATCCGCAGGCACCTGGAAATCCGGATCGTCAATCGAGATCTCGAGCGCGACACCGGCGAGGCGCCGGGCCGTAGAAGTTGCGGCGGCCGCCGCGTCGACAAGGGCGCGCGCGGTCACGATGCGCCGGTGCAACCGCGGGGGCTCGAGCATGATGGCAGCCGCGCGAGCGACGCGGGCCGCGCGTGCGAGATGCGCGGTGAGGACGTCGGCGGCGCTCGAATTGAACCGACCCTCGCGGCGGCAGACGCCCGCTTGCGCGATCGCCAGTTCGATATCGCCAGTCAGTTCCCACAGGGCCGCAGGCGCGACCAACGCGGCGATCGAATCGCCGTTCGTCTCAGGCGTGATCGTTGCGCGCGCGGCCGGTGCCGTGCGTGAGGTCAATTCGTCCACGTAGTGCGCGTCGTGCCGCATCCGGAAAGAGGGCGGCAGCCCTTCGCGTGCCGGCGGGACGGCAGTGCCGCCGCGCGCCGAGGTATCGACGTCCTGGAAATCGTCCCCTTCGGTGAGTCCATCTTCGGTGAGCACATCCTCCTGGGTAAACGTGGAAGCGCGATCGGACACAGATTCCTGCTGTTCCCCGGCAAGCTCGTTCACGGAGGTCCTCGGCGACAGAAGTGATGGGAAGTGAGTGCCCTATCCTAGCGCAACGTTCGCGGCGGGCGTAGGGAAAAGATGAGGTCGCGTTCAGGCGTGCGTCGGCGACGCGGTGCGCGCGCTCGCGCGCGTGATTCGCAGCGGCGGCAGTCCGACGATGTCGTAGGTGGCTGACGCGATCCCAACGCCGGCCTTGTCGAATTCCGCGAGGATGTAGCGGCTCATGCGATCCTTCACCTCGCGAATCCCCTCTTCGGTCACGACGAAGCGGACCGCCAGCTCGACCCAATTGTCCGTGATGCGCCAGTAGACGCGCGGCTCGAGGCCGGCGCCGCGCATGAAATAGCGCCGCTGCAGCTCGCGAAGCGATTCCGCCGGGAGCTCGCCTTCCTTCAGCGCATGACCGCGTGCCGCTTCGAGGATGATCTGCTCGGCGCGCGCGCGATCGTCCTTGTAGCTGACCGGAATGCGCATCTCCTCCCACAGATAGGGGAAATCGCGCGTGTAGTTGTAGACCGGCTCGTCGAAGATCTGCGCGTTCGAGATGCTGACGATGCGGCCGCTGTACTGGCGGGCCTCGACCCACATGCCCGGCGTCTCCTGCTGCTCCGCCGGCGGCTGTCCCATCTCCATGATCATCGTCTGGAGGAAGCCGATGCGCATCACGTCGCCGCGCACGCCGCCCATCTTGATGCGATCGCCGACGTTGTACATCCGGCCGCGGAGGATCAGGAGGTAGCCGGCAATCGCGGTGACGACGCGCTGCAGCGCGAAGGCGAGGCCGGCGGTGAAGAGTCCGATCACCGTCGTCGCGCGCTGCGCGTTGTCGAACCAGATCGACGCGAGCGCGAGGACGGTGATGAGCGCCGCCGCGATGCTGACGAACTGGCGGGCCCAGAATGCGGGGCGGGTGTCCTGAGGAACGCTGACTCGAATCAGCCAGCGCACGAGCTGTGTGATCGTCCAGAGGACCGCGAGGAAGATGATGGTGACGAGCAGCTTGCGTCCCGTCGTTGCGCTGACTCCGATGAGCTTTATGCCGAAGATTTCGAGGGCGAGGAGCGCGTGCACGCGGCATTGCGAAGTGAAGGGCGTGCCGGAGACGGTGCGCTGCTGTGTTAGAATTTGAAGTTGCCCGCGCGGTGCGGCGTCGCGCCGAGCGGGCGCACTTTTTGTTCGTGTGGGCCGCTAGCTCAACTGGCAGAGCAGCAGACTCTTAATCTGCGGGTTCTCGGTTCGATTCCGAGGCGGCTCACCACTAACACAGTCCAGCGATATCAATAACTTGCTGTCGGTGCGAGGGCGACCGCAGGCAGGATCGAACCGGCGGCGCGACGTTGACGCGACGACCGACGAGTCACCGCCTAGAGTGCGGGTCGAAGACAATCCGCAGACGCGTGCGAGTCGCTCGTGCGACGCGGTCCAAGGCGTCCGTCGATGGGCGTACCGTTCGACCCTCGATGCCGTCTCTCATCGAGTCCCGTTGCAAGACTCTAACAACACACCGCAGGGATTTGCCGTCACCACCAACAAGCTTGACCCTCGACCGATCAGCGAGTCTTTTGCACGACCCACGTCGTCATGCAGCGCTGCTGCTGAACGTTTGGTCGTCTTATCGGATCGAGCAGCGTGGCGCCCAGTTCGTAGGTCCGGTCCAGCAGATAGCACTCGTCGACCACGAATCGATCGCTGCCGTCGGAAAGCCGCACACGGCCAACCGTCTCGTCGATCAGGGACTCGATGCCGATGCTCGACGCGAGGCGGGCAAAAAAGAGTCCGCCGAGCGCGAGCACGCGCGACATCTCGTCGAGGATGCGCTCGAAGTGCGTGCGGTCGCGCGCGAAGTGCAGGACGGCGCTGCAGATAATTGCGTCCATTCGGCCGTCGGACCACGGCAGCGCATGCAGCGTCCCCTGCCGGACGTTGTCGAGCGGAAGCGTCGGCGCCAACTGTTCCGCCAGCTTTCGCACCGCTTTGACCGCCGCGGGATCCTCGTCGATGGCAAAGACCTCAAAGCCGCGCGAGAGCAGGAACGGGAGGTTGCGTCCGCTGCCACAGCCGGCGTCCAGGATGCGGCGCCTCCCCTCGAACCGTCCCCGCAGCAGTTGATCGAACAGGTAGATGTCGATGTCGCCAAACTGCGATCGCAGCTCGATCGATGGCGCCGCGTTCATCGCTGACGACAATACTATGTCCGCTGCGGTCGTGGATACTGTCCGGGAATCGAGAGGACGATCCGTCAGCGCATCGGGTTTGTCGGCGCTGGCCGCCAATACCCTGATGTAGTGAACTCGTCTACACGCCGCTTCTACGTTGAGTCTGAATTGCATTCGCTTCGCCCACGTTCCTGTGGGCCGCACGAACCCCTTCTGGACCACGCGGACGAGTCGGAAACTGGCGCGGGATTCTCCGTGCCTCGGTCCGAGAGGCGTTTACCGTTCAGATGAACCGGGAGCTTCACATGTCATCCAAGGGCACCATCAAGCGTATCGTCTCGGAAAAGGGCTTCGGCTTTGTGGCCGACGAGTCGGGCCAGGAATACTTCTTCCATCAGTCGGCGTGCCAGTCGTTCGACTCTCTCCGTGCAGGGCAGACCGTGACGTTTCAGACTGGACAGGGCCCCAAGGGCCCGCGCGCTGAAAACGTCCGCGAATTCTAAGCGCATCGGCACGATTTCGTGGGAGGGCGCCCATGGCGCCTTCGCTGCGAATCCCCGGCCCTCTACTCCGCTCGCATCTGCCGCACATGTCGTTCCGCGGTACACAACTCGTACAAGCCGCCGGCGGAAAGCCTCTTACGGTGAGCGCTTCGCCCACTGAAAGCCAGGCGAGCCCGTTGACGACATCCGCTGCCACGCGCCTCGTCTAACACCGACCGAGAATTATCTGCGCTCTGGGGCGCTCTCTGGTTGTTGAAGGGCGCTACCGTGAGGCCGCTAAAGAAGCGCAGGGGCTCACCGGGTGTGCGTTCCTTTGTGTGATCGTCTGCCGCATGGCCGCGGCAGCCTGATTCTCGTTCGCGGGACTGGCGTTGACCAGGACCCGTTCGTCGGAGAAGTCCGGCCGTTCGGGCCGCGCGGCGGTGACGATGAGAGTCAAGATGCCCCAGCGTTGATCGTGAGGTGTGCAACATTGAACAGCGCACTAAGTGCGGGCTCGCTAGTATCGCGCACCATTGGACCACTCGGCGTTCCGCCGTGGACTCCAAAATGGACCCGGTTAGAATCCGATTTTGTCGCTCCTTCTCGCGTATTCGGTTGACAAGGAGTCTTCATGTCTGTGCGCTCCTCGTTGGGTACTGTTGTCGTGATCGGAACCGTTTTCATCGTCGGATGTAGCCAAACGCCGTCCCCGACCAATCCGTCATCGACCTCGACCCTCAGGGACTCGAGCGCGGCGCTCCCCACGACTGGTGGTGACGCGTTGGTCTCGGCAATCGGCACACCCGCTGCCGACGTCAGCGGCAGACCTGCCTACGAGCTCGCCTATTACAACGGCACCATCGTGACGATGAATCACATCGAGGTCCCGCAGAACCCTGCCGCACTGGGTCACGCCGCCGCTGACCTCTATGCCGTGATATATCCGGCCGATCATGCGCTGTGGCCGTCGGCGCCGCTATGTAATCCATGCGTCCACAATGGAAACCCCATTTACCATGATCACGTTCTCGACTCGATCCCGTCTGATCCCGGTCATGGCGAGTTCAATGCGCTCTGGCACGTTTTCCTCATCAGGCCGGCCAACTCCTTGCCGGCCACCCAGGCCGCCTACGCGGCGCGGCTGCCGATGACGTCCGAGGCTGCTGTGGACGCAGCAATCGCCGCCGGAGTTGCACAAGAGATCGACACTGGCGGCTACTTCTTGTGCTCGATTGTGAATGCTCACGCGGCAGAGTAGATGTGTGACGGCGCGCGTGCCGCCTGCCGTTGATTCGGGGGCGGCCGTAAGCCCTCCTTTTCTCAAGCAGGCTCTGTCTGCGCGAGTCAAGTCGCATGTGCATGCGAGATTGAAAGACACCAAATAGAGATACACGAAAACGGCCGATGTCACGTCCGGCGGCCGTAGTCGGTCGTCTAAGTCAGTTTCGCATCAATATTTTTGCCACGGGGCCGCGAACGCAGTCGGATGGCCCATTTGAAGCACGGCGTGTACTGAGTAACCGAGTAGGTTGTGGCGCCGAGAGAGCCGAACGTGCGCGCGGCGACAGCCGAGGACCGAACCGAAATGCGAGCGCTCTGGGCCCTGATTCGAACTGACGGCCGACAGCGATCTTTCGGCTCGAACTATCGGCACCCTCGTCCGCCGTCCCTTGGGCCCGAAAACGCACGTACGGAAGACCATCGCCCTTGACCGAACGCGGGCTCAAGCGGCTCGTCGGAGCCCTCGATCTGCCGCAACCACGCCGCCGCCATCTGTTTCCAACTCGTGAAAGTCCGGTTCACCACTTTTCCTAAAGAATCTGCGGCTTCTTCGGGCACAGAAGGACCGTCGTCCTCGCCTTGACAGCCAATCTGACAGCCAATCGCGTCTTCGATCCGCTTCGCGGCTTCCGCCTGCAGTCCCGCCAAAACCTGCGAGTACGTATCAAGTGTCAAGCTCACTTGCGAGTGTCCGAGCGTTTATGCCTGGTCGTATGGAAACCGTGGCGGGCTGCCTCGCGGCGATCGCGCGTGGGTTCGGTCCGCGATTGCCGTAGCGTGGACCGGCAGCAGACCAATACTGCTTCGCGCAGCGTACGCGCAGACGCTGGTCTTGGCCCCTCGTGCCGCCCGTTCTGCAACGGGACGGCACGCTCCCTGCACAGCTTCCGACCTTCCGTCGATATTCCGGCACAGAGGGAACAAGATGTTCGCCCAGTTCCGTTTCGCCGCACGCGCACTTGCGCGGTGGCCGGCGGGCGCACTTGCTGCGGTGGTGACACTCGGCATTGGGATTGGCGCCACGACCAGCCTGTACGCCCTCGCGCGCTCGACGCTGCCCGACTTTGCCAGCGTCCCGAAGATCGAGCGTCTGGGACGCCTCTACTCAGCTGACGGCGCAGGCAGGGAGCGCGTACCGGTGTCCCTCGGCGAGTACGATGCCAGTCTCTCTCACGCGAAATCATTCGCTGCGATCGGCGCATACACAGAGCGTGACGTGGCGGTTGGCACTGGTGAGAGCGAGCGCACGATGACGGCCGGGTACGCGTCTTCCACCTTTTTCTCCGCGATGGGCGTCGTCGCCGCACAGGGACGATTGTTCGGTCCCGCAGACGCCGATCCTGCACAACCGAAGGTCATCGTCAGTGATGCACTCTGGCGCAACCGGTTCAACGGCAGATCGCTTGGCGATACGACGCTTGTCGTCGATGGGATCGAGCGGGGCGTCGTCGGCGTTATGCCACGGTCCTTTCACTTCTCATTCGTTGGCGTAACAGCCGACCTCTGGATTCCGTTGGAACGGGGCGCAATCAGCCCGTCCGCTACCGTGGCGGTGTTCGCACGACTACGTGATGATGGCGGTTGGGCGGTGGCTCCCGCGGAACTCTCGGCGCTCGCCCGGGCGCGCCGTCAGGGCACCTGGCGTGCGATCCCAATTGCAGAGGATCAGAAGCAGCGTACGCGCACGACGATGATGCTGACGCTTGGTCCCTCGATGCTTGTGCTCTTGATGGCATGCGTCAATGTCAGCTGCATGCTGATGGCGCGCGGCGTGCAGCGCGATACCGAATTAGGCATTCGACGAGCGCTCGGTGCCACTCGAATGCGGATCGTGAGTCAGCTCTTCGCCGAGAACCTCCTCCTTGCCGCGGCCGGGGGGACGCTTGGCTGCGCTCTGGCCACAATTACTCTGCGAGCCGTCGGATCTGCTTTGGCGGCGATCCAACCCGAGCTCGCAGAACGGCTCGGGACCGGGTTTGACCTGCTGCCGCTCGCGCTCTGCGCGGCGATTGGCTCGTCTCTGTTGTTTGGAACAGTGCCGGCGGTACGACTCTCCGGACGCGACGTCGCCGCCTCGCTCAACGGAGTGCCCGCTCGCTACCGCATTCACATCGCAGGGTACGGCGCGCGAGATCTCGTCGTCTTCGTCGAACTCGCATCTGCAGTCGGGCTCATCGTCTTCGCCACCTTGATCACGACAATCACCTCCGGAATCGGTGGCGCGGCACCACAGTTTGCCGCCGCGCACCTCGTCGCCGTGAGAGCACCGGAACGTGATGTCGATGAAGTCATGACTCGGGTCCGAAGGATGCCGGGCGTGGAGAACCTCACGCAGGCCTCCGCGATGATGGGAGGAATGATCGTTCGGAGCCAGGCCGAGCAACTTGAGACGCAAACGGCGGGAACTGCATTCGTATCCCTCATCGGCGTTGGCCCACAATTCTTCGACACCATCGGTCTGCCAATCGTACGTGGACGGCCATTTAGTCACGGCGAAGTCGGGGCTGCGGCAGGGGTAGCCGTTATCAGCGAGTCTGCCGCGCGCCTGCTGGCACCCCATGGCGATGCGTTGGGGATGCAGGTGCGCCGCGTGGGAACTACGGCCGGCAGCCTGGTCGTGATTGGGATCTGTCGAGACGCGGTCGATTTTGGACCGCTGACGCGAGCCGGACTGGTGCCGCCCGACGTGTACGTTCCCTACGCGCACCCGAAACGCGGGGACTCCGTGGTACTTGCGAGAGTGGGTGGCGATCCCCATTGGCTCCTGAAGGCCATCGCTTCGGACCTGACGCGCGTTTCGCGCGGCGGCACGCCTGTTAGACCGCGGATCGTGTCCGATGAGCTCGACGCTGAGCACGACGGTGGCGCCGGGCTCGTCGTCTGGAAGCTGATTCGGGCTCTCTGCGTGATCGCTCTCCTCCTCGCGTCAACGGGCATTTTCGCGGTCGTCAGCCAATCAGTCGCCCAGCGCACTAGGGAGTTCGGCATCCGCCTCGCGCTCGGTGCTGCGCCGCGGCGAGTGCTTACGATGGTGCTCTCAAGGGAGTCGAAGCTCATTGCAGCGGCTATCGGCTCGGGAGCTGCATTTACTTTCGGTCTGGCTCGGGTGATGTTTGCTGAATTAATGAAGCTGGCAGGAACAACGCCGGTCTTGTGGACCGCGGTAGCGATTGGATGTGCGACTTTGGCCGGTGCCTCTGTGTGCATCGCAACCCGTCGCATCCTCACGCTCGATCCGCTCGTGGTGTTACGCCGAACTTAGCCTCCGTAGAGTTCGATGAGAGTGCGCCGCTGTCGATCAGCCTAAGGTAGGCGCGCTTGGAGGGCGGAATCACTACCTCAATCGTTCTCGTCGTGAAGTCGATCGAAGATTCAGCGCACCGACTGCGGTTCGAAGACGATTCGAAGTCGTGTGCGCGTCGCTTGCGCAAAGCGTTCGAGGGCGTCGGTGGATGGACGCACTTGTCCTCCCTCGATACGGGCGATGTACGACTGCGACGTCTTCATGCGCCGAGCGAGCTGCGACTGCGATAGGCCTGCGGCCGTCCGTGCATCGATCAGTGCGCGCGCAAGGTCGAACTCTTCACCGAGCGCGTCGTAGGCGTCTCGGTAGTCGGCGTCCTTGCGCCAACGGCGGTGGAGTTCGGTCACTTTCGTCATGGCTTCAGTTCCTTTGCCCGCCTCAGCGCAAGATCGATCTCGTTCGTCGGCGTCTTTTTCGTCTTCTTGATGAACACTCTGACAATCACAACGCGCCGTTCGTTGGCCGCGACGTAAAGCGCGCGTGCAATGCCGGCTTCGCCCTTCAGGCGGATCTTTCAGATCTGCCCGCCGACGTGGCGCACGTGCGGTTCTCGGACATTCGGCAGGCCGACGGATTCGATCAGCTGTGCGATCCGGACGAGTCGAGCCCGCATGTCCGCCGGCAGTTCGGCCAGTTCGGCGTCGACCGTCTCGTTCAACGTCTCGACGGTCCACGCCACAGAGGGATTATACCAGATGTGGTATCGCCGGCTGAACGGTCAGCACTCCACGCCAGTACTTACCGACATTTTTCGCGTTTGCCTGACCGTGAACCGATAAGGTAGAGGCATCGGAGCTAACGCCGAGGGCACTCCAGGCGTCTTGACCTCGGACTCTCGCAGCGACGGAGCCGCGCTGCGGGCCAATACCTGATACACTTGGGGCTCGTCTACACGCCGCTTCTACGCTGAGCCTGAACTGCATTCGCCTCCCCCACTCTCCTTGTGGGTCGCACGAACCCCTTCTGGACCACGCAGACGAGTCGGAGAGAATGGCGCGCGATTCTGCGTGCCTCGGTCCGAGAGGCGTTTTTTTCAGTTCAGATGAACTGGGGAGTTTTCACATGTCATCCAAGGGCACCATCAAGCGTATCGTCGCAGACAAGGGCTTCGGCTTCGTGGCCGACGAGTCGGGCCAGGAGTACTTCTTCCATCAGTCGGCGTGTCAGTCCTTCGACTCGCTCCGTGAGGGGCAGGCCGTGACGTTCCAGACCGGGCAGGGCCCCAAGGGTCCGCGCGCCGAGAACGTCCGCGAAGCCTAGGCGCATCGGCACCATTTCGTGGGGAGGGCGCCAATGGCGCCCTCTCCTCGAATCCGCCGCCCTCTGCTCCCGCCCCCGCTCAGTTCTCTAACTCTCTCAGGCTCCCTTGCGTCAAGAGTCCCCGCAACTGAAATCGAAGTTGTCCATCAAGACGACGACGCTGCGAGTGGGTCTTCAACGAAAGGGTACCGGATGAGGGCTTCACTACTGGCGCGGCACGATAGGGCGTGTGCCTTCCTCGCCGCGGTTCCCGCCCGATGGATCGCAGTCCGTTCCGCGTGGAATGCACAACCGGAGGTCCGCGCGCGATGGAGCGATAGCACCCTAACCCGGTGTCCGCATCGTGTCGATACACCGGGCGTGGTACCGCCCGAGAGTATCCCGCCCAAGCCACGGATTTGCGCTGCCTGACTCGTGACGATGACCCTCCGGTCGGAGGGCGAGCGCACCCGCGTTTGTGTCTCCGCGACGTGCAGCAATCTGTCGCGGTGCTGACGAAATGAGGCGACTGCTGGAAACGGTCCTCATCGTCGAGGACCACGACGACTCCCGCATGCTGCTCGAAGACGTCTTGGGTCAGGCAGGCTTTCGCACCTTACCAGCGGCGAGCGGCGCGGAAGCGCTGCGCGTCCTGGCGGCGGAAGTGCCCGACGCGATTGTGTTGGATTTGATGCTGCCCTGGGTGAACGGCGTCGAGGTGCTGGCGACAGTCCGGGGCATACCCGCGCTGGCGAAGGTACCTGTCCTAGTCGTCACGGCGACGCAAACCAGCGCCTTTGATCTGCGCCATTACCGCCCCCTCGCGTACATGCGCAAGCCACTGGACGTTGAAAAGATAGTCCCGACGCTGCAACGCATGCTGACCCATCCCGAGTAGGAGAACGGACCTCTCCAAGGCGTTTCGCCAGGCTTTCTCTGCTCGCGGGCCTGGGGCCGGAAGCAGTGAGGGCTCCTGTGCGGTAGCCGAACATCGCGGAATCGCTGCGGAGTGCTGCTGACCAATGTCGGCGGTATTTGTAGCGCACGACAGGCCTGCTTGGATTTGTCTCAGCGCTTGGCGCGTCGGCGGTCACGATCCGCACG
>JBKPTE010000082.1:0-46344 GCA_046735335.1 Acidobacteriota bacterium | reverse complement strand
GTGTGCGGGTGCGGGATTAGTATCAGGCATTGACCGTCCTCGATCGCTTCGTGCGCTACGTCCGCATCGATACGCGCGCGGACGAATCCGTCCTCTCGTGCCCCTCGTCACCGGGTCAACTGGAGTTGATCCAGCTCCTCGCCGGCGAACTCGCGGAGATGGGCATCACCGACGCAATCCCTGACGAGAACGGTTACCTGTTCGCGACGATTCCGGAAACGGCATCGGGCTACCCGACCATCGGCTTTCTCGCGCACGTCGACACGTCGCCGGAGATGAGCGGGACGGGCGTCGTGCCGATCGTGCACTCGGCCTGGGATGGACGCGATATCGTGCTCCCGGACGATCCCTCCGCTGTCCTGCGCCCGGCCGACGACGCCGAGCTCGCCTCCCAGATCGGCCACGACATCGTCACCGCCTCGGGCACGACGCTGCTTGGCGCGGACGACAAGGCGGGCGTCGCCGCGATCATGGCGGCGGCAGAGCACCTGCTGTCGCATCCTGAGATCCCCCATGGCCCCGTCCGCATCGGCTTCACGCCGGATGAAGAAATCGGACGCGGGCCGGACCGGTTCGACGTCGCGCGGTTCGGCGCCATGTGCGCGTATACGCTCGACGGCGGTTGCCGCGGCGAGATCGAGCGCGAGAGCTTTTCCGCCGACGCGATGCGCGTGACCTTCGTGGGCTTCAACACGCACCCCGGTTACGCGAAAGGCCGGATGGTGAACGCGATCAAGGCGGCCGCACGATTCATCGATCGCCTCCCGCTCGACAGCTCGCCCGAGACGACCGACGGCTATGAGGGATTCGTCCACCCGTATCAGATGGAGCCTTCCGTCGATCGGACGAGCGTCAAGGTCCTGATCCGAGACTTCGACAGCGCAAAGCTCGCCGAACGCGAAGCGCTGGTCGAACGGATTGCACGCCGGGCCGCGGAAGAGACGGGGACGCGCGTCGTGCTCGACGTACAGACCTCGTACCGGAACATGCGCCAGGCGCTGGATTCGAACCCGGAGATCGTCGAGCGCGCGCGAGAGGCGATCCGCCGCGCGGGCCTGACGCCGATCGAGAAGCCAATCCGGGGCGGCACGGACGGTTCGCGCCTCTCGTTCATGGGGCTGCCGACGCCAAACCTGTTCGCCGGCGAGCACAACTTCCATTCGCGCCTGGAATGGACGTCGCGCCAGGACATGGAGAAGGCGGTGGAGGTGATCGTCCACCTTGCGCGCATCTGGGCGGGCCGCTGACGTCGCGGCGTGATGCGGGGCGCTCACCCGAAGGTGGCAATCACGGGCGCGTGATCGCTCGTCCCCACTTCGCGCTGGATGATGCAGCTCTTCACGGTGCCGAACACCGGCGCGCTCGCGAGCACGTAATCGAGCCGCCAGCCGATGTTTCTCTCACGCATGTTGCGCCACGGCGCCCACCACGTGAACATCTGATCGTTGTCGGGCTCCAGCGCCCGCGACGTGTCGACCAGGCCGTGGGTCAGCATGCGCTCGAACAATGCGCGCTCCTCGGGCAGCTGACCGATTGCTTTGGCCTTGCGCTCTTTCGGGTGCACGTCGATGTCCGCGCGCGCGATATTGAGATCGCCGCAGAGAACCAGCCTCGATCGGGCCGCGTCGAGCGCCTGGATCCATTCGTCAAGGGACTGCACGAACTGGATCTTCGCGGGAAAGTCCTTCCCACCGTTCGGAACGTAGACGGATGCGAACGTGACTCCAGCAACCTCGGCCGTCACGATGCGGTTCTCGTAGTCGAACGCCGGGTGCATGAAGGCCGGACGCTCCGGCGAAAAATCGCGGCTGACGTGCAGGCCAACGCCCGAATAGCCCTTCCCGCCGTGCCAGTAGCACCAGTAGCCGTCGAGATCGCACAGCCACACCGGGAGCTGATCGAGCGTCGCCTTGATTTCCTGAAGACATACGACGTCCGGGCGCTCGCGCTCGATCCATTCCTGGACCTGCGCGCTCCGCGCGCGGATGCCGTTGACGTTCCAGGTCGCGATCTTCACTGCTGCGATTGTATCGGTGTGCGGCGCGCGGCGTGCACCCGAACGCCGGCGCCGCCCCACTCGTATTGAACAGAGATCGAGGTGCGCCTATGGACCGGCTCCGTCACGACGTCCAATTCGGCCTCAGGCTGCTGTGGAAAGAGCGCGGCTTCACCACGACGGCCGTGCTGACGCTCGCCATCTGCATCGCGGCGAACGCCGTCATCTTTGCCATCGTGAACGCCGTGCTGCTGCAGCCGCTGCCGGTGTCGCACGCCGAGCAGCTCGTCTACATGTACAACGCGTATCCGCGCGCGGGCGTGGAAGGCGGATCGACGGGCGTGCCCGACTACTACGACCGCCTGCGCGAGACCAACGTCTTCCAGGAACAGGCGCTCTTCAACACGCGCGGCGTCACGCTCGGGCAAAACGGGGATCCGCAGCGCATCACCTCCATGCTCGGGACCCCCTCGCTGCTGCGGCTCCTCCAGGTGCAGCCGATCCGGGGACGGCTGTTCACCGAGGACGATGGCGAGCTGGGGAAAACGCGCAAGGTCATACTCACCTACGCGTTGTGGCAGCAGCTGTTTGGCGGGCGTGACGAGGCGGTCGGGCGCGATCTGCGCATCAACGGCGAGCAGTACGCGGTTATCGGCGTCCTGCCCCAGGGGTTCAGCTTCCTCGATCCCGACGTGAAGCTCTGGCTGCCGGTCGCGTTCACTGCCGAGGAAAAGTCCGACGACTCGCGGCACAGCAACAACTGGACGATGATCGCGCGGCTGAAGCCGGACGCCACGATCGACCAGGCGCGCCAGCAGATCGACGCGCTGAATGCGCGCAACCTGGACCGCTTCCCGCAGTTGAAGCAGATCCTGATCAACGCCGGCTTCCACACGGTCGTCCTTCCGCTGCAGGCCTATCTGGTGCGCGAAGTGCGCAGCACGCTGTATCTCCTCTGGGGCGGCGTCCTGTTCGTGCTGCTGATTGGCGCCGTCAATATCACCAACCTGATGATGGTTCGCTCCAGCGCGCGCATGAAAGAGCTCGCAACGCGCCACGCGCTCGGCGCTGGAATCGGACGGCTGGCGCGCCAGCTGCTCACCGAGACGATATTGCTCGCGGCGCTCGGCGCCCTCATCGGGCTGGCGCTCGGACACGCCGGCCTGCGGCTGCTGACGACCTTCAACGTCGACCAGACGCCGCAAGGGACCGCCGTCACCATGAGCGCGCCAGTCGTGGCGTTCACGCTCGGGCTGGCGTTCCTCGTGGCCTTGCTGATCGCGATCATCCCGGTCGTCAGCCTGCGGCACATGAACCTGAGTCAAGCGTTCCGGGAAGAGGGACGCAGCGGGACGGCGGGCCGCGGCGCCCGCATGGTCCGGCGTACGCTCGTCGCCGCGCAGGTCGCCTTCGCGTTCATGCTCCTCATCGGCGCCGGCCTCCTGCTCGCGAGCTTTCAGCGGGTGCTCGCCGTGAAGCCCGGGTTCGATGCGGCGCGCGTCCTGACGGCCAGCGTCAACCCGCCCGCGTCGCGGTACCCGAAAGATCCGGATCTGATCGCCTTCTCGAACCGGCTGCTGGAACGCGTCCGCGCGCTGCCGGGCGTCGAAGCGGCGGGCATCACGAACCACCTCCCGTTCAGCGGCAGCTACAGCGACAGCGTCATCCTCGCGGAGGGCTACGTGATGTCGCCCGGAGAATCGCTCGTTTCGCCCTTCAACGTAAGCGTCACGCCGGGGTATTTCGAAGCGATGGGGATTCCGCTGCTGCGCGGCCGCCTGCTCAGCGCCAGCGATACGGCAACCTCACAGGCGGTCCTCGTCATCGACGAACGGCTGGCGAAGCGCTTCTGGGGCAATCGCGATCCGATCGGCAAACGCATGTGGAAGCCCGAAACGCCCGACGATCTCACGAAGGGGCCGGGCGCGAAGGTCCGCTTCCTCACCGTTGTCGGCGTCGTTGCCAACATCAGGACGACGGGGCTCACCGAGAAGGAGCCGGTCGGCACCTACTACTACCCCGCCGACCAGAACGTGCCGCGTGCGCTCACGCTCGTCGTGCGCGCGACGAGCGGGGACCCTGCCGCGCTCGGCCCGTCGCTGCGCCGCGAAGTGGCGGCTATCGATCCGGAGCTGCCGCTGTACAACATCCGGCCGATGAGCGCGCGGATCGATCAGTCGCTCCTGAGCCGCAGGACGCCCATGCTGCTCGCCGTCCTGTTCGGCGCGATCGCGCTGTTCCTCGCCGCCGTCGGCATCTACGGCGTCCTCGCGTATCAGGTGTCGCAGCGGCGTCGGGAGCTGGGGATCCGCCTCGCGTTGGGAAGCGATGCCAGCCGGATCTTCGGCCTCGTCGTCCGCGAAGGGCTCGTGCTGCTCGGCGCGGGCCTCGTCGTGGGGCTCGCGGGCGCGCTTGCGATCAGGAAGGCGATGGAGGCGCAGCTCTTTGGCGTGCGCCCCATGGATCCGCGGGTGCTCGCGGCGGTCGCCGCGCTTCTCGCGATCGTCGCGCTGACGGCGTGCGCGGTTCCTGCCCGCCGCGCATCGCGGATCGACCCGCTGATCGCGCTGACCGACCAGTAGGCCGGGTCTCTCAGACCCGGCGCGTACAATGGCCCCGTGCCACTCGAAACGATCTTCCTGGACGCCGGGGGCGTTCTCCTCTTCCCCAACTGGACACGCATCAGCACGACGCTCGCGCGTTACGGCGTCGACGTCTCACCCGAGGCGCTCGGGCGCGCCGAGCCGTTCGCGCGCCGCATCCTCGACGATCAGCAGGTCATCGGCGCGACCACGGACGCGAGCCGGGGCTGGCTCTTCTTCGATCTGATCCTGGAAAAGGCGGGCGTCCCGCCGAGCGAGGCCACGCGCGAGGCGCTCACGGACCTGCACGCGTATCACCGCGCACACAACCTCTGGGAGTACGTCCCCGAGGCGGTGCGCCCCGCGCTCGGCGAGCTTCGCGATCTCGGCCTGAGGCTGACGGTCGTGTCGAACGCCAACGGCACGCTGTGCGCGCACATGAAGCGGATTGGGCTCGGAGAGCTGCTGGATTGCGTGCTCGATTCGTACGACGAGCGCGTCGAGAAACCGGACCCGCGGCTGTTCGAGATCGCCCTCGATCGCAGCCGCGCGCGGCGCGAGACGACGATCCACGTCGGCGATCTCTACAACATCGACGTCGTTGGTGCCCGGAGGGCCGGCCTGCGCGCGGTGCTGGTTGACGAAGCAGACCTTCGGCCGGAAGCCGACTGCCCGCGCATCCGCTCCCTCGACGAGCTGGTCACGCGGGTGCGGGACGGGGAGTTCGATTGAGGGCGCCCGTAGCGCCCGTAGGCCGGGGTCTCGTGGACCCGGCAGGCTGATGCGCCCTACGGCTTGTAACTGTCCTTCAGCGTGACCGTACGATTGAAGACAGGCGCCTCGGGACGCGTGTCCGGATCGGCACAGAAGTATCCGATGCGCTCGAACTGCACGCGGCTGCCGGCTGGCAGCGCAGCCGCAGACGGCTCGAGCTTGCAGTGCGTGACCACTTCGAGCGACGAGGGGTTGAGATCTTCGCGATAGTCGTGCGTCGCGCCGGGCTCTTCCGCGTTGAAGAGGCGATCGTACAACCGCACCTCGGCGTCGACCCCGTGCGCCGCCGACACCCAGTGGAGCGTCGCCTTCACCCGGCGTCCATCGGGCGCGTCGCCGCCGCGAGTGGCGGGGTCGTACGTGCACCGCACCTCGACCACCTCGCCCGTTGACGGATCCTTCACGACGCTCGTGCAGGTGATGAAGTACGCGCAGCGGAGCCGCACTTCGCGCCCGGGCGCCAGCCGAAAAAACTTCTTCGGTGGCTGCTCCATGAAGTCGTCGCGCTCGATGAACAGCTCGCGCGAGAACGGCACCTTCCGCGTGCCTGCGGACGGATCCTCCGGATTGTTCACGACGTCGACCTCTTCGGTCTGCCCTTCCGGGTAGTTCTCGATCACGACGCGAAGCGGGCGGACCACCGCGAGGACTCGTGGCGCGCGCAGATTCAAGTCCTCCCTCACCGCATGCTCGAGCAAAGCGACGTCGACGACGTTCTCGCGCTTGGCAACGCCGATCCGCTCACAGAAGACACGAATGGCTTCCGGCGTGTAGCCTCGCCGGCGCATGCCCACGAGCGTCGGCATCCGCGGATCGTCCCAGCCGCTCACGCGGCCTTCCTGGACGAGCTCCAGGAGCCTGCGCTTGCTCATGACCGTGTACGTGAGGTTCAGGCGCGCGAACTCGATCTGCCGGGGAGTCGCCGGAACGGGCAAATTCTCGATCAGCCAGTCGTACAGCGGCCGGTGATCCTCGTATTCGAGCGTGCAGAGCGAGTGCGTGATGTGCTCGAGCGCATCCGACGGCGGGTGCGCGAAGTCGTACATCGGATAGATGCACCACGCGTCGCCGGTCCGATGATGGTGCGCGTGCCGGATCCGGTACAGCACCGGATCGCGCATGTTGATGTTCGGCGACGCCATGTCGATCTTCGCGCGCAGGACCTGTGCGCCGTCCTCGAACTCTCCGTTGCGCATCCGCGCGAACAGATCGAGGTTCTCTTCAACGGACCGGTCGCGGTACGGGCTGTCGCGGCCCGGCTCCGTGAGCGTGCCGCGCCGCTCCCGAACTTCGTCGGGCGAGAGGCTGTCCACGTACGCCAGTCCGCGTCGAATCAGATCGCGCGCGTACTCGTACAACTGCTCGAAATAGTCCGACGCGAATCGCAGCTCCTGCCACTCGAAGCCGAGCCAGCGGACGTCCGCCTCGATGGACTCGACGTACTCGACGTCCTCCTTCGTCGGGTTCGTGTCGTCGAAGCGCAGGTTGCACGTGCCGCCGAAGTCCCGGGCGACGCCGAAGTTCAGGCAGATCGACTTGGCGTGGCCGATGTGCAGGTATCCGTTCGGCTCGGGCGGAAACCGTGTCGCGACGTGCTGGACCTTGCCGGTGCGCAGTTCCTCCGCGACGAGCGCGCGGATGAAATCCTGCGACGCTGCGCTGCCGCGCGAGTCGAGAGCCGTGGTGGCGGAATCGCTCATAGGACGAAATCTGGATTATACCCAGCGCCGGACGGACGGTTCAGAAACGGAACACCGCCCCTCGCGCGAGGCGCCGCAATTGGCTGCGCCGTCCGGACTTACAGTGCCGCGGCCCTGTCGCGGAACGGCACATCACGGGGTGCCTGCATTCTCGCGGCATTGCCGCCGTTTTCACCCCAAACTCCGCACCGGGTGTGTCAGGACGGAGCACACGCGGTGAGGAGCGGGCCTCGCGCGGGGCGACGGCGCTAACCAGAAGGGCAATGAACATGCGAGATACGCGCGTTCAGGGTCACTCCGTCGATCCAGGCGTGCTTCTTGCGTTGCGGGTTGAGGTTCCCCCCCTCCTACATCTATGAAAGCTGCGATCGGCCGCGTCGAGGAAGTCAACAAGGAACTGTGGGTCCTGCTGTCGCTGTTCACCATCTGCCTCATCCTGAATCTCGCGGTGGACGCGCAGCGCATGGTGCTCAGCTTCTACACGCTGCCGACGCTCGGGTCGGCCTATTACTACGGACGCCGCCATGCGACCCTGACAGCGCTCGGCAGCGTTCTGCTCGTCGTCCTGATGACGTGGTACAACCCCGTGCTCTTCGCGGCGTCGTCCAGCGCCGTCGTGTTCGGATCGACGCGATGGCTCGACATCACGGTCTGGGGCGGCGTCCTGATGGTGACCGGCTATTCGATGGGCACGCTCTACGAGCACAAGACCTCGCAGATCGACGAGCTGCGCGAGACCTATCACGGCGTGCTGCTGATCCTCCGCCATTTCATCGCGAAGGACACGTACACCGAGAACCATTCGTATCGTGTGTCGGTATATGCCGCGACGATCGCCTCGACGCTCGGCCTCTCGCCGGAGCGCGTCGAGGACGTGCGCGCGGCCGCGCTGCTGCACGACATCGGCAAGCTCGACGTGAGCCGCGACCTCCTCTACAAGGCCGCGCGCCTCACGAAAGAGGAATACGAGCAGATGCAGCAGCACGTGCCGAAGGGCGTCAAGATGCTCGAGCCCGTCGGCGGCTCGCTACGCCGCGTCATTCCGATCGTCCTGGCGCATCACGACAAGTTCGACGGGTCGGGATTCCACCCGAATCGCGGCGACGCGATTCCGCTCGAGGCGCGTATCCTCACGGTTTCCGACGTGTACGATTCGCTCACCAGCGATCGTCCGTATCGCAAGGCCATGTCCCCGTACGACGCCAAGGACATCATCGTCAAGGGCTCGGGCACGGACTTCGATCCGCAAGTCGTGAATGCCTTCACCGAAGCGTTCCGCCGCGGCGAGCTCGAAGTGCCGGCCGTGGTGGTTTGAACGCGCGCGCACCGGTCCGATGTCGACCGTTCCCACCGCCGTTTCGAAGCCAGACCGGCGCTCCGCCCGACGCGAGCGCCGGGCGCACCTCCGCCATCCGGGCGCCGACCTTTCCTGGCTCCGGGCTTCGCGGCTGAAACATGGTCCGTCCGTCTCGCTGCTCGACCTCTCCGCGGGAGGCGCGTTGCTCGAGACCGAGATCGCGCTCAGGCCAGGCACCACACTCTCCCTGGAGCTGTCGCCGGCGGACGGGCAGCCCACGTTCGTGACGATGCGGGTTCTGCGAAGCCAGGTGACATCGCTGCGGCCCGACGCGCTCGTCTACCGGGGCGCCGGCGTCTTCGCGCATCCATTGACGCTGCAGGCGCTCGCACCGCCTCCGCCCATTCCCGCGTCGCCGGCATTCCGGCCGTTCGTCGGCCTCGACTCCTCGCTGAAGCTGCTCGTCGAGCGGTACCGCGAATCGCGCACGCCAGGCAGTCTGCAGACGACACAGGTGCTGCAGGTGCTTCGGACCCTGCGGTCGCGCGCTGAAGGCCTGACGGACGATCCACTCGCAGGTGCGCTCGTCGATCTCTTCCCCACGATTGCGTTGGCCCTCGAACGCCGCGACGATCCGGCGCCCGTGCTCGCGGCCATCGAATCGCGTCTTCGGTCGGCAATTCCTCACGCCGAGATTTCGCTGACGGAGGCGGCGGCCCAGCCGCGCGGCCCCGAGGGCGCCGCGCTCGTCTTCCGCCCCGACCACGTGACCGACCTCGCGTTTGCGCTGAACGTCAGGCTCGAACCCGGCAGCGCGCTCCATCCGGCGGACCACCAGCTCTTGAACGCCGCCGTCCATCTCTGCTCGCTTCTCGACGCCGCGGGGCTGCGTCGCACGGACGACGATGCGTCGGCCACGGCGCGCTGGCAGAAGATCGTGGTTCGCTACAAGGACGGACGCCTGTTCAAGGGCTTCACGCACGACTTTCACCCGACACGCGCGCACTTCGCAATCTGGCCGTCGATCAACGCGCCGCGGCACGAGGGCATCCATGTGCCGCTCGCGGGGTTGAAGGCCGTGTTCTTCGTGCGCGACTTCCGCGGCGACGCCGAGTACGTCGAAGAGAAGCACTTCGAGGAGGGCGGCCACGGACGCCGCATGGAAGTGACGTTCTTCGATCAGGAACAGCTCGTCGGCACGACCCTCAGTTATCGGCCCGATGGCCAGGGGTTCTTCCTCATACCGGCCGATCCGCGGACCAACAACGTCCGCGTGTTCGTCGTGACCAGCGCGGTGCGCCACGTGCGATTCCTCGGACAGACCGCCGACGCTGCACCCCCGGTTCTCCAACTTGCCGGATAGCCGGCCCTGAAAGCGCCGCTCTACGCCGTGTGCCGCGGCCCTTCCAGGCAGCGCTGTACGATGTGCGGGCGATGACCGAGCACATCCAGGCGAACCGGACGAGCGCAACCGCAGCTGACCGCTCCATCCTCATCATCGGCGGCGGCGCGTTCGGCCTCTCCGCCGCGTGCGAACTTCGCGCGCGCGGATGGACAGTCGATCTCCTCGACGCGGCCGCCCACATTCCGGCGCCCGCCGGCGCGTCGACGGACATCAGCAAGATCGTCCGGATGGACTACGGGCCCGACGAGATCTATACCGAGCTCGCCGAACAGGCGCTCGCCGGATGGGACGGATGGAACGCCTCTGAGCCCGCGGCGCCGCTCTATCACGAGGACGGGTTCCTGCTGCTGGCGCGCCGGCCCTTCCAGCCGGGCGACTTCGAGTACGAGAGCTTCGAGGTGTTGCGCAAGCGCGCACACCGTGTCGAACGCCTCGGGCCGTCGCTCAGGGCAACGCGTTTTCCGGCGTGGTCCACGCGTGAGTACCCGGACGGCTACTTCAATCCGCGTGCGGGCTGGGCGGAGAGCGGACGCGCCGTCGCATGGATGCTTTCTCGTGCGCGCGCCGCGGGCGTCCGCATTCACGAAGGGATGCGGGTCGAGCGGCTCGCGGAACGAGGCTCGCGGGTGACGGGTGCCGTTGCCGTCGAGGGAAGCGCATTTCAGGCCGACGCGATCCTCGTTGCAGCGGGCGCGTGGACTCCGTTCCTTCTGCCGCATCTGAATCACGTCATGCGTGCGACCGGGCAGCCTGTCGTGCACTTCCGGGTCGCCGACGCGGCGTCGTGGCAGGCGCCACGCTTTCCTGTGTGGGCGGCCGATATCGCGGGGACAGGATGGTACGGCTTCCCTGCGCTGCCCGACGGGACGCTGAAGATCGGACATCACGGTCCGGGGCGCAGCGTCGATCCCGACGAACCACGCGACGTGCTGCCATCGGAAGCGCAGCGGTTTCGCGATTTCCTCGATGCGCACTTCCCTGCGCTCGCCGGTTCGCCCGTTTCCTCGACGCGCCTCTGTCTCTACTGCGACACGTTCGACGGCCATTTCTGGATTGGCGCCGATCCGGACAGGCCAGGCCTGATCGTGGCTGCCGGCGACAGCGGCCACGGCTTCAAGTTCGCCCCAGTGCTGGGACGCGTGATCGCGGATGCCGTGGAGGGACGCGCGAATCGATGGAGCGCGACGTTCGGCTGGCGAAGCCGAACGCGCGACTCGAAAGAAGCGGCCCGCGCGGTTGCCCCGACTATTTGAAGTACTTGCCGACGAACGAGAGGAACGCCTTCCAGTCCGCCTCGGTCGCTGCGTGGGGGCCCGTGTGATAGTGCCAGCCAAGGTCGCCGTCGATCACGGGCGTATCGAGCGGCGGAAGCTCGGTGACGCCGAGGTCCTTCTTCCCGAGCAGCCGGTACACGGGACCCGCCGCGACCTCGGCCAGAAACTCCCCTTTCGGATCGGCCCACTGGTCGGCCGTGCCGCCCGTGATGAACACGGGCCGCGGCGCGCTGAGCGCGATGAGCATGTGGGCATCCACCGGCATGTCATTCCAGCGCCCGACGTACTTCTGGAACGTCGTCGAGAACCAGAAGGGGAAGTTCTGCGCCATGTCGTCGACGGTCTCGCCCCAGTCCCGGCGGGCGAGCGCGGCGCCCATTTCGCCCGAGCAGCTCGCGTACACGGCAGCGATCCGATCGTCGAGCGCCGACGCCCAGAGCGCGGTCTTCCCCAGACGCGAGTGGCCGAACAGCGCAACGCGGGTCGCATCGACCGCGCGATCGGTCGCGAGGTAATCGAGAATCCTGCTGACGCCCCACGCCCAGGCGCTGATCGTGCCCCACTCCTCAGGACCGGGCTGCTGCTGTCCGGGACGAAGCGTGACGCCGATGACGCCTCGATCGAACGTGTTGATGCGATCCGGCTGGATGTCCTGGTAGACGACCGTCGCGTAGCCCCAGCCGCGTGAGAGGATGTCGGCCGCCACCGGAGGATCGCCGTCTGCACCCCCACGGAAGTTCACGAGCAGGATCACCGGCACCGGACCCTTGGCCGGCGCTGGCGTATACAACGTCAGCGTCATCTGCGGCGCATCCGCGGCGTCGCCCATCTTGCCCACGATCGTCTTGCGAATGGCGGCGCCGTCCCGAGCCGACGGATCCGTTCCCGTGACCTGCCACTGGACCTTCGGCGCCGACGCCGGAATGCGCCCGTAGATGTCGGTCTCGTACAGCTTCAGGATTTCGGGCCGTCGCTGGTGAACCCACACCTCCGCCGAGCGCACCGGCTTGCCGCTCGTCGTCACGAGCGGATCTGGCAAGGTATACGGCTTGACCTTGCTCTCGTCGTAGTTGGAGACGTGGCCGGTCTCGAGCGCCAGCCGCAGCGGATTGCCTTTCGGATCGTTCCCGAGATTCGTGCTGCGGCCAGGACCGCTGCTCCGCCCGCCCTGCGTCGTCGTCGCAGGCGGCGGCTGCTGCGCGGCAACAACGAGCCCCATGGTCAATACAGCAGCGGCGACGACCCAACCGTGTCGCGCTCTCATATCTGTCGTCATCTCTCTTGAACCGATCACCCAGACCCTCTACGAACCTTAGAACCTTAGAACCCTAGAACCTTAGAACGATCACAGCTTCGAAGGATCAATCACAACATGTTTGATCCGTTCTCGTCGCCACGTGTATGTCACGTGCACCATGCCGTCGCGCGTCTGGATCATCGCCGGATACGAGTACTCGCCCGCGGAATTCTCGAGCGCCAGGACCGATCGCCATCCCTTGCCGTCGGGCGAGACGGCAATGTCGAGCCGCTCGCGGCCGGTCTTCGACGGATTGTAGACGAGGAGGAACCGTCCGTCCTTCAGCCGCACGCTGTCGATGCCCGCGCTCGGGTTCGGCAGCGGCGTCGCGGTCATGTGTCCCCACGTACGCCCCCCGTCCTGCGACCACGATTCGACGATGACGCCCTGGCGGCTGCGGCAGAGGATCTGGAGCAGCGACGGCGAGTGGACGAGGATCGTCGGCTGGATCGCGCCGAACTCCTTCGGGTCGTTCAACGGCGGCGTCTTCTCCCACGACCGTGCCGCACCGAGCGCCTCGGCGGTCCACGCGCCGGTGTAGCGCTCCATGTGGACGACCCATCCGCCGTGTTCCGTGCTCGATCCCGCGAGCAAAACGCCGGGCTGAAGCTCTACGGGCTTTGCGCGGATAGGGCCAAGCATGCCATCGGGTAGCTTCGTCGGCGCCGACCACGTGCGCCCGCCGTCCGCCGATGTCCGCACGAGCGCCCACCATTCGGACGGGCTGGGCCCGACCTTGTAGAACAGCAGCAGCGGTCCGTTCGACGGCTGGAACAGCACCGGGTTCCAGCACGGATACCGCTTGCCGTCCGGCTGCACGCCGTTCGCGACTTCCACGGGCGCGGACCACTGCGATCCGTCGAGCCGAGAGAGCCAGATGCCGACGTCGGGGTTCTTTTCCGCCGTGCCGCCGAACCACGCGGCAACCAGGCCGTCGCGCGCCTCGACAATCGTCGACGCGTGCGCCGAAGGGAAGGGCGCCTGCTCGAACACGAATTCCGCCTTGACGACCGGGCCGTCCAGCGGCGCAATCAGGACGGCGGCGAGAAGGGATTCCAGGAGGATTCTCGTCACGGTACAGCCTCCGGTGGCAAGAGGTTACACCATGTATACTCTGCTCCATGTCGAACGCCCGCATCGCCCGTGCCCTTTGTACTCTCCTGCTCGTGCTGCCCGGCATGGCGTCGGCAGCGGATCTCACCATCGTCTCCAAGGTCACTGCCGAAGGGCCGGCCGCCCGCAGCGGCACGCAGACGATCTACATGACGCCCACGAAGTTCCGGGTCGCGAACGATCGGCAGGACGTGATCATGGACGTCACCACCGGCACGATGACGATGATCGACAACACGAAGAAGCAGTACTGGGAGATGACGCGGGCGGACATGGAAGCCGCCGGGAAGGCCATGTCCGATCAGATGGCGCAGATGCAGAAGACGAACCCCGAGGCCGCGAAGATGATGGAGAACATGATGGGGAGCGTCGTGGGTCAGGCCTCCGTCAAGAAGACGGGCACGACGCGCACGATCGCCGGCTACTCGTGCGACGACTATCTCGTCACGCTGGGCGAGATGATGAAAGAGACGATCTGCGCGACGACTGCGGTGCAGGCGCCCATCTCGGCGTCGCAGTTCTATGACGCGCAGACGGCCATCTTCGGGAGCAATCCGATGACGAAGCGGTTCGCGCCGCTCTTCGAAGAGATGAAGAAGATCGAGGGCCTGCCGCTCGCGCAGGAGATTGACACCACCATGGCCGGGATGCACGTCAAGTCCGTGACGGAAGCCACGGAGGTGAAGACCGGGCCCATCCCCGCGTCGACGTTCGACATTCCGGCAGGCTACACGAAGGTGGAGTCGCCGATGTTGCAGATGATGAAGGGCCGCGGACAGCGCTAGCCGCGGACGACGGGGCCTCGGAACAACACGGAACGTTTCGGCCTCGGAACAACACGGAACAACACGGCAACGTTCCGGCCTCGGAACAACACGGAACACACGGAGCGTTCCGGCCTCGAAACAACACGGAACACACGGCAACGTTCCAGCCTCGGAACAACACGGAACAACACGGAGCGTTTCAGCCTCGGAACAACACGGAACAACACGGCAACGTTCCGGCCTCGGAACAACACGGAACAACACGGAGCGTTTCAGCCTCGGAACAACACGGAACACACGGAGCGTTCCGGCCTCGGAACAACACGGAACAACACGGAGCGTTTCAGCCTCGGAACAACACGGACCACACGCGAGCGTTTCGGCCTCGGAACAACACGGACGATCCTTATGAGCGCACGCACATCGCTTTCACGTCGCAGTTTCCTTGCGGCCACCGCCGCGCTGCCGTTCGCCGCATCCCTGCGCGCGGTCTTCGCGAAGGAGGTGCCCGTCGGCCTCGAGTTGTACTCCGTCCGAGACGAGCTGACGAAGGACCTCAACGCCACCGTCACGGCCGTGGCGAAGATGGGATACCAGATAGTCGAATTCTACTCGCCGTACTTCGACTGGACGCCGGAGAAGGCAAAGGAGGTCCGCAAGCTCCTCGACGATCTCGGCATCCAGTGCCGGTCCACGCACAACGGGACGCAGTCGTTCACCGGCGAGGGATTGAAGAAGGCCGTCGAGCTGAATCAGATCATCGGGAGCAAGTACATCGTGATGGCCAGCGCGGGGCGCGTGGAGGGCATCGACGGCTGGAAGTCGGTGGCACAGAAGCTGACGTCCGCGTCGGAGCGCCTCGTCCCGATGGGCATGGCCGCCGGGTACCACAATCACCAGGCAGAGTGGAAACCCGTTGACGGTCAGCGGCCGCTCGACGTCATCGCCGCCAACACGCCGAAGGACGTTGTGCTCCAGCTCGACGTCGGCACGTGCGTCGAAGTGGGCGCCGATCCCGTGGGGTGGATCAACAAGAATCCGGGACGCATCAAGAGCATGCACTGCAAGGAGTGGAGCGCGGCGAAAGGTTATGCCGTCGCGTTCGGCGAAGGCCAGGTCCCGTGGAAGAACATCTTCGCCGCCGCCGAGTCCACGGGCGGCATCGAGTACTACCTGATCGAGCAGGAAGAGGCCGGCAGCCAGGGACAGCTCGCGATGGCACAGCACTGTCTGGCGAACTGGAAGAAGATGCGTGCGTGAACTCCGCGTGAGTCCGCGGCCGAAGATGCTGGTCTAGGTACGCGGGCCGAAGTACCGCGCGCTCTTCTCTCGCAGGAACGTCACGCTTCGCCGCAATTCGTCCAGGCCGTCCATGCCGTCCTCGACGGAGATCCATCCGCTGAAACCGGCGTCGGCGAGAATGCGGAAGATCGCGTCGTAGTCGTTCATCCCCTTGCCCGTCTCGCCGTGGCGCAACGCGGCCGCGTAGCCGGCTGCGCCGTCGGCGGACTTCAGATCCTCGAGCGTCGCGCCGGGCGCCAGATAGCGATCCGAGGCGTGCATCGTCACCACGCGGTGCTTCACCTTTTCGAGAAAGCGGATCGGATCGTACCCGCCAACGATCGCGTTCGACGGATCGTACTGGACGCCGAAGTACGGCGACTCGATGCGTCCGATGATCTCCAGGAAAATGTCCTCGGGCTGCGCGAATTCCGGGTACCGCCAGCGGCCGTCCTTGTAGTGATTCTCCATGCAGAGGACGACCGCGCGGCGCTCCGCATGCTCGAGCGAACGAAGGATGCACTCGACGGTCCGCTCGATCCCCTCCGCGCGCGTGAGCCCCGGAAAGTTCTGCCCGCTCAAGGTCCGGCAATGCCGCGCGCCGAGCTGCGCCGTCAGATCGATCGCGGCCTTCTGGCGGGCGATTTCCTGCTGGCGCACCTCCGCGTCAGGATGCGTGAAATCCGGCGAGAAGCACAGCATCGAGCTGATCTGGTTCGTCTCCCGCATCACCTCGAGGATCGGCTCGACATCCTCTCGCGCGTAGCTCCTGAAGAAGCCGTCGTAGTGCTCCACGCCATCGCCGCCCAGTGACGCGGCCTCACGGATCCACGCCTCGTAGGACATCCGTCCTTCGACCAGCTCGTCGAAGTAGCACTTGGGAAAGACGCTGATCCTGGGAGACGCCCGCATTACCAGTTCGGCGGCGCGCCCACCGGGTACTGCTCGAGATCCATCACGCTGCCGGTGGCGAGCGCGCTGTCGTCCGACGCGAAGAACTCTGCGGCGCGGGCGACGTCCGCGGGCGCGAGCAGGCGGCCGAACGGACGCGTTGCTATCGCCTTCGGCAGCCAGTCGGGATCGTGCTCCTCCTGGCGCTTCACGCGCTCTTCGCCTTCCGTCAGCGTCCACCCGACGTTGATCTGGTTCACTCGGATGCGGTACTTGCTCAGGGCCGCGGCCGCATTCCTGGTCATCGTCATCAGGCCGCCCTTCGAAACCGAGTATGGGCCTAGCTTCGGCTCGCCGATGTACGCGTTGACGGATCCGATGTTCACGATCGAGCCGCCGCCCCGCTCCTTCATCGACTTGACGGCCTCCTGCAGACACAGGAACGGCGCGCGCAGGTTGACGTGCATCATCATGTCCCAGAACTCGACGGGCGCGCTCTCGAGATAGGCGCGCGACGTGCAGCCCGCGTTGTTCACGAGGACGTCGATCCCGCCGTAGTGCTCGCAGGTGAATTGGACGGTTCGCCGGCAGACGGCCACGTCGGTCAGATCGCCGCCGATCGCCGCGGCATCGTGTCCAGCGTCGCACAGACGCGCAGCAGTCGCCCGCGCGTCGCCTTCGCTCAGCCCGTGGACGACGACCTTGGCGCCCAGAGACGCGAAATGCTCCGCGATGCCCCGGCCGATCCCGGACGTCGATCCGGTGACGAGGGCAATCCTGTTGTGCAGAGAGCCCATGCGAGGCAGCCTCGGTCAGGACATCGACGGCACGAGCACGGACTTGATCACGCGTCCGTCGTGCATCGAATCGAACGCCTGCCGCCAGCCGCTCAGCGGGGCGCGCAGCCCGACGATCTCCTGCGGCATCGTCAAGCCGCGATCGAGCAGGTGAATCACGCGTTCCCAGACCGGATAGTTGTGGCTGAAGGACCCCTGAAGCGTGACGTTCCCCTGCACGAGCGGGTTGAGATCCGTCGCGAGCTTCTCGGGCGACCAGCCGACCTTGATGACGTGGCCGCCCGGCCGCGCGAGACGGAGCGCGATCTCCAGCGTACGGCTCGATCCGGACGCGTCGCACACGACGTTCGCACCGAGCGGATCATGGCTCCTGACCGCGTCGAGCAGATCCTGCTTCTGCACGTCGACGGCCTCCGTCGCGCCGAGCCGGAGCGCAGCCTCGAGACGCGGCGTATCGGCCGTGAGGCCCGCGACGATCAGCGGATCGGCGCCCGAGAGCTTTGCCATACGCGTGCACAACAGACCGATCGGCCCGGGCCCGAGCACGACGACGAGATCGCCGGGACGAATCGTCGAGTTCACGCACATCGCCTGATACGCGACGGCGTGTGGCTCGGTGAGGCACGCGACGTCGAACGCCAGGGAGTCCGGGATGTGGTGCAGACACCGCCCCGGCACCCGGACATACCGCGCCATCGCACCGTCGACGCCGTATCCGAAGCCTTTACGCGACGGGCACAGGTTGTACCGGCCCGTCCGGCACAGTTCGCACTCGCCGCAGATTTGGGCCGCCGTCTCGCTGACGACGCGGTCGCCTTCGCGGAAGCCGCGCACGGCGCGACCGACCTTGGCCACCGTGCCGCCGAACTCGTGCCCGAGCACGACGGGGATGTTCACCGGCCATGAATGCGTGTTGTGCGCCTGGTGCACATCCGAGCCGCACACGGATACGGCGCCGACCTCGAGGAGCACCTGATCGTCGTCAATCTCGGGAACGGAAATCTCTCGCAGTTCGACGGCGCCGGGCTCCAGCGCGTAATGCACGACGGCGGGCTGAGTAGTCATGTTCTCTAGGATCGTAATTCGATCTGGTGGATGTCGCCGCAGATCTTCTTCAGCACCGGGAACAGGTTGTCGGCCGGTCTGAACGCGGCGCCGTCGATCACGAGCGGCGCGCCGATCACGACGAGCGGGGCGCCGTGGCGCGGACAATCGATTGCCTGAGGGATCGAGAGGCCGCCGACGGCCTGCACGGGCACGGAGACCGCGGCGACCACCCGATCCAGTTCGTCCATCGGGCTGAGCCCCTTGATCATATTCCGCTCGTCGAACCCGATGTGGTGGACGATGACGTCGACGCCGAGATCCTCCATCCATTTGGCGCAGGCGACGCGATCCGCTGCGCCCAGATTGTCTCCCATCACCTTGATGCCGAAGTCGCGCCCGGCGTCGACGACGCGGCGAATCGTCGCCTCGTGCGCCCGGCCCATGACGACGACGAAATCGGCGCCAGCCTTTGCCATCATCTCCGCTTCGAGATAGCCGCCGTCCATCGTCTTCAGGTCGGCGACGATCGGGTGGCTGGGAAAGCCCTTTCGCAGCCCTTCGACGGCGTGCAGCCCCTCGGCGAGCAGGAGCGGCGTCCCAGCCTCGAGCCAGTCGACGCCGGCATCGACGCCGACCGCCGCCGTCTCGATCGCTTCCTCGAGCGACGTGAGATCCAGGGAGAGTTGAACGATGGGATGCGACAGATTCTTCAGATTCATCCGTCCGCCACGATAGTGCAGCCAGCGAGAGTGTGCAATTCCGCGCACCGGACCAGCGCGGCACCGGCCGATAACTCCGTCGTATGGACACGGAAGTGGAACCTTCGGAGTACCGGTTCGACAAGCAGCGCGCCGATGCCGCCATCACCCTGTCGAGCGGCCGCACGCTTCACGGGCGGCTGTTTCTGGCGGGCGGCAGCAGCCGGCACGACGGTCCCGAACGGGTCGCGGACCTGCTCAACTCGGAGGCCGGCTTCTTCCCGTTCGAGATCGACGGCAAGGACGGGTCCGAGATCGTGCTGCTCAACCGTGCCCACGTCGTGACGGTGACCGTGCCCGAGAACGAGGCCTCGCTCGAGCCCGGATACAGCATCGCGCGCAGGCGGGCCGTCGCGATGGTTCTCGCGGACAATCACCGGCTCACCGGAATCGTCCGCGTCTACCGCCCGGAAGGACGCGACCGCCTCAGCGACTGGGCGCGACAACCCGAAGCGTTCCGCTACGTCGAAGCCGACGGCATGACCGTCATCGTCAACACGGCGCACGTCGTCGAACTGTCGGAAATCATCCTCCTATGACCGGTCCCGCTCCGATCGACCAACTGTTCCACGCGATGTGCCAGTTCGGCGCATCGGATCTCCATCTCTGTGTCGGAACGCCGCCGATGGTGCGCAAGGACGGACTGATGCAGCCGCTGGACGCCTCCGCAGCCGCGCTGACGGGCGACGACCTCGCGCACCTGCTCGCGCCGATCATGCCGGAGAAGAACCGGAAGGAATATGCGGAGCGGCACGACACCGACTTCGCGTACGAGATCGGCGGCCTGGCGCGCTTCCGCGCGAACGTCTTCGCCGATCGCCGCGGGCCCGGCGCCGTCTTCCGGATCATCCCGTCGAAGATTCTCACGGCGGAGCATCTGGGGCTTTCACCGTACCTGCTGCAGCTCTGCGGCCTCAACAAGGGTCTCATCCTCGTGACCGGGCCCACCGGATCCGGTAAGTCGACGACGCTGTGCGCGATGATCGATTACGTCAATCGCACGCGCCAGGATCACATCATCACGATCGAGGATCCGATCGAGTTCGTGCACCAGAACCAGAAGTGCCTGATCAACCAGCGCGAGGTGCACACGCATACGGATTCGTTCAAGCAGGCGCTGCGGGCGGCGCTGCGCGAAGATCCCGACATCATCCTCGTCGGCGAGCTGCGCGATCTCGAGACCGTGGCGATCGCGATCGAGACCGCGGAAACCGGACATCTCGTGTTCGGAACGCTCCACACGACAACCGCAGCGTCCACCGTGGACCGCGTCATCGATCAGTTCCCCGCGGACCGGCAGGCGCAGATTCGCATCATGCTGTCGGAGTCGCTCCGCGGCGTCGTCGCTCAGACGCTCTGCCGCAAGGTCGGGGGCGGACGCGTGGCGGCGCTGGAGGTCCTCATCGCGACGCAGGCCGTGAGCAACCTCATCCGTGAAGGGAAGACGTTCCAGATCCCGTCCATCATGCAGGTCAACAAGGCGCACGGGATGGTGACGCTGAACGATGCGCTCATGGATCTCGTGACGAAGAAGATCGTGGCTCCCGAGGAAGCGATGGCAAAGGCCGTCGACAAGGCAGGCATGGACGCGCTCTTCAAGCGCGCCGGCATCACGCTGCCCGGGCCTGCGGCAAAGCCGGGCGCGCAAGCAGTCACCGCCTGACGGAACTTCCCGCCTTCGCCCTCAGTACTGCGTCGCGGCAAGCCTCCGACCTCCGACCCATGCTAGGCTGGCCGATGCATTCGGGAGGATTCATGCACGCAGCTAAGCCCGTCCGCACCACTTCGTTGCTTTTCCTTTTCGTGCTGCTGTGCGCCAGCGCGTACGCGCAGACGCAGGCGCCGGCCCAGCCGGCAACGCAGAAGCCGTTCGAGCCGACCGTGGGACAGGCCGGCAAGGACGTCGTGTGGGTCCCCACGTCCCAGGCGCTCGTCGACAAGATGCTCGACATGGCGAAGGTCACGGCCAGCGACTTCGTGATGGATCTCGGCTCCGGCGATGGCAGGACGGTCATCACCGCCGCGAAGCGGGGCGCGCGCGCCATGGGCATCGAGTACAACCCGGAGATGGTGGCGCTCTCGAAGAAGAACGCGGAAGCCGCGGGCGTGGCCAACCGGGCGACGTTCGTCAAGGCGGACCTCTTCGAAACCGATCTCTCGAAGGCGACCGTGATCACGATGTTCCTGCTGCCGCAGATCAATCTGAAGCTCCGGCCGAAGATCCTCGATCTGAAGCCCGGGACGCGCGTCGTGTCGAACACGTTCACCATGGACGACTGGCCCGCGGATCAGACCGAGACCATCAGCGGCGAGTGCACGAGCTGGTGCACCGCGCTCCTGTGGATTGTGCCGGCAAAGGTCGAGGGGTCATGGCAAATGCCGCAGGGTACGCTGACGCTGAAGCAGCAGTTTCAGTCGTTCTCGGGAACGCTCGGCAACGCGCCGATTTCAGGCGGCAAGCTGAAAGGCGATGAGATCAGCTTTACCGCGGGCGGCGTGCAGTACACCGGTCATGTGACGGGAAGCACCATGGAAGGCACGACGGGTGGTCAGAAACCCGTGAACTGGAGCGCGAAGAAGATCGGGTGATGGCCGCGCTCATCGAGGCGATCGAGATCAAGCGGAAGATGTTCTTCGAGCTGGACGGCGCGCCGTACCATTGCCTCGACGTCGAGGTCTCGAAGCCCACGGCGCGCGGCGGGCAGACGCTCGTGCGCATCAAGATGCGCAACCTGCTGACGCGCGCGGTATTCGACAAGACCTTCAAGGCAGGCGAGAAATTCGCGGAACCTCATCTCGAGACGGTCGAGGCGGCGTACCTGTATGCGGACGCGAGCGGGTATCACTTCATGGATCAGGAGACGTTCGAGACGATGACGCTCCGGCCGGAGACGATCGGCGAGGACCGGCTGCTCCTCGTCGACAACGTCATCGTGCAGATCCAGAAGTACAACGGGAACCCGATTGCGGTGCAGTTCCCTCCCCACGTGGAGCTGACGGTGACCGCCACCGAGCCCGGCGTGCGCGGCGACACCGCGAGCGGCGGCGTCACGAAGGTCGCGACGCTCGAGACCGGTCTTCAGGTGCGCGTGCCGCTCTTCATCAAAGAAGGAGAGAAGGTCAAGGTCCACACCGAGACGCGGGAGTTCGCCGGCCGAGCGTAGGATGGCGTCAGCGCGCGGGCGTCTGCGCGGTAAAGGTGCGCATGACGACCTCGCCGTCGCGGCCAAGCGGCCCCTGGTCGCGATCGTTCACGATCACTTTCACCGCCCCCGCATCGCCGATCCGGAGCGTCAGCGTGCCCTTCGCACGGAGCGGAACGACGGTGCCGGCGGGCAGCTCGCGCTCGACCCGATTGCCATCGGTGATGATCCGCACCCACACGCGACGGACGGCCGTCAGCTCGGCGTTGACGCCTGCGGCCGGCGCCGCGGCGGGGCTCGGCACTCGGGATCCGGGATCCGGGGTTCGAGGTTCGCTTGGGACGGCGGTTACGGTCCGGGAATTCTCTGGAGTGATAGACCCGCCGGATCCCGAGTTCCGGATCCCGGACGCGCGCGGCGGAGTTCCCCAAGGTCGGCCGATCAGCACGATGGCGGCAACGATCGCGAGTGCGGCACCCGCGACCGCGGGAAGCATTGGTACTCGCGCACGGCGCCGCGCGACGGGCGACTCGGCCAGAGGCGCCGGCACGGGCACCGGCTCGACGCTGACGGGCGCCGGCTCGCTCTCTTCCACGATCGCGGCCGGCGGCGGGGTCGGGGCGGCAACCGGCACGATCGGTACAGGTGCGACGACCGGTATGACCGGCGCAGGCGCGACGGGGATTGCATCCGCGAGCGCGGCCTCCTGCCGCTCCTTCTGGAACGAGCGCACGAACGCGTCGAACGCCTCGCCCGTTTCCTTGCGTTTCCGGCGCGTCTCTTCGATCGCGCGCTGGAGGCGCTCGAGTTCCTGGAGGGCCGCGTGCTCGTTGAACGGCCGGCCCGGCTGCGCGTCAGGTGTGATAGACACGGTTCAAGGCATTACAACATGTCAGTCAAGCTGAGTCGGACCATCGTGGCTGGTGCGCGGGCGCCCGGGAGAGTAGATGGCGCTTGACCTGCTCGCCTTCGGTCCCCATCCCGACGATATCGAGATCGGCCTCGGAGGTACGGTCGCGAAGCACGCGGCGGCCGGCCATTCCGTGGGCCTCTGCGATCTCACCCGGGGAGAGCTCTCGAGCAACGGGACGCCGGAAGGGCGTCAGCGCGAAGCGGAGGCCGCGCGGTGCGTGCTCGGGGCCGCGTGGCGCGAGAACCTTGGCTGGCCGGACGGCGACATCGAGCCGCGTCCCGAGCTGATCGCATCCGCGGCCGCCCTCATCAGGCGTCATCAACCGCGCGCAATCGCGATTCCGTACTGGAACGACCGACACCCCGATCACGTCGCGGCAAGCCGCACGCTGCGCGTCGCCGCGTTCAAGAGCGCGCTGCGCCGCTACGAGTCCTCGATCGAGCCCTGGCGCGTCGACTGGATCTGCTACTACTTCATCAACGACGCCGCGCGTCCGTCCTTTGTCGTCGACGTGTCGGACCACTATCAGCGGAAGCGCGACGCGCTCGATTGCTACCGCAGCCAGTTCGCACCGGCGGAATCCGGCGCCGTTCCGACGCGGCTCACGGCATCGACGTTCAGGCAGCTCATCGAAAGCCGCGACGCGCAGTTCGGAGCGCTCGCCGGCGTCGCGTTCGCCGAAGGTCTCGTGGTGCGGGAACCGCTGACGCGGCAAGGCCTGCTGAAGGACACGCCATGAACATCGGCATGGTGTGCTACGCGTCCGTCGGCGGCAGCGGCGTCGTCGCCACCGAGCTGGCGCACGCGCTCGCGCAGCGGGGCCATCGCATACACCTGATCAGCAGCGACCCGCCGTTCCGCTGGCGAACCGGGGTCCCGGGCATGACCTTCGTGCCGGTCGTCGTGCCTTCGTATCCCCTGTTCAGGGAGCCGCAGTACCTCCTCGCGCTCACGAACACGATCGCACGGGTCGCGGAGGAGCAGCAGCTCGACATCGTCCACGCGCATTATGCGGTGCCCCATGCGACCGCGGCATATCTGGCGGAGCAGGTGCTCGTCTCGTCCGGCGCGCCGATCCCGCGAACGATTACGACGCTCCACGGCACGGACATCACGCTCATCGGCAGCGACCCCTCCTACCGCCGCGTCGTCGCGTTCTCGATCGAGCAGTCGCACAGCGTCACGACCGTGTCGCAGAGCCTCAGAGCCGACACGATCGCCGCGCTCGGGATCCAGCAGGACGTGCGTGTGATTCCGAACTTTCTGGACTGCGCGGAATACCGCCGCCGGTTCGATCCCGCGTTCCGCCAAGAGCTGTGCCCGCCCGGCGAGTGCGACGCGATCGTGATGCACGTGTCGAACTTCAGGGCGGTCAAGCGCGTCGATCTCGCGATGGAGGTCTTCCGGCTGATTCGCCGCCGCGTCCGCGCGAAGTTCGTCCTGATCGGCGACGGCCCGGTGCGGCCCGACATTGAGCAGCAAGCGGCCGACTACGGTCTACTCGGCGACGTGATGTTCGCAGGCGAGCAGCAGGATCTCGTCCAGTGGCTCTCGGTGGCGGATCTGTTCCTGCTGCCCTCGGCGCAGGAGAGCTTCGGGCTGGCCGCGCTGGAGGCCATGGCGTGCGAGGTCCCGGTCGTTGCCTCGCACGTGGGCGGCCTGCCGGAGATCATCGAGAACGGCGTGACGGGCTTCACGTGCGCCCCGACCGACGTGGATGGCATGGCCGAGCGCAGCATGGCGCTGCTCACGGATCGACGCCTGCGCTCGTCCGTCACGGAGACCGCGGCCGAGATGGTGCGCAACCGGTACTGCACCGATCTCATCGTCCCTCAGTACGAAGCGGAGTACGAGCGCGTGCTCGGCCGTGGTATTCTGAATGGGTTATCGCCGTCGGTACGGCGTCAAACATAGGCTCCTAGCGACCGCGTTCTGCTCAGGCGGAACATCATCAAATTGGTCGCGGCCGGGAGGTGAATGCATGGCAAACACTACCGGGGGTAGTCGCTAGACTGCCCTCAACGTAAACGAAGACGGCCGGCTCGACGCCGGCCGTTTTTTTTGATCGAACCTTCCACCTCCGCGCTTCGCGCTACGGTGGACAAGCCCTCCACCTCGAACAACCAACCTCCAACCTCCAGCTACGCGGAGGCCGACGGCATCGGCGCGACCGGCCGCACCTCGATCGTGCCGAGCCGCGCCGACGGGATCCTCGACGCAATCGCAATCGCTTCGTCCAGATCCTTTGCCTCGACCATGTAGAACCCGCCAAGCTGCTCGCCCGTCTCCGCGAACGGCCCGTCCGTCACGAGCGTCCGCCCGTTCCGGATCCGCACGCTCGTGGCAGAGGACGTCGGCTGCAGCGGCGCGCCGGACTGATAGTGTCCGCTCGCGCGAATTTCGCTGCTGAACTGGAGGTACTCTCCCATAACCTTCTGCGTGTCCGCGGCGCTGAACTTCGCCCATTCCTTCTCGTTGTCGTAAATCAGCAGCATGTATCTCATGTCGCCTCCCACGGTTCCCCGCGGCCCTGAAACGACCGCGCCACTATATGTCGAACGGGACAAGCGCAAATCGACACCGCGGCCGAAAACTCTCCAGGCCAGCTCAATCCTCAATGCGCTGGTAGGGGATCTCGGGGAACGCCGGCAGCCCTGCTGCAGAAATGATCTCCATCAGGCCGCCGCGGTCGTGGAACTCGCGTCCGTCGCGATCGACGATGATGGTGTTGGCGTAGAGCGGCGCGAGCCTGCGGAACTCGCGATCGATCAAACGGAACCGGCGGACCATGTTCTCCACCCCTTCGTGCGGCCGGTTCCTCAAGCGGATGTGCTTCTCGATCGTGTCGATGCTGGACGTGAGGACGATGGTCTTGTCCGGCTTCCAGGCATCTCCAATGGACAGCACGGCGCGCAGGCGCGCGTGCGTCTCCGGCGGATATTCGACGATGTGCGCCTCGAGGGTGATGCGAGCGCCTTCGAAGAAGATCACCTTGCCCGGCGCGTCGTGGCCGGCGGCGTCGCGGTAATTCGCGTCATAGAGACGCGCGAAGTACGTGGTGACGCCGACCGCGTTGCGGCCCGCTTCGATGTCCTCGAGGACGCGCGGATCCCAGACGCCTTTCTCCCCTTCGCCGTAGGATCCGTTGTGATACAGATCGCCGAGCTGGCGGACGAGCGTACTCTTACCGATGCCGGGGCCGCCGACGATCGCGACGCGCATGAATAGTCAGGGCCTGAGGCGCGTCACGGCCGCAGCCAGCCCTTTCAGGCGTGCCGCATCGCGGCCCGTTGCAGCACTCGCATCCTTCTCGAGCTCCATCGCAAGCGACTGGAGGCGCGCCGCGTCCTTCTTGTCGAGCGCCTCGCGGACGGCGTTCGCCCGCTCCGCCGGAATCGCGTTCCCGCGCGTGAGCTGGTCCAGATACGCGCGCGCGACCACCGCGTTCGCCGGCCAGGACACGCGCGCCTGCGCCTGCGCGTTGAACTCGTCGACGCGCGCCAGCGCGGCGGCGTCGAGTTCGTGCTGCGAAATCCGATCGCTCGGCGTCAGGCGGAACACGTCGAGCCCCCGCGCGATCTCTGTTCCGTACACGCGGCCGTTGTACCAGTAGGACGACCAGAAGCCCCCGACGATGAGGTTCACCGCGTCGAGCGGCCCGCGATCGAAGTACGCGATTTCGACGGGCTTCGCCGAATCGGTGAAGTCGAACACGGAAACGCCGCCCTGGTACCACGCCTGCACCATGATGTCGCGCCCGGGCACCGGAACGATCGATCCGTTGTGCGCGACGCAGTTCTCCTGATCGGTCTGCGGCGCGGGCATCTTGTAGTAGCTCGCGAATTTCAGCTTCCGATCGACGATCTCGAAGATGGCGTCCGCGCCCCACGTGGGCTGATCGCTCGCGCGGCAGCGCGGCCGCGTGCCGCCGCCCCACTCGTCGGTGAAGATCACCTTCGTGCCGTCGTTGTTGAACGTGGCCGAATGCCAGAAGGCGAAGTTCTTGTCGGCAACCTGATCGAGGCGCACGGGATGCACGGGATCGGAGATGTCCAGCAGGATGCCGTTGCCCGAGCAGGCGCCCGCGGCCAAACCGAGCTCAGGAAACACCGTGATGTCGTGGCACTTGTTCGTGGCCGACGTCTTCTGCGTCCCGGGCCCGTGGTCCCCGCCGGGCCAGAGCCCCGCAATCGAGCCGGTCGACGGATCCCCAAAGACGCGCGGGCGATTGACGATGCGGGCCTTTTCCGGCGACGCGAGCGGCACCTGGATCACGTCGATGCTGAAGAGCGACGTGTTGGGATCCTCTTTCGGATCCGACCCCGAACAGCCCGCGAGCTCCTCGCCCGAGCGTACCGTGCTGGTACCCGAACCGTAGATGTAGACGTTCCCGCTGTCGTGCGGATCGACGACGAGGGTGTGCGTGTGCGATCCGCGGCACGTCTGAACGGCCGCGATCTGCTTCGGTTTCGTCACGTCGGTGATGTCGAAAATCCGCACGCCGCGGAAACGCTCCGGGCTGACCGTCTGCTGCACGCCTCCCGTGCCGCAGTCGATGCGTCCGCGCGTCTCCTCGACCGACATGAACAGCAGGTTGCCGTGAACGGAGAGGTCGCCTTGACCGCCGGGACAGACGACCGATGAAATCAACCGCGGCTTCGCCGGAGTCGAGATGTCGTAGACGTTGAACCCGTTGAAGTTTCCGACAAAGAGCTGGTTGCGATGGAAGGCCATGTCCGAGTTCGCGAACTCGAGGCCGTTTCGGTGCGGCGGCCGTGCCGCATCCTCCTTCGGCGGCTCCTTCGCGCCTTCTTCCTCTTTCCGCTCCGGAGGCGCAGGAACTCCGACGGGGGCCGCTGGATCGAAGAAGCCCTGCGGTTTCGGCACGCTCGCGACGACCTCCATGTTGCGCGCCGCCTGTCCGGCATCACGCGCGCCGGCCTTCAACCCAACCCTCGGATCGGGCGCCGCGTTTTGCGCACTGCCCTGCATCGCGAACGCACAGACCAAGACCGTCACGCCAATCACAGCGGCTCCAACGCGCTTCATCGGTCAGCTCCTTCAGTAAACCTTCATGGGCGCGACGGCGCGCGGCCCGCCAGCATCGCCTGCATCCGATCGATCTCCGCCCGCTGATCGGCGTCGACGTCCGACGCGAACGCGAACACGTCCGACTCCTGTGCCGCTCCCGCCGTTCGGAACAGCTCCTTCACCATCGTCAGCGCCCCCTCGTGGTGTTTGATCATGCCTTCGAGGAAGAGTCGATCGAATTCCGCGCCATGCGCCGACGCCAGACGATCCATTTCCGCCGGCGTGAGCATCCCGGGCATCAGCGCGCCGCCGTGCATGTGCATGGCGTGCGCGTCGGGCGCCTCCTGCCCTCGCGCCTCGAGCCACCGCTGCATCATCCTGATCTCGTCCGCCTGCGAGACGGCGATCCGCTCCCCCAACTTGCGAAGGTCGTCGCTGGACGTGCGCGCGGCAATCAAGTCGGTCATCGCGATGGCCTGCGCGTGGTGGGCAATCATGCCCTGCATGAAACGGACGTCGGCGTCCGTCCAGGCGGCCTTCGAAACGTCCCGCGCCTCATCTGCCGTGATGACGCGCGCGGCCTGCCCGGGCGCGCCGGGCTGCACGATGGGCGGAGCGCCCTTGGCGGAAGCGCCTCCGCACCCCGCGAGAGCGATCGACAGAAGAACAGGCGCTGAATACCGCCGCATTGGCATGTCGAGGCCACCATTATTGCGCGGGAGCCCGCCGCGCCGGGATCGGCCCTGTAAATACGCGCACAAATCTGTGAGCAGCGGTCGCGCGGACGCGCGTATTTTGCCCGAATCCGGCTGCCGGGCCGCGGCACGGGGATTGCGCCAAAACGACACAGGAGGATCTCCGTCCATGCGCTTCTCCGCAACGATTACGTCTGTCGTCATCGCGTCGGCGCTCTCGGTTTCACCAGCGAGCGCGCAGGGGCACGGCGTTCATGGCAAGCCCACGACCTCGCCCGCGAAGGCGCCGCATTCGACGACGAAGCCGACGCCGCACACGAGCGCGAAGGCGACGTCGAAACCGCCCACACACCCGAACGCGAAGACGCACCCGCCCGCGAAACCGAAGACGTCGGCGACGACCTCCTCGACGACGGCTCCCAAGCCGTCGACAACGTCGGGATCGACGACGACGACGATGAACCCGATCGCGACGAAGATCGCCTCGCACCCGCAGCTCAACGCGAAAGTCATGGCCATGGTGCCGGCCGGCATGACGCTCGATCAGGCGTCGACCGGCTTCCGGAATCAGGGGCAGTTCATCGCGGCGCTGCACGCCGCGGATCACATGGGCTGTGACAGCTGCTTCGTGCAGCTCAAGGCCGACATGGTGGACAAGGGCATGAGCCTCGGGCAGTCGATTCAGGACGTGCGACACACCACGGCCACGAGTGCGCAGACGCAGGCCGCCGCCGCCGAGCGCGAGGCGGAGAGCGATGCGAAGGTCACGGCTACGACGACCTCGCAGACGAGCACGTCCACGTCGACGAGCAAGAAGAAGCGCGGGGGCCGCGAGTAGATGCGGTCGTTACGGCGCAGTTGGATTATCGCGGCGGGCGTTGCAGTGGCGCTCGCCGCCGTCGCCTCTCCCGCACTCGCGCAGGGCAAGAGCCAGGGCAAGGGTCACAAAGGCAAGCCGCCGAGCAGCAGCCCGCTGCCCGCGCCGTCGGTTGGCGGTGCTGCTGTCGTGTCGACGGCCTCGCCGCTGGCATGGCTCGACGATGCGAGCGTGCTGACGCCGGGAGCGGTGTCGGTCGGCATCTCGGCCGCGCGCTGGTCGGGCGCCGGCGCGAGCGAGATCGACGTGCCGATTGCGGACGCGGGCCTCGGCATTGCCCCGCGCGTCCAGATCGGCGCCAGCGTTCCGCGCATCGCACCTGGGCCGGACGGCAGCGAACCCGTCGGCGGCCTCGGGACGTCGTACGTCTCGGGCAAGGTTGCCCTGCTGACTGGCGCGGTGAAGCTTGCGCTATCCCCCCTCGTCGAGGTGCTGGGCTCGAGCGCTACGCAGGCGCTGCCGGCGGGCTCGAGCCGGCTGCAGTTCGGGCTCCCGGTGAGCGTGGAACTGGAACAGGGCCCGGCGCGCGTGTTCGCGTCGACGGGATTCTTCTCGCGAGGGGCGCTCTTCGCGGGCGGCGGCGCCGGGTTTCAAGCGAGTCCGACGATCGGGATCTCGATTGCCGTCACGCGTTCGTGGGTGAACGACGAGGCCGCGGCGATCACGCGCGACCGCCGCGAGGTGTCGGGCGGGATGTCGTGGTTCGTCCGGCCGCAGATCGCGCTCTACGGCTCCGTCGGGCGGACGATTGCGACGTCGGATGAAGACGGCGCGGGACGGACGGTGAGCGGAGGGATCACCTTCCTGCTCACCCCCGGTTTCTCGAAGTAGATCTACTTCCTCGCCACGACGACCTTCTGCGGCGTCGGCAACTGGTGCACGTGCGGTTCGGACAGCCCCGCTTCCGCGAGCATGCCGCGCAAATCCGCTTCCGTGTAGACGTCACCATCCGGCGTCCCGGCAAGCATGGTCAATGCAAAGCCTGCGGGAATCGGCGGACTGATCCGATCCTGATTCGGCACGAACTCGACCACGGCAACCTGGCCGCCGGGCGCGAGCGCGCCGGCAACCTTGCGCAGGAACGACACGCATGTGGCGCGACTGAAGTGATGGAGGAAATTGGTGACGAGCGCCAGCCCGAAGCCGGTCCCGAACTCGACCTCGAAGGCGTCCCCGGGATTCGTCCGGTAGCGCGATGCGATCCCGGCCCTGGAGGCGTTCTCTGTCGCAACGTTCAGAACGGCCGGCCAGTCGACCGCGACGACGGTTGCCAGAGGATGGCGCTGCGCCATGGTGATCCCGTACATCCCGTGTCCTGCCGCGATATCGAGGATCTGAAACGGCCGATCCGACGGAAGCTGCAGAAGGTCGGCAAGCGCCTGGCCGGCGACGACCGCCATGGGCGCCATCGCGCGCGCGAACTCGATCCAGATGGGATTCGCCTCGGCAATGGTGCTCGAGGTCGACGGCAGGGTGCCCGTCCGGATGGTTTGCGCCAGACGATCGAAGTTGCCCGTGACCTCCGGCGCGAGCAGGAACCCGATCATGCCGCCCATGTAGGCCGGCGATCGCTTGCTCAGAAACATCGCCGTGTCAGGGGTCAGCCGGTACGCGCCGCCGGCCTTCTCGAGAAGCCCGGCGACGGTCAGGTAGTCGCACAAAATGCGAATGCCGCGCTCGCTCGCGCCGCCTGTTCGCGCGATCTCCGACGGCGTGCTCGCGCCATCGGCGATTGCGGTGAACAGGTCGAGCTCGATGGCGGCTTTGATGGCGGCGGTTCTCTGGTAAGACGTTATCGATTCGAAGACCAGCTCGGCGCTGGGTGCATGAGTAACGGTCATCGATGCCTCCGAGAGGGGGCCGCCTGACGCCGGTTCTCAGGTTCTAGGGTTCTAGGGTTCTCGGGTTCTAAGGTTCTAGAGAACCTGAGCACCCCAGAACCGTAGAACCCGAGAACCGCAGCAAGGCATCGTCAGGGGCCTGGTGAGTGGTGTAACTCACCAATCTTATCGGAGACGGCAGGAAATCAGGAACGCAGGAGCGAGCGCGACGCGATCTCGCGCTTGAGCCGTTCGATCATCTCGGCGGAGTCGCGCTTCAGCACGCGCCTCAGGACGAACTCAGGGACGTCGAACGTCGGCTGCGCCGTCAGCTCGTAGCTGATGAGCGTCCGCCCGTTCTGCTCCGACACGCGCCACGCCCCTTCATAGCGGACGAAGCTTTGGCGGCAGCGGTCGGTGAAAGTCAATGTGTCTGCGCCTTCCTCGATATCGAGCACGAGGTGGACGCGCTTGGAGAACATCATCAGCCGCGACACGGCTTCCTGCTCGACGACGGCCCGGGCGCCCGCGCGCTCGAGGACGACGCTGCTGCTGATGTTCGGCATGAATCGCGGGATGGCTTCGTAGTCGGTGAGGACCGCGAACGCAATCTCGGCCGGCTGCGAAACTTCGAAAGTGGCGCGCACGGTGTAGACGCCGCGTTCCTCGCGCACGCTGATGCCGGCCCCTGGCGCGTCCTCCGCCATCAGCAGGGCCGGCGTGCCGAGCGCCGCAACGGCTGCGGCGCCCGCCAGAAGCAAGAGCCGGCGGATGTCGAAACATCCGCCGGTCGTTCGATGGAGCACGGTCTTCACGGCTGCCTCTCGTTTCTCAGAAGGCGATCACGCCCTCGAGCATCGTCCCCTTGAACTTGCCGCCGTTCTTGATGTTGTTCGGGGGGTATCCGAAGTACTTCTGGTTCACGTACTCGACCTTCGCGAGAACGTTGGCCGTGAGGAACCAGCCGCCGCTGAACTGCCACCGGTTCGCGCCGAGGTCGCCGAGGATTCCCGGCAGCGTGCCGTGCGCCTTGTTGTAGCGCGCGCCGACGAACAGGTTCTCGTCCGGCAGGAAGCGGTAGACGGTGTCGACCGCGTATTGCTTCCAGGTGCGGTTCGTGAGCTCGGTCGAGGCCTTGCCCTCAGCGCGCTCCACGACGCCGAACACCTCGAGGCCGCGGAACTTCACGAACGGGTTCATCTGGAACGCCGTCACTTCGTTCTTGAACCCGGGGCTCAGCATGCCCGAGTCCTTCTGCGCCGTCTCGGTCGCGCCGGTGTTCTCGAGGACGAAGTAGTAGCGCGATCCGGCGCGGTCGCCGCTGTAGAGCGTGTCGCTCATCGCGCGGCCCGTGCGATACATCGATCCGGTGAGGCGCACGCGCAGATCCGGCTTGACCTGGCGGTCGAACCCGAGCTTGCCGATGTAGACGGGACCGCGTTGACCCGGCGTCAGGACCGTGCCGCGCAGTTCGCCCGCGGTGACCGAACCCATCGCGATTACGCCGGAGGTCTTGAGGTACACCTCGCCGCCGATTTGGGTCGTGAACGCATCGAGGAGGTAGTTGCCGACGAACGGGTTGTAGAGCGCGTTGCCATTGTCGCTGCGGCGGAAGTGCGCGTCACCGTAGTTGATCTCCATGTCGCCCACGCGCACGGTCACGATCTCCATCAGGGCCTTCAGCGGCGCAAAGTCGATCGGCGACTGGTCGATCTGGATGTAGCCGTCCTTGACCCACGTTTCGTTGTGGTGCCGCGCCGAGAGATAGCTGGTCAGGGCGACGCGGATGCCAGGGGCGAGCTGGGCGTGGAGGTTCAAGTTCGCGGTCGGGTTGTTGAACCCGAATCCGATGTCGGCGAGCTGATTCGCGTTGACCCCGCTGACGACGTTCGGCAGCGCCGTATTGCGGTGCGTCAGGTCCTGCAGCTGCGACGTGAACGCCGCGCCGAAGTCCATCTTGAACCCGGTGAAATCCACGCCCGGATCCTTCGACGTCTCGAACATGTTGATTCCGCGCTTGTCCTGCGGACGGTAGTACTGCATCACGATCGGCCGCCCCTTCTTCCATGAGGCTTCGGCCGCCGCATCCGCCGCGGCCGTGGTCGTCGAGAGGTCGGTGGCCGGCTTCGCCGCGGGTGCGGGCGTCTCGGTCGCCGGCTTGGCGGCTGGCGCCGGTGTGTCGGGCAGCGGGCTCACCGGAGCAACCGCGGGGCCGTTCGGTGTGTCTGAGGGTCCCTGCGCTGCCGCCGACGCCGCGAATGCGAGCGTCGCGGTGAGCGCGATGGCGATCGGAAATCTGAGTCTCATGGCCGTGTCCTTTTGCTTGTATGAATTGCGTTTATGAAAACGTCTGTGAATCCTCACCCTGAAGCCGCTGTTACGTGAGCGGGATCGTAAAGACCGTCTCGAACGTCACCGTCACCTTGGGATCGGTCTTCAGCATCCCGAGCATCGCCTTCGGAGGCGTGATGCCGAAGTCGGTCATCAGCAGATTGACCTTGCCCTGAACGGACAATCCCGCCGGTGTGCGCTTCGTCGTGATGTCGAGCGCGACCTCGCGTTCGACGCCGGCAATCTGCAGCACGCCGATGGCGCGCGCGGTCCCGTCGGCCACAGCCGGCTCGAACCGCACGAGACGGAACGTGATCTCGGGATGCGCCTCGACCTTCAGCGCCTTGTACATGTTCTTGTCGAGTCCCTCTTTGGGAGAGGTGAGCGTGGCGGCAGGAATGGCGATCTCGAACGCTTCGAGCGCGCCGGGCTTCAGCGCGTTCGCCCAGAAGTCCGAGCCGGCGGTCGCGGCGCCGATTTGCGCCCGGGTCACCCGAACCTTCGTCGTCGAGGCCGTGTAATCGTGCACGTTCGACGTGCCGGCAATCGTCACTCGTGCCGAGTCGACGGCCAGCGGGCTCTCCGCCGCGGGATATGCCCCCGCCCCGAGGAGCGCCGCCAGCGCGACGGCGATGGATGAACCGATTCGAAGCTGCGTTCTCATAAGTCCTCGTCTCGAAAAATCGACGCTCACCTGCGAGCGTCCCGTGTATGAGTGCGTGTCGCCGGCGGTAAGGGCAACCGCCGTGCCGCACGGGATTGGCGTGATTTCCCTTGGTTTTTGGCAGATTCGGGGGTCAGCGGCCCGTTTGACCGGGGAGTTTTCCGCGGCCGGGGGAAATTCCCCACGCGCGAAATAGTCCCCGTTCAGTGGGGGATAGTCCGCAGCCGGAAGGGACGACGTCGAACCGGACTCCGTGCTGGTGCTGCCCGGTCTAAAACCCCGGCCCGCACACATCCCGGTATGGAGGTTGCTCGCTGGACCGAAACGCGAACATGAGGAGATGTGTGCATGACGAGCGCGCTCGAGATTACGCCTGACGTCGCGGCCACCGCGATGAAGGTGGCCGCCGAATTCCGGGAGATGCCGGGAATGCGGCTGACCGAACCCCAGGTCAAGCGCCTCTGGAGTCTCTCGCCCGCCGAGTGCGATGCCGTGCTCGGCTACCTCGTCGACCGCGGCGAGCTCACCCGCGACCCCGCGGGCCGCTACAGCCGCCCGCGATCGGTGTATTAGGCGGCCCTGAAAGGACCGCCCCACGATCGGCGGCCCGGACTGGACCGCCGGAGATGGCGGGTCGGAAGGGCCGCCCACAAATTCTCACCTCTGTCATACTCGAAAGGAGAGCCACCAGACGCACCACCTATGACGAACGCAACGATTCTCATCGTCGACGACGAAGAGCTGATTCGCTGGTCGCTGCGGGAGCGCCTCCTGGCCGAGGGCTACGAGATCGTCGAGGCGGGCACCGGGCACGCGGCGCTCGAGCAGTTCAAGAGCGGGGTCGACCTCGTCCTGCTCGATTACCGGCTGCCAGACATCGACGGGTTGACGGTGCTGCGCGAGATGAAAGGGCTCGACCCCGACGTGCTCGTCGTGCTCCTCACCTCGTTCGTCAGCGTCGAGACCGCTGTCGAGGCCATGAAGGCAGGCGCATTTCACTTTGCAAACAAGCCGTTCAACGTGGACGAGGTCGCCGCCATCGTCGCGCGCGCGCTCGAAACGACGCGCCTGCGCCGCGAGGTGAAGCAGCTGCGCGCGAACGAGGCGCGGCCGTACAGCCTGCGGGCGATCGTCGGGGAATCGGATGCGATGGAATCGCTTCGCCAGATGGTCGCCAAGGTGGCCGCGAGCCCGGCGTCGACCGTGCTGCTCACGGGCGAGAGCGGTACGGGAAAAGATCTCGTCGCCAAGACCATTCACTACAACAGCTCGCGCGCGTCGCGGCCGTTCATGAACATCACCTGTTCGGCGCTGCCGGAGCAGCTGCTGGAGAGCGAGCTGTTCGGCCACGAGCGCGGGGCGTTCACCGACGCCCGCGCCCAGAAGCGCGGCCTCCTCGAGAGCGCGGACGGCGGCACCGTCTTCCTCGACGAGATTGGCGAGATGGTCCCGGCGCTCCAGGCCAAGCTTCTCAGGTTCCTCGAAGAGAAGAGCTTCAAGCGCGTGGGCGGCGCGGGCGACATCCGCGTCGACGTGCGCGTCATCGCCGCCACCAATCGCAACCTGGAGGATCAGGTCGCGAAAGGCAACTTCCGGAGCGACCTGTACTATCGCCTCAACGTGCTGCCGATGCGGCTGCCGCCGCTGCGGGATCACACCGAGGACATTTCCGCGCTGGTGAACTTCTTCATCGACACGTTCAACACCGAGTTCAAGAAGCGGATCACGGGCGCGAGCCCCGCAGCGTCGGCGCTCATCAGCGGCTACGGCTGGCCGGGGAACGTACGGGAGCTCAGAAACGTCGTCGAGCGCGCGATGCTGCTCACGGAAGGAGACAAGCTCGACGCGCGCGATTTCCCCGCGCTCAAAGCGATGGCTGCCGCGTCGGACCCGTTTGAGCTGCCCGCAAAGGGGGTCGACCTCGAAGAGCTGGAGCGCAGCCTCGTGATGCAGGCGCTGCGGCGCGCCGGCGGCAATCAGACGAAGGCGGCCGCGATGCTGGGGCTGAACCGCGATCAGATACGCTACCGGATCGAGAAGTTCGGCCTCTCCGCGACGCCGCAGTGACGATGGTCGAGGAAGAATCCGTCCGGCTCCTCGAACAGATCCGCTATGCGCTCGATCAGGCGGCGATCGTCGCGATCACGGATCAGAAGGGGATCATCACTTACGTCAATCAGAAGTTCTGCGATATCTCGAAGTACTCGCGCGACGAGCTGCTGGGGCAGGATCATCGCATCATCAATTCGGGCTATCACTCCAAGGACTTCATCCGCAATCTCTGGCACACGATCGCCCAGGGCAAGGTGTGGCGCGGCGAGCTCCGGAACCGGGCGAAGGACGGCTCGATCTACTGGGTCGACACCACGATCGTGCCGCTGCTGAATGCAGCGGGGAAGCCCCGGCAGTATCTCGCCATCCGCAGCGACATCACGCAGCGCAAGATCGCCGAACAGCAGCTCGCCGATCAGGCGGCGCTCGCGCAATTGGGCCAGCTGGCCGCCGTCGTCGCCCACGAGGTGCGAAATCCGCTCGCGGGCGTCAAGGGCTCGCTGCAGGTGCTGCGTTCCCGCCCGACGACGAACCCGAACGACAAGCCCGTGTTCGACGCGATGATCTCGCGCCTCGACACGCTCAACGCGAAAGTCGAGGACATCCTGCGCTTCGCGCGGCCTCGGGAGCCCGTGCCCGACGATGTGGAGATCAGGCCCGTGATCGTGGACATCGCGGCGAGCGCGTCCGCCGGAGACGCCGGATGCCCAGACATCCGCATCCCCGACACGACTGCCGTCGTGCGCGCGGACCGCGAGATGCTGAGGTCCGTGCTGCTGAACCTGATGATGAACGCGTGTCAGTCCGGATCGTCGCGGGCGATCGATGTATCGGTGTGCGAAGAACCTGGAAAGTGGCGGATCGACATCGCCGATCGCGGCGCGGGCCTCGGTGAAGGCGATCCGGAGCGCCTGTTCGAGGCGTTCCACACGACGAAGAAGAGCGGCACGGGACTGGGGCTCGCGATTGTCAGGCGGCTGCTGTCGCTGCAAAATGGGACAGTGGTACTGCTGCACCGGGAAGGGGGCGGCGCGGTGGCGCGGGTGACGCTCCCGGCCGCACACGGGCGGGGGTAACGGCCCCTTTCTTGCTCGATTGACGGCATCGGCCGTTTTTTGGAGCAAACGCCCATGATCCCGTTGACGCCGTGCGAGAAAGTCCTCAGCACCCGTGGAGAAATCCCCGGCCGCGTGCTGATCATCGATGAAGAGCCGCTCGTGCGCTGGTCGCTCGTGTCCGGTCTGGCCCTGGCGGGCTTCGAGGCAAGGGGCGCCTCCAGCGCGGCCGAAGCCCTCGAGATTGCCCGTGAGACGCCGCCGCCCGACATCGTGCTGCTCGACCTGCGGTTCTACGATGCGGACCCGCGCGCGCTCGTCGACGAGATCAGGCGCGCCGCACCGAGCTGCCGGCTGATCCTGCTCACGACCGCGGGTCAGGAAGCGCCGCTGCCGCCGTGGGACCGCGTTGCGATTATCACGAAGCCGTACGATTTGCCGAACGTCGAGAAGCTGGTCCGCGCCACACTGGAATCCGCCGCCTAGCGCGCAGCTTTCGTAGCGCGCAACTTTCTAGCGCGCAACTTCAGTTTGCGCGACACGCGAGGCCTTATGTCGCCCACACGCACCATCCTCTGCCCGATCGATTTCTCCGACGCGAGCCGCGGCGCCCTTCGCTACGCGCGCGTGATTGCCGAGCACTTCGGCGCCCGCCTGCTGGCCCTGACGGTCGAAGACCCGCTCCTCACCGAAGCCGTCGACCTTTCGACGGGTGTTCAGTGGGATCCCGAGGACGCGCGCGACGCCGTTGCGGAGTTCACGCGTGACGTCCTCGGCGACGAGCCGCTGACGAGCGGCGGGGTGGCGTACGCCGTCACCGTCGGAAAGCCAGCCGATCAAGTCCTGCACGTCGCGCAGGATGCGGCGTGCGATCTCGTCGTCATGAGTACGCATGGCCTCACCGGAATGCGGAAGCTGTTCTTCGGGTCGACGACGGAACGGGTGCTTCGGGAAACGAAGATACCGGTGCTCGCCACGTCACCCGGCGACGAAGGGCCGCGGAACTTCGCCGAGGTACGCCGTCGCATCGGCCGCATCCTGGTGCCGGTCGATCTGACCCGTGCGTCGCTGCACCAGATTCAGTTGGCTCGCGCCATCTCCGAGGCGCTCCACATACCCTTCATCGCGACGCACGTCGTCGAACCGGTGCGCAGCCCGCGTGCGCCGAAGCTGCACCTTCCAAGCGTGGAGCTCGAGCGAAGGGCGGCGGCCGAGGACGCGCTGAACGAGCTGCTGGCGACCGTGCCGCGGCACCTGCATCCGGAAGCGCTGGTCGCGTTCGGCGATCCCGCCGAGGAAATCACGAAAATCGCGCGGGACCGCCATGCCGGTCTGGTGGTCATCGGGCTCCACAGCTCCGGCATTCTCGGCCCGCGGATGGGATCGGTGACCTACCGGGTGCTGTGCCTCAGTCCCGCGGCCGTCCTCGCGCTCCCGCCGCTATTCGTAGCGGAGCGCCAGGATCGGATCGATGCGGCTGGCGCGGCGAGCAGGGACGAGGCCCGCAGCGGCCGATACTAGGGTCAAGAGCAGGATCGTGATGCCCGCGATGCCGGGATCGTGCGGCTGGATTCCGTACAACTGCGACGACACGAAGCGCCCCGCGGCCATCGCCGCCGGAATCCCAATCGCGAGCCCGATGACGAGCAGCAGGAGCACCTCTCTCATCACCAGCCAGATCACGAGGCCAGGCTGCGCGCCCAGCGCAAGCCGGATCCCGAGCTCCTTCTTCCGCCGCGCGACGACGAACGCCATGACGCCGTAGAGACCCACCGACGCCAGAATCGTCGCGAGCAGGCCGAAACCAGCCGAGAGCAGCGCAATCAAACGATCCGTGAGCAGCGTCTCGTCGAGCTGTCCCTGCACCGTCTTCATGTCGTAGACGGGCATCGACGAATTGAGCTGGCGCATCTCGTTGCGGATCACTCCGTAGGCGCCTTCGGATCCCATCAGGACGCGCATGTAGACGGCCGCGCTGTTGCGTCCCCAGTTCGGCACGAACACTTGACGGTGGACGCCTTCGCGGGGCCCTTCGTACAGCGAATCCGCGACGACGCCGACGATCTCGACGTCGAGCTTCGCCTTCGGCCCGCAGCCGCGCGCGAGGTGTTTGCCGACGGCGCTCCGACCGGGAAAGAAGTGCTCGGCAAACTTGCGATTCACGATGGCCACGCGCGATTCGTCCTTGACGTCCATGCGCGTGAAGTCCCGTCCCTCGAGGAGCGGGATCTGCATCGTGTCGAAGTACCCGGGCGAGACGGCGTTCATGAAGGCCTGCATGTCTTCGCCGTCGGCCGCGCGGTGCCCCTCGACAGCCGTACAGCTGTCCCACTCGCCGCCGCTGAGCAGCGACACCGTGGCAATCCCCGCGCTCTTGACGCCCGCCGCCGAGCGGAGCCGCTCGAGCAGTTGCGTGTAGAACATCGTCGCGCGCTCGTTGTCGTAGCCGCTGAGCGCCGGCGAGACCTGGAACGTCACCAGGTTGTCGAGCGCGATTCCCGTGTCCGTCGTCTTCAGGTTCTGCAGGCTGCGGACGAAGAGGCCCGCGCCGAAGAGGAGCAGAAAGCTGAGCGCCACCTGCGCGGTGACGAGGCCCTTGCGCAGGAACAGCGATCCTCCCGTGCCTGCGATCGATCCCACGGTGTCCTTCAACGTCGTCCACGGATCGGGACGGCTCGCGCGCATCGCGGGAAGCAGCCCGAAGACGATCCCGGTCGCGAACGTGAGGGCGAGCGTGAACGCCAGGATGCGCAGGTCGGGATGCGCGCCGATCAGCATCGGCGTCGACGAGGGGATCAGCGAGAGAAGGCTGCGCGTGAGAATGAACGCAAGCCCCAGGCCGGCGAGGCCGCCGGCGGCCGAGAGCACGAGACTTTCCACGAGCAGCTGCCGGACGAGACGCCCGCGCGAGGCGCCGAGCGACAGGCGAACGGCGATTTCCCGTTGCCGCATGAACGCGCGTGCGATCAGGAGATTCGCGACGTTCGCGCACGCGATGAGCAGCACGAGCCCGACCATGCACATCAGCACGATCAGCGCCGTCGAGAAGTCGTTGCGCAGGCCCGAGTATCCAATCGCGGCGCCCTCGACCAGCAGCTGGCCTTTCATGAATCGATCGCGCGAGAAGGCGGACCAGTCCTTCGCGGCCGGAAGCGTCATCTCGTATGCACGGATCTGCGTGAACAGCCCCTGCAGCGGCGCCCTCGCGGATTCGACCGTGTAGCCCGGCTTCAGCCGTCCGAAGACCTGCACCCACCGCGCGCGCCGATCGTCCATGTGCAGCCACGCCCATTCCGGCATCAGGACGGGTTTCATGAGGATCGGCACGCGAATCTGCGGAGCCTCCGCGGGGTCCAGGCCTGCGAACCCGGCGGCCGAGACGCCGACGATCGTCATCGGGAAGTCGTTGACGAGGATCTTCCGGCCGATCACCGCCGGGTCGCGCGCGAAGCGCCGCACCCAGTAGTCGTATCCGAGGACGACCACCGGATGGCCCTGATAGATGCGGTCGTCCTCCTCCGAGCTGAACACTCGCCCGATCGCGGGTTTCACGCCGAGCATGGAGAAGTAATTGCCCGAGACCGCTTCCGCGGTGACGCGCTCCGTCTGGTTGCCGACGCTGATCGAAGCCGCAATCAGCCGGCGGCAGAGCACCTCGGACAGCGGCTCCGCGCGCTGCTGCAGGTCCTGATAGAGCGGATACGAGTGCATCCGCGTCCCCATGTTGCTGCCGTTGTGCGGCCCCTGCTGGTAGAGCATCACCAGCTCGTCCGGAGCCTTCACGGGCAGCTTTCGCAGAAGGATCTGATCGATGAGCGTGAAAATCGCCGTGTTCGCGCCGATCCCGAGCGCGAGCGAGAGGATGGCCACGGCAGCAAACAGGGGGCTTCGCCGCAAGCCGCGCAGCGCCAGGCGGAGATCGGAGGCGGAGCTGGTCATGCTGCACTTTGACGGGATGAAGCCCCCAAAGGTTGGCCGGTTACCCCCTCAAAACCGTCAGCGGGTCGAGCCGTGACGCCCGAATCGCGGGCACGAGGCTCGCCATGAGCGCAACGAGAGCCAGCAATCCGGCGCCGATGAAGAGCGTCAGCGGATCGGACGCGCTCACGCCGAAGACGAGCTTCTCGAGCAGGCGGGCGGACAGCAGCGCCGCGAGAATCCCCGCGCCAATGCCGATGAGAGCTGGCGTCATCCCCTCGCGCACGACGAGCCGTAGCACGTCGCTCGTCCGCGCGCCGAGGGCGGTCCGGATCCCGATCTCCCGGCTGCGGCCGCGGACGATGTACGACAGGACGCTGAAGATGCCGATGCTCGCGAGCACGACCGCGACCGCAGCGAAGAGCCCGAGGAGCAGCACGCTGAAGCGCTGCGACGTCAGCATCTCGTCGATCACCTGATCCATCGTCTTGATGTCCTCCACCGGCTGCTCGGAATCGATCGCGCGTACGATCCGTGACGCGGCCTGCGCGACGGAGGACGGCGCAACGGACGTCCGCAGCACCAGCTCGAGGCTGCGCCACGTGTGCTCGCGGCTGTACTCGTACACCGTCGGCATCGTCGCCTCGGACAGTTCACCCTGCTTCACGTCGCCGACGATGCCGACGACCTGCACGAGCCGGGTCTTCGACTCCAGCGGCAGCGTGACGCGGCGTCCAATCGGATCGACATCGCCCCAGAGCAGCCTCGCCGCCGAGCGGCTGACGAGCATGACGTCGATGTCGGTGTCCGCGACATCGCGTCCGCGCAAGAGCGGGATGCTCATCACGCGCAGGTATCCAGGCGTGGCCTTCCGGACGGCCACGGTCGGCTGATCGCGCGGCAGCAGCTCGGAATGCCCTTCGAGCACGACGGGCTGGACCGATCCTCCTTGCACCGGAAGATCGTCGATCGCGCCGGCGGCCTGCACGCCGGGCAGCGCACGCGCCTTCTGCAGAACGGCGTCGAAGAAGGCGCCCACCTGCGCGGGCTCCTTGTACCGGTTCTCGGGGAGCGACACGCGAAGCGTGAGCACGTTGCGGGGATCGAATCCTGCGTCCACGTGACGCAGCGCGAACAACGTCCTCAACATCACGCCTGCGCCCATCAACAGCACGAGCGACAGCGCAACCTCGCACACGATGAGCACCCCGCGCGTGCGGACACCGACAGCGCTGTCGCTGCGTCCGCCTTCCTTCAACGTTTCGTTGAGATCGGTGCGTCCCGCGCGAAGCGCCGGCAGCGCGCCCGCCAGCACACCGGTGACGATCGAGGCGCCCGCGGCGAAGAGCAGCACGCGAACGTCGATTGAAATCTCCTCCGCGCGGGGCAGTTGATCGGCCAGCAGCGCGGCGCCGGCGTCGAGGCTGACGTGCGCGAGCAGCAGGCCGACGGCGCCGCCGGCGAGCGCGAGCAGCATCGCTTCGACCAGCAGTTGCTGGAACACGCGGCCCCGCCCGGCACCGAGTGCAGAGCGAATCGCGATCTCCTTGCGGCGCCCGAGCGCGCGCGCGAAGAGGAGGTTGCCGACGTTCGCGCACGCGATGAGCAGCACCAGCACCACGGCGGCCAGCAGCATCATTAGCGTCCGGCGGATGTCCCCCACGATCACTTCCTGCAGCGGGACCACGACCGCGCCCCAGCCGGTATTGGCCTGCGGGTATTCGCGTTCGAGCCCCTTCGAGATCGCATCCATCTCCGCCTGCGCCTGCGCGAGCGTGACACCTGGCTTCAGCCGTGCGATCACTTGATCGTTGTGGTTGTCGCGTACTGCGCGCTCCTCGTTCGTGAACGCGACGGGCACCCAAACGTCCCGGGCCGTTGCGCTCCAGGAAGCGACGGAGAACTGGGCGGGCATCACGCCGACGATCGTGTACGCCTCGTTGTCGAGACGCAGCGTCCGGCCAACGGCATCCCGTGCCCCGCCAAGGTGGCTCTTCCAGAAGCGATCGCTCAAGATGACCACGTGTCCGCGAGCGGGCGTGTCCTCATCGCGCTGGAAGACGCGCCCGAGCGCCGGCTGGGCCTGCACGACATGGAAGAAGTCGGCTCCCACGGCACCTGCAATCACCGATTCGGCGGTGCCGCTCCCCGTCAGCGTGAACTGGCGGAAACGATAGATAGCCATGGCGTCGAACAGCCGCGCGTCGCGCTTCCAGTCGTAGAAGTTCGCCGCCGATACGGAAAACCGATGAATGCCCGGAAAGGCGTTCTGCGGCGGTTCGTGGAACAACCGCACGATCCGATCCGGCGCGTCGAATGGCAGAGGACGCAGCAGGACCGTATTCACGATCGTGAAGATGGCGGTGTTTGCGCCGATACCGAGCGCGAGGACGGCGACGACGGCGAGCGTGAAGCCAGGCGCGCGAAGCAGCACGCGAAAGGCGTAGCGGACGTCGGAGAGAAGATGGCCCATGTCCAGAGTTTGACGGGCCGCGCGCCGGAAACGTTTGCTATGCCGGTTCTTGCGCGAGCGCGCGCAATGGTGGTCTGATCAGCTGTTGTGGCCGCGGTAGAGCAGGTTCACGAGATCGTCAACCGGCTGTACGTGGCGGAATCGCGCCGCGTACTGGCTACGCTGATCCGCCTCCTCGGGGACTTCGATGTCGCGGAGGAAGCGCTGCACGATGCGTTCAGGGCAGCGCTCGAGCAATGGCCGCGCGAAGGCGTGCCGTCGAACCCGCGCTCCTGGCTGGTATCCACCGGGCGGTTCAAAGCTATCGACGGGCTGCGGCGGCGCGCGAGGTTCGACGCGCTCGACGACGCAGGCTCCAAGGCTGACGTCGCCGTCGTCGATTCCGATGCCTGGGCCGACAAGGCAGCCGTCGAGGACGACCGGCTTCGATTGATTTTCACGTGCTGCCACCCCGCGCTCGCACCGGATGCGCAGGTGGCGCTGACGCTTCGCGAAGTCTGCGGCTTGACGACGGAGGAGATCGCGCGGGCGTTCCTCACGCCGCCTCCCACGCTCGCACAACGTATCGTGCGCGCGAAGGCGAAGATCCGCGACGCTCGCATCCCGTATCAGGTCCCTGAGGGACCGGAGTTGCCGGATCGCCTCGACGCGGTCCTGCGCGTCATCTACCTCGTGTTCAACGAGGGGTATGCCGCATCCTCGGGCGCCTCGCTGATGCGGCACGACCTCTCGGCCGAAGCGATTCGGCTGGGTCGTCTGCTCTTCGAGCTGCTGCCCGAACCGGAAGCCGCCGGGCTGCTCGCCTTGATGCTGCTGCACGAGTCGCGGCGCGCGGCGCGAACATCGGAGTCCGGCGAACTGATTCTCCTGGAGGATCAGGACCGTTCGCGCTGGGATCAGGCGCAGATCGCCGAAGGACGTCAGCTCGTCGAGCGCGCGCTCCGTACGCGGCGGTTCGGTCCATACACGATCCAGGCTGCGATTTCGGCCGTTCACGCCGACGCGTGCACGGCGGCGGAAACGGACTGGAACGAGATCGTCGAGCTCTACGACGTCTTGTGGCGATTCAATCCGTCGCCGGTCATCGAGCTGAATCGCGCGGTCGCGGTGGCGATGCGCGACGGGCCGGCGGCGGGCCTGACGCTCGTCGACGCCATTCTCGATCGCGGCGATCTGCCCGAGTACCGGCTGGCGCACGCAGCTCGCGCCGATCTGTGCCGCCGGCTCGGACGGTTCGAGGACGCGCGCGAGTCGTACGAACGGGCGCTGTCGCTCACGCGGCAGGAGCCGGAGCGCCGTTTCCTCGAGCGCCGCCTGGCGGAAGTCTCGTCGCAATAATGCCCGAACCGCGCGTGCCGGAGCGCCGGAAAAAACCTGGCGTCGTGTATGCCGTCACCGACGATGGAGTGGAGCTTCCCGTCATTGACGTCACACATCCCGCCTTCTCGCTGCCGGCGACCGATGCCGAGTTGCAGCGGCGCAGCGAGGCGTTCATCCGCGAGGCTGTGCGACGGCGCCGCATTCCTCCCCTTCTCCAGCGCCTCATGTATCGCGTCGTGCTGCGCAATTCCGTGATCGCCCGCGGCATTGCCGGTGCGAAGGGATCGTTTCTGAGCAGCCTCCACACGTACCTGCTCAAGCTCGGCGCCGACAATCTTGGCAGCTACGCCGCGCCGATCGACCGAAAGATTGCGGCATCGCTTCCGGGACTTGGCGTCCGCCTGCGTCTGCAGGATGTCGCGTCGCTGCTCGCCTCGCGGCTGGGCCGGATGCTGGACGAGCGTTCCGGAACTCCGTGCTCGCTCGTGAACATCGGGGGCGGCTCGGCAATCGACACCCTGAACGCCTTGATCCTCGTGCGTCACGACCGTCCGCACGTGTTCGACGGCCGCCGCATCACAATCGACGTGCTCGATCTCGATCCCGCCGGCCCCAGCTTCGGCCGCGGTGCGCTCGCCGCCCTGCGGGCCGAAGGCGCTGCGCTCGCCGGCGTCGATGTCGTGTTGAACCACGTCCACTACAGCTGGAGCGACGCGGCAACGCAACTTCCCGTGGTTCTCCACCGCATCCCGCCCGGCGCCATCGTCGCAGTCTCGTCGGAAGGGGCGCTGTTCGAGTACGGCTCCGACGAGGAGGTCGTTGCCAACCTGCGCGCCCTGCACGAGGCGGCTCCGGCCGACACGTTTATCGTGGGCTCCCAGACGCGCGATGATGGACCTGCGCCGTACCTGGACTCCCATAGCGGCATTCCACTCCACCCAAGGTCCAGCACGGACTTCGCGGCGCTCGGCCGCCGCGGCGGCTGGGTGGTGTCGGATATGGTGGAGCGGCCGTTCGGCCGTAACGTCGTCTTGACGAAGGACCACGAATGATCGGCACCCGCGAGATTCGCA
>JBKPTE010000081.1:0-16138 GCA_046735335.1 Acidobacteriota bacterium | reverse complement strand
GTTCGTACGCGCGCGCGGCACGCAGCACGCGCGTGCCAAAGGACCCAAGCGTCACCCGATCCAGGGCATCGGCCTCACGGAGCAAGTCGATCACCCGATGGGCCAGCTCGGGTTCGTTGACCTTCAGCTCCACGATCATCGGGATCCCGCGGTACCGGCGCAGGACGTCAGCGAACATCGGAATGCCCCATCCCTGCCCGATCAGGGGACAGGCTGGCGCGCCGAAGTGCGTGGCCGCGTCGAGTGCCGCCAGTTCGCCCGCCGTATACGCGGCAACGAGTCCGTGGCCGTCCGTGGTCCGCTCAAGCGTGCGGTCGTGATGCACGACGACGACGCCGTCGCTGGAGAGATGAACGTCCAGCTCCAGGCCGTCCGCACCGAGGGAGAGACCGTGGTCGAACGCCGCGAACGTGTTTTCGGGCCGAAGCGCCGATCCCCCCCGATGCGCGAAAACCTGCGGATGGCCGACGCTCAGAGCGCGATGCGGACGCGGCACGTCGGGGATCTTACGCTGAGGAGGTTGGAGCTTGGAGGTTGGAGGTTGGAGGTTGGTGGTTGGTGGTTAGAGAAGTTGGGCACGTGTATTGAAGATATTGGCTGAATCTTCAAGGAGGCAATGAATGGATCTGCGCGCGAAGTACAACCAGGCCATCCAGACCGCAAAGTCCTTACACTTTGATGGGTCGGCTCAGCAGGAAGGAGACAAGCTCAACTTCAAGGGCACTGTCCATTCCGAGGACGAAAAGAACCAGATTTGGAATGCAATCAAGACAGTCCCGGACTGGCAGAAGGACATCAACGCCGACATCAAGGTGGTGCCATCCGCGCAGCCGGTGGGCACGTCTGGGGGCGCGGCGGCGGCCGAGCGATCCTACACGGTGAAGGCCGGCGACACGCTGAGCAAGATCGCGAAGGACCATTTCGGCAACGCGAACGAGTACATGAAGATCTTCAACGCCAACCGCGATCAGTTGACCGACCCGGACAAGATCAAGCCCGGCCAGACGCTCAAGATCCCCCAGTAGGACGCACGGCAGTCCAGGAGATCAGGAGAACTCGAATGGAGTCTCCTGAACTCCTGAACTCCTGATCCGCGGTTGCCTATCGCTTGATCTCCTGAACTCCTGTGATCGCCACGGCGGTCGAGAACTTTGGTTCGATGTCGACCGGAACGTCAGCGAGCCTGTCGAGCACTTTCTGAATCTCCGGCCGCACGACGCCAAGGCGGTCGATCAGATCTTTCGCCTTTGCGTAGTCCCCTTCGGCCTGGAGCGTCATCAAATCACGGGTGAGCGCGGTCACGGCGTCGCCGATCTTCGCTGCATCCACGGTGAACGTTCCGTCCGGACGCGCCTTGAAGGCGCCGGCATCCAGGAAGGCATTGAGCTGAAGGGCGATGCCGCGCCCGTGCGCCTCGTTGACGCCGAAGCGGATCGATCGGAACGCCGACGCCAGGAACGTCGTGTACATCGAACGCGCGACAGCGGGGTCGAGCTGCTTGTGGTCCGCGAGATAGCGAAGCGCCCACAGGCCCGAGACGTCGGCCTTCGCTTCCTCGATCGTGCTGTACGTCTCCTTCAGTTCCTGCCGAACGGTCGTCGATCGGCCGTTCACCGTGATGGCATGGGGACCCAGGCCGTGCATCAGTTCGTGCATCAGGATGTGGGTAAAAAAGGCGTCGAACGACACCTTCGCCTGATCCGCGGCGGGCAGCGCGACCTTCGAGATCGGGAGCAGCACCATCCGGAACTTGGCGTCCTGCACGTTCTTCAGCATCACGCGCTTCGTGCCCTTCTCGCGCACCACGCGTTCGTCGTTGGGCAGGTTGTAGGCGGCCGTCTGCACGCCGCGGTTGCCGTCGCCGGCCGCGAAAATTTCATTGACGACGCGGATGGGCGCGAGCGCGCCGAGCTTGGGATTGCGGTACTTGGGATCGATCGGCAGGTTGTCCTCGAGCTCCTGCAGGTGGTCGCTGAATGCCTGAAGCTTCTTCGTCTCTGCCTCGTCGCGCACGGTGATGAACGCTTCGAAGGCTGCCTTGAAGTTGAACCACTCGTCCTCGTACACCTCGTACGGGCCGATCGTCGGCTCGATCGCGGAGTCGAGCTCCATCCACGCGACGTCGCTCGCGTAATAGTCGTTGCTCAGGAACGCGTCGGCGCGCGTGGTCAGGAACTTCTTCAGCGTGGCGTCGGAGGTCAGGTCCGCGGCCTGGCGGAGCAGGTCCGCCGCGAGCGCCAGCTCTCCCTGGTACTCGATGCTGTAGGGGATCACGAGGAAGTGGTCCTCGCCGCGGCGTATGGTCGTGAAGAACCCGGCCGCTGCGGCCTTTTCGTCGCCCGACAGCGAGTCGAGCCATTTTTGCGTCTCTTCCTTCGTGGCGCCCGCCGGATAGAAATTTGCGCCGTCGGGTTTCGGAGGCGCGCCCGGCACGAACGGCTGGTTGTCGTTCAGCCGATCCCACGGGCCCTTGTTGATCAGGAAATAGTGCAGCCTTGCCGCGGCGGTGCGCGACGCGCGCGGTCCTGCCGGCGCGGCGGCGAGCCGCGACAGCTCCTGCAGCATCGCGTTGTTGCCGGCCCACACCTGCCGCAGGAACAGCGCGTCCATCACGCGCGCGGCGTCAACGAGCCTGGCGAGCGCGTCGCGCTCGTTCTTCGGCAGTGCGGAGAGATCGGCGCCGATGTCCGCGGGCGCGAAGCGAGCGGTCATTTTCTGGAGCTGGGCAAGCGTGGGCATCGTTGTGAAATCCTGGCTCGCGCCGTACAGCACGGCTGCGCACGACAGCGACACAGCCGCGCGAATCACGAACGTACGAATCGGCGTCATTGTCTCTTTTGACCTACAATAGAAGGATTGTAGCCCGACAGGATTCCTCAAGGATTCACCCCCGATGAGAAACACGGCGCCCCGCGACAATTCCGATATCGAAGCCCTCGAACAGCGGGAGTGGCGCGAATCACTCGACTACGTCATCCAGCAGGGTGATCGCGGCCGCGTGGAGCGGCTGCTCACGAGCATCCGGCATCACGCCCGCACGAACGGCATCTCGCTGCCGTTCACGGCGGTGACCCCCTACATCAACACGATTCGCGTCGAAGACGAAGTGCCGCTGCCCGGCAGCCAGGAGATCGAGCGTCGCATCAAGAGCCTGATCCGCTGGAACGCGATGGCGATGGTCGTGCGCGCCAACCGCGTGTCGGACGGCATCGGCGGCCACATCTCCACGTACGCCTCGGCGGCAACGCTGTACGAGATCGGCTTCAACCATTTCTTCCGAGGCCCCGAGGCGGAAGGCGACGGCGACCTCATTTATTTCCAGGGGCACGCGTCGCCCGGCATGTATGCGCGCGCGTTCCTCGAAGGCCGGCTCTCCGTCGAGAAGCTGGAGAACTTCCGGCGCGAATTGAAGCCTGGCGGCGGCCTGTCGTCGTACCCGCACCCGTGGTTGATGCCCGAGTTCTGGCAGTTCCCCACGGTGTCGATGGGCCTCGGCCCGATCATGTCGATCTATCAGGCGCGCTTCAGCCGCTACCTGGAGGATCGCAATCTGCGCAAGACCTCCGCCGGAAAGATCTGGGCGTTCCTCGGCGACGGTGAGACGGACGAACCCGAGACGCTTGGCGCGATCAGCCTGGCCGCTCGCGAAAAGCTCGACAACCTCATCTGGGTCATCAACTGCAACCTGCAGCGGCTCGACGGCCCCGTGCGCGGCAACGGCCACATCATCCAGGAGCTCGAAGCAATCTTCCGCGGGGCCGGCTGGAACGTCATCAAGGTCCTGTGGGGATCCGACTGGGATCCGCTGCTCGCGAAGGACACCGACGGCCTTCTGACGAAGCGGATGGGCGAAGTCGTCGACGGCGATTACCAGAAGTACGCGGTCGAATCCGGCGCGTACCTGCGCGAGCACTTTTTCGGCGCCGATCCGCGCCTGCTCGAGATGGTGAAGCACTACTCGGACGAGCAGTTGAAGCGCCTTCGCCTCGGCGGACACGATCCCCTGAAGGTCTACAACGCGTACCGGGTCGCGGTCGAGACGAAGGGACAGCCGACCGTCGTGCTCGCGCGCACGATCAAGGGCTACGGCCTGGGCGAAGCCGGCGAAGGGAAGAACGTCACGCACCAGCAGAAGAAGATGAACGAGTCGGATCTCCGGACGTTCAGGACGCGGTTCGGCATTCCCGTGTCGGACGAGCAGATCGCCGAGGCGCCGTTCTACCGTCCGGCCGACAACAGCACCGAACTGGAATACCTGCGCGAGCGACGCAGGGCGCTCGGCGGCTACGTGCCGTCGCGCGCGGTTCGCGTCGAGCCGCTACGTCCGTCGCTCGAAGAGGTGTTCGAGGAGTTCTACAAGGGAACGGAAGCGCGCAAGGCCTCGACGACGATGGTCTTCGTGCGGATGCTGTCGAAGCTGCTGCGCGACAAGGAAATCGGCCATCTCGTCGTGCCCATCGTGCCCGACGAGGCGCGCACGTTCGGCATGGAGGCGCTCTTCCGCGCCGTCGGCATCTACTCGCACGTGGGGCAGCGCTACGAGCCGGTCGACATGGACACGCTCCTCTATTACAAGGAGGCGAAGGACGGCCAGATTCTCGAAGAGGGAATCACCGAAGCGGGATCGATGTCGTCGTTCATCGCCGCGGGCACCGCGTACGCCAACCACGGCGTCAACGCGATTCCGTTCTTCATCTACTACTCGATGTTCGGGTTCCAGCGCATCGGGGATCTGATCTGGGCGTCGGCCGATTCGCGGACGCGCGGCTTCCTTCTCGGCGGCACCGCCGGGCGCACGACGCTCGCGGGCGAAGGGCTGCAGCACCAGGACGGCAACAGCCACGTCTATTCGATCTGCTATCCGAACTGCATCTCGTACGATCCCGCCTACGCGTACGAGCTCGCGGTAATCATCCAGGACGGCATCCGGCGGATGTACGGCGAGCAGGAGAGCATCTTCTATTACCTGACGGTGATGAACGAGCAGTACGCGCATCCCGAGATGCCGAAGGACGCACGCGAAGGCATCCTCAAGGGCATGTACCGCCTGAAGAGCGCGGCCAATCAGGAAGCCAAGCTGCGCGCCCAGCTCCTCGGCAGCGGCGCCATTCTCAACGAGGTCGTCGCCGCGCAGGAGATTCTGCAGAAGTACGGCGTGGCCGCCGACGTCTGGAGCGTCACGAGCTATCAGGAGCTCTATCGCGACGGACACGCGTGCGATCGCTGGAACATGCTGCATCCGGCCGAGAAGCCGCGCGTCCCGTACGTGACGCAGTGTCTCGGCAACGCGCCGGGCGTCTTCGTGGCCGCGTCGGATTACCTGAAGGTGCTGCCCGATTCGCTCGATCGCTGGATGCCGCGGCGGATCCGGTCGCTCGGGACCGACGGCTTCGGCCGCAGCGAAGATCGGCGCGGCCTGCGTGACTTCTTCGAGGTGGACGCGCGGTTCGTCGCCGTCGCGACGCTCGCCGAGCTGATGAAGGAAGGGCAGGTCGAGGCGCCGCTCGTGCAGCAGGCCATCAAGGACCTCGGCATCGACACCGAGAAGCCGAACCCGTTAAAGGCGTAGCGCATGATCGAATTCAAACTTCCCGAGCTTGGCGAGAACGTCACCGCGGGCGACGTGCTTCGCGTCCTCGTGAAGCCCGGGGACGGCGTCACGAAGGATCAGCCCGTTCTCGAGCTGGAGACGGACAAGGCGACTATCGAAGTGCCCTCGTCCGTGGCAGGGACCGTCAAGGACGTGAAGGTCAAGGCGGGCGAGAAGGTGAAGGTCGGCCAGGCAATCCTCGTCGTCGACGAGAAGGGCAACGGAGCCGCCGCCGCGGAACACACGGACAAAGAAGCCGCGGAACACACGGAACACACGGGCAAAGGAGCCACGGAACGCACGGAACGCACGGACAAAGGAGCCACGGAACGCACGGAACGCACGGACAAAGGAGCCACGGAACACACCGAACACACGGAGTCCAGGGCCAGGGGACCGAAGCCGCAGCCCGCAGGGGCCGCCGAAGAGGGCGGACTCAGCCAGCAGGCCACCGCAGAACGTCTGGAACCTTCGGAACACGCGGAACGACCGGAACCCGCGAAGCGGAGGCGCGGCGAGGTGGTCGACATCAGCCGCGCCGGGCGTCCTGCGGCGGCGCCGCAGCCCGCGCCCGAAGGTCCGGCGCCTGCGGCGGCACCATCCGTCCGCCGCATCGCACGCGAGCTGGGCGTCGACATCCGGCACGTGTCGGGCTCTGGTCCGTCGGGGCGCATCACCGCGGACGATGTGCATGCGTTCGTGCGGCAGGCGATGTCCGGCGGTGGAGCGACGGGTGCGGTTGCCGTTCCCGGCGCCGCGCAGCCGCTGCCGGACTTCGAGAAGTGGGGTGAGGTCGAGCGCAAGCCGCTCAGCAACATCCGCCGGAAGACCGCCGAGCATCTGGGCCACGCGTGGAACGTCATCCCGCACGTCACGCAGCACGACAAGGCGGACATCACGGCGACTGAAGCGCTGCGGAAGGAGTACGGGCCGCGCGTCGAGCGCGCCGGCGGCAAGCTGACCGTGACGGCGATCGCGCTCAAGATCCTCGCGGGCGCGCTGAAGAGCTTCCCGCAGTTCACCGCGTCGATCGATCAGGCCGCGGGGCAGCTCGTGTACAAGAAATACACGCACATCGGCGTCGCCGTCGATACCGATCGCGGACTGCTCGTGCCGGTCATCCGCGACGTGGCGTCCAAAGGCATCACCGAGCTCGCAGCGGAGCTGGCGACGGCGTCGGAGAAGGCGCGCGCCGGGAAGCTCTCGCTCGAGGAGATGTCCGGAGGGGTCATCACGATCACGAACCTCGGAGGGATCGGCGGCACGTCGTTCACGCCGATCGTCAACTGGCCTGAGGTCGCCATCCTCGGGATCTCGCGCGGCAGCTACGAGCCGGTGTTCGACGGCCAGAGCTTTCAGCCGCGCATGATGCTGCCGCTCTCGCTCTCGTACGATCACCGCGTCATCGACGGCGCCGATGCCGCGCGCTTCCTGCGCTGGGTCGCCGAAGCGTTCGAGCAGCCGTTCGTGCTCGCGCTCTGAGGAGGCCGGGATCGCTTCGACACAGCTTGTCGTCATCGGCGCGGGCCCTGGCGGGTACGCGGCGGCGTTCTACGCCGCGGACCGCGGCCTGAACGTCACGCTCGTCGATCCGGAGAAGAATCCGGGCGGCGTCTGCGTCTATCGCGGCTGCATTCCCTCGAAAGCGCTGCTGCACGTCGCCGACGTGATCACCGAGTCGGCGCACGCGGCGGACTTCGGCGTGCGCTTCCAGAAGCCGGAAATCGATCTCGACAAGCTCCGCGAGTTCAAGAACAGGGTCGTGGGGCAGCTCACGGCCGGCGCGGGCCAGGTCCGGAATCTTCGGAAGATTCAGCACCTCCAGGGGATGGCGCGCTTCCGCGACGCGCGCACGCTGGACGTCGCGCTGACGGATGGACGGACGGAGGCGCTGAGTTTCGAGAGCTGTATCATCGCGACCGGCTCGCGGCCTGCGTCCATTCGCGGGCTGTCGATCGACGACCCGCGCGTGATGGATTCGACCGGCGCGCTCGATCTCCCTGAGGTTCCCAAGTCGCTCCTCGTGGTGGGCGGCGGCTACATCGGACTGGAGCTGGGCAGCGTCTACGCTGCGCTCGGCAGCCGCGTGAGCGTCGTCGAAATGACGGGGGGCCTGCTTCCCGGCGCCGATCGGGATCTCGTGAACATTCTCGCGAAGCGGATCACGGCCATCTGCGAAGCGGTCTGGCTGAACACGAAGGTGACGGGGATGAAGGCCACGAAGGACGGCATCGCCGTGACGCTCGAGGGGGAGGCCAAGTCGGGCGATCAGACGTTCGATCGCGTGCTCGTCTCGATCGGGCGTCGCCCGAACTCCGCGATCCCGGGCCTCGACAAGACGCGCGTCGAAGTGAACAAGCGCGGCTTCATCGTCGTGGACGAGAGCCGCCGGACGGCGGAGCCGTCGATCTATGCCATTGGCGACGTCGCGGGGGAGCCGATGCTCGCGCACAAGGCGTCGCACGAAGGGCGCGCGGCGGTCGACGCGATTGCCGGCGACCGGAACGTCGCGTTCGAGCCCGCCGCGATTCCTGCGGTCGTGTTCACGGATCCGGAGATCGCCTGGTGCGGGTTGACGGAGACGGAGGCGCAGGCGAGCGGGCGCAAGGTGACCGTCGCGAAGTTTCCCTGGGGCGCGTCCGGGCGTGCGATTTCAATCGGACGCACCGACGGGCTCACGAAGCTCGTCATCGATCCCGACTCCGAGCGCGTGCTCGGCGTGGGCATCTGCGGTCCTGGCGCTGGCGAGCTGATCTCCGAAGGCGTGCTCGCGATCGAGATGGGCGCCACCGCAAGGGACGTCGCGATGACGATTCATCCGCACCCGACGCTCTCGGAGACCGTCATGGAATCGGCCGAGGTGTTCTTCGGCACCGCCACTCACGTCTATCGGCCGAAGCGGGCCTGAATCACGGCCGACGGTTGGTTGACGGTCGGTCGTGACTACCGCGTCGAGCAGGCCTGATTCATCTTGTCGATTGTCTCGATCGCGATGAGCGGCGCGTTGCCGTTCGCGTCTGCGCTCTGCGGCGGTACGGTCGAGGGCCGATCGGCCTGGTGGCCCGTCTTCGGATCCGTACGGCCGGACGTGCCAATCGTATTCGCGCCGGAATTCTCCACCTTACCGATGATCGTCACGCGCTGTCCGAGATAGTCCTTCAGGTTCTGCGTCCCGCCGGTGAGCCGTACCCACGACCCGTTGCTGACGGGGAGCGGATGCTCCATCGTGTCCTGCTGGACGGGCTGTGCGGCCGGCGGCGGCACGTACACTTCCTTCAGTTCGAATTCGTTCTGGCCGGGAGCGGCCTGCACGCAGCCTTCGATCTTGACGCGCTGGTGCTGGCCGCGCCCGCCGGCGCCCTGGTCGACCCACTCGTTCTCGGACGAGGTCGTACGTCCGGAGCACGCGAGGGCCAGCGAGCTGATCAGTGCAGCCGCGCCGAGTTGAGCAAGATGGTTCTTCATGGGTCCCCCTGCCGGATGTGCTGCAAGAACGCGGCCTTGGAGATGCAGGGCGGGTCTCTCAGACGCGCCGCAGAAGACTGCAGATGTAGGGCGGGTCTCTCAGACCCGCCTCCGCGAGATCTCCCGTCGAGCCAGGTCGAACACCGACGCCAGCATCTCGGACGTCAGCTTGCCGGTGTTCGTGTTCTGGCGACTGGGGTGGTAGGAGGCGATGACGGTCGGCCCTTCCGTGCGAGCCACTGCTTCGTGCGCGAAGAGCGGCCGCGGGCGGACGACGATCCCCCGCGACGCGAGGAGCCGCCAGGCGGCGTCGACCCCGATCCGGCCCAGGCACACGATGACGCGAATGTTCGGGAGCGCTGCCGTCTCCGCCACCAGATGCGCGTGGCACGCGGCGATCTCGGCGGGCGTGGGCTTGTTGTCCGGGGGAGCGCAGCGGACCGCCGCAGTGATGAACGCGTCGGTCAGCGTCAGACCGTCGCTGGCGTGCTGCGAAGTGGCGATGTTCGCGAAGCCTGAGCTGTGCATCGCGCGCATGAGGAAATCGCCGGAGCCGTCGCCGGTGAACACGCGTCCCGTGCGGTTGGCGCCGTGCGCTGCGGGCGCGAGCCCGAGCACGAGCAGCCGCGCGTTCGGGTCGCCGAACCCGGGCACAGGTTTTCCCCAGTAGACGTCGTCTCGATGGGCGGCCTTCTTCTCGCGCGCCACCTGCGCGCAGTAGGCGCGCAGCCGTCTGCACCGCGTGCAGGAGATGATCTGCTGATGGATGTCTTCCAGCATCAGGCGTGTGCGTAGGGCGGGTCTCCTAGACCCGCCCTACAAAGCGGCTTCGTAGGACTGCGTCTGCTCGTGTGCGTGATACGAGCTGCGCACGAGCGGACCCGATTCCACGTGTCCGAACCCGAGATCGCGCCCGATGCGCTTCAGCTCGGCGAACTCCGCGGGCGTGTAGTACCGCGACATCGGCAGATTCGCGGGCGACGGCCGCAGATACTGGCCGATCGTGACGATCTGAACGCCGGCGTCGCGCAGATCCGTCAGCGTCGTGACCAGCTCCTTCCACTCCTCGCCGAGCCCGACCATCAGGCCGGACTTGGTCGGAATCGACGGCGCGATGTCGCGCGAACGGCGCAGGAGCCGCAACGCGCGCTCGTACCGCCCGCCAGGACGGGCCGTCCGATAGAGCCGCGCCACCGTTTCGATGTTGTGATTCAGAACGTCGGGACGCGCGTCCAGCACGATGCGCAGCGCCTCCTCGCTCCCCTGGAAATCAGGAATGAGCACTTCGAGCCGGCATTCGGGCACACGCGCGCGCGTCTCCGTAATCGTGCGCGCGAAGTGTCCCGCGCCGAAGTCCGGCAGATCGTCGCGATCGACGGAGGTGACGACGACGTAGTCGAGATCGAGCGCATGAATGGCGCTCGCGACCTTCACGGGCTCCGCGGCGTCCGGCGGCTTCGGCGCTCCATGGACGACGTTGCAGTAGCCGCAGGAGCGCGTGCACGTGTCGCCGAGAATCATGAAGGTGGCCGTGCCGTGGTGCCAGCACTCGCCGATGTTCGGGCAGTTCGCCTCTTCGCACACCGTGTGCAGCCCGAGGCCGCGCATGATGCCCTTCAGCCGGTGATAGTTGGGCGAGCCTGGCGCGCGCACCTTCAGCCACTCGGGTTTTGGCTGACGCGGAAGCTCGTCAACGCGCGTCTTGCGGCCGCGAATGAATTTCAGAGGAGCGGTGGACACCTCCTCTAATTATACTGGCGGGATGGCAGGACTCTCGATTACGTGGTTCGGGCACGCGACGTTCCTTCTGGGTACTCCCGGCGGAAAACGGATCGTGATGGATCCGTGGCTCACGGGGAATCCGAAGGCGCCCGCGGGCGCGAAGATCGACAAGGCGGACATCATCTGCGTCTCGCACGGCCACTCCGATCACACCACCGACGTCGTCGCGATCGGGAGGGCGACGAACGCTCCGGTCGTGGCGATCTTCGAATTGGCGGCGTGGTTCCAGTCGAAGGGGCTCAAGGAAACCGTCGGCATGAACATCGGCGGGACGGCGGAGGTCAAAGGGCTGAAGATCTCGCTGACGCCGGCGCTGCACTCGAGCAGCATCACCGAAGACGGAACGGCCGTGTATCTGGGCGAGCCGGCAGGGTTCGTCATTCGGCTCGAAGACAATCGATCGATCTACTTCGCCGGCGATACGGCGCTCTTCGGCGACATGCGCCTCATCCGCGAGCTGTACGCGCCGGACATCGCGTTTCTTCCCATAGGAGATCACTTCACGATGGGCCCCGAGGCGGCCGCGCGGGCGAGCGAGATGCTCGGCGTGCGTCAGGTCGTTCCGATGCACTACGGCACGTTCCCGATCCTGACCGGCACGCCGGAGCAGTTCAAGAAGCTCGTCGAGCCGTTTGGTGTCGACGTGCTCGTGCTGAAGCCGGGGGAGACGGCGTCCTGAACAGTGGAAGAACCTCGCCTGATTCGAGTCGTAACCGTCAAGCGTTTCGCTTCGGCTGCCGACGCGGACGCGCACGATCTCGAATACTGGCGGGCGATGCCCGCGTCCGAACGCCTGCTGCTGGTCTGGCGGCTGACCCAGGATCTCTGGCGGCTCAGCGGCCACTACGACGATGAATCAGGACTTTGTCGAGTTGTTACAGGCGTTCGTCGCCGCTGACGTGCGTTTTCTGATCGTCGGAGCGTATGCTCTCGCCATCCATGGACGCCCCAGAGCCACAGGTGATCTCGATGTGTGGGTGGACCCCACGCCCGAGAATGCGACGCGTGTTGTCCAGGCCCTTGCGACGTTCGGCGCGCCGTTGAAGGACATTTCGGAAGCTGATCTCTCCCGTCCGGGCGTCGCATACCAACTGGGTGTCGCGCCCGTGCGGATTGACATCCTCACCGAGCTGACGGGCCTGACGTTCGAAGAGGCCTGGCGCGAACGCGTGCGGCATGCGTTCGGTCCGATCGAGGTCGATTTCATCGGCCGCGCCGCGTTCGTTCGCAACAAGCGCGCAACCGGGCGAGCGCGCGATCTTGGCGACCTCGAGGGCCTGGAATGAAGGACGCCCCGAGGTGATACGCTCTGTCTCATGGAGAGCGCGGCCGCGCCCGGCACGATCCAGGTAGACTTCGAAACCGCTCCCGACAAGTACAAACACTGGAAGCTCGCGTTCGACGGCGCGGTCGCAAGGCTGTCGATGGACGTTCAGGAAGATGGCGGGCTGGTGCCCGACTATCGATTGAAGCTGAACTCGTACGATCTCGGCGTGGACATCGAGCTCGCCGACGCCATCCAGCGCATCCGCTTCGAGCACCCCGAAGTCCACGCCGTCGTCATCACGAGCCTCAAGGAACGCGTCTTCTGCGCTGGCGCGAACATCTTCATGCTGCGCGGCGCGACGCACGCGTGGAAGGTGAACTTCTGCAAGTTCACGAACGAGACGCGGCTCGCGATCGAAGACGCGAGCGCGCATTCGGGCATCAGGTTCCTCGCGGCGATCAACGGCATCTGCGCGGGCGGCGGCTACGAGCTGGCGCTCGCGTGCGACGAAATTCTCCTCGTGGACGATGGGAATTCGGCGGTGAGCCTGCCGGAAACGCCGCTGCTCGGGGTGCTCCCCGGGACGGGCGGGCTCACGCGCATAGTCGACAAGCGGAAGGTCCGCCGCGATCGTGCCGACGTGTTCGCGACCGTTGCAGAAGGCGTGAAAGGCAAGCGCGCGGTCGAATGGGGACTGGTCGACGCGACCTTCCCGACGAGTCAGTTCCGCCAGCGCGTGGACGAGCGCGCGAGGCAGCTCGCGTTCCAATCGGATCGCCCGGTGGCCGGTCCAGGCATCATGCTGTCTCCGCTGGCCCCGGAGGTCAGCGACGACCGCGTTGTCTACAGTGCTGTCGAGCTCAGCATCGACCGCACGAAGCGTGTCGCGACGCTGACGATGGAGGGGCCGTCCGCTTCCGTTCCGTCTTCGGTATCGGAAATCGAGGCCAGGGGGGATCGCTTCTGGCCGCTGTGTGCGTTTCGCGAGCTGGATGACGCGCTGCTGCGGCTTCGACTGAACGAGCCTCTCATCGGCACCGTCCTGCTGAAGACGCGTGGGGACCAGGACGCGATGCTCGCGACTGATGCGCTGCTCATCGCACATCAGCAGCACTGGCTCGTGCGCGAGACCATTCAGTTCGTCAAACGCACGCTCAAGCGGCTGGACCTGACGTCGCGAAGCTTCTTCGCGCTCATCGAGCCCGGCAGCTGCTTCGCGGGGACGCTGTTCGAGCTGGCGCTCGCCGCCGATCGGTCCTACATGCTCGACGATCCGGACGAGGGCAACACAATCGCGCTCTCGCCGATGAACCGACAGTTGCTGACCATGAGCAACGGGCTCACGCGGCTCGAGACGCGCTTTCTGGGGGCGCCCGACCACGTGGAGGAAGCCCTCGCGCACGATGCGCCGTTCGACCCGCAGGAAGCGCTGAAGGCGGGCCTCGTATCGTTCGCGCCCGACGATCTGGATTGGGACGACGAGGTGCGGCTGGCGACCGAGGCACGCGCAGCACTGTCGCCGGACGCGTTGACGGGCATGGAAGCGAACCTGCGCTTCGCCGGGCCCGAGACGATGGAGACGAAGATCTTCGGCCGCCTGAGCGCGTGGCAGAACTGGATCTTCGTCCGGCCGAACGCGGTGGGGGACAAGGGGGCGCTGACGTCGTACGGATCGCAGTCGCGCCCTGAGTTCGATTTCAAAAGGACGTAACCGGCGAAAGGCGAACGGGGAACGACGAATGATTTCCGCAGAACGCATTCCCAACAACGTGGGTCTTTCGAGCAACAAGAGGCTGCAGCGCGCGCTCGAGCACTGGCAGCCTGCGTACATTCAATGGTGGAAGGACATGGGGCCGCAGGGCTTTCAGGACTACCATCAGGTCTACGTGCGGGCGGCCGTCAGCGTCGATCCGTCGGGATGGGCGCACTTCGAGTACGTCAAGCTGCCGGAATACCGCTGGGGGATCTTCCTGGCGGACCCCGTACACGATCGGCGCATCGGCTTTGGCGATTTCGCCGGGCACCCCGTGTGGCAGGAAGTGCCGGGCGAGTTCCGCAATCAGCTGCGCCGGCTGGTCGTGACGCAGGGGGACACGGAGCCCGCCAGCGTCGAGCAGCAGCGATGGCTCGGCCAGCGTTGTCCGAGCCTGTACGACTTGCGCAACCTGTTCCAGGTGAACGTGGAGGAGGGGCGGCATCTCTGGGCGATGGTGTACCTGCTGCACTCGTACTTCGGGCGCGACGGCCGCGACGAGGCGGAGGAGCTGCTGGCGCGCCAGAGCGGCAACCGCGACAAGCCGCGCATCCTCGACGCGTTCAACGAGCCCATCGACAACTGGCTCGACTTCTTCATGTTCACGATGTTCACCGACCGGGACGGGAAGTCGCAGCTTCTCTCGCTGTCGGAGAGCTCGCTGGATCCGCTGTCGCGTACCACCCGGTTCATGCTGACGGAGGAAGCGCACCACATGTTCGTCGGCGAGACGGGCGTCGCGCGCATCCTCGAGCGCACGTGTCAGTTGATGAAGGAAACCGGCTACTCGGAGGACGTCCGGAAGCTGGGGGGCATCGACCTTTCGACCATTCAGAAGTTCATCAACCTGTGGTTTAGCCTGAGCCTCGATCTGCACGGGAACGAGATCTCGACGAACGCCGCGTCGTACTTTGCCAACGGCCTCAAGGGGCGCGCGTACGAGGAGAAGTGGGACGACCACGCCGTCACGGATGCGCTGTACGATCTCGAGGTCGCGAACGAGGGCCGGCTCGACCGCAAGCAGGTGCCGATGCGGACGGCAATGAACGAAGTGCTGAGGGACTGGTACGTCGGAGACTGCCAGGCCGGCGTCACGCGATGGAACCGGATTCTCGAGCGGCAGGGCTTCTCCGATCGCCTGCGGCTGCCCGATCGGAAGTTCAATCGAGGCATCGGCATGTTCTCGTCGCTCCATTTCGACCCCCTTGGGCGGCCCCTGCGCGAGGAGGACTGGTCGGCGCGCCGGCACGAGTGGCTGCCGTCGGCGCAGGATCGCGAGTACCTGCTCAGCATCATGAACGAGCCGGTCTACGAGCCGGGGCGCTTCGCGAACTACATCGCGCCGCCGCTGCGCGGGATCAACCGGATGCCCGTGAACTTCGAGTACGTCAGGACGGAAGCGTGATCGCGGGCGACGACGCGATCACGGCCGGCGGCCAGCCACGACGCTCACGTCGTCCCTTCGTGGCCTTCGTGATTTCCCGCGAGGCGTGATCGTGACGACTGCAGCTATCGATCAGAAGCACCTCTTCATCGGCAACGAATGGCGCCCGGCCTCGGGCGGACGCACGATGGAGGTGATCAATCCCGCCACCGAGGAGGTCATCGCGACGGTCGCGTCCGCCGACGCGAGCGACGTCGACGCCGCCGTTGCCGCGGCGCGCGCGGCGCTGACGGGGCCCTGGGGGAAGATGTCGGCCCGCGACCGCGGCCGCCTCGTGAGCCGCCTCGCGGATCGCCTCCTCGAGCGCGCGGACGAAGTCGCCCGGCTCGAGACGCTGCACAACGGCAAACCCATTTTCGAGTCGCGCCAGATCGAGATCCCTGCCGCGGCCGAATGCCTCGAGTACTACGCGGGATGGGCCGACAAGGTGATGGGGGAGACGATCCCCGTCAAGGGCAATTACTTCACCTATACGCTGCGCGAACCGCTCGGCGTGGTGGCGGCGATCGTTCCGTGGAACTTCCCGCTGCTGCTGGCCGCATGGAAGGTTGCGCCCGCCCTCGCGTGCGGCAACACCGTGATCCTCAAACCGGCGAGCCAGACGCCCCTGACGGCGCTCGCGCTCGCGGAAATCGCGGGTGAAGTCGGGCTGCCGCCGGGCGTCCTCAACGTCATCACCGGCCCCGGCTCCACGGTGGGCCAGGCGATCGTGGACCACCCGGGGATCGACAAGATCGCGTTCACCGGAGACACGAGCACCGGCAAGGCCATCATGCGGTCGGCCGCGGAGACATTGAAGAAGATCACGCTGGAGCTGGGCGGCAAGTCGCCCAATAT
>JBKPTE010000080.1:0-40417 GCA_046735335.1 Acidobacteriota bacterium | reverse complement strand
TCCTGGTAGTGAGGCGTTCCCGGGCCGACGCGCGGCCGCGTCGCGCACACGGCATCCTGCGGGATGAACGCTTCGCGCCCGCGGTATTCGAATGCGACCCACCCGACGGTCACGTGCACGAGGCCCCACGCGCGCTCATCGACGTCGAGCGTGTACGCGCAGCCGAGATCGACCGCGACCGAAGAGGGCGTGTTCACGTAGAAGCGACGCGGAGGCGCCCAGATCTCCGCGCGAATGCGTCCCCGATCCAGCGCCATGCGCTGCTCGCCGGCATGCGCTTCGAGCAGGCGCACGCGGCTGTTCGGATCCACGTCGACGCGTCCGACGCTTTCGACCGCGAGCTGCGCGCGCGATTGCGCGTCCGTGGTCAACGCTTGTCCGACCTTCAGGTGGGTGGAAGCGTCGACGGCCGCGCCGCCGACGAGCGGTGTGCCTTCGAGCGGCCGCACCGTCCATGCGGATCGGTCGGGGACCTGCCTGAACGATGCCGCGGCGGCGACGAGGAGAATGGATGCGGCAGCGGTGAGCAGCGGCAACAGCCACCGCACGGCGCGACGCGCCGGCTCGCGTGGTTCGAGACGGAGCGGCGCGCCGCGATGCGCGTACGGCGCCAGCAGCCTCTCGAGGCGCGCGATCTCCGGATCGGGCGCGCCGCGCCCCGTCCACAGATAGTCGTCCGATCGATCGTCGCGTGTGTGCGTCACAGCTTCTCCCGCAGCAGCTTCATGCCGCGGTGCAGGTTCACGCGGACGGACGCGGGCGTGAGCCCCGTCCGATCGGCGATTTCCTGTCCGGTGAACCCTTCCACGAGTCTGAGAATCAGCGGATCGCGGTACGCCTCGGGCAGCGACCGGATCGCCTCGAGCACGGCACGCGCGTCCGCCCTCGCCGATGCGGTCCCACGCGCTGGCAGGTCGTCCGGGAGCTCGACCACCTCTGCCGTACGTCTATGAAAATCGACGGCGCGATTGCGCGCGATCGTCGCGATCCATCCCCCGAACGCCGCCGGCTCCTTCAGCTCGTCCAGGCACCGCCATGCCGTCAGAAACACATCCTGCACCAGATCCTCGACGTCGTCGCGCCGGACCCTGGCGAGGAGCAGGCCGTGGATGAACCGCCCGTAGCGGTCGTACAGGCCCGCAAATGCCGACCTGTCGCCCTCTCGCGAGGCACGCACGAGCCGTGCGTCCTCGGCGGCGTGCCCGGCCTCGAATCGAGCGGTTCCGGAGCGCATCGGCAGCTCGGTCACGCGCTCTGCCGCAAGGTCCACTGATTTCAGGACGATAGGGGGGGGCAAATGTTAACTGGGTTCCCACGTTACAATAATCCGCTCCCATATCCACTTCCGGAGGGTCCATGAAGCGGTCAGGAAAAGTGTGTGCGATTGCGGTTCCCGTGGCGTGCCTGCTCGCCATCCCGGTGTTCGGCGACGTGAAGACGCGCGACCGGACGCAGGTCAAGTTCGAAGGCGCGCTCGGCCGGATTGTCGGCTTCTTTGGCGGAAAGGCAGCGAAAGAAGGGGTCGAAGGGGTCACGGCCGTCAAGGGCGACCGCAAGGCGACGATGAACGACACGACGGGGCGGATCGTCGACCTGTCGGAGGAGAAGGTGTACGACCTGGACGTGCGCAAGAAGACGTACACCGTGACGACCTTCGACGAGCTCCGGCGGCGGATGCGCGAGGAGCAGGAGAAGGCGAAGAAGGACGCCGAGAAGGAGCAGCCATCGGAGACGAAGGAACAGCAGAAGCCTGCGAAAGAGATCGAAGTCGACTTCGACGTCAAGGACACGGGGCAGAAGAAGCAAGTCGCGGGCTACGATACCCACGAGTCCGTCGTGACGATCACCGTCCGTGAGAAGGGGAAAACGCTCGAGGACGGCGGCGGCCTCGTGACGACGTCGAACATCTGGCTCGGTCCCGAGATTCCGCAGATGAAGGAACAGGCGGACTTCGAGATGCGGTACTGGAAGCAGCTCGAAGGGCCGGAGGTTGCCGCGATGTCGGCGCAGCAGATGGCCGCGGTCATGGCGGCCTTTCCGCTCGTGAAGACCGCGATGGAGCGCATGCAGAAGGAAGGCACGAAGCTGCAGGGCACCCCGCTCGAGACGACGACGGTGTTCGAGTCGGTCAAGAGCAAGGAGCAGCTCGCCGAAGCGCAGAGCAGCAGCAACAGCGGCGGCGGGGGCCTCAGCGGCATGCTCGCGCGCAAGATGATGAAGAAGGAAGAGCCGAAGGCGCGCGCGACGGTCCTCACGCTGCACAACGAAGTCCTCGAGGTCGCGACGTCGGTATCGCCCTCGGATGTGGCCATCCCGCCGGATTTCAAAGAGAAGAAATGAGCGATCAGGCGCGTCGCAGGTTTCTGAAAGCGATTCCCGCAGCGATCGCCGGGGCCGTATCGGCGCCGGCGATCGCCCGCCAGCAGACCGCTTCGTCCGATTCGAAGATCGGCAAGGAAACGCTCGACTGCGCCGAGAAGGTGTTCGGCATCGATTTCAACGATGCCGAAGAAGACGCGATGCTGCGGGGCGTCAACGGCAATCTCGACGCGTTCGAGTCGATGCGCGGCGTTCACGTTCCGCTGGACACCGAGCCCGCGATCGAGTTCGTCCCCTGGCTGCCCGGAAAGAAGCCGAAAGGAGGCGCGACTCCCGGCGCGCATCTCACGGTCACGCTGACCCCTCCAGGCCCTCGCCGCGCAGTGCTCGACGATCTCGCGTTCGAGCCGATCACGACGCTTGCGCCCCTCGTCCAGCGCCGGCAGGTCTCATCCACGGACCTCACGCGCATGTACCTGGATCGCCTGAAGAAGTACGGTCCGAGGCTCAATTGCGTCGTGACGCTGACGGAGGACCTCGCGCTCCAGCAGGCGGCGGCTGCAGATCGAGAGATTCGCGCCGGGCGTTACAAGGGACCGCTGCACGGGATCCCATGGGGTGCGAAAGATCTGTTCGCAACGAAAGGCATTCCCACGACCTGGGGCGCCGGACCGTTCCAGCATCAGGTCTTCGACTACGACGCCACGGTCGTGCAGCGCCTGCGCGAGGCCGGCGCGGTGCTCGTGGCGAAGCTGTCGATGGGCGCGCTGGCCCAGGGCGATCAGTGGTTCCGCGGTCAGACCAAGAACCCGTGGAACGGCGGCGGCTCCAGCGGATCGTCGGCAGGCCCTGGCTCCGCAACAGCAGCCGGCCTGGTCGTCTTCGGCATCGGCACGGAAACGCGCGGCTCCATCATCTCGCCGTCGAACGTCAACGGCGTCACGGGACTGCGTCCGACGTACGGCCGCGTGAGCCGCTACGGCGCGATGGCGCTGGCGTGGACGATGGACAAGATCGGCCCGATGTGCCGATCGGTCGAAGACTGCGCGCTGGTGTTCAACGCGATCTACGGGCCGGACGGACGCGACCGCACCGTCGCCGACGCGCCGTTCGCGTGGACTCCATCCACCCCGCTCGCTCGCCTGAAGATCGCCTACGTGAAGACGGAGTTCGATCCCGAGGCGCCGGCCGGCAACGCGGGGGGACGCGGAAGCGCGACGCCGCCCGGCGAGCAGCAGCGCCGCACGCGCGAGGCGCGCTTCAAGGCGCTGAACGATGCGCTCGGCGTCTACCGCAAGCTCGGCGCCGCGCTCGAGCCAATCGACATGCCGGGCGTCCCGCTGGCGCGCGCGATCAATTTCGTGCTGAGCGTCGAAGGGGCCGCCGCGTTCGACGATCTGACGCGAAGCCCCGAGATCAACGACAAGTCGCTCGGATCGTGGCCCAACACGTTCCGCACGTCACGGTTCGTGCCGGCAGTCGAATATCTCCGCGCCCAGCGCATCCGCACGCTGCTGATGCGCGAGATGGACACGCTCATGTCGAAGTACGACGTGTTCGTGTCGCCGACGTCGAGCAGCAGCCTGAGCATCACGAATCTCACCGGTCATCCGGCTGTCGCGTTTCCGGCGGGGTTCGTCGACGATGCGCCGGTGGAACTGATGCTGACGGGCCGTTTGTACGATGAGGCGACGATGCTGCGCGTCGCGTTGGCCTACGAACGCGCCACGTCGTGGCACACGAAACACCCCAAACTCGACAAGCTTCCGACGCCCAACTCCTCCCTTTGATAGTGGGAGCTGGGAGTTATCTGCCGCGCTCGTTCTTCACGAGCGCGGTCATGACCTGCCCCTGCTCGTAGGCGTGGAGACTGCCCGCGGCGTCGATGTATGCGTCGCGTAGACCGCCCGTCAGCGGAACCGTCGACGAGGCCACGGCGAGCAGCACCTGCGCGCGATCGTAGCTCGCCGGCATCTTCGCGGCCGCGTTCACGACGGCGAGCATCGTGTCGCGACTGGTGCCCTCCTTCCTGGCGACCGCCTGCAGGACGCGGCCGCGATCGTACGACCCGCTGATTCGATCGACGGCGGCGAAGAACGGCGGGCGCAGCGGGCCTTCCGCACCGTTCTGCGCAAGCGCTTCGAGGAGGAACGCCGCCAGGTCGTAGCCGCCGTGCATCTCTGCCGCGCGGTTCAGCGCCTCCGTCAGCGTCGCCGTATCGGCGGGCCTTGCCGCGATGGCCGCGCTCAGGATCCGGTGGCGCTCGTAGTCGCCCTGGACGGTGCCCAGCGCTTTGAAGAACAGCGGCTGGGTACGGTCATCGAGCGGCTGGTGACCCACAATCTGGCGGAGCAACTCGGAGAGCTGGTAATCGGAGCCGATCGATCCGGCGCGCTCGAGAATCGCCGCCAGCACGCCCGGCGCAACGCTTCCCCGCTTCAGCATCGTCGAATACACGCGCGTGATCTCGTAGTCGGAACGAATGCCCGAGGCCGCCGTGAAGTACGCCGCTCGCGACGCCTCGTCGCCCGGAAGCCGGTCGGCAATCGAGATGAGCAGCGACGCGAGGTCGTAGTCCCCCTTGATCTCCCGCGACGCCTGAAGCATCGCCTGCCGGTACTGCTCCGCCGTAAGGGACGCCTGCTTGAACAGTTCGGTGAAGTACAGCCGCTTGCCGTAGCTGCCCTCGATCTTCGAGATTTCGGCAAGCACGGCCGGGGGGCCGCCGGACTTCAGAAACCGCGCGACGCGTTTGTCGGCGCCAATGCCGGAGTTCCGAATGAGCTTCCGCAGGTTGTCGCGCAGCCACTGGCGTCCTTCGGGGTCGAACGGGCGCTCGGATCCGTTGACGTAGTACTTGCGCTCGAGGGTGCCGCCGCGCTCGCGGATCTCGATCGCGTGCCGGCCCGCGGCACCGGAGTCCGCGATGTGGATGCGGCCGCCAGGCGAGAGGACGCGCACGTCGGCGTCGTCGTCGGTGAATTCGAATCGTCCCGAATAGCTGACTTCGAGCTTCTCGCCGTCGTTGGACCAGATCCAGTTGCCCGAGGACTGGTCCTGTACGGGCGCCGCCTCCACACGCACGGCGGCCATCGCGGCGGCGGTCGCCGCATCTCCACCCGCCGCAAGCGCTGGGGTGGCAGCGTGTGCCATCGCAGACGCGCGCGCGGTCAGATCCTCGGTTTGCGCACGCATGGCGTCGGCTTCCGCCAGCCGTGATCGCTCCTGGCTTTCGGCGGCGGCCTGCGCACGCATGGCTTCGTCGCGAGCTTTCGCGAGGGCCGCAAGCTCTTCGTCGACCTGCGCAAGCGCTGGCGCGTTCGCCGATCCCGTTGTCGATGCTTCCTGCGGCTCGACCGCCGCGGCGGCTGGTGTCGGCGCGGCTGGCGCAGCCGCAATGCGGGGAACGGGCGACGAGGCGATCCGCGCTGGCGTCGCGGCCTGAGGCTGCCGCAAACCGTCGGCGGCAATCGCGATTCCAAACAGCAGCACGAGCGCCGCACTGCCCGCGAGCCACACGGGGCCTTGCCCCGCATGCGACGCGGGCACTCCGAGCAGACGTCGTACGCGGTGAAGGAGCGCCCCGCCCGTCGCGGCAAGCGTGACGCGCCGCACGCCCGCGTTGGGCGTCAGCGCACGCTGCCTGGCACCGTGAGACCGACGCCGAAGCATCTCGAGGTCCGCCAGCGCGTCCGCGTACGCTACCGGATCGCCACAGAGGCTGACGGCAAGGTCGTCGCAGCAGTTCTCGCGCTCGACCCGAATCCGGCGCGACAACCACCACACGGCGGGGTGATAGAAGAGCAAGGTTTCGACGAGCGACTGGAGCAGGTTGACGGCGTAATCGTGCCGTCGGATGTGCGCCAGCTCGTGCGCGAGGATCGCCTCGACCTGCTGGGGCGAGAGTGCCGTGAGCGCGCTCACCGGCAGCAGCACGATGGGCTTCAGACAGCCGATCACCGTCGGCACGTCGACGAGCGCCGATTCGACGAGCGCGATCGATCGGCGGATGTGCATCTGACGCGCGAGCCGCGCGGCGATCCGGGTCCACTTTTCCGCCGCGGGATGAATACCATGCAGGCGCAGGCGGCGGATCCAGACACAGCCCGCCAGCAGCCGGACGCTGAGGATTGCCACGCCGGACAGCCACGCGAGGAGCAGCAATGGCACGAAGGGTTCGATGCGGCGATCGTCAACACGAGGGAGCCGATCGGCGAAGGCCGGGGCCGCGGCAGGTGCCACGCCGACCAGCGTCTCGACTCCGCGGCGATGGTCCGACGGAACGTGCGGCGCGGCGGGTGCCGTCGCGGAAATGCGGGCAGCCGAACCTGCGCCGGCCGTGAGCGTCTGCCAGCGCTGGGCCGCCGTGACGGCCGGCAGCGTGAGCATGAGCGTGAGCCCGACAGAGGCCACGATGTAGCGAACGTCGGCCGCACTGCGCCGCAGTGCGCCGAGCGCGGCGGCGGCGACCAGTGCCACGAGCGTGCCTTGCCAGACGAAGTGCAGGAGCGCCCATGCGAGGGCTCGGGCGGCAGGCGACTGCAGCAGCGGCTCAATCGCGGTCATCGCGGCTCTCCTTTCGTTCCGCGTGCTCCTGATCGCGCGCGCGGCCGTCCTGACGCGCGGCGTCGATGACGCGGCGAATCTCGCGCAATTCGTCAGGTGAGGCGCGCTTGGCGGCGAGCGCCTGCATGACGAGCTTCATCGCCGATCCTCCGAACGCGCGATCGAGCAGATCCCGAATGAGCTGGCGCTGGGTCTGCTCCTCGCTGAGGCGCGCGCGGTATACGTGGGTGCGGTCGCGCTCGTCGCGTTCGACGAGGCCCTTGTCCGTCATGATCTGGAGCAGCTTCAAGGTCGTCGTGTACGCGGACGCGCGTTCGCGGCCGAGCACCTCGTGCACCTGGCGGACGGTGCTCGGCCCGCGGTCCCAGAGGACACGCAGGATGCCGAGCTCGGCGTCTGTCGGCTTCCGGGCGGCAGCACGAGGCATGCGGCCGAGTATGTCCGAACAGCTTCGTAGTGTCAACGAAGATCTTCGTAGGCACGGTGATGGGATAATCCCCGCATGCAGCCAGGAACATACGCCCGCTTCGATACCACCGAAGGCACCTTCACGATCCGCCTCTTCGACAAGGAGGCCCCGAACACGGTGGCCAATTTCGTCGGCCTTGCCGAAGGCACGAAGGAATGGCGCGATCCGGCAACCGGCGAGCGCCGAAAACGGCCGTTCTACGACGGCATCATCTTTCATCGCGTGATCAACGGCTTCATGATTCAGGGCGGCGATCCGCTCGGACAGGGCACCGGCGGTCCGGGCTACAGCTTCGGCGACGAATTCCACCCGAAGCTGCGCCACGACCGTGCCGGCATCCTGTCGATGGCGAACGCCGGGCCCAACACCAACGGCAGCCAGTTCTTCGTCACGCTCGGGCCGACGCCGCATCTCGACAACCGGCATTCGGTCTTCGGCGAGGTCGTCGAGGGGATGGATGTCGTGAAGAAGATTGGCGCCGTGCCGACGGGACGCCAGGATCGCCCGATTAAACCGGTGGTGATCAACAAGCTCACGATCGAACGGGTGGCCTGATTCGCCTGCCGATGAACGGAGCACCCGAGCCGGCGCCGTTCGACGAGCTGGTCGCCAGGGCATGCAGCGGCGATCACCTGTCGCTGCAGACGCTGATGCCGCTCGTGTACGCCGAGCTGCGCCGGCTTGCGGCGCACTACCTGCGCGGCGAGCGCCCCGGCCAGACGCTGCAGCCGACGGCGCTCGTGCACGAAGCGTATCTCCGTCTGCTGAAGGATCGTCCCGATCGGTGGCAGAATCGCGCGCACTTCAGCGCGATCGCGGCGCACGCGATGCGGCAGATCCTGATCGACCGCGCGCGGGCGCGCGACGCGCTCAAGCGCGGCGGCGGCCAGCCGCGCGTCACGTTCGACGAGTCGCTGCCGGTGCAGGCGCCCGATGGATCGGTGGATCTGCTCGCGCTCGACGGGGCGCTCGAACGCCTCGCCGCACTCGATCCCGCGCAGGCACGGATCGTCGAACTGCGTTTCTTCGGCGGCCTCACGATCGAGGAGACGGCGGAGGCGATGGGATCGTCCCCGGCAACCGTGAAGCGGCACTGGGCGCTCGCGCGCGCCTGGCTGCTGAAGGAAATGGGCGGGTAGTCACTTCGGTGCGGCTGACGGATCGGCGACTACGGCCGTCATGCGGTATGCGTGGACAATTGCACTGCTTGCCGCATGACGGCGGCGCGCACGGCGCGCCCGCGAGGGAGCGGAGCGGGGCACGGGGTCCCCGCGAGCGGCCGAGCCGGGGTTCGGGGCGGAGCCCTGACTGAAATGCCGACCTGGTCCCGCATCACGGCGCTCTTCGAGCAGGCGATCGATCTGGCCGGCGAGGAGCGCGAGCACCTCCTGAGGCGCGCCGCGGAATCGGATTCCGCCGCGGCAACCGAGGTGCGCGCGCTCCTTGCCGCGCACGAGCGCGCCGGCGGGTTCCTGCAGACGCCCGCCTGGGCATCCGATCCCGCCCTCCTGCACGAGTGGCCCGATCCGCCGCGTTACACGCCCGGCCAGCAGATCGGTCCCTACCGCATCCAGCACGAGATCGGGCGCGGCGGCATGGGCATCGTCTATGCCGCAGAGGACGTCCGCCTCGGTCGCACCGTCGCCCTGAAGGCGCTCCCTGCCTCGTATGCGCGCGACAACGTCGCGCGCGAGCGCCTCGCGCGTGAGGCGCGCGCCGCAGCCGTGCTCACGCATCCGGGGATCGCCACGATCTACGCGCTCGAGGAGATCGATGGCGATCTGTTCATCGCGAGCGAGCTGGTGCGCGGCAGCACGCTGCGATCCGAGATCGCGGCTGGTCCGTTGCGGGGCGAGCGCCTCCTTCGCACGCTCCTCGACATCGCCGACGCGCTCGACGCCGCACACCAGCGGGGCATCGTCCATCGCGACCTCAAGCCCGAGAACGTGATGCGCGACGCCGAGGGCCGCATCAAGATCGTGGACTTCGGCCTGGCACGTACGCTGGCGCCCGCGCCAGACGCGCAGACCACGCTGACGCTCGCGGGTGCGCTCCTCGGCACGCCCGCGTACATGGCGCCCGAACAGCTGCGCGGCGAAGCCGCAGACGCGCGCGCGGACATCTTCGCCTTCGGCGTGATGGGGTACGAGCTCGCGATGGGAACCCACCCGTTCGGCGGCGGGGACCCGAGCGCCATGCTCGAGCGGCTCGTCTCCCGGACGCCGCCGCTCGCGCGGACGCTCGACTCCCCCGTTCTCGATCTGGTGATTCGGAAATGCCTCCACAGCGATCGTTTCGAACGGTTCGCGAATGGCGGAGAGTTGGCAACGGCCCTGCGCGCGGCGTCAGGTGGGCCAATCGCACACCCGCCCGCTGCCGCTCCGACGCTGTGGTGGTGGCAGTTCCATCAGATTGCCGTGGCCGTGCTGAGCGGTGCCGCTCTGGTGCCCATGTGGTGGGCGCGCCCGTGGATCAAGCCAATCGGGTCAGGCGCATTTCTCGCCGCGCTCGTGCTCGTGACGATCGCCGTCACGCTCCGGGGGCACCTGTGGTTCACCTCGAACGTGCACGCCGACACGCTTCGCGCTCACCGCAGCCGCGTGCTGCCCTGGATCATCGGATGCGAGGCCGCGCTGCTCGTCCTGCTGCTGATCATCGGCCTCACGATTGCCGGCGCGCACGACGGGGTGTCAGCCTGGCTGATCGTCACCGCGCTGCTACTGCTCGTGTCACTCGCGGTGATCGAGCCCGCCACCACGCGCGCAGCACTGACCTGATCTCCGCGTAGTCCGCGTCGTCCGCGGCCAGCGTGGTCCGCGACGTCCGCGGTCCGCGTCGTCCGCGGCCTCTACTCGCTTCGCAGTGCGTGCAGCGGATCGCCGGAGGCCGCGCGCAGGGCCGGCCCCAGCGTTGCGAGGACGCTGGTGACGGCGAGTACGCCGCACCCGACGCCAACCAGAACGGGAGCGCCGACCGGAATAGCGAACATCGTCGCGGCTATCAGACGCACGGCAACGACGCTGATGCCCCCTCCGAGCACCAGGCCGACGACGACCAGAGCCGTCGCCCGGCGTGTGACGATCTGAACAATCTCCGCTCGCGTGGCGCCCAGCGCGATCCGCACCCCGATCTCGCGCCGGCGTCTTGCGACCGTATACGAGAGGACTCCGTAGAGCCCGGCAGCGGTCAGCAGAACGGCGATAGCGGCAAACCCGCTCATGAGGAGCGTCACGAATCGCGCCGGCTGCGTCACGAAGTCGGATAACTCCTCGCCCGGCCGCACGCGATCCACGGGCACATTCGAATCGAGCCCGGCCACCGCCGCGCGTACCGCTGGATCGATCTGGAGCGGCGGAATCGTGGTGCGCAGGGCGATCGTCCCAACACTCCACGGCAACTGCTTGTAAGGGAAGTAGTAAATGGGATCGGGCTCGGTTCCCACCACAGACTGCTGCGCGTCGGTGACGAGGCCGATGATCTCGCGAAAGGGCGGCGGCGTCGGCCCGACGCCCGCGCGAATGCGCCGCCCGATGACATCCTGGCCCGGAAAGAATTTCCGCGCGAATGCCCGATTGACGATGACGACCGGCGGCGCGGCAGCGTTGTCCCGTTGCGTGAAGTCTCGTCCGTCGAGGAGCTGAATCCCCATCGTCGCAAAGTATCTGGGCGTGACGATCGCAAAGTCCGCGCGCGGGCGGTCCGCCGAAGCCGTCGGACGCAGCTCGATGTCGAACGCGGCGCGCATTTCATGTCCCTGCAACGGCAGCGGCCTCCCTGCGGCAACCGCCTGGACGCCCGCGATCGCCGAGAGCCGCTCGAGCAACCGATCCGAGAACGCGATCTGCCGTTCCACCGAGTACTCCGCCCCGGACACGCCCACGTCGAACGTCAGCAGATGATCCGGCCTGAAGCCGGCATCTCTTCGCACCAGGTGCACGAATTCCGCAATCATCAGCTCGGCGCCGACGAGGAGCACGAGCCCCAGCGCGATTTGGACGACGACGAGCGTGTTGCGGAAGCGGTTCCGGCCCGGGGCGATGGTCGGCGCGCCTTCCTTGAGCCCATGGACCGGATCCGTGCGCGACGCCTGGATCGCCGGCGCAAGGCCGAACAGGACGCTGGTCAGCGATGCCAGCGCCGCGGAGAACGCGATGACGCGCCAGTCGATCGCCGTGTTCGCAAGCCTTGGGACCCGGTCTCCGGCGAGCGGGAGGAGCATCTGCAGGACCAGAAGCGCGAACAACAGCCCCGCCGCCGCACCGGCTACGGCGAGCGTGAGGCTCTCGATCAAGAGGGACCGCGCACACGTGGCGCGTGATGCGCCAAGGGCGATCTGCAGCGCGAACTCGCGCGCCCGTTCCGTGCAGCGGGCCAGCAGCAGCCCAGCGACGTTCCCACAGGCGATCAACAGGACGAGCATGACGGCGGAGAGCACGATCCAGAGCGGAGCGCGTCCCGGATCCGTGATTCGGTCGAGCTCGGGCTGGACGAACGTGGCCGGCGTGTTGCTGTTGTGCGACGGATATCGGGAGGCGAGGTCCGAAGCAATCAGATCCATCTGCGATTTCGCCTGCCCGAGCGACACGCCGGATTTCAGACGTCCAATCGCGTCCAGCATCCGTCCGCCGCGTTGATCGTGGACTGCCGCGTCCACCGAGAGCGGTACCCAGAGCTGGACGTCCGGAAGATCGACCGGGAACTGGAATCCCTTCGGCGTGACGCCCACGATCGTGAACGGCTCGCCGTTGATGCGCGCCGCGCTGCCGACGACGCCCGCATCCGCGCCGAACCGCGCCGTCCACAAGGCGTGGCTGAGTACGACGGCATGCGCGCCGGGCTGCTCCTCTTCGCGCAGAAAGCCGCGTCCGAGCGCCGGCTGGATGCCAAGGAGCGGAAAGAGATCGGAGGAGACGATTTCTCCTGTCACTTGAATGGCGGGCTGGCGGTCCGTCAGGACGAACGTCGCGTCGTGATACGAAACGAGGGTCTCGAATACGCGCGTCCGCTCGCGGAAGTCGAAGAAATCCGGATAGGACAAGAGCGCCGGCGCACCGCGCCGATTGAGCGATCGGAACGCCATCAGTCGATGCGGCTCTGCGTACGGAAGCGGTGCGAGAACCACGCTGTCGAGGACTGCGAAGACCGCCGTGACCGCGCCGATCGCAAGAGCGAGCGTGAGGATCGCGGACGCCGTGAAGCGCGGCGATTTTCGAAGGCGGCGACATGCGTGTCGGACGTCGTGCCCGAGGACGCCGGCAAATGCGAAGCGTCGCCCCTCGCGGACGTCCTGTTTGACGCGCGTCACGCCGCCGAACTGACGCCGCGCGGCGGCATGCGCCTCGAGAGGATCCATCCCCTGGCGTATGTAGCGCTCCTGCAGCAGCTCGACGTGAAGCCGCGCTTCGTCGTCGAACTCCTCGTCCAGCCGGGGGCCGTCGAACAGCGCTCGCGCGCGCGACAGGAATTGCCGGAGCATTGCGCTACCGCTCGCTTTCGAGCCGCAGCATGCGGCCAATGACGCTCGAGATCCGCTCCCAGTTCTCCGCCTCGCGCGCCAGCTGGCGGCGGCCGCTCCTCGTGATCGAGTAGAACTTCGCCTTGCGGTTGCGCTCCGAGGCGCCCCATTCGGACTGAATCCAGCCCTTCTGCTGCAGGCGGAGGAGCGATGCGTAGACGGTGCCTTCGTTCAGCCGGAGGACGTCCTCGCTCACCTGCTCGATGCGCCGGGCGATCCCGTATCCGTGAAGCGGGCCCAACGCGTCCAGCGCCTTGAGTACCATGAGGTCCAGCGTGCCCTGGAGCACCTCCGAACGGTCCTTTGGCTTACCCATAGGTCACGTATCCTAGCACGCTCCATTGGGACTGCCAAAGGAGAACGTATGGACACTCGGCGGCTCGGCCGTTCCGGACTCGACGTTCCGGTCGTCGGGATGGGCACCTGGCGCACGTTCGACGTGCGCGGCGCGGCGGCGGAAGACAACGCGGCACGCGTCGTGGATCGTGCGCTCGACGCCGGCGCGTGCTTCTTCGATTCGTCGCCGATGTACGGCGAGGCCGAACGTGTCCTCGGACGCGCGCTGGAAGGCCGGCGCGATCGCGCGCTGATCGCGACGAAGGTCTGGACATCATCAGCCTCGGAAGGACGCGAGCAGATCGATCGAGCGCTCGGATTCTTCGGCGGGCGGGTGGATCTCTACCAGGTGCACAACCTGGTGAACTGGCGCGCGCAGCTCGACGAGCTGGAACGCCGCCGGAAGGACGGGAGCGTCGTTGCCATCGGCGCGACGCACTACAGCGCCTCCGCCTTCGATGATCTGGCGGTGGTGATGCGGACCGGGCGCATCTCGGCCATCCAGATCCCGTACAACCCGCGGCAGCGCGAGGTGGAGCGCGCGATTCTGCCGCTCGCGGCGGAGCTCGACCTTGGGGTCGTCGTGATGCGCCCGTTCGCCGAGGGCGGTCTCCTTCGCCAAGTGCCGCGCGAGGAGGACTTGAAGCTGCTTGCGGCGTTCGGCGTCCGCACGTGGCCGCAGGCGCTGCTGAAGTGGAGCCTCAGCGATCCCAGGTGCCACGTTGCCATTCCCGCCACATCGAAGCCGGAGCGAATGACCGAGAACGCCGCCGCCGGCGCGCCGCCCTGGTTCGACGACGAACATCGCGCGTACGTCGCTCGGCTCGCGGCACGCTGAGCTCGCGCCCGCGACGGAACTTTGATGCCTCCCTCACCGTTCTATTCGTAGTGTCCCTGAGCTGCACAGAATCGCACCGGCGGGTTGACGCGAGCCCGCTGCAGGGCTAAGGTGCACTCCCCGGCGGCTGCCAGCTCAGTTTCCATGGCTCCCCACACGGACGCGCCCTCAGACGCCTCGGCGCCACGCCGATCGGCGCGCGACATCGTCGACGCCGTGCTCGAGAACATGCGGCAGAACCTCGAGCCGCTGAAGTATTCGACGCTCGCGCCAAGCCGGTATCTCGTGTATCTCCATCCCGCGGAGTTCCGCCGCCTCGAAGGCATCCTGCCTCGCGTGCGCCTCGAGACCGTCCGAGCCTTGACGGCCGAGCTCGACGCGATCAACCGTCGCGCGAAGCGCTTCGGACGTGTACGGGCAATCCTCGGACAGCACGACGCTCCAGTGGAGCTCGCCGAGAACGACTGGCAGATCGAGTTCCTGCCGGATCCCGACGGGGAACTGGCCGAAGGCGACATCCTCGTCGATTCCGAGCTGGTGCTCCCGCCGCAGCCGGAGCTGGGATCCGGAGAGCGCACGCGGCGAATCACGACGGGCGTCGTTGGCAAGCGCCCCACACGCCAGGAGGAGACGCTCAGGTCGACGGCGCCCGGCGTCGTGTACGCGCGGATCTCATATGCGGACGAGGACGGAACGCATGCATTCGAGATGGCGAAGGACTCGATCGCGATCGGGCGCGGCGGCGTCGCGTATCGCGTGGACCTGCGGGTGAGGAGTGCGGTGGATGTCTCGCGCGAGCACGCCCGCATCCGGCGCGACGCCGCGACCGGCCGCTTCTTTCTGATCGATCTCAGCACGCTGGGAACGACCGTCAACGGCGAGCGCGTTCCACGCGGCTACGACGAGGACGGCGGGTCGAAGCGCGAGAACGGCGTCGAGGCTCCGCTGGCCGACGGCGCGCGCATCGGCCTTGCGGACATGGTGTATCTCGACTTCCACATCGCTCCCCGGCCATGACGTGGCTCCTCCTGTTGCGCACCCCGGTCGTTGTGGCGTTCGCCGCCGCCGCTGCAGCCATCGCGTGGGCGGCTGCGATCGGACGCGAGTAGGCGCGCCATGCGGACGGTGACGAGTCTTCACGCAGCCGGGGCCAGCGACCCGGGACTGCAGCGTCTGCACAACGAGGATCGCTGGCACATCGACGAGCCGCGCGGCATCTTCATGGTCGTGGACGGCGTCGGCGGGCAGGCCGCTGGCGAGAAGGCGGCCGACACGGCGCTGGCGAGCGTGCGCGCGAGGCTCGAGCGGCAGACGGGCCGTACCGAAGATCGCGTGCGCGAGGCAATCGCCGACGCGAACGACGAAATCTACCGCCTCGCATCGCTCCGGCCCGAGTGGAAGGGGATGGCATGTGTCCTGACGACGGCCGTCGTCGACAACGGCGACGTTGTCGTGGGCCACGTCGGGGACACCCGGCTCTATCGCATGCGCGCGGGGCGCCTCGAAAAGATCACGCGCGATCATTCGCCCGTCGGCGAGCGCGAGGACGCGCGCGAGATCTCCGAGCTGACGGCCATGAACCACCCGCGGCGCAACGAAGTGTTCCGCGACGTCGGCTCCGAGCCGCACCATCCGGACGATCCGGATTTCATCGACGTCGCGCGCGTGCCGTTTCCGCGCGATGCCGCCCTCCTCCTCTGCAGCGACGGCTTGACGGACGTCGTCGACTCGTCGGCGATCACGAGAATCATCGAGACATTCGCCGGACGGCCGCGCGACGTCGTCCGCGAGCTGATCGACGCGGCGAACGATGCCGGCGGCAAGGACAACGTGACCGCCGTCTACGTCGAAGGCGAGGGATTCGCGGGTGCGCGGCGCACCACATGGCCCGAATCCCTCGTCGAAGAGGGGTCGGCGATCGAGACGTCGGGCGAGCAGGCGCGGACGGCGGCGTTCGTACCGGACTCCGGACCGGTCGCACGGCGTTGGGTCCGGCCGCTTCTACTGCTCCTGATTCTTGGCGTCGTGACCGTTGGGATTGCAGCAGCGTTGAAGGGCCCATCTTCCATCCTGGCGCGCCTGAACGGTCTGCGCGACGCGCTGGCGCGGACGTCCCACGTGACGGTTGCGCCAGGGCAATCCATCGCGGCGGCTCTGGCGAGCGCGGCACCAGGGACCGAGATCCGCGTCGAGCCCGGGGAATATCGGGAAGCGCTCACGCTGCGGCCCGGCGTACGGCTCGTCAGCCGCGTCCCCCGACAGGCAGTCATCAGGCTTTCGGGCGGGGCGTCCGACAACGAAGCGGCCGTCACGATTGCACACGCAGCGGGCGCGGCGTTCATCGGGTTCCGCATTCTTGGGGATGCCGCGACGCCGATGGGCACGGGGATTTATGTGAATCGCGCCGATCCCGTCATTGTCGACGTCGAGGTGTCGGGCGCGAAGAATGCGGCCGTCGAGTTCGACGCCGGTTCAGGAGGTCTTCTCCTCGGGAGCGATCTGATCGACAACTTCGGTTCCGCGCTCGTAGCGCGGGCGGGCGCCGCGCCGCGGATCAGCCACAACCGCTTCGCGCGCAACGCGACCACGGAGGGAGCGGTGGCGCCGCTCGTGATCGAGCCCGCGGCCGCGCCCGTGTTCGACGCGAACGTATTCGACGGCGTTCGCGCCGATGCCTTTCCGCGGCTGAAGGACGGCAACTGGTTCATTCCGCCGGCGGCGCCTGCACCCCAGCCGGCGCGGAGAGGACGCAAGTGAGCACGGTCTTCCAGCAGGTCGGTCGCTATGCGATTCAGCGCGAGCTGGGGCGAGGCGGCATGGCCACCGTGTTCCTTGCCAGCGACCCGGCGACCGGAATGGATGTCGCGCTGAAGCAGGTCGCGGTCGGCTTCGATCGCGACGGCCACGAGATCCTCGAGGCGGAGCAATGGGGCGCCGAACTCCAGTCGCACTTCTCGGAGATTTGCGACGCCGTCCCGAAGGTTTACGACTCGTGGCAGGACGGCGACTACTTCTACATCGCGATGGAGTACGTCGAGGGGATCAATCTCTCGGAGGTGCTCGCGAAGCCGTTGGCGCGCGATCGGGCCGTCCAGATGGCGATCGAGCTGTGCCGGTTCCTCGAAGCGGCGCACGCCTTCACGGCGACGATCGGCGGGCGGACGCTGACCTCGCTGCACCACAGCGATCTGAAGCCGCGAAACATTCGCATCACCTCGTCGGGGCACGTGAAAGTGCTCGATTTCGGGATCGCGAAGGCGTTGTCGCTCAGCCGGAAAGTGACGCGGAATGACTTCGGCAGCGTGCCGTATCTGTCCCCCGAGCGGCTCGAGTCCAACGACATCGATGCATATTCGGACTTGTGGGCACTCGGCGTGGTCTTCTACGAGATGCTCCAGGGCCGGCAGCCGTTCGTCGCGAGCGACACGCGGCAGCTCGAACGCCGCATTCTCTCGCGCGTCCAGCCGCCGGCGATCTCGGACGAGTGCCCTGCCGCGCTGCAGGCGATTGCCGCGAAGCTGCTGGCGCCCCAGATTGCCGACCGTTACGCGACGGCCGCGGCGATTCGGGAAGACCTCGAGCGCTTTGGACGCGGCGCATGCACGACGGCGGAAGAGCAGGGGTGGCCGAAGCCCGCCGACGAGGCTCCGACGATGCGGACGCTGCCCGCGCAGACGAACGATGCGCCTGCGATGGACGACGAGCGCACGCGCCGCACGACGAGGCCGGCCGCTTCGGCACCTCCGACCGTCCCGTCGACCGCCGCCGCGACGCCAGCTCCGCCGCGACCGCGCCGCAAGCGCCGCCGGCTGCTGAGGAGAGCGCTGCAGGTCGCTGCGCTGCTGTTCGTCCTCAACGAAATCGCGGTCGGAAGCTCGGCGAACCAGCTCGCGCGCGCGATCCCCGCCCGTCAGCTCCCGGAGCTCGACCAGACGTGGCAGCAGTACGACCGCATCCGGAATCGATCGTATCTGCACTTCGGCACCTTCGTCCTTCGACGCGCGATCGTCGCGAGGACCATGGAGTTGAGCGAACGGGTGATCGCGAGCTATCGGAACGGGCTTCCGACGCTGCGCGAGGCGCAGTGGCTCGCCATTCAGGCGGCCGACGCCCGCGCGCTCGAAGAGGATCCGGACAACCGTCAGCTCAAGGCCGCGGGGCGGCTTTCCGACGGGCACCTGCATCGGATCGCGGGAGATGCGCGCCAGGCGAAGCACGATCCGGCGGCCGCCCGCCGCGAGTACATGGAAGCCGTCACGGCATTCCGCGAGGCGGCGGAGCTGCGGCCCAACTGGCCGGATCCGTTCCTCGGGTTGATGCGGACGTTCATCTACGGGCTGGACGACCTCGATCGCGGCGAGGACGCGCTCAGGCAGGCGGAGCGCTTCGGGTATTCCGCGGGTACCCGCGAGGTCGCGCAGCTCGCGGACGGCTACCGCGCGCGCGGAGAGCGCCTGACGCGCTACGCCCGCGTGCTGCGCGGGCTGCCGCAGGAGCAGCCGTCGCTCCAGAAGGCTGCCGAGGCTTTCCGCCATGCCATCGAGCTGTACGGAAAGGTGACGGACTTCGCGCAGGGAGCGGCGAACATTCGCCTTGCGCAGCGCCGCCTCGATCAGGTCGAGCTGCGGCTGACGGAGCTCTCGTTCGAGCACGTGAGCGACGACCAGTCATCGCGATGAGACGTAGGGCGGTCCTTTCAGAGCCGCCATGAGATGTAGGGCACCTTCTTAGAGGTGCCTCACCGTGAGCAAAGCAGTGGGCGCGACTTACACATACGCAATCGACCGCACCGCACACGTCCGCCGCTCCGCCTGGAGTCTGACGGACGGCGTCGTCGATCTTCGGCTCGCCGCCGTGTCGCTCGTCGCGGTCATCGCGATCGCCCTGACTGCGGCCGGAAAGTTTGCCGCATCGAGCTTCGACGGTTCGTCAGCGCACGCGATCGACCTGAACATGGTGCGCGATGCGCGAGCGTTGGAACCAGCGCTCGGGGCAGTGTTCAGCAATCCGGCCGATCGACAATTCGCCGCAACGGCGCTGTTCCAGTTTCTCCAGGCGGAGGGTACGGAACCAATCGTCAACGTCGGCGCGATCGGCCGCGTCCGCGTCAGCCCCGATGCCGTTCGCCGGGTGCGCGGCCTCGAGCGTTACGCGGAACGCGCGCAGGGGCGCGATGCGCCATTCCCGCTGCTGACCGCGTCTGACATCTCGACCGTGAAGCCGTCCTTCGTGGTCCGGACCCGCCGCGACTTCGTACGCACGCTGCTCTGGTCGGTGCTGCTGTGCATCGCAGGCTTTCATCTCGTGACCGCCTGGTGGTGGTGGCGCGGCGGACGCCGCGATCGCGTACTGCTCGCGGCCGCGCACCTGCTGACGGCGATCGGCCTGTGCGCCATCATCGCCAGGCCCGACCCGCTCCGCGATGCGCTTCTGTTCCCGCGGTACGCGCAGACGATTTTCGCGGGGCTGGTCCTCATGGCCGCGGTCTCGGAGATTGATTTCCGCTCGCCGCAGTTCCGTCAGCTTGCGTACATTCCGCTGCTGTCCGCGGCCGGGCTGTCGGTGATGCTGATCCTCTTCGGGCGCGGACCCGGGGGCAGCACGGCGCGCGTCAACCTCGGTCCCGTCCAGCCGATTGAAGCCATCCGGCTGCTTCTCCTTCTCTTTCTCGCCGGCTACTTCGCGCAGCGATGGGAGCTGCTCCGCCAACTGCGGCAGACGGCATTTCGCGGCCGTCCCATCCCCGCCTGGCTGGACGTGCCGCGCGCCGAATACGCCCTCCCTGTCGTCGCGGGCGTGGCGCTTGCGCTGGGACTGCTGTTCCTTCAGAAGGATCTCGGGCCGGCGCTCATCGTCGGACTGCTCTTTCTCGGGCTGTATGCGCTGGCGCGCGGACGCATCGGCATGCCGCTCGCGGGACTCGCGCTCCTGCTGTTCGGGTTTTTCGTCTGCTACACGCTGCAGATTCCGTCGACAGTCGTCGACCGCGTTCGCATCTGGCAGTCCCCGTGGAACAACGCGGTTCGAGGCGGCGATCAGATCGCGCACGCCATCTGGACGCTCGCGTCGGGCGGACCGCTCGGTACCGGACTCGGTCTGGGCGCAACGCGGTACTTACCCGCGGGCCACACCGATCTCGTGCTGGCGTCCGTCGGTGAGGAGCTGGGCGCTGCCGGGTTGATCGTCGTCGCGATCCTGTACAGCGTGATTTGCTGGCGCGCATATACGACGGCGAAACGCGCGTCGACCGATTACGAGCTCTTTCTCGCCGCCGGCGTCATGCTGCTGATTGCGATCCCGACGCTTCTCATGGCGTGCGCAACCCTCGGGATCGTGCCGCTGACGGGCGTCGTGACGCCGTTCCTCAGCTAAGGCGGGTCAGCGATGACGGCAAATTTCGCTGCGCTGGGGATCCTCGCGTCCATTCGCGCGCACGCGGTCGGTGATTCGAGCACGGAAGCGTTCCACGCGCCGTTGGTCTGGCTTGGACGAACAGTCGCCGTCGTCGCGCTCGTGCCGCTCGTCGCTCTCACCAACGTGCAGGTGCGGCTCGCAGACAAATACGCGACCGAACCGCATCTCGGTCTTCAGGCAGACGGCAGCCGGCGCTTCGAGTACAACCCGCGCATCCTCGACGCCGTCCGCGACATTCCTCGCGGCAGCGTCTACGATCGCGCGGGCCTCCCGCTCGCGACCGACGCGGCGGACGTCGCGGCGAAGGCGGGTGCCGAATATCGCAAGCTTGGCATCGCTATGGACGCCGCGTGCGGGGACGTGACATCGAGGTGCTACCCGCTCGGCGGCCGCGCGTTTCACGTGCTCGGCGACGCGCGGAGCCGGGTGAACTGGAGCGCGAGCAACACCTCCTTCATCGAACGCGATGACGAATCGAAGCTGCGCGGCTTCGACGATCGCGCGCAGGACGTGGCGGTGGACGACGGCCATGGCGGAAGGACGTGGACCGTACGCCGTGATTTCGCGGCGGTTCTGCCGCTGCTGCGGCATCGCTACCAGCCGAATCATCCGCAAGTGAAGGCGCTCCTTGCAGGCCGCCACGACGTCCACCTCACGCTGGATGCCAGGCTTCAGGCGAAGGTCGCCGACATCGTCGCAAAGTACGCGGGCCGGTCCGCGGATGGCCGTGCGGCGGCCGTGGTTGTCGATGCCGACAGCGGCGATCTGCTCGCCAGCGTGAGCTACCCGTGGCCGGCTGCGACCGCGGACGGTTTCGATCCGTCGGATCAGGCGGCGCTGCTCGATCGCGCGCGGTTCGGGTGGTATCCACCCGGGTCGACGTTCAAGCTCGTCACCGCAGCCGCGGCTCTTCGACAGAACGCGCGTTCGAGCGAGCAGCAGTTTACGTGCGTGCCGCTCGGCGACGGCCGCGTCGGCGCCAGGATTGCCGGCTGGAGCCGCCCCGTGCGCGACGACGTGATGGATCACAACGCGCATGGAACCCTCGACATGCACGGCGCGATGGTGGTGTCGTGCAACGCCTATTTCGCGCAGCTCGCGATGAAGATCGGTCCGCAGGCGCTCCTCGAAACAGCCCGCGCCCTGAACGTGGCGCTCGCGCGCGGAAATACGGTCGCGCGAATTCGCGATACGCTCCCCCAGATCGGCTACGGGCAGGGGGAGCTCGTCGTGTCGCCGCTCAAGATGGCGCAGGTCGCGGCAGCTCTCGCGTCGGGCGGGCGTGTGCCGCAGGTTCAGACGGAGCGCGATCCCGGCGCCGAGGTCGCGACCACGCAGCTGCTGCCTCCTTCGTCCGCGCGGCTGCTCGCGTCCTACATGCGCGACGTCGTCGTCAGCGGCACGGGGCGATCGCTGCGCGGCGCGAGCATTCCGATCGCGGGAAAGACTGGCACCGCGGAGATCGCAGGTGCGCCGTCGCACGCGTGGTTCGTCGGCTTTGCGCCCTACGCGCCGTCGCGCCGTCATATCGCGTTCGCGATTCTCATCGAGCATGCCGGATACGGCGGCACCGCGGCAGCGCCCGCGGCCGGCGAGATCGTATCTGCCGCGGCAGCGCTCGGCCTCATCAAAGGAAACTGACGTGACGCTGGCAAGAAAGGCTCGAGCGGCGGAAGCGAGAGTCGGACGGGTCGTCGACACGATCGTCGGGCGTCTTGTGGGATCGGCGCCGCGCCAGCCGCTCGAGATCGCGCACGCGCTGCTCGACGAAATCGAGCGCCACGTGCAGCCGGCGGGACGCGGCCGGTGGGTGTTTCCCTTCAACCGGCTGACCATCGAACTTCATGCGGCCTCCCGCGAGGACAAGGCGCGATTGGCGAGCGTGATTGGCGACGCCGATACGCTTCGTGCGCAGATTGCGGACCGGCTTCGACCGATGTGCATGCTGGGGCCGCTGGAGATCCGGACGCGATTCCGCACCGCGCGCCCGGCGAGTTGGGGCGACCGCGACTACCACGTGGAATTGGAACGGATCGACGACGCCCCCATGCCCGCGGCCGCACCCGCTCCCGCTTCCATCGAGTTGTCCGTCGTGAACGGCGCGACCGATCGCCGGCGATTCTCGTTCGCGACAGATCGCATCGATATCGGGCGCGGCGCCGAGGTCGTCGACAGCCGCCAGCGCATGCTGCGCAGGAATCAGATCGCGTTTGCGGAGGACGGGAGCGACGTCAACCAGAGCGTCTCGCGGCGCCACGCGCACATCCTCTACCGCGAGTCGTCGCGCGAGTACCGGATCTACGACGACAACAGCTCGCGGGGAACGCACATCATCCGGAAGGGGACGACGATCCCGGTGCCGCCCGGCACACGCGGGGTTGCGCTGCGATTGGACGATGAAGTGGTACTCGGACAGGCGCGGCTGCGCGTGAGGATGACGTAGGGCGGCCCTCTCAGGGCCGCCGCGGGTAGCGATCTCGTAGCGCGCAACTTTAGTTGCGCGGTCTCAGCTCCGCGACAGGATCGTGATCAGCGCCGTGAGGACGCCGAAATAGGCGGCCGCGAAGTATGCGGCGGCGAGGGCGATCCGCCCTCGTGTCGGGAGTACTCGCCACGCTGCCCGGGGATGGCAACACACTGCCAACATTCGCCCCACCAGAACGTCAGTTCCCATTGCGGCTGATGAGGGAGCAAGAAGATCGCCAGCAGCGGTGCGAGAGAATTCTCGACATCGCAGCGAAACAACGCTGGATGGCGCCGTCGGAAGGCTCTTAGTTCTGCCTCTCGGCACAGTTCGGGCGCGTCAGCAGGCGCGCCCTACACCGCGCGGTGTGAGGCGGGCCTGAAAGGCCCGCCCTACGATGACGAGGTACCGCTACGCGAGTGCCTGGCGGCAATATTCGAGGCACTTCCCCACTTCGACGACGGGATCGCCGCCGTACTCGAACTCGATGTTCCCGGGGAAGTCGTAGCGGTTCTTCTTCAGGAGCTGCAGCACCTCTTTGATCGGCGTATCGCCCTGTCCCCACGGCACGTTCTCGCCGTGGTTCTTCTTCCGATCCTTCAGGTGCAGGTTCGTGATGCGGTCGTGGTACTTCTGGATGAACGCGATCGGGTCCCCGTTCGCAGCCGTGTAGTGCCCGATGTCGAGGTTCGCGCCGATGTACTTCGACGCGGCCATCACGGTCTTGAACGTCTCCTCCGTGGACACTTCGTCCGGACGCTCGGTCTGATCGTGGCCGTGGAAGCCGACCATCAGCTTGTGCTTGTCCGCGAACGGCGCGACGCGCTTGGCCATGCTCACCTGCGTCGACGTCGTGATCGCCTTCACGCCCAGCGCCTTCGCCATCTGGAACGCGTACTCGATTTCCTCGTCCTTCGTCGAGTTCACGTTCATGTTGAAGGTCAGGAGGCGCACGTCGACGCCCGCGTCGTTCCATTCCTTTCGGACGTCCTTGAACTTGTCCATCGAGACGGACGACCGCCACTTGCGCAGCTCCTCGGCGCGGGCCTGCGCCGCCTTCCGCGCCGCTTCCTGCTGCTCGGGCGTCTGTTCGCCGCGGCGTCCGCCGCCGCCGGGGCCGCCTGACGCGGGCGCGCCCGCGAGCGCTTCGGCGTGGTTCGACATCAGCTCGACTTCGCTGAGCCCGAGCTTCTGATACGCCTTGACGATCTCCTCTGCATCCGGAATCGTCCGGAAGCTGTACGTGATCGAGCCGATCTGGACGCCGTTGATCTTCGAATCGAGGCCCTTGAACACGAGCGTCAGCGGCAGCCCCGCCAGCACGAGCTTTCCGAAATCACGGCGTGAGTAAGAAGTCGGTTCATCCCTGCGCATCAGCATCATCCTCCGCTGTCTCCGCGCAACTAAAATTGCGCGCTACGAAATCCGCACGCCGCACACCGCGCGCGCACGACGATTCAATCGCGCACCTTCGTCCAGACGTTCCCGTTCGCGTGGCTCTTCAGGATCGCGTCCACGACGCACGCGGACCGGTAGCCGTCGTCGAACGTCGGGAACGGGACGGCCTGTCCAGGCGCAAGCGTCTTGCCCTCGGCAATGAACGTATAGACGTCGCGCAGCACGTTGCAGAACGCGTCTGCCCACGCTTCCTGATGGCCGCCGGGAAGGTGCGAGTAGCGGCGCGCAACCGGACCGAGCAGCGACGGATCCTTCGGGAGGATCGCATTCGCTTCGTGCCGCTTGCCGATCCACAGATCGTTCTGCTGCTCCTGCTTCCAGCGCAGCGACGCCTTGCGCCCGTTGACCTCGAACCACAGGCCGTTCTTGTGCCCGGCGCAGACCTGGCCGACGGAGACGCTGCCCTTGGCGCCCTTCCTGAACCGCAGCAGCACGGTCGCGAGGTCCTCGCTCGTGACGGTCACTTCGCGGCGCTTCTCGGACCCGCTCTTCGCGAACGCCTCCGTCGCCGTTTCAGGCTTCAGCCGCGTCTGGATGACGGTGGATAGATCCGACAGCACGGAGTCGATCCGGTCGCCGACGACGTACTCGACGAGATCGCACCAGTGGGATCCGATGTCGCCGATCGCGGAGCTCTGGCCGCCCTTCTCGGGCTCGAGACGCCAGGAGAAGTCCGTCGGCTCGAGCAGCCAGTCCTGGAGGTACGCGCCGGAGACGTAGTGGACGTCGCCGATCTCGCTCGCCGCAATCATCTCGCGCGCCTGCTGGACGAGCGGGTTCCCGCGATAGTTGAACGTAACGGCGTGGACGACGCCCGCGGCGCGCGCCGCGTCACGCAGCGCCCGCGCGTCGTCGACGGTGACCGCGAGCGGCTTGTCCGACACGACGTGCTTCTTCTTCGCCAGCGCCGCGCGGACGACCGGGACGTGCAGGAAGTTCGGGGTCGTGTTGTGAACGACGTGGATGGCGGGATCGGCGATGAGCGCCTCGTAGCTGCCGTAGGCCTTCGGGATGTTCCACGCGTCCGCTTTGCGCTTCGCGGACCCCTCGCTGCTGCCCGCGATTGCCACCACGTCGACGAAGCCGAGCCGCCGCACCGCATCGACGTGATGCTCCGCGACGAAGCCCGGCCCCACGAGACCCATCCCGATTCGCTGCATGCGTGCTCGTGCGCTCCTCTGTCGTAGGGCGCATCTTTAGATGCGCCCTGGGCGGGTCTAATGGACCCGCCCTACATCCGAACGGGTTATTTCAGCTCGAACCCCGCGCGGTGCTCGCGGCCGAGGAACTCGTTCGCGGCCGGCGCGTTCGTGATCTGCATGTTCGCGCCGTCGTAGACGATCTTCGCCTTCGCGCGGAGCGAGACGATGCCGAGCAGCATGACCTCCGTGAGCTGGGTCGCGTACTCGAAGGGCGCGGAGATCTCCCCCTTTCCCTTGATCGTCTCGATCCAGTTCATCTGGTGCTCTTCGTGCGGGATGCGCGGCAGCACCTGTTTCGGCGCGGGGATGGACCCGTTCAGCGACGCGGGGAGGAAGCGCGGGTTCAACCCGTAGGTATCCTGCAGCATCTTTCCCTTGCTGCCGATGTAGAGGATCCCGCCTTCACCGTTCAGTTTTTCGTCGCCGATCTCCTCCGGCTTCGCGGGAGCGAAGCCGCCGTCGTACCACGTCAGCTTCGCCGCGGGCATGTTGCCGCGCGCGGCGAACTGGTAGTGCGTCATCGTCGCGCTCGGATAGCTCGCGCCGTTGAACGGCGTGGAGACGGTCTCGATCGACGTCGGCATCCCGAGCTTCAGCGACCAGAACGGATGATCGATGAGGTGCGCGCCCATGTCGCCGAGCGGGCCCTGTCCCCAATCGACCCAGCCGCGCCAGTTGAACGGGTGATAAATCGGGTGATATTCGACGACCGGTCCCGCGCCGAGGAACAGGTTCCAGTCGAGGCCAGGCGGCACGGGGAAGTTGCCGGCCATGGCGGCGGCGAGCCGCAGATTGATGTCCTTCTGGTTCCACTCGAGCGGACGATCGGACGCGTCCGCCGGCAGCGGCGCCGGGCGCGGAACGCCCTGCGGCCAGTACCCGAGCGGACGGTTCGTCCACACGTGTATCTCACGGATATCGCCGATAGCGCCGCTGGTGATCCACTCGTAGCCCGTACGCGCGCCGTCGGTCGAGTGCCCCTGGTTGCCCATCTGCGTGACGAGCTTCGAGTTGTCCTTCGCCTTCTTTGCGAGATACCGCGCCTCCTTCACCGACCAGCAGAGCGGCTTCTCGCAGTAGACGTGCTTGCCGATGTCCATCGCCGCCCCAGCGATCGCCGCATGCATGTGGTCGGGCGTCGCGATCATCACCGCGTCGATGTCCTTCTGTTTCTCGAGCATCTCGCGGTAGTCCTTGTAGCGCGGCACCTTCATCATGCGGTCGTCCACGAACTGCCGCAGCGCCGCCGCATCGTCGGTGGCCGGCCGCTTCGCATTGGCGGCCTGCTGCGCCGCCGAGGGGGTCCGCTGCTGCTGCCGGTTGCCGCGGCCTTCGCCCGGCTGCGCGGACGCCTGGCGCTTGTAGGCGGCCCAGCGCTTGTCGATGAGCGAGTCGTCGACGTCGCAGACGGCGACGATGTTCTGCGTCAGGACTGCGGCGAGATCGCTGCCGCCGCGACCGCCGATGCCGACGGCGGCCACGTTGACGGTGTCGCTTGGCGCCTGAAACCCGCGCCCCAGGACGTGGCGAGGCACGATGGTCAGCGCGGCGCCCGTGCCGGCCACCGTTTTCACGAATCGACGTCGACTGATATTGCTCATGGCTCACCTTCGTTGAAAGCGCTCTGACCCCGCGTGCGCCGGGATGGGCATCCGCCCGTCCAACAAACCCGCATCATACCTGACAAACGCGGAAAATGAAGGTACACTCCCAGGCCCTGACATGCGGATTCAACCATTCGTTCCCAAGCACATGAAGGTCGGCATCCTCACCGCGGCGGTTCAGGAGCTGACGCCGCGCGACGTACGGGACGCCGACCCGGACCGCGCGATCGAGGAATGGGTCGCGTTCGCGCGCGAGCTCGGCGCCGACAACATCCAGCTGTCGGCAGCCCTTCATCCTACCGAAACCGACGTGCCGCCGGAAGCGATGCTCGATCCGGTGGCGAACACGCTCGATCTGCGCCAGCCCTTCAACAAGGACCGCGCGCGCCGCGTGCAGGCGGCGCTCTCGGCGCACAAGATCGGGATCTCGGACGTCGGCTACTTCGACAATCTGCTGCACCATGATCAGGCGGTGCGCCAGAAGAAGCACGACTTCATGCGGCGCGTCTTCGAGGCCGCGACGCTCCTCGGGGTCGACGCCGTGTGCGGCTTCGTCGGGCGCAACCAGCAGCGCAGCATGGATCAGAACCTCGTCGATTTCGAGCAGTGGTTCATTCCGCTGCTGAAGGATGCGAAGGCGCGCGGGCTGGTCTACCGCGTCGAGCAGTGTCCGATGCCGGGATGGACGACGGGGGACAACTTTCACAACAACATCGCCTACACGCCCGGGACGTGGATCGCGTTACATCGCATCTGCGAGAAGCACGGCCTCGGCGACAACTTCCGCATCCACTACGATCCGTCCCACGCGATCCTCATGGGACAGGACACTCGATCGATCTTCCAGTACCTGAAGGACTCCGGCTACAACTTCCTGATCGGCGGCTTCCACGTGAAGGGCCAGGTCATCAACGCGAAGGGCGTCAGCGCCTGGGGCTACGGCGGCCAGACAGTCGAGCGCGGCGATTGGGTCGGCGACAAGCCGTCGGAGAATCCCGCGGATCAGCTCAACGCGTGGAAGAAGCAGACGGTCCTCGCCGAGCACGAGTTGCCGGGGACGGCAAAGCACGATCCGCTCGCGTATCTGCAGAATCGAACCGTCGACTGGCTCGATCACCAGCTCGCCGCGCGCGAGCTGCTCGCGCTCGACGTGGCGAACACACACCTCGTCGTCGAGCACGAGTATCCGCCCGCCCGTATTCAGGACAAAGCGCGGCTGCAGCCCATCCTCGCCGGATCAATTGCGTTCGTGCGCCATATCGATGAGGCGGCGGCCGCGATGTTTGCGCTGCAGCACGAGGTGCTCACCGCGCAGGGCATTCCGGTGCAGGGGATAGGGCGCGAGGCATACCGATCGTAGGCCGGGTCTCTCAGACCGGTCTTGTAGGCCGGGTCTCTCAGACCGGTCTCGTACGCCGGGTCTCTCAGACCGGTCTCGTAGGCCGGGTCTCGTAGACCCGGCTGCAGAGGCGGACCTAAGAGGTCCGCCCTACACACGTCGTGGCCGGGGCGGACCTGAGAGGTCCGCCCTCCAGGCTGCCGCGCGCTCCGATTTGACGTCGCTGCCCGACTCGTTCAATAGATCGACTATGCGAATCACGCCGTTCGTCGTCGCCGCGGCCATTCTTCTCGTCGGGTTCGAAGCGCAGGCGCAGCGGCGCTCCGGCGGCGGCGGCAGCGCAACGCTTGCCATTGTCGTGTCGGATCCGTCAGGCGCTCCGATTGGCGACGTCCATGTGACCGTGCAGGGCCCCGCGTCGCGGGACGCGCGGACCGAGCGCGGCCGCATCGCTTTCGAGAACATTCCGACGGGCAACTATCGGCTGCGCTTCGAGAAGGCCGGGTTCGTCACGCTCGAGCGGGAGTTGACGGCGCGCGCTGGCGCGCCGACGGACGTCAAGATCACGCTCACGCCGGAGCCGCCGAAAGCGCCGCCGCCCGCCCCGCCAATCGAGCCGGTGGCGCAGCCGGTCGACGCGCTGCCCGTCACGATCGATCTCCCGACGTTCATCGAAAAGAACTTCATCGGCCGTGCAGCGGGAAAGACGTCGCCGCTCGCATGCGGCGCCGGCGGCCCCGCGCTGTTGATCCAGGCGCGCGAACCAATCGCGGAGCACATGCACGCCGACGCCGACGAATACCTCTACGTCATCGCCGGCGAAGGATCACTGCGCACGGGGAAAACCGTCGAGCCGATGAAAGCAGGCGTACTGATCATGGTGCCGCGCGGCGTCCTGCACGCGATCGCCACAACGGGGCGGAATCCGCTCGAACTCCTGTCGATCCAGGCCGGCGCCCACTGCGGATAGTCAGTCCCCGGCGCGAAGGGGGGCCTCTTCGGTCCGCCGCACAGTTCTGTCATTTCGAGTCCCATTCTTGAATCCGTATAGATGAGGCTTGACAGCCGAGCCGTTTCGCGAGACACCTGAAGGTCTCCCCAGAGAGGTGTCAGATGCGCTTTTCTCGAGCGGCGTCACTCAGGGCGGCCGTCCTGCTCTCGCTCTCTCTCTTCGCGGTCCTCTCGGCGCAAGGGCTGCCGCCTGCAGGCGGATCGGCATCGGCTCCGCCAAACGTCCACGCGCGCGCGCAGCGCGACGGACGCGTGCGGGTGATCGTCGAGCTGAGGCTTCCTGCCGCGCACGTCCCTGAAGGACGGCTTGGGAGTGCCGCCGCGGTCCTGTCGCAGCGCCGGAACATCGCGGCTGCAGCGGCGCGTGTGATGGCCGCGGTCGATGTGTCCTCACGCCGCGCGGCTCGCGTCTACGAGACCGTTCCGTATGTCGCGCTCGACGTGACGCAGGCGGGGCTCGCAGCGCTCGAATCGTCGCCGGACACCTCCCGCATCTTCGAGGACGTCCTCGTCAGGCCGGTCCTCGCGCAGAGCGTGCCGCAGATTCAGGGCGACCAGGTGTGGGCGGCCGGCTACGATGGAACGGGCACGACCGTCGCCATCCTCGACACCGGCGTGGACAGCGCGCATCCGTTCCTCGCGAACAAAGTGACGGACGAAGCGTGCTTCTCGAAGACAGTGGCAGGACAGACGCAGTCCTTCTGCCCGGGCGGCGCCGACGAGCAGTTCGGTCCAGGAGCCGCCACACCGTGCCCGCTGCCGGACTGCCTGCACGGCACGCACGTGGCCGGCATCGCTGCGGGAAACGGCGTCCCCGCGGGACAATCGTTCTCCGGCGTCGCCAAGGGCGCGAAGCTGATCGCGGTCCAGGTCTTTACCGAGATCACGGATGCCGCGAGCTGTGGCGGGATCGCCCCCTGTCCAGGCGCATTCACGTCCGACATCGTCGCGGGCCTCGAGTACGTGCAGTCGCTTGCTGCCGGGCGGAACGTCGTTGCGGTCAACATGAGCCTCGGCGGCGGCAGCTTCGCCGCGCCCTGCGACGATCAGCCCTACAAGCCCGCCATCGACAACCTGCGCTCGATCAACGTCGCCGCGGTGATTGCGGCGGGCAACGAGTACGAGGGCAACGCGCTGGCAGCGCCTGCGTGCATCTCGTCGGCTGTGAGCGTCGGATCCGTCGAGAAGGACGACTCGGTCTCGTTCTTCTCCGACGTCTCGTCCTTTCTGTCGCTCTTCGCTCCTGGCGGCTCGATCACATCGTCTGTCCCCGGCGGAGGGTATGAGGCGCTGAGCGGGACGTCGATGGCGGCCCCGCACGTCACCGGCACGTGGGCGCTCCTGCGGCAGGCCGCGCCGACGGCCAGCGTGAGTGCGATCGTCGGCGCGCTGAGGAGTACCGGCACACCCATTACGGACAACCGCATCATCTTCGGCGGCGGCAACACGGTTCCGCGCGTCAACGCGCTTCGGGCGCTAGCGTCGCTGACGCCCGTCACCAATCCGGTGCCCACGCTGATCAGCGTTTCGCCGTCGCGTTTGCGCGCCACGACCGCGCCGGTGACGCTGACGCTGACCGGCCGTGATTTCAACGCCTTTTCGGTCGGCTATATCAACGGCGCGGCGCGGCCGACGTCAATCGTCAGCACGACGCAGCTCCAGGTGCAGAGCACAGGATCGGACTTCGCGGCACCAGGCACGGCCCAGGTCTGGGTCACTGCTCCATCCCCCGGCGGCGGGACGACCGCGCCGCTCAGCATCACGATCGACCCGCCGCCGACGCTGACCGTGAATGCGACGTCGGTCGCGCCATCGTCGCGCGTCACGGCCACGCTCGCGAATGGATTGGGCGGGTCCACCGACTGGCTCGCGCTGGCAGCAGTTGGCGCGCCGAACAACAGCTACATCAGCTTCGTGTACGTCGGCACCGGCGTGACGAACCGCACGTGGACGGTGACGATGCCGTCGGCGGGCGGGCAGTACGAATTCCGGCTGTTCCTCAACAACGGCTACACGCGGGCCGCGACGAGCCCGGCGGTGACGGTGGACACGTCGATCAACCCGGCGCCTGCGATCGGCACGGTGTCGCCCACCAGCGCGTCGGCCGGCGGGCCAGCGTTCACGCTGACGGTCAACGGCACGGGATTCGTGTCGGCGTCGACCGTTCGATGGAACGGATCGCCGCGGCCGACCACGTTCGTGAGCGCGACGCAATTGCAGGCCGCCATTGGCGCCGCTGACATCGCGACGGCGGGAACGGTGTCCCTCACAGTTTCGACTCCATCGCCGGGCGGCGGCGTGTCCGCGGCGGTGAGCTTCTCGATCGTGGCTGCCGCGCAGATCACCGTCAACGCGACGACGGTTGCACCGGGCGCGAGCGTCACCGCGACACTTACGAACGGCGCTGGAGGTGCGAACGACTGGCTCGCGCTGGCGGCTACGACCGCGGCGAACACCAGTTACATCTCGTATACGTACGTCGGGAACGGCGTCAAGAATCGCACATGGACGGTCACGATGCCGACCACGCCCGGCTCATACGAGTTCCGCTATTTCGTGGGCGGCGGCTATACGCGCGCCGCGACGAGCCCGACTGTCACCGTGCAGACGGGTGCGGCGCCGGTTCTGACGTCGCTCTCCCCGTCTTCGATTGCCGCGGGCAGCGCCGCGTTCACGTTGACGGCCAACGGCAGCGGGTTCACGTCGACCTCGGTCGTGCGCTGGAACGGCGCCGATCGCGCGACTACTTTCGTCAGCGCATCGCAGCTCCGCGCGTCGATTGCCGCAGCCGATGTGGCGACGGCCGGCACCGCGTCCGTGACGGTGTTCGCGGCGGGAGCCGCTACATCGGCACCCCTGACATTCACGATCGGCTCGGGATCGTCGACGCAGCCGACCTTGACGGTCAGCTCGACGAGTGTGGCGCCGGGATCGCCGATCACCGTCACGCTGACGAACGGGGCCGGCGGATCCGGCGACTGGCTTGCGTTCGCAGCCGCAAGCGCCGCGAATACGAGCTACATCACCTACACGTACGTCGGGTCGGGCGTGACGACCCGGACCTGGACGGTCTCGGCGCCGTCGACGGCCGGCACGTACGAGTTCCGGCTGTTCGTCAACAACGGGTATACGCGCGTGGCGACGAGTCCGGCGGTCACGGTGGGCGGGACCGGGAGCGGGACGTCACCAACACTGACGGTCAGTAAGACAACGGCCGCACCAGGCGCGAGCGTGACGGTCACGCTCACGGGCGGCCTTGGTGGCCCGTCGGACTGGCTGGCGCTGGCGTCAACCTCGTCGCCGAACAACACGTACGTGACCTACACGTATGTTGGCACCGGTATCACGACCCGCACGTGGACCGTGACGATGCCGTCCACGCCGGGGACGTATGAGTTCCGGCTGTTCCTGAACAACGGCTATACGCGCGCGGCGACGAGCCCGCCGGTGACGGTGAATTGACGTTCGTCGTCGTTGTTAACGAGACTTCTTCACCGGCGTCAGCAATCCTCGCGCGCGGAGCCAGTTCGTCAGGAGCGTCGGCCACAGGCTCAACTCGGGATCGCCGAGCGCGAGGCCGACGCCGTGCGCCCCGTTCGCGAAGAGATGCATCTCCGCGGGAACCTTCGCCTTCACGAGCGCGAGGTAGAAGCGGACGCTGTTCTCGACGGGCACGCCGGGATCCGAGGTCGTGTGGAACAGGAAGGTCGGCGGCGTTTCCGACGTGACGCGCAGCTCGTTCGAGAGGTCCGCGATCAACGTCGGATCGGGCTTGTCGCCGAGCAGGTTGCGCACGGAACCGGCGTGCGCGATCGCCGGATCGAATGAGATGACCGGATAGCCGAGAATCAGGAAATCCGGACGGCTGCTGACGCGATCGATCGGGTCCGCCGCGCCGGGCTTCCCCGTGTCGAAGTGGGTACCGGCGGTCGAAGCGAGATGGCCGCCGGCAGAGAATCCCATCATGCCAATCCGATCGGTCGGCACGCCGAACTCCTGCGCGCGCGATCTGACGAACCGGATCGCGCGCTGGGCGTCCCCGAGCTCGATCGGGTGGTGATATCGCGGCCCGAGCCGGTACTTCAGCACGAACGCGCTGATGCCCATCGCATTGAACCACGACGCCACCTGACGTCCTTCGTGATCCATCGCCAGCGCGCTATATCCTCCGCCTGGCGCGACGACGACCGCCGTGCCCACCGGGTTTCGCGATGCGCGGTAGATCGTGATCGTCGGCTTGTCCGCGTCCGTATCGCCCAGCGCGCCTGGAGCGCCGTTCTCCCAGAGCGGCACCTCCTGCGGAACCATGTTCAGGCTGTTCCCGCGCCCGGCCGGCTGCGCGGGCGGCGTCTGCGCGAAGACGGACCCTCCGCAACCACAGAAGGCGATCATCAAAGCGCAGGCAAGGTGACGGATCATCGATAGCTCTTGCTGAAATCGTTGCGCGTGTTCGTGACGGTGAACGTTCCGTCCGCCTGCGCGGATACCTTGATCAGGAACGCGGGTCCTGTGTGACCATCACGGCCTCCCCCAGGCCCGTGTCCCGCTGGGGGACCGGGGGGACTGCCCGCACGACCGCCGCCCTGCGGTGACTCCGACGTCAGCACGTTCGCGATCGTCTGCGGGTCCTCGACGTTCGCGATGAACACACCCGCCGGGTTGTACTCGATGCCGCCGTTGTACGACCAGTGGAGCTGCCAGATGTCTTCGATGCGCGGCGCGGAGCGGAGCGTCTGATACGTCTGCACCGTGCCCCCCTTGCGCGTACCGTTCTGCATGATCGCGACGCGGGGCGCGATGGCATGCACGAGCGCGGTCGATCCCGACGGGTCCGTCCCGTGATGCGATACCAGGTACAAATCCACCTGGCCGATCGGATTGTTCGGACACATCAGATCGAACTCGTTGTTCCACAGCAGGTCGCCGAGGTCGATCGCGCGGAACTTTCCGTACGCGATTACGCTCCCCACGGACTGGCCGTTCTCCGGATCGATCGAATTCTCGCGCGGCTTGAACTCCGCGCAGTACGGATTCGGGTTGCCGCCGCCGGGGAGCGCCGTCTTCACCGCGTGCCCGCCGGCGGTGACGATGCGCCAGTCGAGGCCGGCCACCGGAACGGTGTCTCCCGCTTTGACGACGGTGTGCGACGCCTTTCCGTACAACCCCGCGTACATCTGCTGGAAGCCGGCCACCTGCTCGCGCTCTTCGACGGTCGGGCCGTGATCGAGGAAATGCCTGATTGGGATCTTCGAGGCGAGGGCTTCCATCCCGCCGACGTGGTCGACGTGATAATGCGTCGTGATCAGGTAGTCGATCTGCGTCACGCCCGCGTCCGAGATGGCCGCCATGATGCGGTCCGTATCGCGGCCGCCTGGATTTCCGCTGTCGACGAGCACCGTCTCGCCGCTCGGCGCCACGAACAACGCCGCCTTCCCGCCCTCGGTGTCGACGATGTAGATGTCGAGCGTTTTGGGACGGCCCTGCGCGGACGTCAGTCCGCCAAGCAGCACGAGCGCAAGCCAGGTCCCGAGGACGCTCCGCATTGAGAATCTCCGCACCGTTTTCGAATGATCCGTCCGCGTCGTCCGCGTCGTCCGCGGCCGGATTCTATCCTAGTTTTTCAGACCGCCACGGGATAGAGTTCCCCGCACCGTGCGCTCATCACGTCGTTCCTGCATACAGGCAGACCTGCGCGCCGTCGTCCTTCTGCTGCTCTCGGCGCTCCTCGCCGCGCCGGCAGCGGCGCAGCCGTACGCTGCGCGCCAGAGCGGCGACGTCGTCCGCCTCGAGGACGCGCGCGCGCACACCTCCGTCTCGATCCTCGCCTCGGCCGGCAACATCGTGTTCGAGATGATCGTCAACGGGCAGAACGTCATCTACTGGCCGGCGGCGTCGCCCGACGCGTTCAAGGCGCGGCCGACCTTCTCCGGCATTCCGTTCCTCGCGCCGTGGGCGAACCGCCTCGACGAGCAGGCGTTCTACGCGAACGGGCAGCGCTACGCATTCGACATGGGCCTCGGGAACGTCCGCGGCGCGAATCCCATTCACGGCCTCGTGCTCTGGACGGACGCGTGGAAAGTCGTGGAGGTCAGGGCGGATCGTTCGAGCGCGTGGGTGACGAGCCGGCTGGAGTTCTATCGCAATCCGCTGTGGATGAAGCAGTTCCCCTTCGCGCACACGATCGACGTCACGCATCGGCTGCAGCATGGCATCCTGCAGGTGACGACGAGCATTCACAACCTGAGCGCGGAGCCGATGCCCGTCGCGATCGGCTTTCATCCGTACTTCCAGTTGACCGACTCACCCCGCGATGAGTGGACCATCTCGGTGGGTGCCCGCACACAGTGGCTGCTCGCGCAGAACCTGATTCCGACCGGCGAGACGCAGCCGATCGAAAGGTTCTTCCCCGATCCAGCCAGCGCACCGCTGAAGGACTACGACCTCGATCACGTCTTCGGCGATCTCGTCCGCGCGGCCGACGGACGCGCGACGATGAGCGTCAAGGGGAGGTCGCAGCAGGTCGACGTCCTGCTCGGCCCGAACTATCGAGCGATGGTGATCTATGCGCCGAAGCCGTCCGCGGGCCCCGAGGGATCCCCGCCGCGCAGCCGCAACTTCATCTGCTTCGAGCCGATGGCGGCGATTACCGACGCGATGAACCTCGCGCACAAGGGACTGTACAAGGATCTGCAGAGCATCCCGCCCGGCGGCACGTGGCAGGAAAGCTTCTGGATCCGCCCCCGCGGATTCTGAACTCGTAATTCTGATTCGTGGCTTCCGCCTTCAGGCGGAAGTCTGAACCTAGGGCCGCCCCTTCAGGGCCGCCATGCGAAGGACTCCGAATAGTGCCCGACACGAACGTACTCGACACATTCAAGCTGACCGGCCGCGTCGCGCTCGTGACGGGCGGGGCGCGAGGACTCGGTCAGGTCATCGCGACCGCGCTCGCGCAGGCGGGCGCGGACGTCGCGATCGCCAGCCGATCGATTGCAGACTGCCACCGAACCGTATCGCAGATCTCGTCGAAGACAGGCCGCAAGGCAAAGGCGTTCAGCGTCGACGTCACCTCGGCGCAGGATATCGACCGCCTGGTCACCGAGATCGAATCGTCGCTCGGGCCGATCGACATCCTCTTCAACAACGCCGGTATCAACGTCCGCGGGCCGATTCAGGAGCTCAGCGAAGCGGACTGGGACTCCGTCATCGACACCAATCTCAAGGGGCCGTTCCTCTGCTCCCGCGCGATCGGGCCGCGCATGGTCGGCCGCGGCTGGGGGCGCATCGTGAACATGGGGTCGATCCTCGCCGTCATCGGCCTGCCCGGCCGCGCGCCCTATGCGTCCGCGAAGGCCGGCATCGTCAACCTCACGCGCGTCCTCGCGCTCGAATGGGCGGGCACCGGAGTCACGGTCAACGCGCTCTGTCCGGGCCCGTTCGGGACGGAGTTGAATCGCCCGCTGCTCAACGACCCGGTGAAGTATCAGGAGTTCGTGAAGAAGATCCCCATGGGACGATGGGGCGAGGTCGACGAGATCGCCGGAGCCGCGGTATTTCTGGCATCACCATCGTCGTCGTTCGTGACGGGCAGCTCGCTCTTCGTCGACGGGGGATGGACCGCGCAGTAAACGGGAGGGCCGAACCTGTGGGGACGAACACGCGCGCGCACGTCACTCCAATCGCTGCGCTCGTCGCGCTGGCCGGTGCGGCCCTGCTCGCACAAGGCATCGCGCGTGACGACGGGCACTGCGCGACGCCGACGTCGATCGTGGTCGCCTGCTGGAACGGGAGCGCCGGGAACGGAATCGCCGAGAACATTGCGAACTACCCCGAGTTCCTGCCGAACCTTCATGGGTGGGACTTCCGCATCAACCTTCCGCACGTCCGGTTTCAGACGCTCGGCGGCGGAGACGGATCACCAATCGCGATGGCTGGCGTCGTGGAGGATGCCGGTCCGCTGTACAAGCCGTCGAGAGGACGCGGGAGCCCCATTCCACAGCCGATCGTCGAAGAGCCCGCAACGTTCGACTACGCGCATCGGGACAACGCGATCTGGATGTTTCGCACGGACGGGGGGTCCGGACGGATGTTCTTCTCCCTGCTGCCGAGCCGGCGGGACCGTCAGACCGGCGCCGTCGAGAACGTGAGCACCCTGACGGGCGGCTGGCTTCAGGTGGGACCGCCAACCGGGCCGCTCTTCGGCAACGAGCGCATCGCCGCTGCCGTTATCGGACACGGGCTCGGAAGCACGACCATTCATCTGGTCGCGCGCGGACGCGACTCGAAGCTCTATTGGACGCGGCTCGCGATCACTGCTGCGCACGTCACGTCCTGGCCCGCGATCTGGCGCGCCCTGAACGTCGACGCCGCGATCGCGCCATCGCTGAGTCAGGCCGGCGCAAACAGGCTTGTCCTCGCATGGACGGATCCTTCCGGCAACGTGATGGCGCAGGAGCTCGACACCGTTCAGAACACATGGACGTCCGCCGTGCGCATTGCGGAGGGCGCCGAGCTTCACCAGCCGCTCGCCGTATGGGATGGCACGACGGTCAACGTCCTCTTCACATCGCACGTGACGATCCGGCAGGCGATCCGGACCTCCACGACCCCGCTGGCCTTTTCGGCGCCCGCGAACGTATTTCCATTGCTGCCGGTGCATCAGGGACAGTTCGACGTCATGTTCTTCAACCGGGCGCTTCACGCGGCGATTCACACCGACACCGGGTCTCCACCCGGAACCGCCGTGTTCTACGCGACGACCAAGTCAGCGCCTGGCGCGCCGCCCGCATGGACGATTCCATCCGAGACGGGGCTCCAGGCGGACGACACGCCGCGGATCGCGCACCTCGCGGAAGACGTGTTCGTCATGGCGAGCGATCCGAACGGCCGCGTCACGTACGCGCGCAAGGATCCCAATCGCGTCGACAACCGCATCACGGGCGGCGCGTTTTCGGACACCTGGCTGTCTGTGGGCACCGATATCGATCCGCCGACGACCGGCTCCATCCGCCAGCTCACCACGTTCGCGTTCAATTCCGATCTGTACGTGACCGGCCGGCGTGCGGCCGGATCCGTCCTCGAGGGTGTCATCGTCAACTTCGGGCGCGCGGCGATGAAGCAACTGTTTCAATCGAAGTGGGGAATGGCGCTCAGATATGCGGAAGGCGCGGGCGGCGTGGAGAGCGTTCCCTCCTTCGGCGGCGCGAACGAGATCCGGATGGTCGGCGATTTCACGGGTGACGGCGTCACCGATCTCGTGCGATTCCCGCAGCTGCCGGTGCCGAACGCGGGCGACGCGCCGGTGTTCGTGCGCTTCGAACGACCCCAGGTCGACCACCTGCTGTTCAGCAGCGACTCGCCGTGGCACCCGTCGTTCTCCTCGAAGGGACAAGTTCCGGGGGTCGGCGATTTCGACGGCGACGGGAAGGACGACATCGTGAACTTCGTCCAGCACGATGAGCCGCCGGTGGTGCTCGGCCGGCGCGCTCGCGGCCGTGGCGACGTCAGGCCGTTCGGCGGACCGCCGGTCTATGTGGCGCTCTCGAATGGCTCGTCGTTCGGGCAGCGTCAACGATGGCACACCGATTTCTCGCCGGCGGGCGAGATCCCGCTCGTCGGCGACTTCAACGGCGACGGCAAGGACGACATCATCTCGTTCGCGCAGCACCCGCAGGCGCAGATCGGCAACGCGCCCGTCCGCGTTGCGCTGTCCAACGGCCAGAGTTTCGGGGCCGCGAGCGTGTGGCAGACCGACTTCTCGCCGGCCGGCGAGATCCCGATGGTCGGCGACTTCAACGGCGACGGCAAGGCCGACATCGTGTCGTTCGCCAGGCGTGCGCAGTTTGCCCCGGACGGGACGATGATCGGACACGCGCCGGTGCGCGTCGCGCTTTCGACCGGCACGTCGTTCGGCCCGAGCCGCATCTGGCACACGTTCTTTTCGCTCGACGGCGAGATCCCGCGCGTCGCCGACGTCAATCTCGATGGGAAAGCCGACATCGTCACGTTCCTTCACGGCACCGGCGACGGCGTTCGCAAGAACAACGTCTACGTCGCGTTCTCGACGGGCACGCGGTTCGAAACGAGCGTCACCTGGATGTCCGACCAGGCGCCCGCCGGCACGACGCCGTTCATCGGCAGCGCGAGCGGCACGTCGACGCTCTTCAACTTGACGCAGCGGCCGCCGGACCGACGGACCTTCATTCCCGATCTCTTCGTCTTCGACGATGCGACGGGACGACTGGCGGTGGCGGAAGGGATGGGGCGCATTCCGTATGCGGTGGGCGCGCCGTGGGAGCGCTACCGGTTCTTCACGCCGAAGGGGCTCGGCGCCGCGATGTTCCCGGAGTGGATCTTCGAGAACGGCCCGAGTCATTGCCTCACGCAGCCGTTCCGGTTCATCCTGAACGGCGCGGCCGGCGTCGGCGGAGCGGATGCGTTCGTCTCGTCCGTGCGTCAGGGAGGCGGCACCGGCCACGTGTTCGAGGAGATGAGCCACTCGCTCTTCGCCAACTGCCTGCGGCAGAACCGCGATCCGTTTCACATCTTCGACTTGATCTTCAACACGTCCATGGACGCCGGGGGCCTCGACGCGAAGAACATGCCCGGCTGCGACGGCGCCTTCGACGACTGCCGCGATCCCGAGCACTTCTTCATTCAGCTGGCGCGCCGCTATCGCATCGCGGGCGATCTGTTCCGGCACCGCATTCTGGCCGCGCCGACGCCAGACGAACGCAGGCGCCGGCTGAAGCAATATCTGTGGATCAAAGAGCACTGGTATCACGGCGCCGAGTTCAAGCTCGGCGTGCAGGAGGACGTCAGCGTCTATCCGGAGGGCGTGCTCTGCCTGCCCGGAGAGTGCTCGTTGACCGGGCCGGTCGTCAAC
>JBKPTE010000079.1:0-11057 GCA_046735335.1 Acidobacteriota bacterium | reverse complement strand
GTCCTCACCTTCGTTCTCATCGCGTTCGGGCAGGGTACGTTGAACGATCCAGAAACGCTCGTCTCCTGGGGCGCCAGCATCGCGCCGCGGACGACGAACGGCGAGTGGTGGCGGCTCGTGACCGCGGCGTTCGTGCACGCGGGTCCGCTGCAGCTGCTCGCGAACATCGTGGCCCTGACTCAGGTCGGCATCCTGGCCGAACGTCTCACCGGCAGCGTGACCGTCCTCGTCGTCTTTCTCGCGTCCGCGGTGTTCGCGACGCTCGTGAGCCTCAGCGCCACGCCGCTGGCGTTGACGTTTGGAGCATCGGGCGGCATCTGTGGTTTGTACGGGTTGCTGCTCGCCTCCTTGCTGTGGACGATCGTCCGCCGCTCGCCGGTGCAGATGCGGCTGAGGAGTGCGAAACAGCTCCTCCCGCCCGCGGCGCTCTTTCTGCTCTACAACCTGTTCAGCGACAGCCTACCGGCGGCCGCCGAAGGCGTGGCGTTCGTCACCGGCGCCGCCGCCGGCATCGTGCTGACCCCCGACATCGTCGAGCGAACGCCGCCGCTGCGCCGAGTCGCCGGCGCAACCGCCGTTGCGATGGTCGCCATCGGTGCGTGGGCGCTGCCAATGAGGGGAGTGGCGAACGTCGGGCCGGAAATCGAGCGCGTGATTGCCGTCGAGCACAACACCGCTGGCGCGTACGACGCCGCGGTCGCGAAGTTCAGAAGGGGCTGGGTCAGCGCGCCGGCGCTCGCGCAATTGATCGATCAGACGATCGCCCCGGAGCTGCAGAAGGTGCGCGTGCGCCTCGAAGCGCTGCAGCACGTGCCGCACGAACAGCAGCCCCTCGTCGCCTCGGCCGACGAATTCCTGAAGCTGAGGGCGGAGAGCTGGCGCCTCCGCGCAAACGCGCTGCGGAAGGCGAACATGAAGGCATTGCGCGAGGCCGACCGGAGCGAAGAGGCCTCCCTCGAAGCGTTCAACCGGATCAAGGGGGCCGGTTCGTAAGGCGGAACTTCATTCCGAAAGACGTGCGTTGACGAAGCTTTTCGCAGCGGGTGGCGCCGGGAGGGGCATCCCCATCCGCGGCGCCCCTCCACTTCCGCTCGGGGCAGCCCTGAGCCTGTCGAAGGGCGCAGGCGCCTCTCCCGTGACGGATGCTCTTGGCGCCGAGCACGGATGGGGAAACCCGGCGACAGGACCCGGACGGTGTCAACGCAAGTGCCTGCCGCTATGGTTCCGCTGACTCTTTCAATTTTGCAACTCGATCCAAGATCTGTTTCCCGGATCGCTCCTGGCCTGCCCGGAATTGCGCACAACCTGCTGGCGTAGTTCTTGGTTCACCACGCGGCCATGCCCCCGTCCGTGAGCGTCTCCGAGACGTATGTACAGCCGGCGCCGCGCGCGCGCGCCGCCGCCAGATCGAGCCTTCTCGTCCCGCTCTTCGGGGCCACGCTCTTTCTCAGCGCGTTCCTGATGTTCCTCGTCGAGCCCATGATCGCGCGCATGGTGCTGCCGCTCCTCGGCGGCGCGCCGGCGGTGTGGAACACCTGTCTGGTGTTCTTCCAGATCATGCTGCTCGCCGGCTACGCGTACGCGCACGGGGCCACGCGCCTGCTCGGCCTTCGCCGTCACATCGCGGTGCACGTCATGCTGCTCGCGCTCCCGCTCCTCGTGCTCCCGATCGGCCTGCATCACGCGCCGCCCGCATCGGGGGAAGGACCCGTCGGCTGGCTGCTGCTCGCGCTGACAGGATCGATCGGACTGCCCTTCTTCGTCCTGTCCACGAGCGCCGCCGTCCTGCAGAAGTGGTTCTCGGCGACGGACGACGAGGCGGCTGGCGATCCGTATTTCCTCTACGCAGCGAGCAATCTCGGAAGCTTCCTCGCGCTGCTCGCCTATCCGCTCGTGTTCGAACCGGCGCTGCGCCTGCAGGATCAATCGCGCCTCTGGACGCTCGGATACGTGCTGCTGGTCGTGCTGACGCTCGGATGCGCGGCCGCCGTCTGGCGCCGCGGAGGATCGGCCGCGATCCCGCACCACGCCCGCGTTGCCGATACTGACGCGCCGCTCTCATGGATACGGCGCGGCTGGTGGATCGCGCTCGCGTTCGTGCCGTCCAGCCTGCTGCTGGCCGTCACCAACTACATCTCGACCGACGTCGCATCGGTGCCGTTGCTGTGGATCGTGCCGCTCTCGCTGTACCTGCTCGCGTTCATCGTCGCGTTCAGCCCGTCGGCCGGGAAAGTTCGATCGGTCGCGGCGCGGATCCTGCCGATGCTGATCGTGATGCTGACGCTGATTCTGATCTCGGACATGACGAGCCCGCTGGCGCTCATCATCCCGCTGCACCTCGCCGTGTTCCTCGCGATCGCGATCGCGTGCCATTCCGATCTTGCGGACGATCGCCCCTCGTCCGTGCGGCTCACCGAGTTCTATTTCTGGATCGCGTTCGGCGGCATGCTCGGCGGCCTGTTCAACGCGCTGCTCGCGCCCGTCATTTTCAACAGCATCGTCGAGTATCCGCTCGTGCTGGTCGCAGCGTGTCTGCTTCGTTCCGTGCCGCCCCCCTCATCTTCCGATGTAGGGCGGGCCCTCAGACCCGCCAGACACCTTCGACGCGTCTTGGACATCGGAATTCCGCTCGCAATTGCCGCTGCGGTTGCGATCTCAGTCCTCATCAACAACCGTTTCGGATCCTTTTCACGGTTCATCATTCTCGGCGCTGCGCTACCCGCGGTCGTCGCGTTTGGCCAGAAGCGGCATCGCCTCCGGTTCGCGGCGTCGATTGCCGCGATCCTGCTGGCGGGGCTCCTCACCGAGAGCCCGTTCGGCCGCGTGGTGTACGCGGCTCGCACGTTCTTCGGCGTGAACCGCGTGCGCGTCGATCCGGCGCACGGCTATCGCTTCATCTTTCATGGGACGACGCTGCACGGGATGCAGAGTCTGGACCCGGCGCGCAGCGGCGAGCCGCTGAGCTACTTCCATCGGACCGGCCCGATCGGGCAGGTCTTTGCGAGCGTGCCGCAGGCCTCGACCGCGTCGCACGTTGCGGTCGTCGGGCTCGGCGTCGGAACGCTGGCGGCGTACCGCGCCCCTGCGCAGCACTGGACGTATTACGAGATCGATCCCGTCGTCGAACGCATTGCGAGGAACGAGGAGTACTTCACGTATCTGAAGGCGTGCGGGAGCGCGTGCACTGTGGTCACTGGCGACGGGCGCGTGTCGCTGAACCGGGCCTCATCGGACCAGTACGGGGTCATCGTCCTCGACGCGTTCAGCTCGGACGCGGTGCCGATGCACCTCATGACGAAGGAGGCGCTGGCGCTCTACCTGTCGAAGCTCGCGCCTGGGGGGGTCATCGCGTTCAACATCTCCAACTGGCACCTGACGTTCAGCCCCGTGCTCGCGCGCCTGGCGCAGGATGCCGGGCTTGCCGCGCTGTGGCAGCGCGAGCCGTCCGACGCCGGGTCGTGGAAGACCGGCAAGTTCCCGTCGGAGTGGTTCGTGATCGCGCGCGATCGGCGTGATTTCGGGGCGCTGGTGACCGATGCGCGCTGGAAGGTCCCCACCGTCCCGGCCGGCACGCCGCTCTGGACCGACGACTTCTCGAACATTCTCAGCGTGCTGCGCCGAAGCGAGCGCTGAACGCGGTCACGCGGACAAACCTAGTCCTTCATCGCCTGCCGCATCGCCACGAGGCTCTCGCGCATGCCCGCGAGGCGGCGCGTCATGTTGTCGAAGTCCCCTTCGTACTCGAGCACCGGCAAGCCCTTGAACCCTGACTGACGAAGCGCCCTGAAGACGCTGGGGATATCGATCGTGCCCTTCCCGATGATCGCGTTCTCCCCTTCGGTATCCACATCCTTCACGTGGACGGCATCGGCGCGCCCGCCCAGCACCTGAATCGCGCGGACCGGATCGACGCGCGAGCGCGCGAAGTGGCCGATGTCGATGCAGGCCGCCAGATTCGGGTGCCCTTCCAATGCGCTCGTCACGTCCTCGATCGTCTCGTAGCGCGCTTTCGGCCCGTGGTTGTGGAGCGTGATGCGGATGCCGTACTCCGGCCCAAGCCGGTCCAGCAGCGCCAACGACTCACGCTTCGGCTGGCCGTTGATGTAGCGCACGCCCAGCGTCTTCGCGAACTCGAAAATCGGCCGCGCGACGGCTTCGCTCTCCGTGAATGCGTCGTGGATGTAGACGCCGGTCGCCGTGATCCCAGCGCGCGCGAGCGCCGCCTTGGCTGCCGCGACCTTCGCGGGCGGCGAATCGGACGGCAGGTGCAGCTCGTGCAGCTCGAGCTCCTTCAGTCCAAGCGCGTTTACGTGCTTCAACATCGTCTCGAGATCGACGTCGTGGAAGGTGTACGTCTCGAGGCCGATGCGGGGGGGCGCCATCTGCTCAGCCGACAGGCGCACCGCGCTGACGGCGGCGAGGGTTCCGAGGAACGAACGGCGGGTCAGGGTGATCATGGACGGGTCTTTCGACCCGCAGTCTAGCGCATCACGACCGCGTCCCGCGCAGATTCCGCCTGACGATCGCCGATTCGATGCAGCGGCGCCGCCCACATCCGATAGACGAGGATGCTCGCGCCAAGCAACGGCAGACTGAGCAACGCATCGACGACGTAGTGAGCACCAGACATGAATGTCGCCGCAATGAGGGCGCCATTCACCAGGGCGACCGGTACGAGAAGCAGGACACGCCGGCGGAACGCCCAGGTAATCATGAGCGCGCCAGCTACATGGAACGACGGCACCGACACGAGCCCCTCAATGTCGTTCATTCGGACTACAGTCATGGATCCATCACGCAGCGCATTGAAGTGGTGAATGAAGCGGGCCTGGCTGATGGTCGACTCGAACCCGTAGTACTGAAACGCACAGGCCGCCGGCCACAAGATGAACGCCGCTAGTGCGAGGAGCAGGCAGAAATGGTAATGAAACGCGTACTCCCACAGCGCCTCGCGATCGCGAAGCAGGATCCCGAGCGCCGGAATGACGAGTGCAAACTGCCAGAGCAGCGTGAAATACGCCTGGGAAAGCGCATCCCTCACGGTGGCATGCGCGCGTGTCCACTCCGCCAGCGCCTGCACGTTGATGCCGAGCTTCGCGTCGGCTGAAGCGAGTATCGGATCGATCAATGGCCGGCCCAATGCGGCGGCGGGATACTGCATCGAACAAAGTATCTGGCTCAACGTGAGAACCAGGACCAGAACCGCCACCGTCTCAGCGAGAATCCACGTGCGGGGTCTTCCGGGAGCGTCAAAGTACAAGTGCACCCATATGGCGACGACCAGGCCGTCTCCGAACAGCGTCGCGCCCAAGGACGACCACTGGACGGTGAGGTGCGAGTACGCGAACAGAAATATCGTTGCGACCAGCGCCGCGCCCTGCATCCACAAGAACCTGACGGCAAGCCGATTCAATCCAAGCGCCGCAGCCGGCACCCGACGTGCGCGGCGAACGCCTACATTGGGGAGTTCGGGATAACCATCCAAGGGGAGAGCAGCGTCCGCAACTGAGCTGCGCATTTCGAGCGCAACTCTTGCGCGCTTCGTGCCAGGCTGGGCGCAGTGGCGATCGGCCCAGCGGTGCGATTCAGTCGCGCCCGGGTCGACGCGAGGTCACTCTGAGGACGGAACTAGTTGTGGCGGGGCCCACAATCCCACGGGATCCTCGCCCGCCCCCAAATCTTGCCAGAGCCGCCTAACTCCTTCCATCCACAACATCTTTCACCTCTCCGCCGAATCGGTACCGCCGTTGCGATTCGGCTGGCGTCGACACGAGGCGCTCGCGCATCTGCGATTGCCCGGGCTGCGCATCGAGCCGACTGGGAGGATGCGTGGCGGGACGCCGGTTCTACTCCAGATTCTTGAGCCTGATGCCCCGGACGGGGCACATGCGGATTTCGCGGGACGTGACGGTGCATCTCAATGAGAGCGGCGAGCTCGCGATCGTCAGTGATGCGCCGGGCGTTGCGAACGAGGAGCTGACGCTGGCGCTCGTCAGCAGCGCTGGCGAACTGGATCTGCGCGTTCGCGTGCGGGACAGCGTTCCCGAGATCGTTGGCGGCGTCCTGCGGCATCGGGTGCGGCTGGAATTGTTGGCGGCAGAAGCGCCGCAGCGGAGCGAGAACAGGTGGAGCACACACCAGTGAAAAGGCACCTGGCGGCCATTCTGAACTCGAACGCCGTCGGATCGCTCGGCCGGGATGTAATGGTCGAACTCGCCGACGTCAGCCGCTCGGGATGCCTGCTGCACAGTCCCGTGGCCATCCCGGTCGGCACGTTGGGCATTCTGAGCCTCGAGATCGACGGCGAGCTGTACACAGACGACGTACGTGTCGCGCGCTGTCTCAGAGTGCCGGGCGCGAGTGAGCGTCACCACATCGGTGTCGAGTTCCTGCCGATGCGGCGGCCGAGGCGCGAATCACTACGGTGCTATGCGGCATCGCTCGGGAAAGACACGGACGGAGTCGAAGTTCCCGCGGCGGTACGACTCCGCTTGTTTTCGTAGAGAGATCGCCGCCACTCCGGCGTGGCGGGGTCGTGCTCGTTCGATTGCGCAGCGAACGGCATGTCAGCGGACTGCGCTGCGGTTTTGCTCCGGCTCGTCACGGGCCGTTCACCACAACTGGTGATAACGCGTCCACGCGATGACGATGACGCCCGATGCACGGCCAAGCGAACCAACCCCGGGCAGGGGGGAATCCTGCTGTTTATCTCGTGTGGGTAGGAGGACAGATGAAGAACCTGATGGCTCGTTTCGTTCGTGAGGAAGAGGGGCAGGACCTGATTGAGTACTCGCTCCTCTGCGCGCTCATCGCCGTCGCGTCGATCGCGGCGATGAACCTGCTCGGCGGCTCGATCAGCGCGATCTTCGGCCGAGTCCAGGCCGCGCTGGATGCAGCGCCGAACAACTAGTCGGGAATGCGCACCTCACCGGATCGGTGAGGTGCGCAGCTTCTCTACGGGTTCTCTGGTGAAACTGAAAGGCCAAGTCGATGCTACGGCGTTTGCTGGTTGAAGAAGAGGCGCAGGACATCGTGGAGTACGCCCTGTTGAGCGCCATCGTTGGCATCGCAGCGATCCTGATTTGGCAGGGTGTCGTGACGACCGTCGGGACGTCCTATACCGCAGCCGATACCGCCGTCCAAGCGAACTCCGCGTGCACGCCGGATCCTGGCGGTGGCGGCTGCTGATACGGGCGCCGCGCGGACCGAACGCAGGCAGGATTTGAGATTGAAGCGTCTATGACTGCTCTCAACATTTTCGTCGTGGTGGTGGTGCTGGTCGCAACGGTGACGGACGTTCGCCGGCGCCGCATCCCAAACGTGTTGACGTTTTCCGCGGCTCTCGCGGCGCTCGTCTTTCATGCCGTCGCGGGCGGATGGCACGGCGTGGGCTGGAGCGCCGCCGGGTGGCTAGCCGGCGCGTTCCTCTTCTTTCCGATGTTCGCCCTGCGGGGCATGGGCGCGGGCGACGTCAAGCTGCTCGCGGCCGTCGGTGCCTGGCTTGGGCCGGGACAGATTCTGATTGTCGCGCTGGTCGCCAGCATCGCCGGTGGCGTCATCGCGGTGGTAGTGGCGACAACGCACGGCTATCTAAGAACAGCCGTATCGAACGTATGGATGCTCCTCACGCATTGGCGTGTCGTGGGTGTTGAGCCCCTCGATACGGTGACGCTCCAGGGGACTGCAGGACCGCGGCTCGCCTATGCCGTCCCGATTGCAATTGGAACGATGGTGACTCTATGGCTTCGATAGCACGCCGGCGCTGGAGATCCGAAAAGGGGGCGCAGCTCGTCGAGTTCGCGCTCGTGCTGCCCCTTCTGCTTTTCATCGTGCTCGGGATCGCGGAGTTTGGAATCGTCTTTCAGCGCTACGAAGTCATCACCAACGCAGCGCGGGAAGGGGCACGCCTCGCCGTTCTGCCCGGTTACACCAATGCGGATGTGCAAACACGCGTCAGAGCGTACCTCACGGCCGCGCGTGTGCCATGGACGGCCACGAATCCAACGATAACGCCGGCGACGGTACTCATTCCGATTGCAGGACAGCCGTCCATTACCACACGACAGGTGACGGTGACGTACACGCATTCGTACCTGTTCATCAGCGGTATTGCCGCCATGTTCGGGTCGACGTACACGACTATTCCGTTAACAGCCATATCGGCGATGCGGAGCGAAGCCCCTCCGGGTACCTAGCGCACTGAAGGAGAACTTTACATGGATCGGAACAAGCGCACAGCCGTCGTCATCGGGATCGCCGTTCTCCTGGCTGCCACTGCCAGCTTCGGCATCTACCGCGTCATTTCGCGCGTTGCGTTGCGCGGCGCCGCTCCCGCGCCGACGGTCGAGGTCGTCGTGGCGGACCATCCGCTGACGCTCGGAACCCGGATCACCAGAGATCACGTTCGCCTGGTGCGCTGGCCCGCCGACACGCAGGTGCCAGGCACCTTCTCGAAGATCGACGACGTGGTCAATCGCGGCGTGATCGTTCCTGTCGCCGAGAATGAGCCGCTCACGGACGGCAAGCTCGCGGCGCTCGAAGCGGGGGCGGGGTTGCCACCATCAATTCCGCCTGGCATGCGGGCAATCTCCGTCAAGGTCAACGAAGTGGTGGGCGTGGCCGGATTCGTCGTGCCGGGAACACGGGTCGACGTGATGGTCACGCTCGACGGAAAACAGCAGACGCAGGACAGCATGACGCGCGTCGTTGTCAGCAACGTCCAGGTCCTGACGGCCGGCACGCGATACGACCAGGAGAAGGCGAAGGAAGGTGCGCCGATTCCCTCGACGGTGGTGACACTGCTGGTCACCCCGGAAGATGGCGAACGCATTGCGCTCGCGGCGGCCGAGGGCCAGATCATGCTTGCGCTGCGGAATCCACTCGACACGGCCCCGACGACGACCGCCGGGATTCGGACGGCCGGACTGCTAGGGCAGGCAGCGCCGCCAGCACCCAAACCGAAAGTCAAGAGCGGGCCGGCAAAACCGCCGCAGCCGGAGGTTGCTGCCGTCGCTCCGAAGCCGGCGCCGTACACGGTGGAAGCCATCCGCGGCGCGAAGCGGACCGAGGAGATCGTGCGATGAGCCAGAGCCGAACGATTGCGGGCCGGACATTCTTTGCGGCACTGACTGCCCTCGTGATGCTGCCGGGCGGCGTACTCGCCCAGCAGCCACAAGCGCAGGCGCCAGCCGCGCCATCGCCGGCGCAAACGCCAGCCGCACAGCAGCCGGCGCCCGGCCCCGCGCCCGCGCAGACCGCACCTGCAGCTCCCGTCCAGGAGCGGCAATACGAACGGGTTGTGGTGACCGCGGGTCGATCGACGGTTGTCACGACGAACTTCGACATCACGCGGATTGCGATCACCAATCCCGAAGTCGCCGACGCCGTGGTCGTGCAGCCGCACGAGATCCTCGTGGACGGGAAGAAGGCGGGAACGGTGAGCCTCATCGTCTGGTCCGCAGACAGCCGGGCGCAGTACGACGTCGTCGTCCAACCCGCGATCACGACGCTGGAGCAGCAGCTGCAGAAGCTGTTCCCAGGGGAACCGATCGCGGTGAGCGCGAACGACGAAGCGATCGTGCTGTCCGGGCAGGTCTCGAGCACGAATGTCATGTTGCGCGCGGCGGAGATCGCAAAGGCCTCGTCATCCAAGGTGCAGATCATCAACATGCTGCAGGTGCCCGGCGGCAACGAGAGTCAGCAGGTCATGCTGCAGGTCCGTTTCGCCGAGGTCAACCGCCGCGCCCTGGCGGAGCTCGGCCTCTCCTTGTTCGCCCTTCGGGATCGGTTCGCGGCGAGATCCACCACGCAGCAATTCGCGGCACCCGACTTCGACTCGAGCAACGCGAACCGGCTGACGTTCAGCGATTACCTGAACCTGTTCTTTTTCGATTTCAAGGAAGGCGTCGGCGGAGTGCTGCGAGCGCTGCAGCAGCGAGGAGCGTTTCAGAGTCTCGCCGAGCCGAATCTCATCGCCTACAACGGCCAGGAGGCCAGCTTCCTGGCAGGCGGCGAGTTTCCCGTGCCCGTCGTGCAAGGGGGCAACTCCAACGCCGTGACCGTCCTCTTCAAAGAGTTCGGCATCCGGCTCACGTTCCGGCCCACGATCGCGGGCGAGATGATCCGGCTCAAAGTGAAGCCGGAGGTCAGCACCCTTGACTTCGCGAATGGCGTGTCGCTTCAGGGTTTCCGCATTCCTGCCTTGACGACGCGCCGCGCGGAAACGGACGTCGAGCTGCGGGACGGACAGTCGTTCGCGATCGCTGGGTTGCTCGATCACATCCGTCAGGACGATCGAGCTGCGATCCCGATCCTGAGCAAGCTGCCCATCATCGGACCGCTTTTCTCGAGTAAGGCCATCCGCGGCGAAGACACCGAACTGATGGTGCTCATCACGCCCAGGCTCGTTCGTGCGCTGAACCCCGACGAAGTGCCGCCGCTGCCGACGAACATCAGGCCGCTCGTGAAGCCTGGCGACATCGGAGGACAGCTTGACGGCGCAGGTGGCGTGGTGGACGCCCCCGGGCGTGACAAGCCGAAGTCAGGGACCCCCGACAAGTCAGAAAGGAAGTGATGTCGATGACGCCGTCGATGCTCACGCGGACGAAGGGTCAGCGCGGTTCCGTGCTGATTCAGGTGGCGGTCGCGATGCTCGCGCTCCTCGCGATCTGCTCCTTCGTCTTCGATTACGGCGTGATGTGGGTGAGCCGAGGTCAGGCGCAGACGGCTGCGGACGCGGGCGCACTCTCGGGCGCCATTTCGCTCGCCTACGGCAGTCCGACCGACTTTGCCGGCGCGCGATTGCGGGCGATCACGGTGGCGCAGCGAAATGCCGTGTGGGGAGCCCCTCCGAGCGTCACCGATCCCGACGTCACGTTCCCCGCCTGCCCGCCAGGCGCGCCGGGCCTGCCCGACACCTGCGTGAAGGTGGACGTCTATCGTAATCAGGCGCGCGGCAATGCCCTGCCGACGTATTTCGGCCGGGTCGCGAACGTCCTCAATCAGGGAGTTCGCGCAACCGCAACCGCGCAGATCGCCACTGGCGATACGACCGACTG
>JBKPTE010000078.1:0-69479 GCA_046735335.1 Acidobacteriota bacterium | reverse complement strand
CGTCGACGCCGCGCGCGAAGCCTTGGCGGAGATCCGCGCGATTCGCGGTGACCGCCCGGTCACTCCCGAGGAGCTCGAGCTGGGACGCGCCGCGCTGACGCGCGGGTATCCGCGCAGCTTCGAAACCGCGGATCAGATCGGCCGCGCAGCCGCGCAGCTTGCGTTGTACGACCTCCCGGACGACTACTTCACGACGTTCGTCCCGAAGGTGCTCGCGCTCGACGAAGACGACGTCACCCGCGCGGCGGCGGAGCACCTCGACCCCTCGCGCGTGCTCACCGTCATCGTCGGCGATCGCGAGAAGTTCGGGTCGTCGCTCTCGTCGCTCGAGTTGGGCGACGTATCGGAGATTGCAGTCTCCTGAACGAGTACTCCAGGCCGCGCAGCGGCGGCGCGAACGGCGCGACCGAGCCGGAGTTCGGGGCGGAGCCCCGGCTGGAGAGGAACCGGCTCGATGGCTGCTGCGTCAAACTGACAGATGTAAGCCCCGGTTGATAGACTGGAGGCTTTCACTATGAGCTTCGCCCGGCTCAGCCTCAGCCTTGCCGGAGTCGTGGGGGTAACCGCGGCGGCGCTGGCGGCCGCAACGATCTGGCTGATCATGACGCAGCCGGTCACTGTTGCGGACGCTGTCGCGCAGGGCGAAGTGTCTCCTCTCGTCAAGGCGCTCGCAGGCGTCCTCTACGACGCGCTGCAGGGATTGATGAAATATCTCTGAAGCCGGGTTCAACGAGCCGGGTCTAAGAGACCCGGCCTACATTCAAACCCGCGACATCGTAGGCCGGGTCTCTTAGACCCGGCTCGCATTCCCCCGCGACGTGGTAGGCGCGTCTCTCAGACCGGCGCCGCCTCTCACAACGTCCTGCTCAGGAACCTGCACAGCGCAAGTCCATCCATCCATTTGAACGGCGTCACACCGGTGCTGTAGTGCCCGCACGGCAGCACCAGCAGACGGTGATCGATGCGGTGCCGGCGGAACTCGGATACGAGCATCCGCGAGAGGTGTACAGGGAACGTCAGATCGTACAGGGCATACACCAGAAGGATGGCGCGTCCGCGAACGCGCTGGAGGTAGGGCAGCGGGCTGATCGGAAGCCACATCCGCCGCAGCTCATCGAGCGTGACGTTTCCTTCGAGCGTCTCGCGCACGTGGGCAGTCGACAAGCCGTTCCACACGACGTCCGCGAAGTACGGCGAGATGTGATTCAGCGCGGCGGACCGAATCAGCGGCTCGTGCGCCGTCGTGAGCATGGCCAGACACGACCCCAGGCTCGTCCCCAGAATGCCGATGGATTCGTAGCCCTCGCGGTGCAGCCACGCGATCGCTCTCCGGGCGTCGAGCACCGCCTGTCGGCACACCTGCGCCGTCCGTCCTACGTTCGCGCTGACGATGTAGTCGGCGCGCGTGAGCTCGGGCGGCATGCGGAGGTCGTGGTAAGGAAGGCTGAGGCGCAGCGCCGTGATGCCGAATCGGTTGAGCAGCCGGCAAAGCCCGACGTGCCCCTCGGCATCCGAGTTCCATTGCGGGAGCACCAGCACCGCGCGACGACGCCCGCGCGCGGATCGCTCGGGAAAGTACCTGGCGACGACGCGGTTGTTCTCCGCGTGCGGCGTGCGGATCGCGCTCGAAAAGGTCAGTGCGCCGTGCGACAGCGCGTAATCATCCGCGGGTGTGGCTGCATAGAACGCATCGCTGCCGGCGACCGTCTGCTCTCCCCATGCGGCGAGCCAGGTCTTCGTGCCGTTGACGCCCGACGGGGGCCCGCCGTCGAGCCAGTCGAGGCCCCACTCGAACGGCCGCACGTGGCGCGTGGCCGTCGAGGCGAGGCGTCGCTCCCAGGTGTGGAAAGCGCGCGCAATCACAGGAGTGCTGGCGCAGGGGTTGCAACCTCAACCTGCATGATCGAACAACCACCGAAACCGGACGTGCCGAAGGGGCCCGACGTCGTAAACAAGCCGACGGACGTCAATACGCCGGTTCCATCGGGAGAGCCGGAAGGCGACGAGCGGCCGGACGTTCATCCGACGCCTCCGCCCACCGATCCGTCGCCGCCGGTTATCTGACGCTCGATCGCGGCGGCGACCTGCAGGAGGCGCTCTGTCCCGCCGCGGTGGCCCACGAGCTGAAGGCTGCGCGGCAGCCCGTCGGCCGCGTTGCCGCACGGGATTGCTATCGCCGGGTGGCCCGTGATGTTGAACAACTGCGTCAGGCGCAGCATGATCGCGCGAATCGGCTCGCGGCCGGATTCGAGGGCGACCGACGTGGCGCCCAGCACGGGCGCGCCAATCGCGAGCGCCGGCAGCATCAGGGCGTCAAGCCCCTCGAGCGCGCGGTCGACCGCCCGGCGCAGAACCGTTCGCGCATGCATCGCGCGGATGTAGTCCTCGGCCTGGATGTAGCGGCCCATCTCGATGCGAAGCCGCACGCCGGGTGAATAGTCCGCTGCGTGGCGTTCGAGCAGCGGACCGTGATACCACGACGCTTCGGCAAGGCAGATGTGGAGGTAGACGTCCGGCGTGAGGCTGGCGTGCGCGATCTCGACGTCCTGTACTCCGTGTCCCGCTCGTTCGAGTATGGCTTGCGTCCCGCCGAACACTGCGCGCGTGCCGTCGTCGAGCTTGTCGAGAAAATAGCCGCGCGGAACGCCGAGCCACAGCGATGACTCCGAGGGGACCGGAATATCGGCGGGGGATACCGACCCGCTCCGCATGGCGCCGAACAGCAGCGCGGTGTCGGCGACCGTGCGCGCCATCGGGCCCACATGGTCCAGCGTCTGGCTCAGGGGCACGACGTCATCACACGAAATCTCCCCGCCGGTCGCTTTCAGCCCGGTGATGCCGCAGGCGGCGGACGGAATCCTGATCGATCCGCCGGTGTCCGTTCCCACCGAGCCGTAGCACATGCCTGCGACGATCGCCGCCGCGGCCCCGCCGCTCGAGCCGCCCGCGGAACGGGAGACGTCGAGCGGGTTGCGGACGGCGCCAAACGCGGTCTCTTCGCTGGTCGTTCCGAACGCGAACTCGTGGAGGTTGGTCTTTCCGACGATGATCGCACCGGCACGTCGCAGGTTTGCGGTGACCGGCGCGTCGTGATGCGCGTGACGCGGCGGCACCGCGGACGCCGAGGTCGTCAGCGTGCCCGCCACGTCGATCAGGTCCTTGATCGACACGGGGATGCCGTGGAGAGGCCCGCGATACTTGCCGCGGCCGATCTCCTCCGCGGCACGCTCCGCGGCTGCGATGGCCTCCGCGCTCAGCACCGTGATGAAGGCGCGCAGTTCGGCATTGCGCGCCTCGATTCGATCCAGGCACGCGCGCGTCAGGTCGACGGGCGAGAGCGTCCCCGCCTGGACGAGCCGCGCCGCATCGACGAGGCTATTCGGCGTCGTCGTCATCTTCGGGAGCAGACAGTGCCGGATGCTGCAGTTCGGCGTCCGCGTCGCGGAGCGTCTCGGTCGATCGCGCGAGCGTTTCGAGCAGCGGCTTCAGATCAGGCAATCCGCGCGCTTCGGCATCGGCGCATGCGTCCTTCAACCAGTCGCGCACTCTCATGGTCAGAACGTCAGCGTCCCTCGAACGCTCACCGGGATGGTCAGGAACCGATGCGGCACGGGAACGGCCCATCGGTTCGTTGCGATTTCGACCGAGAAGTCCACGCCCACCGGTCCGACCGACAGCCCGCCGCCGCCTTCGGCGAAGTAGCGCCTGCCATCCGTTTGATCCGTGTGCGCGCGGCCGATGCCGCCGAGGACGAACGCGTGGCTGCCCAGCCCCCATCCCGGCGAGCGATCGCTCATGTCCAGGCCGACCCCGACGTCGTACGCGCGTCCTCCCGTCAGAAGATACGACGGAGAAGGCGCGGGCCCGTCGAACGCGAGGTGAATCGAGGGCAGCTGTTCGATGCTCCCTCTGATCGCGAGCGTCGTCCCCTGGCTGGACCCGAACGGATACAACGTGATGCCGATCCCGTTCCCGCGATTCCCGAAGTCCAGCACGTGCACCTTCGTGGCGGCATCCTCGGTCTGATAGTTGAATGTTTCGAGATGGACTTCGCGAACGGGGCGTCCCAGCAGATCGCCGACGGGATGCGTGCCGAACCCGAGCGGGTGCGTGTACTGCCAGTCGTAGCTGATGCTGACGAAATGACGCCGCGCCTTCGCCGGGTGGTATGTCGACGGCTGCGCGGGCGCTGACAATGCGGCGGCAAGGCACGCAACCGAGAAGGATTGAACGAGCACTCTTTCAAGGATAACGTAACTTCCTCGCCGAATGACCGTCCGCAGCCGCCTGGCCTTCGTCATCGACAATTCGCTGCTGCTGATCGTCGGCTCCGTGGCGGCGCTGATCTGGGCGAACGCCGAACCGATCTCCTACCGGCGCTTCGCGACCGGCGCGCAGTTCCTCGTCAACGACATCGCGATGGTGTTCTTCTTCGCGATGGCGGCGAAGGAGATCGTGGAAGCCACGCTGCCGGGCGGCGCGCTGGCGTCGCGCCGGGAAGCTGCGGTGCCGCTGCTCGCCGCGGCTGGCGGCATGGCGGTCCCCGCCGCGTTGTACGCGAGCGCGGCCACGGTACTCGGCTATCCCGAGCTGCTGCGCGGATGGGCCATTCCGTGCGCAACCGACATCGCCTTCTCGTATCTCGCCGCGCGGTTCGTATTTCCGGCGCGGCATCCGGCGATTCCTTTCCTGCTGCTGTTGGCGGTGGCCGACGATGCGTTCGGGTTGATTCTGCTGGCGGCGTTCTATCCAACCCACGCCGTCCTGCCGGGGCTGTTCCTCGCCCTGATGCTTCCCGCGATCGCGGCGGCATGGGGGTTGAAGGCGTTGTCCGTGCGGAACTTCTGGCCGTACGTGGGTACGGCCGGCGCGCTTTCGTGGGCCGCGCTCTATTTTGGCGGCCTGCACCCGGCGCTTGCCCTCGTGCCGATCGTTCCCTTCATGCCGCGAGAGAAGCGCTACCACGAGCTGTTCGAAGAACGCGAGCCGCAGAAGGTGGACACGCTCAACCGCTTCGCCGAGTGGTGGCACGTACCCACGCAGGTGATTCTGTTCTTCTTCGGGCTGGTGAATGCGGGTGTGGGTCTGACCAGCATCGGGCCGGCAACCTGGCTCGTGATGCTGTCGCTGCTGATCGGGAAGCCCGCAGGCATCTTCATCACGACCGCGCTCGCGGTGGCGGGGGGCCTTCGGAAGCCGCCGCGCATGTCTTATGTCGAGGTGTTCGTCGTGAGCATCACGGCGGCGATCGGCTTCACCGTCGCGCTGTTCTTCGCGACGGCCGCATTTCCGCCGGGCAACGTGCTCGACCACGCCAAGATGGGAGCGCTCCTCAGCTTTTGTGCCGCGCCGATCGCTATTGCCGTCGGACGGATGGCTGGGCTCCGACCGGCACGCCGTACGAAACACACATCGCGCGCATCCACCTAGCGCGCATCTTTAGATGCGCGATCGCCGCGCGCTGACGCGGTACAAGACCGCCCCCGCGCCGAGCATGAACGCGCCCTGCGCGATCAGATTCGCCTCGTACGTCGCGCCCGCGGTGCCGGGAGGCGGTACGAACGTCAACGCGAGCGCGATGAGGGTCGAGGCGAATCCGACGGCCGCGACAATCCAGGCGCCGGCGCGGCCGCCAGGGATTCGGATCTCGCCCTCACGCTCGCGCTCGTCGCGCCGCAGCCGCACGAGCGCCGCGAACAGATAGAGATACGGGACGAAGTAGATGAGGATCGTGAGGTTCACGAGGATGTCGTAGGCCTCCTGAATCGACGTCGTCCGTCCGGCAACGGCCACGAACAGGCTCCCGAAGAAGATGGCCGATGCTGCCGCGGACTGCACGATGAGCGCAACGTACGGTGTGTGATAGCGGGAATGCAGGCGAGCGAACACCGGCGGCAGCGCTCGGCCGACACCCGCCGCGAAGGGGACGCTCGCCGCGCCAGCCGTCCACGACACGGTGGCGGCCAGCCCGCTCACCGCGAGCAGCGCGCCGGTGAGCGCCCCGAGACCAGTCACTCCGACCCGGGACGTGACCAGCTGGACGGCATCGGTGATGCCGCTCAACTCCTTCAACGACGAGAACGGCACCGCGGCAAGTACAGCCGCGGATCCGGCGATGTAGATGATCGTGGCCGCCGCGCCGCCAATCAGAATCCCGAGCGGAATTGTTCTGCGCGGGTTGTGGACTTCCTGTCCGACGAGCGAGGTGATTTCGAACCCCGAGAAAGCAAAGCACATCGCCGACCAGAGCCCGATCGTGTCGAGGAGATCGCCGTGCGGCACGATCGTCGTGCGGGTGAATGGCGTTGCCGACCCGAATCGCGCGACCGCGATCGCACCGCACCCGATGAGCAGCCCGGCAGGAATCCAGACGCCCGCGCTTCCAATGTTCTGCAGCCACTTCCCGAGCCTCAGACCGACGATGTTCACGCCGGCGGCGAGCCAGATGCCGGCGAGGACGAAGGCGACGGCATACCAGCGCGACGCCGCAAGCGTCTCCCAGCGTGCCCCGCCCATCGCGGCGAAGTTGGCGGCGGCGAACAGGAGGACGGAGGGGAAGTAGAACAGGTTGTTGACCCACATGCACCAGCCGCACATGAACGCGTGCCCTTCGCCGTAGGCGCGCCGCGTCCAGACGTACACGCTGCCCTGCTCGGGGTAGCGGCTCGACAGCTCCGCGACGGCGGCTGCGAGAGGCACGAAGAAGGCGAGACACGCGAGCACCCATAACGACACCGATGCCGGGCCCGCGCGTGCGCCGCGCGCAATCCATCGCAGCCCGATGACGGCCACGACGTTCATGAGCACGACGTCCCAGAGGCCAAGCGCCCGCACGAGGGCAGGGGTGCCGGTGGGGCGATCGCTCATGCGTGCTCCATGTGGTCTTTCAGGGCCGCGAGCGCCGCGCGCCAGCCGTGCCCGATGACCCCGTAGTAGCGCTGCCACCGCGGCGTGTCGTCGACGCCGTTCTGCCGCACGGTAAGTCGGCAGCCGGGTCCGTCCATCTCGCAGTGCACTTCGAGCGCCATCGGTCCGAGCGGCTCGCCGTCGGGCGGCAGCCACCACGCGTCGGCGACGAAGAGTTCCTTGCCGCTGATGTACTCGGCGACGGTGCCGTGGAACACGCCGCCGAGCCGCCCGAGCACTTCGTCCGGCTCGGTGGACGGCGCCCATTCGATGGCGTAGACGCCGAGCACGCGCGGAGTGGTCACCGAGCGGACGACCTGCCACCAGCGCGCGAGCGCCTCCGGGTCGAAGAACGCCGCGAGCACGCGCGTCGGCGCCGCATTGATCATGAGGGAGTACTCGAACCCGGGCCGTCCGCCGCGCATCGGGAGATAGTAAACCGTGAGGTGGTTGGAAGTTGGAGGTTGGAGGTTGGAGGTTGGAAAGCCCCGAACTCCGAACCTCCAACAACCATCAACCAACCTCCTCCAACCTCCTGCATCCAACCTCCAACCTCCAACCTCCACGTGGCATATCCTGATCCGATGCACGCCGAACGACCTCAGGCAGACGCGACCTGGGACGAGCACTACCGTGACGAAAAGGACGCCGCGTTCCTCTACCGTGAGCTGGCGAAGGTGGAGCGAGATGCCGAGCGGCGCGACCTGTTCGAGCGGCTGGCCGTCGTGGAGGATCGGCACGTCGCGCGGTGGGAAGAGCTGTTCGCCGAAGCGCATCGCCCGCTCCCGTCGTACGTGACGTCGCGGCGGACGCGCGGGCTGGCGTGGGTGGCGAGAGTCTTCGGCCCGTCGACGGTGTTGCCGCTCGTCCTCGCCGAGGAGGGACGCGAGGTGCAGGCGTATCTGGGCCTCGCGCGCCACTCGACGCACCAGCACACGCACAAAGCTGCCATCGACATCGCGTCGGATTCGGCCGTTCACGCGCGCGAGCTGTCCGAGGTGATGGGCCGCGAAGGGGAGCCGTGGCACGTGGGCGGTGCGGGCGGCATGCTGCGGAGCGTCGTGTACGGGTTCAACGACGGACTCACCGCGAATTTCGGCCTCGTCGCCGGCATCATCGGCGCGAACGTCGCGCCGCATATCGTCATCATCAGCGGCATCTCGGGCGCGCTCGCGGACGCGCTGTCGATGGGCTCGAGCGGGTACCTTGCGGCGAAGAGCGAAGCGGAGGTCCAGGCGCACCAGATCGAGATGGAGCGCCACGAGATGCGCCTCATGCCCGATCTGGAAGAGGACGAGCTCGCGTTGATCTACGAGGCGAAGGGGCTGCCGAAGGACCAGGCGCGCGAAACGGCCAAGGCGATCATGCAGGATCCCGCGCGCGCGCTGGAGACCCAGGTGCGCGAGGAGCTGAACATCCATCCCGCCGAACTGGCGCCGCTCAAGGACGGCGTCGTCACGGGACTCGCGACGGCGGTCGGCGCGTGCATCCCGATCGCGCCGTTCCTCGTGTTCTCACACGCCACCGCCGTGTGGGTGTCACTCGCAGTCAGCATGCTGGCGCACTTCGGCATCGGCGCGGCCCGCAGCATGTTCACCGGCCGCGGCGTGTGGGCCAGCGGGCGCGACATGTTCGTCGTCGGCTTCGGCGTCGCGGCGGTGGGCTATGTGATTGGAGAGCTGATTACGAAGTTCTTGTGATCGCGGCCCTGAAAGGAGCGCGCTACGATTCGCGGCTCTGAAAGGGCCGCTCCACGATTACGGGCGTTCCCGCAGCGTCTGCACGTAGGTGACGATGGCCCAGATCTGGTCCTTGGACAGGTTGTCCTTCTGCGCGGGCATCTTGGGCTTCTTGCGGCCGTTGAAGACCTTGTAGAAGATTACGCCGTCGGGATTGCGCGCGGCGCGCCGCGCAACCGTGAGATCCATGTCCTGCTGCGCGTCGGGATCGGCGTCGGGTCCATCTCCCTTTCCGCCGGGGCCGTGGCATTTCTTGCACGTCTTCTCGTACAGCTGCTTGCCGGTCGCGAGCGCGTTCTGATCGCCGGCGAGCGGATTCTTTTCGTCGGCGGCGTTCTGTGGAATCGTCCAGCCGCCGGGGCGCGACGGCGGTTCAGCCTGGTTCTTTGCATCCTGTCGCGGCGACGCGGCCACCGCCACGATCGTCGTGGCAAACACGGCCGCAGCGACCCAGACACCTCGGCATCCGAGCATGACGCAATGATACATTTTTTGAAGTATGAACAACCAGCCGCTGGCGTACCACGATCGCGACTTCCTCGAGAGCGAAGAGGCCCGCCCGATCCGGATTCTTGCGGAGTATCTCGAGCCGCTGCGCCGCTTTCGCGATCAGGGTATCCAGGACACGGTGGTGTTCTTCGGATCGGCGCGCGTGCACAGCCGCGAGCGCGCCGAGCGTGCGCTCGAACGCCTCCAGAAGGGGCGCCGCGGAGACAACTACGCCTCCGCGCTCAAGCGCGGACGGAAAGCGGTCGAATGGTCGCGCTACTACGAGGACGCGCGCACGCTGGCGCACGAGCTCACCGAGTGGAGCCTTTCGCTGAATACGCCGCTGCACCGGTTCGTCGTCTGCTCCGGCGGCGGGCCCGGGATCATGGAAGCGGCGAACCGCGGCGCGCGTGAAGCGGGCGGCAAGACGATCGGGCTCAACATCCGGTTGCCGTTCGAACAGGGCGCGAACCGCTACATCACCGACGGGCTCCATTTCGAGTTCCACTACTTCTTCATGCGGAAGTTCTGGTTCGCGTATCTGGCAAAGGCGCTGGTGATCTTTCCGGGAGGGTTCGGCACGCTCGACGAAATGTTCGAGATCCTCACGCTGGCGCAGACGCGCAAGCTTTCGAAGGAGATGTGCGTCATCCTCTACGGGCGGGCGTACTGGGACCAGATTCTCGAGCTGGAACCGATGGTCGAATGGGGCGCCATCAACGCGGCGGATCTCGACCTGCTGCAGCGGGTCGACACGCCCAAGCAGGCGTTGGACCGGCTGAAGGAGCACCTGATGGCCTACCATCTGGTGCCGGAGACGGCGCAGGAGAGCATGGCGCCCGGCATTGCGAAGACGCGCGGGTGACGCAGCCCTGAACGCACCGCGCCACTTGATCGCGGCCCTGAACGGACCGGGCCGCAAGAAGGAGCTGATTCGATGCAGCGAGAAGAACGGGAACAACTGATTGCGCAGTACAAGGACGGGTACCGCGAAGTCGCCGACGCGCTCACGAAGATCACCCCCGAGGAGCTCGACGCGACGCCGGCGCCCGGCAAGTGGTCGGCGCGCCAGATCGTCCACCACCTCGCCGACAGCGAGATGACGTCGGCGGTCCGGTTCCGCCTGCTCGTCGCCGAAGATCGCCCGGCGATCAAGGGATACGACCAGGACGAGTTCGCGCGCCGGCTGCACTACGATCGCCCCTATGAAGCGTCGCTGGAGCTGTTCCGCGCGGCCCGCGCGAGCACGGCGGAGCTGATGGCGTGCCTCACCGAAGCCGAGTGGCTCCGTGAAGGCACGCATTCCGAGATGGGTCGGTACGGTCTCGACACGTGGCTGCGCATCTACGCGGCCCACGCGCATCGTCACGCGTCGCAGATCCGTGTCGCGCGCGCGTCGTTGAAGGAATCCGTCAAGTAGACGGCGATCAGTACAGCAGGAAGGGCTGCCGCAGCGCGCGGAACGCTTCCTCGTCGCGCCGCCACTCGGCGGCGAGGACGCTGGGATCGCCGCCCGCGTCGATCGTCGTCCGTAGCCGATCGGATCCGTAGAGGATGTCGATCGGCCACTTGTCGTGCTCGTACTCGTACGGCGGATTCCGCCACGCGAAGCGATCGGGCGCCTGGCGCCGGAGGGCGGCGATCAGCTCCACACCGGCCCTGACGGGGGCGAAGCTGCGCCGATCCGTGACGTGCACCTGACATCCGCCGCACGTCTCCTTCGCATGCTTGTGGAACGTCGGCTCGAACACGATCGGGCGGAACTGCGCGCCAGGCAGCTTCTTCGCGTTCATCTCGTCGGCCAGCCGCTCGCCATCGATCCACGGTGCGCCAATCAGCTCGAACGGGCGCGTCGTTCCACGGCCCTCCGAGATGGTCGTGCCCTCGAACAGCACCGCGCCTGGATAGACGATCGCCGTATCCAGCGTCGGGATGTTCGGGGACGGGAGCACCCACGGCAGGCCGGTATCGTCGAAGTACATCGAGCGCTGCCAGCCTTCCATCGGGACCACGTCGACGGCCGCGGCGAGGCCGAAATGATCGTTGAAGAGCCGCGCGAGCTCCCCGATGGTCATGCCGTGCCGCATGGGAATGGGAAACTGCCCGACGAAAGACGCATAGACCGGGTCGAGCGTGGCGCCTTCGATCTGATCACCTCCAATGGGATTGGGCCGATCGCAGACCACGACGCGGATGCCGTGGCGCCGCGCGGCGCGCAGGCAGTTCGCCATCGTGTAGATGTACGTATAGATGCGCGTTCCGACGTCCTGCAGATCGACGACGAGGACGTCGAGATCCGCGACCATCTCGCGCGTCGGCTCGCGCGTTTCGCTGTAGAGCGAGTAGATGGGTACGCGGCGCTTGTCGTCCGCCGCGTGCGGCGACTCAATCATGTTCTCCTGCAGGTCGGATCGGAACCCGTGCTGCGGGCCGAAGATCGCGCCGAGCGTCCAGTCCGAGGCCGCGGCGAGGCGGTCCACCGCGTGGCGGAAGCGCGCGTCCATCGACGCGGGGTTGCACACCAGGCCGACGCGCTGACCGGCAATCAACCGCTGGTCGGGGCCGTCGAGGAGACGATCGAGACCGAGACGCATGCGCTCGAATTATACGGGCAAGCCCGCGACGGCGCCGCGCAACTAAAGTTGCGCGCGACAGTTGCGCGGATCCCGCTGCGTCAGATGCCGCACGAGCGCGGCCGCGGACAATGCGTCGACGTACGTATTGAAGCGAAACCGGTAGACACCGTCCGGATCGCTTCGGCCCACGAGCACATCGCGCTCGTGCTCCACGACCCGCGCGACCGCGTGGAGCGGGATCTTCGTGACCGTGCCGGCGCCGACGAAGACGGCTCGACTCCGGGTGAGCAGTAGCCGGCCGGACGGCGAGCCCGCGACATGGACCAGCGACGCCGGGGCGCTGAAGTGACAGACCTCGTGCGCGACGACGCGATGCGTCGTCGCGACGATCGGAAGCGAGCCCTGCTGCAGATTCGTAACGAGCGAGATCAGCCCGTCGAGGCCGTGGAGCATCTCCTGCTCGAGCTCGACGTCATCGTCGGACGAAAACTCGGACCCGAGCCGCGCGCGTAAAGCGGCGGGCGCATGCACGTCACGTGAAGCAACGGCCGTCGCCCAATCAGCTTTCCATTTGCGACGGGCGGCGTTCGGTACGCCGTCGCCGCCGATCACCCAGCCGAAGAGCCGCATACCGCGATGCGCGAATCCGTGTCCTGTTTCCCAACTCGCCCGTCGTTGGCCGAGTTTGATCCGCGTGCGCCCATCGGTCAAGCGCCGCGATGCGCGGCGTGCGGAGCGAGTGGCGTCGGCATTGCAGAACTGCGGCGCAACCGCACGTAAACGGAGTGGCGAACACCGGAGAATCCGATCCGGCCCCGGTGCTGAGTTGTGGATAGAATGACGTCAGGATTACCCATCGTGATCGCGGTGATCAACACCAAGGGAGGGGTGGGGAAGACCACGACCGCCGTCAATCTCGCCGCTGCGCTCGCCTCGCCCCGCCGCCGCGTGCTTCTGGTCGATCTGGACAGTCAGGCGTCCGCATCGCTCTGGTGCGGCGTGTCCCGGCAGCACCTGCGCCCCTCCGCGGCGACCTGTCTTCTAGAGGCGTTCCCAATCCGCAGAGCGCTTCGGCGAACCACGAGCGAGCACCTCGATCTGCTGACGGGCTCGCTCGAGCTCGCCAGCGTCGACGTCGCGCTGTGCAACGCGCGCGGACGCGAGCTCGCGCTGCGGCGGCTGCTGCGCAGCGTGCGCCCTCCCTACGACTGCGTGCTCATCGACTGTCCGCCGAGCCTCTCGCTGCTTGGCATCAACGCGCTGAACGCGGCAGATTTCCTGCTCGTGCCCGTCCCGCCCGAGCCGCTCTGCATGACGGGTCTGACGCATCTTCTCGACAGCGTCGAACGCGCGCGGACGCGAATGGGCTCACGCGCCCACGTGCTCGGCATCCTCGTGACGCTGCTCGACGGCCGGCGCAGGAACACGCGCGAGATCGTGGAACAGCTTCGAGCCGAATACCGCGAAGCGGTGTTCCATACCGAGATTCCCTGGACCGCGGCGCTCTCCGAAGCTCCCGCCGCCGCGAAGACCGTGTTCGAGCTGGCGCCCCGCTCCCCCTCGGCGGACGCGTTCCGCCGCCTCGCCGGTGAGGTGCTCCAGCGCACCGCGAGCATCCGCGAGTAAGTCAGGCCGTCAGACAGGGCGCGTCAAACGTCGAGCTTGCAGGCACTTGCTATTTTCGTGTTGAATACGGGCCGACTCAGCCACGCTTGGAATGGGATTTAAGGAAGTCCATAACTATCAGCCGGTGGGCACCCGCCGGGGGACCTCATGGCGCGCGCGCGATCACGCAAGACCGCAAAGGGAACCAGGGACATCTTCACCCCGACGCGGACGGGGCCGCGTGCGCACACACGCCGTGCCGGCCGGCCCCCCGTCCATGACGAAGCGTGGACGAAGGTCACCGTCGTCCTGTTTAACCGCCAGATCGTGTTGCTCGATCGGCTCGCCGCGAACATCCGCGCGAAGAGCGGCGCGGCGATCAGCCGTGCGCAGCTCATTCGCGGGCTGCTCGATGCGGTGACCGACACAGATATCGACCTGACCTCCGCCACGTCCGAGGCGGACCTCAAGGCGACGCTGCTCGCGCGCCTCGGCCACTACCGGCTCGTCTCTGAAAGCTGAAATACTCGCGCCGATGACGGAGTGCGCGATCCTCATCGGCCTGCCAGGCGCGGGTAAATCGACCTTTTATCGCGAGCGCCTCGCATCGACGCACCGTTACATCAGCAAGGACAATTTTCCGAACGTCCGCAGCCGTCAGGACCGCCAGGACGCGCTCATTCGCGAGGCGCTCTCCGCTGGCGCGCCGGTCGCCATCGACAACACGAACGTCTCGCCCGAGGAGCGGCGCCGCATCATCGCGATCGCGCGCGACTACGGCGCGCGAATCGTCGGGTACTACATCGAGGCGTCGACGCGGGAAGCGGTTGCGAGAAACGAACGCCGCTCGGGCCGCGCGCGCGTGCCGAAGGTCGCGATCTTCACCGCCGCGAAGCGGCTCGTGCCCCCGACAATGGACGAAGGGTTCGATGAACTGCACTGCCTCCGCGTCGGGGAGAGCGGCCGGTTTGTGGAGGCCTGATTCGGCGCGAGACGCGGACAGTTCATTTCGAGTTCACGCGACGCCTGGCGCGTGCGGCGGCGTTGGGAAACGACACGATCTTGGCCTGGCGCTTCGGGCGCGCGACCAGCCACGTGCGTGAGCACGCCTTGCACTCGTACTCGTGCAGATCGTGCACCGGAAGGCGCGGACGAATCTGCGATGACTGGCAGAACGGGCAGAGGGTGGGTCCTGGCATCGGGCCGCTCCGGATCAGCTTCCAGCTTTCCCCGGGATGAGCCGAAATGCAAGCCCAAGTGTCGAAGGCGCGAAAATGCGCCTAGAAGCCCCCGCCGCCGCCTCCCCCGAAGCCGCCGCCGCTCGAACCCCCGCTGAACCCCGATCCGCTGCTCGAGCGGGGTGACGAGGCCATCACGGCGGCCGCCTGCGTGGACATGCGCGACAGATTCCCGGTGAACGCGCGCGGCTGGAACATCGGCCCGCCGGGCGGACCCGTGTACCACTGCGGCGGTTCGCGATAGATGCCCTCGAACGCGCGGGCCCAGTTGTCCTCCACGCCGAGCGCCATCGCGAACGGGAGGAACTTCTCGAACAGCTCCGGCGTCTTGACCATCCGCTGGAGCCGATCTGCTTCGACCCGAGAGAGGAATTCCTGGAAGCCGAGGATGGACTCCAGCCCGCGCGTCCCGTGGATCGTGCGCGCCGGCATGAAAATGCCGAAACCGATGATCGCCGCGGCGGAGAGGACGCCGGCGATGATGCCCGCGCCCGGCTGCATCCCGAGCGCGCCCATAATCGACGCGCTGACGACGCCGATCGCCACGCCCGCAGCGATCCCGCCGGCGATGTACGCGAGCCGGACGCGGTCCGGTCTTGCTTTGTAGAACCCGCCGCTCACGAGCCCGCTGTACAGACCGTCGCGCAGCCCAGGCAGATGTTTGTAGAACTTGTTCTTCAAGTCGGCCAGCCGCACCTCGTCGCCGGTGCCGAACATCGCGTCGAGCAGGTCGCGCTCGTGCGTCTTCAGCCCGCTCCATCCCTCGCGAGGCTTCTTCAGCGCGAACGTATAGTCCTTGCTCGAGAAGAACCCGAATACGCCGCCGCTTTCGCTCTCGGTGATGTGGAGGTACCCGCGCACGGCGAGGTCCACGATGGTGGCCGTGATGTCGCGCATGTCGGGCTTCCCGTCGATCAGCGTGCCGACTTCCGCAGGCGTCATCGCATCGGGCGGTTCGTAGCGCGTTGTCACCGGTCCGAGCTTCGGATCGCGGCCGCGCCGGCGCCACAGCGACCACATGCCGGCGAATACCAGCGGCGGAATCGCGAGCGGCAGGTTGCTCGACACGACGCGCGCGGTCTTCTCAACGGCGGTGGGCCGGTGCACGACGCCCGGGTTCCACCCGACGACGGCCGTCAGTCCCTCATGGAAGCCGAGTCCGCCTGCCGCCTCGACGGTGACGACGTTGCCGTCGATGCTGACCGGGGCGCGGTCCGTCGAGCCGAACGTGCCGCGAAACGCCGTGGCGCGCACGCCGCTCACGCCGGCTGGAAGATGGATGACGGCAGCCGCCGATTCGATCGGCACGTCCCACTCGTCGCCGGTGACGTTCCAGTACAGCTCGTCGTGCTCGTCGAAGAAGCGAAGCGCGTCGGGCACGCGATAGCGCAGGTGGACGGTCCGCGTCGCATCGACCGCTCCCGGCACCCAGACTTTGACCTTCCGGTAGTGACGCTCGCGGCTGGTCTCGTAGCGCAGCTTCGCGCCCGCACCGTCCGTGACCGATTCGATGATGAGCCGCAGCGTGTAATTGAGCCCCTGCGGCGTGCGGTATTCGATGGGAATCGTGCGATAGATGCCGTTCCACGATCCGGTGAACCGCGGACGGATGGTTTCGTCGACCTCGATCGTGCCGTCGACGTTGACCTGGATGGCCACATCGAAGCGCTCGATGACGAGCGTCCGCTGCGCGGCGGCAGGCGCTGCCGCGAGCAGCGCGAGCGCGACGGCGAGCGCGATCTGCCGTGCCCGCATCAGAACTTGACCTGCGGCACCTCGCCCTGTCCGGCCGGGATCTCGAAGAACTCGCGCGTCCTGAAGCCGAACATGCCCGCGACGATGTTCGAGGGGAACTGCTGGATGCGCGTGTTCAAGTCGCGCACGACGGCGTTGTAGTACCGGCGTGCGTTCTGGATGGCTTCCTCGATCTGGGCGAGCGTCGCCTGCAGCTGCCCGAAGTTCTCGGCGGCGCGGAGCTGCGGGTAGGATTCCGCGAGCGCGAAGAGGCCGCGCAGCGCGGTCGTGAGCGTCCCTTCCGCCTGACCGCGTTCGGCCGGTCCGGCGGACTGCACGGATACGGCACGCGACCGCGCGTTCACGACGGCCTCGAGCGTCTGCCGTTCGTGGCCGGCGTACCCCTTCACCGTTTCCACGACGTTCGGGATGAGGTCGTGGCGGCGTTTGAGCTGCACGTCGATGTCGGCCCAGGCGTTGTCCGCCTGGTTCCGGAGCCGAACGAGGCCGTTGTAGATGGCGACGATCGCCAAGGCGATCACCACCAGGATGACGAGCACGACGATCAGGACCATCCGTCTGCCCTCCGAAGCTGCGCTCGATTATAGAGTGGCCGGCTCTCAGCGTGCGTTCGAGGCCTCGGCGCGCGCGAGCGTGGCCATGGACGCCGAGGCCATCGCATCGTAGTAGGCCGTGAAGCGCTGCGGCTCGGCGGCCTTGTACGCCTTCAGGTTGTTCGCCCAGCGGAAGCCAACCGGCTGGTAGAGGAGTTCAGCAGTGACGGTGAAGGGGCCCGCCGCATTCCCGATCTCCGCCGAATATCGGACCCGATCGCCGCCGCCCGCGAAATCCGCGTCGTCCATAGCACCGCCCTGGACGGCGATCTCGTGCTCGGCCGTTCCCTTGTCGAATCCGCGCGGCAGCAAGCGGTTGTCCTTCACGTACCGCACGGCGCTCAGCAGCCCCGTCGTCACGGCGCCCTGTGGGTCGCCAAGGATGCTCTCGTAGATCTGAACCTGGTCCGCGCTGCGGACCTCCTCGTAGTGCGCCTCGAACGCCGCAGGGTTCGCGTCGTTGTCGTTTCCCTGGATGGAGCCGTCGGCATTCAGGGCGCCAGATTCGAAGAGCATTCGGCCGTTCGCGTCGCGAACGGTGACGTGGAGCCATGCTCGCCGCGACGGGTACGCCGTCGGCAGCTTGTGCCCTCCAAGGTTTTCGACGACGACGTCGGCGCGAAGGCGCCCGCCGTTCAGCTGCACGTTCTCGACTCTCAGCGTTGCGGCGCGAGAGCCGAGGAACGCGAGCGTACCGTCCGCGGCGGCTGTCAGCTCCTGAGGGAGCGCGGCGACGTCCAGCGTATCGCGATACCGATTGAGCATTCTCAGCACGAAGAAGTTCGCGGCCACGAAGACGTGGCGCCTCATGCCCTGGCGCGGCTCGCCGAACACACGCGTAATCGGCACGGGCTGTTCGACGAGCGGCATGTGGCACGACTGGCAGCTTTCCTTGTCGCGATAGTCGCTGTGCAGCCACTCCTGGTAGGGCACCTGCTCCGGAAGCTGGCCGATGACGCGGCCGTCCGGACCGAGGGCCTGCGTGATCAACGTGTGGCACGTGGCGCACAGCTCCGAGCGCCGGATGTGATCGGATTGCGTCGGCCGATACCCCTCCGACGAGCTCACCATGATCCGCGTGTGTCCGGGCTGGATCTCGAACGGACCGTATTCGGGCCGTGCGTCTCCATTCAAGGGCTGCACGACGAAACCGCCGTTGAAGCTCTCGCGGGTCCCGAGGCGGTCGGTGCCGATCTGGTGGCACACGGAACAGCTCACGCCGTCCGATGCCGCCCGCAGATCTTCATCGTCCGCTCGGAAGGGAAGGTGCGCGAACACCTGCGCGTGACGCCCCTGCTGCTTCGCCTCGTAGCGCACGATCGGCATGTGGCAGACCGCGCACTCGTCTTCGATCGCTGCCGCCGATTGCGCGTGATCGAGCGTCTCGCGCCGTACGCTGGCCTGCCAGTACGGGTCGCGCGACGAGTTCGCCATGATGCTGGCGCGCCAGTCGAAGCCAATCGACACGTCGTCGCCGGACGCCGTCAACAAGCCGTTGTGGCACGCGACGCAGCGATCGGACGTATGGAAGAGCGGCGGCGCTGGAGCGGCCCGCACCCCGAGCGTGGTTGCCGCGAGCAGGACACAGATCCCGAGAACGGACGCGATGATGGCTGTCCTGCCGCCCGTCAACGCCATCCCTCGAACAACCCACCGTCGAACCAGTCCCACAGCACGTAGAACACGAGCTGCTTCCGGCGTCCTTCCCGGTTCGTGGCCGGAAGCTCCAGGCCGACGTTCGCGCGTACGTGCTGGCGCCGGCTCAGCGTGACCTGGAACTGGGGCACGACGTCAATGTCCGTCTTCGCGCCTTCGGCGAAGTCGCGGTCGCTCACGACCTCCAGCATCGGCGACCACATCCGGCCGACGCCATTTTCCTGTCTGAAGCTGCGCCCGGCAGCCAAACGCCAGAACAGGGTGCGCGGCGCCTTCTCCGTCGATGTGGGTTGGTCTGTGCCGATCTGGACCTGCACGAACGATGACGCGGGCAGCATGCGCCCGACGGCCGCGAACGCGCCAAAGGTGGTCGCGCCGGCGCCGAGGCCGCGATCGCTGTTACCGGTCGGCGCGATGATCTCTCCCTGGCCGCTCACGATCGTGTCGTGGCTCGCGAACAGCACACGCTTGTATCCGAAGGCCGCGTCGCCGATGCCCGAGGCCCGTCCGCCGGCCTCGCCCGGCATGCTGCTGAAGGGCAGCGCGATCTCAATTTGATCGCGCGCGGTGAAGCGATGCTCGTATCCCACCTCTGCGTCGGTGCCGAACGCCGGACGGGTGGTCGTCCCCATCGTCACCACGGTCTCGCTTTCCGGAAACGCCTTCTCCGTGCGCAGCGGCCGCGGCAGGTTCAGCTCACCGCGTGGATATCGCGGGTCACGGCAGAGCGTCCGCAGGTACTTGATAATGAGATCGACTTGCTCGGAGGTGAGCTGCTCGCCGAAGGACGGCATGATTGGCGAGAAGCCGCGCCCGTGGCCGCCCTGGGTGATTATCGCCGTCCAGTCGACGTCGAGCTCCGGCGTCGTGCCGGCGCAATTTGTGAAGTCGGGGAACGTGGCGGGGCGATCGAAGCCCGTGCTCGTCTCCGGAGCGCCTTCGCCGGTGGCGCCATGACAACCCGCACAGCCCGCCTGATAGAGCGCTTCGCCGGACTTCAGGTCAAGGGCGGCCCTTTCGGGGCCGCCATTCCGTACCGCCTGCAGAGGGGATCCCAGCGCGGATGCGACGACGATCGCGAAAAAAAAGAGGACGCCGGCCAGAGCTTGCACTTATGCCACGGGTCCATGGATCTGCGCAAGGTGATCAAACTCTTTGATTCCTCCGGGCGCGATCGAACACACTAGGCGCTTGCCCCCGTACGACACTGCCGGCGAACGAGCAACAGCGAGAGAGCGTGCAGGGAGTCCGAGGGCCGAAGTCCCTCGGATGCATGAGGAGGTGGCGTGGAGAAGGCGCTCACTCGAGGATTGCCCCAGGCGAGCGGAGCCCAGGCGGCGGCGCTTGCGCACTTGCTGGCTACTTGCGACATTCCCTGCGAGATCGTCCTGCCTTCGGGCGAGTGCGTGCGGGCCGGCTCGGGCGCGCCGGTGTTTCGCGCGATCGTCCACTCCGAACGCGCGCTCAGACGCCTCGACGAGTACTCGCTCGCGTGCGCGTACGTCGACGGCGAGATCGATTTCGAGGGCAGCATGCTCGCCGTCCTCGATGTTCGGAAGTCGATCGGCAGCCGCCTGCCGCTCGGGCTCGCCGTGCGGTTCTTCGCCGACCTCTTCTTCCGTCCGTCGACGTGGATCAACGAGCGGTCCATTGCGGATCACTACTCGTTCGGCGACGACTTCTACCTGTCGTTCACCGACCGCAACTACCACTTCTATTCGCACTGCGTCTTCCACAACGACGACGAGACGCTGGAGGAGGCGGCAGACCACAAGCTCGAACAGATGTTCGACGCGCTCCAGCTGAAGCCCGGCATGCGGCTGCTCGACATTGGCGGCGGCTGGGGCGCCGTCATGAAGTACTGCTCGCCGCGCGGCGTGCACGTGACCAGCCTGACGCTCGTCGCGGATTCGTATCGCTACATCGAGAAGCAGGCGCGCGAGCTCGGGCTCGACGGCGACGTGCGGCTGGAAGATTTTCTCGTGCACGCGCCTGAGCAGCCGTACGACGCGGTCCTCATTTACGGCGTCATCGAGCACATCCCCATGTACCGCCGATTTGCCGAACAGGTGTGGCGCTGCCTGAAACCGGGCGGCCTCCTATACGTCGATGCGTCGGCGACGAAGCAGAAGTTCGACATGAGCGCATTCACGCGCCGGTTCACGTGGCATGGCACCCACACGTTCCTCTGTCTGCAGGACCTGATCGCCGAGCTGCTCTACGCGGGCCTGCAGATCGTCCGCGTCAGGGAAGAGACGCACGATTACGAGCTGACGATGCGGCACTGGGCGGAGCGTTTCGACGCCGAGCGCAACGCGATCGTCGCGCGGTGGGGCGAGAAGGTCTATCGTGCCCATCGCCTCTTCTTGTGGGGCGGCTGCCACGCGTTCCAGAACGACTGGCTGCAGGCCTATCACCTGGTGGCGCGGCGTGGACCGGAGCCCGGGCCGCGGCCCGGCATGTTGACGCGCGCGAAGGACGCCGTGAAGAGTTGGATGTGATGTCGCGGCCCTGACAGGAGCGCGCCACGAATGCGGTCCTGAAGTGACCGCGCCACGGATGCGCCCTGAACGCGCTACGAGACCTGCTCGGATAGTTCCGTGAGGGCGGCCCGCGCTTCGATCAAATCGATGCTGTCGAAGCCTTCCGTGAACCACCCGAATTCGGCCGACAGGGCAGCGCGGGCCTCGGTGAGCTTGTTTCGGGAGGCCCAGAGGCGAGACAACGCGACGGTTGCCCGGAGCGACAAGAGGCGCGACTGCTGCGCCTGCGCGAGGCGCACGGCCGTTTGAAACGAGGTGTCAGCCGCGTCGAGGTTCCCGAGCGCCAGGAGTGAGGCGCCGCGCAGACGGTGAAGTTCCGGGGTCCAGTACTGGTCCCCATTGCTCTCGGCGACCGCCAGCCCCTCGTCGACGGTGGCAACCGCGTCCCCGAAGAGATTGCTGCGGATGTACGCCTCCGCGAGCATCGCGAGAAACTGTGGTCTCGTCACCTGCGCGCCGGTCGCGGCGTACCCGTCGAGTCCTTTTCGAAGCCGGGCGATACCTTCGGTCGCGACCCCCGAGTCGGCCATCGCCCACCCGAGCACGATCTGCGAGATCGGGATCCACTGCGCGAGGCCGTGCTCGAGCGAGACGGCGAGCGCCACTTCGGCGTGCCGCCGCGCGTTCGCCGTATCGCGCAATTGGTGGCAGCACCAGCTCGCGACGCTCCGGGCGTACGCCTCGGAGAACGGCTGGCGCAGCGCCTGGCTTCGCGCGAGGCCTCGCTCCAGCCGCGTGCGCGCCTGCTCGACGTGGCCCAGCAGCCCCAGTGACATCGAGGACCAGATGAGCGCGCGGATCGCCCAGTCCACTCGCGTGGGGGAGCCGCCCTCCAGGTGTTCGAGATCGTCGAACGCGAGCGACTGATCGAGGTGCGTCAATGCTTCGGTCAGGCGGCCGCCCTGAAAGAGCGGGAAGCCGACGCTCTGGTGCGCGGCGACGAGCAGGCGCCGATCGTCCGCTCCGGTCGCGAGCGACAGCAGCTCCGCGCCGAGATCCGCCGCCCGGCGCAGATCTCCTTTGGCGAAGTAGCACGTCCAGAGCAGCTCGAGGGCGCGGAATGAGCGCGGGACGTCGTTCAGCTCGGCGCCGAGCATGCGGGCTCGCGTCATCGCCTGTTCGACGCCCGCCGCCGCGTAGCCGCTCGTGAACAGGAGCGACAGTCCCATGACGAGCTGCAGGTCCATCTCGAGCTGCGACCGCTCCGCCGACTCCGGCGTGTTCTTCAACTGGTCGAGGCCGCGCGATGCGAGCGCGATTGCTTCGCGATACGCGAAGATGCGCAGCGCCTTCTGGACCGCGACGAGAAAGTAGCGCGCCGCCTGCACATGGTCGCGCGCCGTCTCGAACAGGAACGCCAGCTCCGAGGCGATTCCGGCCGCGTCGCGCCCGTAGTACTTCACGAGCGTCCGCGCGGTGACCCCGCTGAGGGCCGCCCGGCGAACCGGCCTGAGCGACCCGTACATCTCGTTTTGATACAGGACGTGCGCGAAGCGGAACTGCGAGGACAAGGTTCCGTCGGGCATCGCCTGCTCGCCAACGAGCGTGACGAAGCCGTGCAGGCGCTCGAGACGATCGAGCCGCTCTTCGAGTGCCGCCGGATCGATCTCCAGTGCCGCGGCAATCACGGCCGTGTCGAAACGGAGCCCCTGTACGCTGGCCGCAACGAGAATCCGCCGATCCTCTTCTTCCAGCAGGTCGATCTTGCGCTGGATCAGGCTCTTGATCGACGCGGGCAGGTCGCGCGCGACCTCCGACAGCGGCTGTGTCAGCACCCATTCGCCATCGATGCGCCTGATCACCTCGCGGTCGCGCAGCTCGCGCGCCATGTCCACCATGAACAGCGGATTGCCTTCGGTCTTCTCGTTCACGAGCGCGAGCAGCTCCGCAGGCAGCGAGTGTCCCGGGAAGGTCAGCGCGAAGTAGTGCGCGATGTCGGTCGGGCTCAGGACGTCGAGCATCAGCTCGCGTCCGCGTCCGCGTGCGATCAGGTCGCGCAGGAGCGGCAGGAACGCGTGCCGCGTCAGCAGCAGTTCCGTCGGACGATACGTTGCGAGCGTCAGGATCCGCAGCCGATCGAGCCTGATGGCGATGTACGCGAGCGCATCGACCGTCGAGAGGTCCGCCCAGTGCACGTCGTCGAGGAAGAGGACGATTGGGCCGAGGCGCGACAGCTCCTCGAAAAACGCCAGCAGTTCCCGTTTCAGCCGTTCCGACGAGGCGGCGCGCATTTCGCTGAGCGGCGTCCGTCCTTCCGCAGATCCCGCAACGTGCAGGTACCACGTCGGCGCGACCGACTTCATCAGCCGCGCGGTCGTCTGCCGTCCCTCGCCGCGCAGCAGCGAGTCCAGCGCGTCGAGCAGCGGCAGGTAGGCCTCGGTTCCGGCGAGCCGCTCGGAGCAGCGGCCCTGCGCGATGAAGGATCCTCGGTGGCGCGCCGCCGTCTCGCCCAGAAATGCCTCGACGAGCGTCGTCTTTCCCATCCCCGCTTCGCCGCCGACGCCGACGACGATACCTTCGCCGCCCGCGACGGAATCGAACGCGGCGTCGAGCTCGCCGGTCTCGCGCGCCCGCCCGACTCGGTAGCTCTTCGGCGCGGTTCTGCTCACCGGCGCAGCCGCCGGTGCCATCGTCACCCCCGCGAGGCGCTCGACGATTTCCGCCGCGTTCGGCCGGCGCAGCGGGTCCTTCTGCAGCATCTCGAGGACCAGCGCCTCGAGGGCGGGGGCGATGTCGGGCGTAATCCGGCTCGGCGTGACCGGTTCGTCGGTGGTGATGGCGTGCAGCAAATCGATCACGCTGCCTTGCGCGAACGGATGCCGGCCGGTGAGCCACTCATAGGCAACGACGCCGAAGCAGAAGATGTCGCTCGCGCTCGTGGTCGGCTCGGAGCGCACCTGCTCGGGGGACATGTACCGAGGCGTCCCTGCGAGCAGCTGCTCGACAGTGGATTCGCGCGTGAGCGTGTTGCCGGAGCCGCCCGGCATACGCCGGGCGAGCCCGAAATCGACGACCTTCACGTAGCCGTCGTCGCGCACCATGATGTTCTCGGGCTTGAGGTCGCGGTGGATGATGCCGGCGGCGTGCGCGGCGGCGAGCGCCTGCGCCACCTGCGCGGCGAGCGGCGCGAAGCGCACGGCCGCCTCGTGCGTGTCCAGCAGCTGCCGCAGCGTACGCCCGTTCACGAACTCCATGACGATGAACCGGCGTCCGCCGGCCTCGCCGATGTCGTAGACGGTGACGATGTTCGGGTGATTGAGCGCGGAGGCGGCCCTGGCTTCGCGGACGACGCGATCGAAGTCCGGGTCGTCGAGGAATTTGAGCGCGACCTGGCGTTCGAGGCGCGTGTCGCGCGCGCGATACACCTCGCCCATACCGCCGCGGCCCAGGGCGTTGAGGACCTCGTACGGACCGATGCTGGTCGGCAGATTGATGCTCATCAAGGGAAACGGGCGGCGCGTCGCCCGAAGGATCGTGAGCGCTATCGAGCCCATAAAAGGGTAGCACGCGAGAGCGGCGCGGACGGTGGAGGGAGGATGGTGCGAAAAACGCCTGAGCTGCCGTCTGCAGCGGGCGCCGGGCGGTCAGGACCCTGTCCTGCAGGTCTCAGGACGCTTCGGCCGCGCGGCGTGTCGACGCGTGATCGACGATGGCGGCAAGATCGCGCGCCAGGGGCGTGTCGTGACGGGCGTCGATCAGCGCCGTGACGTGGTCTTCGAGCAGCCCGGCCGCGTCCGCCCCTTCGATCGCGACGCGGTTCGCGTAGATGCTGCGCGCGTATTCGACGTTTGCCTTCAGCCGCGCCTGCAGCTCGCGCCCCGACTTCCCTGCGGCGACGTCCGACGCGTACATCTGTTCGATTTCGTCGACGAGCGACCCGACATACGCGCGAAGCTCGGCCCGCATCTTCAGCTCGTCGCTGCGGCGCAGCAGCAGGGCGACCGCGTGCTGGTGCATCGCGTCCGCCAGGCGCACGCTCGATTCGACCGCCTCCGCAGCGCCCGCGTGGGCCGCGCCGGAATCGTCGGCGTAGATCACCGCAAGAATTTCGCGTCCTACCGCGACCGGGATCGCGAGTGCGCAGGTCGGGGTGCCGCTGAACAGCGCGCCGGTGCTCTCCGCGATCACGGTGTCCGACAGCCGTTCGATTCGCCCGGAGGTCACCACGCGCGTCAGCGGCGACTCCATGCCGAGCGGCACCATGATCTTCGCGATGTCGGTCTTCGATTCGAATCCAATCTGATGCTCGCCCTGCAGGTGGCTGCCCTTCACACGGAACATCGCGACCCGCGGGAAATGCCCCGCCAGCTGCTCGACGAGCGTCGTGAACACGTCGTCAATCGACCGCGCTGCGGCGAGGGCCTGGAAGCCGCCAAGCAGGTCGTCGAGCATGGTGATCGATCGCGATGCCGTGCGATCGTGCGCTGCTGTCGGGAGCGTCTTCAGCCTCGTGTCCAGCTCGCGTATACGGCGGTCCTGCTCCGCGTGCGCGCGCTCGAGCATCCGCAGGCGGCCGGCGCTCGTCTTGAGCAGCTCCGTGACGGCCGTCAGCTTCGCTTCCGCTGCCTGCGCCTGGCTCTGGGCAATGCTCGTCGCTTCCTCGGCCGCCGCTCTCTCCCCGATCGTCGATTCGAGCTCCCGGTTGACGAGGGCCAACTGACTCTGAACGTCGTCAACCCGCTGGCGCGTCTGATGAAGCTCCTGTTCGACCGCGCCCCTGCGCCGCCCTTCTTCGTCGCGCTCCGCCGCCAGCGCGAGCTGCGCAGCCTCGAGCTCCTGAACGAGGCGGCGGGTCGCCGTCAGCTCGAGATTCGCCGCGTCGGCCCGCTGCGCTGCCAGCGTGACTTCGCGGCGCACCGCCTCTGCCTCTGCCTGTGCCTCCTGAAGCGACGCGGCGGCCGCGTCTCGTTCCCGGACGGCAGATTCCAGGCGGGCTGACAGCGCCGCCTGCACCTTCTGCGCTTCGTCTGCGGCACGCCGTACCGCTTCATCCGACGCTTCGGCAGCGGCCGTGTTCAAACGGGCAGCAAGCTCCGCGAGGGCGCGTTCGGTTGCGGCCGCCGGTGTGCGTGACGCGACGAGCGCCTCGGTGGCCGCCTGGAGAGCGGCGCGCAGTTTCTCGAGTTGCTGCTGCGCCCCCTCGGCGGATGAGGCAAGCAGCTGGTGAACCAGCGTCGTGGTCTCGTGGGCGGCGTACTCGCGGAAGTCCATGGCTGATAATCTCGGGAGGGGAGCCCTGGTTCTGCAACGTCGAGACCATGCGGCCATCGCGGTTTGGCGCGGACTTGCCGGGGCGGGAAGGGTCGACCGAACACAAATCCGCGGTTGCGCGTGCGGATCTGTAAAGGGCGGTGAAGGTGCATCCCAACGGCCGGCACGCGCCGTCCGTCCAATGCCGTATGAAGCGAGTGACCTTCGACGTACGGGAGGCGATTCGCCGGCTCGTCCGCGATCGCGGCTACAGTGCCACCGTCCTTCTCACCCTTGCCCTTACGATTGGCGGTACAACTGCCGTCTTTTCAATCGTCAACGGCGTGCTTCTCGAGCCCCTGGCCTACCGGGAGTCGCACCGGCTCGTCGCCATCCAAGAAATCTGGCGCCAGCTCGCCGACCGGATTCCGGTGCTCGAAGTCAACGAGCAGCACTTCGAGTACTGGCGCGCTCATTCGCGGACGTTCGAATCCATGGCGCAATACATCGCGCTGCCTGCGAACCTTACCGGAGCTGGAGACGCCGCGCAGATTCTGGTCGGCCGGTGCAGCGGATCGTTCTTTCACGTGCTCGGGCTCGACGCAACGCTCGGCCGCACGTTGAACCCCGCCGACGAGCCGATCGGTCGGCCGGAGGTCGTCGTCATCAGCCACTCGCTGTGGCGCGAGCGCCTCGGCGGCGACCCTGGCGTGCTCGGTCGACCGCTCACGCTCGACGGGACGCCGTACACGATAGTTGGCGTGCTGCCGGCTGGATTTCGTCCGCCGACCACGAGGTCCGTCGCAGGCGTCGACGCCTTCGTGCCCATCCACATGGACGCCGAGCGCGTCGGCTGGGAAGGGGACCACAACAACGATGCCATCGGACGCCTCCGCGAGGGCGTCACGCCCGAGCAGGCGCGCGCGGAGCTCGACACGCTGCAGGCGCAAGTGAGCGACATCGCGACGAAAGAAGCGGGGCAGCCGGTGACGCTCGCGGCCGTGGTGACGCCGCTATCCGAGGCGATCGTCGGGAAGGCCCGCCGCGGTCTCCTGCTGCTGCTCGCGGCCATCGCGGCCGTCCTGCTGATCGCGTGCTCGAATCTGGCGAACCTGGCGCTCACACGGTCCATCGGACACGCCCGCGAGGCCGCGATCCGCGCGGCGCTCGGCGCGAGCCGGCCGCGGCTGATCGTGGCGTCGATGTTGGAGCCGTTCCTGCTCGCCGTCGCCGGCGGCGCCGCCGGCGTCGCGTTCGCGTGGGGCGCGCTGAAGCTCTTCGTGCTGACCGCGCCGGTCGATCTCCCGCGCGTCAGCGAGGTTGCGCTGGACGCGCGCGTGCTGGCATTTGCCGCGGCGGTTTCCATGGCGGCTGGCCTGCTGGTCGCGGCGCTTCCCGCATGGCGCCTGGCGCGGCACGATCTCGAGCGGACGCTCCGCGTCTCAGGGCTGTCGGTCGCCGGTGCGGGCGGTATCCGGGGCCGCGGCGTCCTGATCGCGGTTCAGATCGGATTGTCGCTGGCCCTGCTCGTCCTCAGCACACTCCTCGCGGCCAGCTTCATGCGGTTGATGCACGTGGACCGAGGCTTCGTCGCCGAACACGTGCTGGTCGTGCCGATTGCCACACCAGCCTCGAGGTACGGAAACGATGACGTTCGCGTGCAGCTCTACGATCGGCTCCTCGCCGCCGTTGGCGTCCTGCCAGGCGTCGTCAGCGCGAGCACCACATCGTCTACACCACTCTCCGGGCAGGGGCAGGTCAATTCGATCGCGCCGATCGGCAGCACGGTGCCGCGGTCGGAGCAGCCGTCCGCGAACTTCCGGATGGTGGGCCCAGATTTCTTTCGCACGATGGGGATCACAATCGTTCGCGGCCGTGCGTTCCGAGCCGAAGAAGAAAGGGCGGACGGCGCTCTGCCGGCGTTGGTCTCGGCATCCACGGCAGCGCGCGTGTGGCCGGCGCAGGAGGCGATTGGAAGGCGCTTCGACCGCGGCATTCCGGGTGAGCGCGCGTTCGAGATCGTGGGCATCGCGGCAGACGCGCGCATCACGTCTCTGGATCGAACGCCTCCCCTGATGGTCTACGTGCCGTACTGGTGGCGCAGCCGCCCGTCCGTGTCCCTCGTCATCAGGACGGCGGCTGACCCTGGAGCGCTGATGTCCACGGTCCGGCGCACCGTTCACCGGATCGATCCGGACATCGCCGTCGGAGAGGCGCGGCCTCTGGAGCAGCTCGTCGATCGGTCGCTCGCAGCCCGGCGCTACCAGATGCAGTTGTTCATCGCGTTCGGGGCCGTGGCGCTCTTCATCGCGCTCGTGGGCGTGTACGGGGTGACGTCGTACACCGTGTCCGCGCGCCGGCGGGAGATCAATATCCGTATCGCGCTCGGCGCGCGAACGGGCCAGGTCCTCGCGATGATCGTCCGGCAGGTCGCCCGACCGATTGCGATTGGCGCGGCGGCTGGCGTGGCTCTATCGCTCGCTCTCGCCGATATCGTCGGCAGTCTGCTGTTCGACATCCGCGCTCGCGATCCGCTCGTACTGGGGTCGGTGCTGCTCGCGATCGCCGGCTCGGGCATGCTCGCCGCGTTCATCGCAACGCGGCGAACGCTGGTGGTCGATCCGGCACAGGCGCTCCGGAGCGAGTGAGGACTCTGCTTGGCCGCCAGGTCCTGTGCGCCCCGGCGCAAGCGTGACAGCCGCCGCGCGGGCCGGTGCTCATGCGACCGCTATCGATTGTTCGCCCGTGTGACGGTGAAGGTCTGTCGTCGACGTGGAGCCGCGATCATCGAGCGAGAGCATCGCATTCGGGTGCGAAGCCTGTCCGTCGGATCCCGGACGCTCGGCACGCGCGCGGTAAACGATCAGGACGGCCGCGAGCGCCGCGCCGAGAGCGATACCGATCGAGAGCGCGTAACGGATCTCGGGCACATAGATCGCAATCACGCCGCAGACCGCGACCATCCCCAGGCCGCCAATCCCCGCCACCCGGATGTGGGCCATGTTGATCATGTCGGGCGACAGCGGCTCGAGGGGCGAGCGCTTCGCGGGGCCGGGAGGAGACGGGCGCCGGTTCAGCCAGGCCAGGAACACTGCGATGCAGGTGCCGCCGAGGATTCCGGGGAGCACCAGCCAAAGTCCGACGTCCATGTGCCGCCTCCCTGGCCACATGATACGCCCGCCGCTCGTGATGTCGAGTCGTGTCACCTTGACACGGTTACATGGCCTTGCTTGCGCGCGTTGCTCTCCGCGCCCGTCAGCCGCCGCGCCGTGTGCGGGTCCGCCTCAGTGTGGCAGTAGGCGCAGCGCCACTTTCCCTCGCTGTCCCTGTGGTGCTGTCGGTTTCCGCGACACACGGGGCACCATTCGTCGCGCCACGCTTCGCCTGTCTTAGTGGTGTCGTCCATGCAATGGGGTTCGCAAAACGCACGCCGCATCCGGCGTTCTCGTTTGGTCATAGAACCGCAACGCGTGTGTCACGATTGGTGGGAAGACTTCGCGTGCTTTGTTCGCTTCACGTTCGCCGCGGATTGGTGATTCGACGCTCTGTGTACGGTATTGCTCACCTGCGGCCGCCGGATTGTCGCGGCGATGGGCGACTTCTTCGTTCACGCCGATTGAGCACGGTAAAGCGGCGCTTGTCAGGATGGCCCGAAATGATCCCGTTGCTGCTCATCGTCTTCCTTTCGCAACAGCCGATACACGCACAATCGCTCGATCACGGGCACGGCAACGCGCGTCCCGGGCAGCGCGTCGCGACGGTCCGGCCGGACGGCAACCTGCAGACGGCGCTCGATCACGGCGGCAGGGTCGCGCTGACGCCTGGAGCCGTTTACAGCGGCACCTTCGTCGTCCGCAAGTCGGGGACGTCGCTGGACTGTCTCGGCGCATCCATCGTCGGCCCGAGGACCGGCCCCGCGATCCACGTCGCACCCGGGACGAACGACTGGGCGATCGTCAATTGCATCGCGAGTACGGCGAACGACCAGCGCGTCATCCAGATCGGCAACAACGACGCCGCACAGACGGCGCTCGACAAGGTGCCGCGGCGGGGCATCATCACGGGCCTCCGCATCCCGACGTGCCGGTGCAAGAAGGGCATCGAGGTCAATGGCGCGGAGGTCGAGATCCGCGGCAGCGACATCGCCGACGTGTACGATCCCGGCGGGCGCGATTCGCAGGCCGTTGCCATCCTGAACACACCGGGCCCGGTGCTCGTGGACGGCAACGAACTGAGCTCGGGCAGCGAGCCGATCATGATCGGCGGCGACACGATGAAGATTCCCGGCACCGTCCCCTCGGACATCACCATTTCCAACAACCACATCTACCGTCCCGAGGCCTGGCGCGGTGACGGCGTGAATCGCGCAGTAAAAAATCTCCTCGAGCTGAAGACGGGCGTGCGCGTGAAGGTGTTGAACAACCGCTTCGAGGGGAACTGGCGCGCGGCGCAGCCCGGGTACGCGATCGTCGTCACGCCGCGTTCGGGCGGGGACATCCACGACGTGCTCTTCGACGGGAACACGCTCGATCGGACGGCCGCCGGGTTCAACATCATGGGGGCGGACTCCGCGACGATCACGCCGAGTCCCGTGTCGGGAGTCGTGATCCGGAACATGAAGGCGACGCTCCGGAAGAGCACCTACGGAGGCAACGGCGCCTTCATCCAGCTGACGACGGAGGTGCAGGACGTGGCAACGGAGAACGTCGCCGTCGACACCGATGGCGCCGCCATCGTCCTGGGCGACTTCGGCGCGCGGATGATGCCGGACGGCTCCGTCGTGAAGACGGGAAAGCTCGGCTCGTTTTCGATGACGAACAGCCTGTGCCGCGTCGGGAAATACAGCTTCTTCTTCAGAGCGGCCAACGCCTCGAAATGGCCGGCGGTGCTCAACGCGCTGAGCGTCAGCCGCAACACGTTCGCGGATGCGGATCCCGCGCTCGTGAAGGGGTTCCCGGACAATACCTATGTGGATGACGCGACGTTCGAGACGGCGTTCGCCGCACGCTGATTGCGCAACTGAGGAATGCGCGCGAGAGGTCTGAGCGGCCGGAGCGCGCAGAACCGGGGCATTACGGCGCTACCAACGCTTTGATCTCCTGAAACTGCAGCCGGAGCGCGATTCCGTCGCGATCCGCTGACTACGGCGTCTGCGCTCCGCGTACGCGGATCGCCGTGAAGTTCGGTTGTGGCGGCCGCTGAAGGACGTCCATCTGCGAGATGGCGCCCGCGGAGTCGCGGTCGAACGCGACCGCGAAGCCCGGCAGCTCTCTTATGGCGTAGCGAAGACCGCCCTGAGGCTCGACGTGGTAAAGAGGTTGTCCGGGAAACAGCAGCGTGAGCGTGCCGTCGGCCTGCAGCGTGACCGTATCGTGATCACTGATAATCCCCGGCGAGCGATTGCAGCACACCCCAGTCGGGCGGCCCATCCCCCTGCCCGGGCGCCTCCGCCGCCGACGCACGCGCCCCGAAGCTCGCGCAAAGCGCAAGGAGAATGGCCAGCCTCCCGAATCGCGCCCCGCAGTCTGCGAATCTCATCGCTCACCTCCCGAACACCCGACGTTGACAGTGGCCGCCGACGGCCGACATCAACGACATGCCCAAGAATGGGGATGTTTGAAAGTTTGTGCGACGCCGGAATCACGTCCAACGTGTTCAACGTGACGGGGGTGACGCTCGAGACGCGAAACGCGCGGCGCAAACGAGCGGCAGCGCACGTGATGAGCTACTGTAGCTCAGGGCATTCGACGTGATGGATGGCTCGCCATGAGCGAGCCTGCGGCTCGCCGAAGGCGAGGTGCGGCGAGTTGAACCGTACGGTTGGCCCTTCGACTCGCTCTGCTCGCCCAGGGCATTCGACGTGATGAATGGCTCGCCATGAGCGAGCCTGCGGCTCGCCGAAGGCGAGGTGCAGGCGAGTCGAACCCTACGGGTGGCCCTTCGACTCGCTCTGCTCGCCCAGGGCATTGGACGTGATGAATGGCTCGCCATGAGCGAGCCTGCCGCTCGCCGAAGGCGAGGTGCAGGCGAGTCGAATGGTGCGGAAGAGGAGATTCGAACTCCTACGGTATTGCTACCGCCAGCCCCTCAAGACGGAACGTCTAGGGTGGATGTCCAAATCATCAGGCGCCTGCTCAATCCAGCGTCGCCCGCTCCAACCGCCGCTGCCGTGGCGATATCAAGCGAGGTGCGCACGTACTGACAACACTAACCAGGCATGCCAGTCCATGGAGCGACGATCTGGGGGCTTCCGCTGGGTGGTCTGGTCCTGTTTCGCTCGTCTAGTTCGAGCGAAGCTTGCGGATGGTGAAGCCTGATGACGATCGAGCGGCCGTCACGGGATCACCGTGAACGGCCGCATCATGTCGTTGTCCTCGTGTTCGACGATATGACAGTGGTACACGTAGGTCTGCGGCGCGATCACACCGGACGGCAGCTCGTACTTGGCGCGCACCGTCGTGAGATACCCAGGGTGGGCCTGGACAGTGTCCTTGAAGCCACGCTCCGTCGGGGCGGCTGCCACCATCGGCCCCGTGATGAATGGTGTTGGATCGATTCCCCCGATCACGCCGTTCAGGCCGCCGTACGCTGACTGATAAGCCGCCACGTCGAAGGGCGTCCGGCCGACCACCTCGAAGGTGACGAGGTGTGTGTGCATCGGGTGCGTATCCCCCGTCAGGTTGATATATACCCAATCCTCCACCGTTCCGGCTTTCGGCGTCTCCGTGGTCGCGTCCTCGAAGTCCGCGGCGTTGAGGCGCAGCACCCAGTTGATTGTGTCCACGCCAATTTCGTTGAGCGTGAGGTATCGTGTCGCCACGACATCGCTCGCGGGGATGTCGGCCGCACGTCCAGGCAGCCATGCCGGAACGCTATCCGGCGCTGAACTGCTGACGGTCTGCCTCACGCGAATCTGCATCACGTCGGTCAGGGGAGGAGCGGGCGTGACCACCGGTCTCGGCGGATGAAGGTTCTTCATCGGCAGCCGCGCGCCTGCGAGTCGGCTGAAGTCCACGATCACGTCGGCACGCTCGGCGGGCGCAAGAACAAGCCTCGTCACCGGCACCGGCCGGTCCCACATGCCACCCTCGGCACCAATCTGCCACATGCTCGCGCCGCCGAGATCGAGATTCAGGATCCGCGAGTTACAGCCGTTGAGGATGCGGAACCGGTAGAGCCGCGGCTCGACGTCGAGAAACGGCCATACCTTGCCGTTGACGAGCATCACGTCGCCAAAGTACTCGCCAATCCAGACCGCACCGGGGATCTCGCTCCTCGGGTAGAGCATCGTTCCGTCGGGGTTGAACTGACGGTCCTGGATGACCAGCGGGATCTCGTACGGTCCGCCTGGAATTCCGATCGGGTTATCTTCAGCGCCGGTATCGTACTCGTCGCGAAGGATGTACGCGCCCGCTAGGCCGGCGAACACGTTCAGACGCGTGGTGCCAAGCCCGTGATCGTGGAACCACAGCAGCGACGCAGGCATCTGCGGTTGCTGGTTGGTGTAGAACACCGTCTGCGTCTCACCGGGACCAAAGCCATTCGGCGTCACCGCAGGATTGCCATCGCTGTCGGCCGCGACGAAAGCGCCATGCAGATGCGTCATCAATCGCACCTGGTTGCCGAGCGGCGTCTCGCGCGTGTCGACCGGAATCCAATCGGGATACGTGAACGGCAGGTTGTGAGTGAAGTCGACGGTGAGGGATGTCCCGCTACGCGCGAGGATGGCCATCCCAAACGACCCTGACTGCCCCGAGAGCCCGGAACCGTCGTCATAGGCCCAGAGCGGCGTCGGTGGCAACTGCGGATGTAGCTGTCGCGCAATCTCCGTCTGTGTGAATGAGTACCGGTTCGCGGCGCTCGGGGTCGCGACGACGATACCGGCGCCCGGCAAGGGCAAAGGCTCGAGATATTTTCGGAGGTTGCCCGTGATCGCGCTTTTCGTGGCTGCGGCTCTCGTGGTCCAGGGCAGCGCCAACGCCGCGCCGGCCGCTACGCCGTGTTGCAGGAAACCCCGTCTGGTCATCCAGCGGTTCATCGAACACCTCCGACCACTCAAGACGGATCGAGTCCGAACGCCGGCTCGAGGAACTCGCGCGCGACCGGAGCATCTTTTGTGCCCAGGTCAATCGGGGAGAGCCGAACTGGAAGAGTGACGCAGTCCGGAACAAAACAGTGAAACTCTCGAAGTGATCTCTCTTGTACACGACAACATTCCGAATCGATGCCGGAAATCCGGCAATCAATCGGTTCGTATCTCGATCTTCATGAAGGGCAGCCCGACCGCAATCCAGGAGCTCGCCCGCCGCTCGAATACTGGCGGCGACTGGAGGAGGACCCCGTCACCGAAAGTCTGTGGGAGGGGCGCGCCGTCAGCTATGACACCGTTGGGCGCTATCTCGACAACGAGACGTTTGCTTACCGGTTCTTAGGCGGCTGGATCGGCACGACTGGCACGCAGACAAAAGTTCTGGACCCGATTGTCCGGGAGATCGTCGCCACCGGACGGACAGTCACGATTGCGGTGAAGCGGCACCTCACGCAAGAGGAACGGCAGGCTGCACATCTTGCGTCGGCGGCGGAGTTCGACGAAGACGCCTTGCGCTCAGTTTGACAACGAACTTGACAACATGACAACTTACGGCCACTCAAAATCGCCGTAAGTTGTTGGTGCGGAAGAGGGGATTCGAACCCCTACGATATTGCTATCGCCAGCCCCTCAAGCTGGTGCGTCTGCCAGTTCCGCCACTTCCGCAATGGTGGCGCCGGGTCCCAGAGACCCGGCCTACAACGTTAGGACGCCGGGTCCCAGAAACCCGGCCTCCAAGTCCGGCTACTTCTGCGGCTGCGCGGGCGCCTGCTGCTGAACGGGCGCAGGCCCGCGCACGCCGCTCAACACCGATCCAGGGCCCCGCTGGCCGTAGATGCCGAGAATAATCGCGCCGAGCATGAACAGCGCGCCGAGGATCGTCGTCGCGCGCGTCAGCACCGTCGCGCCGGCGCGCGCGCCGAACGCCGTCTGGCTGCTGCCGCTGCCGCCGAACGCGCTCGCCATATCTCCGCCCTTGCCCTGCTGCAGCAGAACCACGAGCAGCAGGAGCAGGCACACGAGGAGATAGAGAACTGCGAGCAGGTAGTAGAGCATAACGCCCGATTATACCGCAGGATGGACTGGCAGCCTGAGGAGTGACACGCGCACGCCGGACGAGATCTCGGTCTTACCAGCGCGTCGCCAGGAACACGCTCGCGTGATGGGGGCCAATCGCAGGGACCACGGTCATTGCGGACGAGCGGTGTGTGGCCCTTCGCGGATAGATTTCGGTGCGGCCGTGGACGAGGGCATCGACGGCGATGCCAATGCCTGCTCCGATGCCGCCCATCATGGCGGTCGCGAGCGCGTAGTGCTTTGCGGAACATACCTCGTAGCCGGTCAGCAGGGCGCCGCAGCCCCATGCCTTCGTAAGCCCCAACCCGAGGCCGGCGCCCGCGACCGCGCCGATCCCGGCGCCGCTGGCGACCGAGTCGCCGCGCCGGTGAATGGTCGCGACGCGATCGAATTGGAAGGACTGCTCGCCCTCCGGCATTGCGATCGTGAACGATGACGGATCCACGCGCACGAGACGCCCGCTGAATTGCCGGCCGTCGGCGTCCATCACGTAGACGGTGGCATGTTTTTCCACGAGCTGATCGAACGTGCCCTCGTTGGACTGCGCACATGCCTGCTTCGGGCACACGAAACAGCCAGCGCTGAAGATCGTCGCCGCGGCGGTAAACCGAGCAGAGTGGCCAGCTGCATACCACGCTCACTCAGCACGATTCGGGTCACGCTCTAACTGACGTGTCCCGTCGTCCCCTTCGGTGCTTTGCTGACGGTTCCGTGCCGCGACGGGCAAATATGTTCGTTGCGTCAGGCGGGAGCGAAGGAATCGCGGCGGTTCCGTACTGATTGGAGGAAGTCCGAGTGCCGGGTCCAAGAGACCCGGCCTACGTCGCGCAAGGTCAGGGATGCATCAGCGGCGTCCTACACCGAGGCCGCACGGCCGCGCGAGACGATGTCGAAGAAGCCGCGGACGTCGAGGCTCGCGCCGCCGACGAGCGCGCCGTCGACGTCGGCAATCGACGACAACTCGCGGATGTTGTCCGGTTTCACGCTGCCGCCGTAGATCACGTGACAGAGGTCTGCGGCATTGCCGCCGAACCACTGGCGCAGCCGGCTGCGGATGTGCGCGTGCGCTTCACCCGCCTGCACGGGCGTTGCATTGCGTCCCGTGCCGATCGCCCACACGGGTTCGTACGCGATCACGAGCCCGCCGACCTGATCCGCCGTCAGGCTGTCCAGTCCGTCCTTGATCTGCCGATCGAGGACGGCGAGCGTCTCGCCCGCATCCCGCTGCTCGAGCGTCTCGCCGATGCACACGATCGGGGTGAGCTGCGCTGCGATCGCCGCGACGAGCTTGCGATTGACGCTCTGATCCGTTTCACCGAAGAGCCGCCGCCGTTCGGAGTGGCCGATGATCACGTACTCGGCGCCGGCCTCCTTCAGCATCCCGCCGCTCACCTCGCCGGTGTACGCCCCTTCGCGCTCCCAATAGAGATCCTGCCCCGCGACGCCGATGTTGGATGCGTGCGCCGCCTCCACGACCGACCGCACGGCCGTGAACGGCGGCGCCACGACGATCTCCGCGTCGTGGATGTCCTTCACGAGCGTGCGGAACTCCTTCACGAAGGCGATCGCCTCGTGAACGGTCTTGTACATCTTCCAGTTGGCCGCGATGAACGGGGTGCGCATGGATATCACTACGGTAATGCCGCAACTCCGGGCAGCTCCCGGCCGCCGAGAAATTCGAGGGACGCGCCGCCGCCCGTCGAGATGTGCGTGATGCGATCCGTGACGCCCGCCTTTGCGACCGCCGCGATCGAATCGCCGCCGCCAATCACGGTGATTCCCTTGACGTCCGCCACCGCCTTCGCGACGGCCATCGTTCCAGCCGCGAATGCATCGATTTCGAAGACTCCCATGGGACCGTTCCAGATGACCGTCTTCGCGCCCGCGATGACGTCGCGGTACGTCTGGATTGTACGCGGCCCGATGTCGAGTCCCATCCGATCCCCAATCGCGGGATCGGTCACCGCGAGGACCTCGGTCGGGATGCCGGCCTCGAGCTTTGCCGCGACGACGTGGTCCGACGGCAGCTCCAGGCGCAGCCCGCGCTGCGCAGCGCGGGCCGTGATGTCGCGCGCCGCGTCGAGCAGGTCGTTCTCGACGAGTGATTTTCCGACGGGGAGACCCTGCGACTTGAAGAAGGTGTACGCCATCGCCCCGCCGATGAGGAGCGCGTCGACGCGCGGAATCAGATTCTGGATGACTTCCAGCTTGTCCGAAACCTTCGCGCCGCCGAGGACCGCCACGAACGGGTGGTCGGGGTGCTCGAGCACGCGGCCGAGATGCTCCAGCTCCTGCGCCATCAGCAGGCCGGCAGCGGATGCCTTCACGTGGTGCACGACGCCTTCGGTGGAGGCGTGTGCCCGGTGCGCCGAGCCGAACGCATCGTCTATATAGACGTCGGCGAGCGACGCGAGCGCCGCGGCGAAGGTCGGGTCGTTCTTCTCCTCTTCCGGATGGAACCGCAGATTTTCGAGGAGCACGACGCCCCCGCGCCCGGCCCTCGCGATCGCATCGACCGCTGGCGGACCGATGCAGTCGTCGGCGAATTCCACCGGCTTTCCCAGCAGTTCCGAGAGCCGCCTGGCGACGGGGCGCAAGGAATATTCGGGCGCCGGCTTCCCCTTTGGACGTCCCAGATGGGAGCACAGGATGACGCTCGCCGCCCCCTTCTCGAGCGCGTAGCGGATCGTCGGCAGCGACGCGCGGATGCGCGTGTCGTCCTTGATCTCGCCGTTCTTGATCGGCACGTTGAAATCGACGCGCACGAGGACGCGCCGGCCGTTCAGGTCCAGGTCCGTGATGCTGCGTTTCGCCATCGCGCGCGTCAGAATCCCTTCTTGATCACGAGCCGGACGAGATCGACGCAGCGGTTCGAGTAGCCCCACTCGTTGTCGTACCAGGCGAGGACCTTCACGAAATCGCCGTCCATCACCTTGGAGTAGGGCGCGTCGACGAGCGACGAGTGCGGATTCCCCTTGAAATCGATCGAGACGAGCGGCGCTTCGACGACGTCGAGGATGCCCTTCAGCGGCCCGTTCGCCGCTTCCTTGAACGCGGCGTTCACTTCTTCACCGGTCGTCTTCTTGTTGACGACCGCCGCCAGATCGACGACCGACACGTTCGGCGTCGGCACGCGCATCGCGATGCCGTCGAGGAGTCCCTTCAACTCGGGCAGGACTTCGCCGACGGCCAGCGCCGCGCCGGTCGTGGTCGGAATGATGGACAGGGCGGCCGCGCGCGCGCGCCGCAGGTCTTTGTGCGGCAGGTCCAGGAGCTGTTGATCGTTCGTGTACGAGTGGACGGTCGTCATCCAGCCCTTCTTGATTTGGAAGCGCTCGTGCAGCACCTTGGCAATCGGCGCCAGGCAGTTCGTCGTGCAGGACGCGTTGGAGATGATGTTGTGCGCCTTCGGATCGTACTTGTCGCCGTTGACGCCGAGGACGATCGTGATGTCCGGCTTCTTGGCCGGCGCCGTGATGATGACCTTCTTCGCGCCGGCCGCGAGGTGCTTGGCCGCGCTGTCGCGATCCGTGAAGAGGCCCGTCGACTCGAACACGACCTCGACGCCGAGATCCTTCCACGGGAGCTGCGCCGGATCCTTGACCGAGAGCACCTTGAAGGCCCGGTTGTCGACCGAGATCGTGTCGCCGCTCGCGCGAATGTCGGCCTGCAGGTTGCCGAGGATCGAATCGTACTTGAGCAGGTGCGCCAGCGTGGCGGCGTTCGTCAGGTCGTTGACGGCGACGAACTCGAGGTCCGTCGCGCCGAGCGCCGCGCGCATGATGTTGCGGCCGATCCGGCCGAATCCGTTGATTCCGATTTTCGTCGCCATTCTTCCGTTCCCTCCGGCACAATGATGTCAGGCCGCTTCGCGCGAACCGCGGACCAATCGTTCAGCGGCCGCCTCTTCGCACCTCCCCAAACAGTTGATTTTACATAAACCCGCGGTCGAACAGGACCATTGTGCCCTTGCCCGGACCTTGCACGATGGTCAAACCGCAGGTACAGTAAGCGGGCCCCGCCTTCATGTACGTCGCCTACAGCGTCCTCATCGTGACGTTCTTCGTCGTGATGTCGCCGTACCTCGCGTGGCAGGCGATCCGGTATCGCAAGTACGTGCGCAATGTGCGGCAGCGGCTCGGCTATCTGCCGGTCTCGTTCAATCTCGACGGCGACGAGTCGATCTGGATTCATGCCGTCTCGGTCGGCGAGGTGCTGACGGCGCGCGCGCTGCTGCCGCAGCTTCGCGAACGCTATCCGCGCCTGCGGCTGTTCCTGTCGACGACGACGATCACCGGCCAGCAGATCGCAAAGAGCAACCTGCAGTACGTGGACGAGGTGTTCTACCTGCCCTTCGATCTGGGCTTCACGGTCAGGCGCACGCTGCGCCTCGTGAAGCCGCGGCTCTTCATCATGATGGAGACGGAGATCTGGCCGAACCTTCTCCGCGCCTGCCGCCGCGAGGGCGTGAAGACGGTTCTCGTCAACGGCCGGATCTCCTCGCGCTCCTATCCGCGCTACAGGCTGGCGCGCGGCTTCTTTCGTCGCGTACTGGCGAACGTCGATCGCTTCTGCATGCAGAGCGAGGAGTCGGCCCGGCGCATCGTGGAGATCGGCGCCGACCCGGAGCGAGTGGTCGTCACGGGCAGCCTGAAGTTCGATTCGCTCCAGATCGACGGGCCGGCATTCGATCGCGGCAGGAACCGTGTGCTGCGGTATTTCCGCATTGGAAGCACGCGGCCCGTCATCGTCGCGGCCAGCACGCATCGCGGCGAAGAGGAGCCGGTGCTGGAGGCGTACCAGCGCATCCGCGCGCGCGTGCCGAATGTGATGCTGATCATCGCGCCGCGCAAGCCCGAGCGCTTCGCGGAAGTCGAGGCGCTCGCGAAGCGCCATGGGTGGCACGTCGCGAGGCGCACGGAGCTCGCCGTCGATTCGGAGCCGCGGCAGGACGTCGTGATCCTCGACGTCATCGGCGAGCTGGCGCAGCTCTATCAGGTGGCAACTGCGGTCTTCGTTGGCGGGAGTCTCGTCGATCAGGGAGGGCACAACATCATCGAGCCGGCCGTGTTCGGCAAGGCGATCGTGTTCGGACCGTACATGCAGAATTTCGCCGAGATCGCCCGCGCGTTTCTCGAGCACGACGCCGCCATCCAGATCCGCTTCGCGCGGGAGCTGGAGCACGCGCTGCTCGCGCTGCTGAAGGACCCGGTGCGGCGCGCGAGCCTCGGGGCCGCCGCGCGCGCGCTCGTCGAGGCCAATCGCGGGGCCCGGGCGAAAACGATGAACGCGATCGCGAAGGTGTTTCCTCCGCAGGATCTGGGCAACGTCCGTCCATTCCGCGTCGTCCACTGAGCGACTGAGCCCAACCGCTGACGTGTTCCCCGCCGTCGCGCGTGCCCGCCGCCGGTTCTATACGAATCACCCCGACCGGCAGCGCCGGCTCGCGCGGCCCGTCATCAGCATCGGCAACCTTGCGGTGGGGGGACGGGCGAAGACACCGATCGTCGCGGCGGTCGCAGCACGGCTGCGCGACGCTGGCGAGCGTCCGGCCATCCTGAGTCGCGGCTACGGGCGGCGCATCGCTGCGGACGGTGTCGTCGTGGTGAGGGATGCAGACGGCATTCGCTCCGATATCGACCGCGCGGGTGACGAACCGCTGATGCTGGCGCGTCAGCTCGAGGGGGTCTCCGTCCTGGCGTGCAGCAGCCGATATCTCGCCGGACGGCTCGCGGAGCAGCATCTGAACAGCACGGTCCACATCCTCGACGACGGGTTTCAGCACCTGACACTGCATCGTGACCTCGACATCGTCATCGTCGCGGCAGATGATCTGGAACGGCCGCGCACGATCCCGTTCGGACGGCTGCGCGAACCCGTGGACGCGCTCTTCGCGGCCGATGCGTTGATTGCCCTGGATGACGCGCCGGCCGATGCGCTCGATCGCGGCATGCCGATCTGGCGAGCGGGCCGCCGTCTGGATCGCGCGCGGCTGATTGAGCCATTCGGTGCGCCCGTGGAGTTCGATTTCGGCAGCGCCGTGGCGGTCGCCGGAATTGCCAATCCCGCACGGTTCTTCGCCGACCTCCGCTCGTCCGCCTGGCCCATCGCGCGGCAGCTGCCGTACGCGGATCATCATCGCTACTCGCGTAAGGACGTCGAGGAGATCTTTCGTGCGCTCCGGGCCTCCGGTGCGCGGTTGGTGATCACGACGGAGAAGGATCTCGTGCGGCTGCTGCCGTTCCGTCCGTTCCCGGCGCCCGTCGCCTGGGTGCCGCTGACGGTCTCGATCGAACCGCGGCCCGAGTTCGATCGATGGCTCATGTCGGCGTTGGCCGAGGCGAGAGGGGCGACGGCGTGACCCAGCGGCGAAGCTCGCTGCTGCATCGCCTGGAGTACGCGTTGGTCGCGGCGGCGCGAGCCGCGCTGCGGCCGCTGCCGATGGGCGCCGTGCTCGGAGCGGGCACGCTGCTCGGCCGCCTCTTCTACGTGCTCGATCGAGGGCACCGCCGCCTGGCCCTGAGCAATCTCGAAGGGGCGTTCCCGCTGCGGACGGATCGCGAGCGTGCGGCGATCGCGCGCGACATGTTCGCGCACTTCGGGCGGCTGCTCGCAGCGCTTCTGAAATTCAGCACCTTCTCCCGCGAGCAGATGCTCGCGCACGTCGAGTTCCAGGGCACCGAGCGCATCGCGGCCGCACACGCGCGCGGAAGGGGAGTCCTCCTTTTCACGGGACATTTCGGGTATTGGGAGATCAACGCGCTCGTTCACGCTCTGACGATGAACCCGATCGCGGTGCTCGCGCGGCCGTTGGACAACCCGCTGCTGCACGATCTGCTCGAGCAGGTCAGGCAGCGCACGGGCAACACGGTCATCTACAGGCGCGGCGCGATCCGGCGCGTGCTGCGCGCGCTCGCATCGAACCAGGCGGTCGCGCTGCTCATCGATCAGCACATTCAGAGCGCCGACGCGGTGTACGTCGATTTCTTCGCGCGTCCCGCGGCCACGACGTCTGCTCTGGCGGCCCTGGCGCTCCGCACGGGCGCGCCCGTCATTCCGGTGTTCGCGCTTCCTCTTCCGGGCGGGAGATTCCGAATGGTGTACGAGCACGCCGTCGAGCCGCCCGATCAGGATGATCCCGATGCGCTTCGTGACTTCACCCAGCGCTGCACGGACGTCCTCGAGATGTACGTGCGGCGCTACCCCCAGTTGTGGTTGTGGATGCACCGGCGGTGGCGCGATTTCGGGCCGGTGACGGCGATGAAGGGGATGTTTCCGGCCGCGGCCAGCGGGGATGATGAATAGCGTGGGCGTGTTGAAGTGGGGCGGGTCTCTCAGACCCGCCTCCCGGGGCGGACCTGAGCGGTCCGCCCTACATCGTTGAGGAAATTCAGCCGGACCTGCGAGGTCCGCTTAGCTCCATGGCCGACTCCGCGACACTGATCGTCCGCATCCCCAACTGGCTTGGCGACGCCGTGATGGCGCTCCCTGCCATGGCGGCGGTACGACGAGCGACGTCCGGATCGTTGATACTCGCCGGACCGCCGTCGATCGTCCGGCTGTTCGAGGAAGAGACCGACGCTGCGCCCGACGGCGTCCTGCCAATCGAAAAACATCGCGAGATCGAGCGGCTCCGCGCGACCGGCGCCGGTACGATCCTTCTGCTGCCGAACTCCTTCCGAAGCGCATGGATTGCGAGCCGCAGCGGCATTGCCGAACGATGGGGTTACCGGACCGCCGGGCGCGGCTGGTTGCTGACGCGCTCGCCGCGGGCTCCGCGCGGGACGATGCACCAGCGCCGCTACTATCTCGACCTGGTGCGCGCGCTCGAGATTCCGGCGGCCGACGACGTGCCGCGGATGCGCGCGCGGGCCTCGAGCCGCGAGCGCGCGGATACGATGCTGAAGAACGCCGGCGTGTCGCTCGGCGACGTTCTCGTGGGATTTGCTCCAGGCGCGGCGTACGGCCAGGCGAAACGGTGGCCGCCCGATCGCGTGGCCGCCGTGATCGGACGACTGGCGTCGCGCGGCGTTCGCGGCGTGCTCCTCGGCGCCGACGCGGACCGCGCCACGGCTCGTGCGATAGAATCAGCGCTGCCCGCCGGCGTTCGCCCGATCGATCTCGTGGGCCGGACGTCGCTGCGGGAGCTGGCAGGCGTGCTGGCTCGATGCGCAGCGTTCGTGTCGAACGACTCGGGCGCGATGCACCTCGCGGCGGCGCTCGGCGTCCCCGTGACGGCGATCTTCGGCCCGACGAACGAGCGCGAAACGTCGCCCGAAGGGCCGGCCGCGCACGACATCATCCTGCGAGATGTCTTCTGCCGTCCGTGCATGCTGCGCGACTGTCCCATCGATCATCGCTGCATGAAGCGCATCGGAGTCGACGACGTGATCGCGTCCGTGGAGAAGCACCTTGCAGTCCGCTCGTCCGGCAGTCTTTCTGGATCGTGATGGCACCCTCATCGATGAAGCCGGCTATCTCGATCGCCTCGAGCGGCTCGTGTTCTATCCGTACAGCGTGGACGCCGTGCGACTGCTCAACCGCGCCGGCTTCGCCGTGGTGATCGTGACGAACCAGGCGGGGGTCGCGCGTGGAATCTTTCCGGAGACCTTCGTGGCAGCCGTGCATCGATACGTGATGGATCGGTTGGAGCGTGGAGGCGCGCGCGTCGACGGGTGCTACTACTGTCCGCATCATCCCGGCGGCACGGTTCCCGAGTACACGCGTGCGTGCGACTGCCGCAAGCCCCGTCCCGGGCTCCTGAAGCAGGCGGCCGCAGACCTGAATATCGATCTCACACGCTCGTTCGCCGTCGGCGACCGGTGGCACGATCTGGAGGCGGGGGAGGCCGTCGGCGCGCGGGGCGTCCTCGTGCGCACGGGCTACGGCCGCACGGAGGAAGCCGCGCCGAAGCCGGGCGTCGCGCCCGCGGTCATCGCCGATAACCTGATCGCCGCCGCGTCGTGGATTCTTCGCGCGTCGTGATCGATCCTCGCCGCGCGCGCCTCGACGCGCTTGCCGGAGGCCTGCGCTCGCAGCGCGTCGTGGTGGCCGGCGACGTCATCGCGGACGAGTTCATCTACGGACAGATTGCGCGCGTCTCCCGCGAGGCGCCCGTCCTGATTCTCAGTTACGACTCGACCGAGATCGTGCCCGGCGGCGCCGGCAACGCGGCGGCGAACGTTGCGGCGCTGGGCGGCGCCGTCCGCATCGTCGGCCTCGCAGGGCGTGATGAACCGGGCCGCCGTCTCGTCGACGTCCTGAAGCGCGGACGGACCGACACCCGTGCCCTGATCCAGCCACCCGGCTACCCGACGCCGACGAAGACGCGGATTCTCGCCGGCGGGATTCATTCGGCGAAGCAGCAGGTCGTGCGCATCGATCGCGCATCGAACGGGCCCGTGAGCGACGTCGTGCGCGAACGGTTCCGTTCGCGTGTGCTTGCGGCCGTTCGCGGCTGCGACGCGCTGCTCGTGTCGGACTACGGGAGCGGCCTCGTGACTCCGTCGCTCGTGAACGAGGCGCGCACCCGCATGGCGGCCGGCGCTGTCGTGCTGGTCGACTCGCGATACAGCCTCCTGCGCTACCGGCGCATGACCGCCTGCACGCCCAACGAGTCGGAAGTCGAGCAGGCGCTCGGCGTCCGGATCGGCGACGATCCCCGCGTCCTGGAGCGGGCCGGCCGCACGCTGCTGCGGCAGACGCGAGCGTCCGGCGTGCTCGTTACGCGCGGCAGCCGCGGCATGGCCTTGTTTCAGCCCGACGTTCCGACCGTGCACATTCCCATCAGCGGCTCCGACCAGGTGACCGACGTGACCGGCGCGGGCGACACCGTGATCGCCACCATGACGCTCGCGCTCGCGGCCGGCGCGTCGCTCGAGGATGCGGCGCGCCTCGCGAACTACGCGGGCGGCGTCGTGGTGATGAAGCGCGGGACCGCCACGGTGAGCCGTGCCGAGCTGCAGCAGGCGATCGCCTCGGATCCCGCGTGGGCGTAGTGCTTTCGCGCGAGCGGCTCATCGAACGCGTTCGCGGGGACCGCGCCGCCGGACGCAGCATCGCGTTCGCGAACGGGTGCTTCGACCTCCTCCATGTCGGGCACGTGCGGTACCTCCAGGCTGCTGCGCAGGAGGCCGATCGCCTCGTCGTCGCCGTCAACGACGATCGATCCGTCGCGGATCTCAAAGGACCCGGGCGTCCGATTCTGCGCGCCGCGGACCGGGCCGAAATCGTCGCGGCCATCCGCGGGGTGGATTACGTGACTATCTTCGACGAGCCGAACGTCACGCCGCTCCTGCTCGCGCTCGAGCCCGACGTCCACTGCAAAGGCACGGACTACACGGTCGACACTGTCCCGGAGCGCGAGACCGTGGCCTCGTACGGCGGCCGCATCGCGATCGTCGGCGATCCCAAAGATCACTCCACGCGCGATCTGCTGGCGCGGATCAAACGATGAATGCCCTCATCGTCCGGCTCGGGGCGTTGGGGGATGTCGTGCACGCGATCCCTGCGGCGGCAGCGCTCCGCGCCGCGTATCCCGGTGCGGAGATCGACTGGCTCGTCGAGGCCAAGCACCGCGCGATCGTCGATCTCGTCACCTCGATCGACAGGACGGTCGTTCTCGAGCGCGCGTCGCCAAGCGGCTGGCTCGACGTCATTCGCCAGCTTCGCCTGAAGGCCTACGATCTCGCGATCGACCTGCAGGGGCTGCTGAAGTCTGCCGTGCTCGCCCGTGCGTCCGGCGCCCCGCGCGTGATCGGATTCTCGATCTGGCACCTTCGCGAGAAGTCGGCGCGGCCGTTCTATTCCGAAACCGCCTCGTCGGACGAGGCGCACGTTGTCTTCCAGAATCTTCGTCTTCTGCGCGCCGTGGGAATAGACGAGGGGACGATTCGATTTCCGCTGCGGGAGGTGGCGTCGCGCGCGCTGGATGAGATCGGCGCGCGGATCGGAAGCGGCCAGCGCTTTGCTCTCGTCAATCCGGGCGCGGCCTGGCCCAACAAGCGATGGCCGGCGACGCGCTACGGCCAGGTCGCCGCGTTCGTGCGTGACGTCTGTGGTTTCGTTCCCGTCGTGCTCTGGGGGCCTGGCGAACAGGCATTGGCGGAGGAGGTGGTGGCGAGCTCGAGCGGTGCCGCCGTTGCGGCGCCTCCCACGACCGTCGTCGATCTGGTGGCGCTGTCGCGCGAGGCTGCGCTCGTCGTGTCCGGCGACACGGGTCCGCTGCACATCGCCGCGGCGGTCGGGACCGCGGCGGTCGGCATCTTCGGTCCGACGGATCCAGCGCGGAACGGCCCGTGGGACGCGCGCGACGTGGTCGTGTCCAGGTACGAGCAGTGCAAATGTCATTACGACCGCCGCTGTCACGAACGGCAGTGGTGTCTCGACGAGGTGATCGTTCGCGAGGTGTGTGCGGCCGTGCAGCGGCGGCTTTCCCTGCAGCGCGAGCATGAGTAGAGGAGTGTCGACGCCGGTCGCGAGGAGGCGCCGTCGGCTCGCCGAAGCCCTGGCGCGAAGGCGGGTCGCGATCGGCTTCCTCTCGGGGGCCGCGGCGTTATGGCTCGCGCAGCCGACGCGGTCGTCGCTGTTCGCCGGAGCGGCGGTCGGCGCGTGCGGCGAAGCGTTGCGCGTGTGGGCTGCGGGCCATCTCGAGAAGAGTCGCGAGGTCACGACCTCGGGTCCGTACCGGTTCATGCGCCATCCGCTCTACGCGGGCTCCACGGTCATGGGCGCGGGGCTTTCGATCGCCGCCGACAGCATCGTCGTCGCGGCGCTCGTGCTCGGATGTCTCGGGGTCACGCTCACCGCGGCCATTCGCACCGAGGAGGCGCACCTCACCGATAAGTTCGGCGATGACTATCCGTCGTACCGGCAGGGAACGATCGCGCCGGCGCCGCGGCGCTTCAGTCTCGCGCGCGCGATGAAGAATCGCGAATATCGCGCGGTGATCGGGTTCGCCGCGGTCCTGGCGCTCCTCGCCCTCAAGCGTCGCGCGTGATATACTTCGAAGGTTCGGCTCTGGTTGTCGGCCGTTGTATGGGCGGTTAGCTCAGTGGTAGAGCACCGGCTTTACACGCCGGCTGCCACAGGTTCGAATCCTGTACCGCCCACGCCTTCGCTCGCCTGCGGCGAGCTACGGCGTGCAGGCATGCGCCGCCACAACACGAAGAATGTCGACCGTCGCGCGAAGCGCGAAGGTGGACGTCAAGCGACGCGAGGGTGACACTCGCGATCGCCGCGCCTCAAGGATAGCGTTCATCTCGCCGAAGCGCGCCAGCGCGGAAGCGGACGGGGTCGTAGTTCAGTTGGTTAGAACGCCGGCCTGTCACGCCGGAGGTCGCGAGTTCGAGTCTCGTCGGCCCCGCCACCCTTCGCTCGGTCTATTCCGGGCGCATCGGTAACGTTTTATTCCGAGCGCATGGGTAACACCGTCGGCCCGAATGGATTGTTGATCGGTTCGAGCCGACAGGTCTCATCGTCAAAATACCCCAGGTCGTAGTGCATGAGCTGACGAGCCAAATGCGATCCTCGACCTGCTTAATCCCCACGTGCTGTCCCGCGAACACGTGACTGAGATTGATCTTGCGGCCCCTGAAGCAAATGCGGCCGCAATGCGTCACGACCGCGCTCCAATCGTGAAACGGATAGTCAAGCTCCTCGAGGCCGCGGTACACGCGCGCTGAGCGCCGATAGACCGCGGCCGGCGGCTGCATGCCCAGCGCCCGATGCGGGCGCTCGCGGTTGTACTCCTCGACGAAGTCATCGAAGCGCGCTTGCTGCTGAAAGACATTGGCGGCGGCTGGTCGCGTGGCCGTTTCTTTCAACGTGAGGTGCATGCGCTCCTGTCGGCCGTTTTGCTCGGGGTGGCCCGGCGTAGTCCGCTCCAAGCGGATCCCCAGGCGGAGCCACCACACCGCCAGTTTGCTCAAGCCGTACAGCGCCCCCGCGGACGCGAACGGCACGCCGTTGTCCGTGCGAATCGCGCCGGGCAGGCCGAATTCCTGAAACACGCGCTCGAACACGGGAAACGCCGTGAGCTCGCGCGTCGATTCGAGCGCCTCGCAGCCCAAGAGATAGCGGCTCGCGAAATCCGTGATCGTCAGCGGGTACCAGTACCGCCGATCCTCGAGGAGAAACTCGCCCTTAAAATCCGCACACCACAGCGCAATGGGCTCCGTGACGCGTGACAGCGGCGTCCCTGCCAGGCGCGGCGGGCGGCGCCGCCGGCGTCGGACCAGCCCATGCCGATCGAGCACCGCATGGACGGTGCTGATCGCGGGACAGCGAATCGGCGGCACACTGCGGCCGCAGTTTCTCCCGAATCTTGGGCGCGCCCCAGCTCGGGTAGCGCTTCTTGAGGCCAAGGATGGCCCGCTCAATCGCGAGCGGCAGCCGATTGGCTTGGCGCTGGGCGCGCCGACTCCGGTCATTGAGCCCGTGCAGGCCAAAGGCCTTGTAGCGGTCGTAGATCTTGTAGCCGGTCTTCCGGGAGATGCCGAACTCCGTGCAGAGCGTCGTCATCCGCTCGCCGTCCCAGCAGGCGCGCGACGAATCGCAGCCGCTCGTCCATGATGTGACACGCCTTCCACGGCATGCCCCCTCCTCGGGGGGCCAAGTGTCATCCATGCGTCCGGAATAAAACGTCACCCCTGCCTCAAGAAGGGCACTCGCGTGTCAGACGAAGGGTGGCCCACCGTCGCGCGAAGCGCGACCTTTCCTCGGCAAGATTCCGCTCCGCTAATCGTACGCGGCTTGTACGGGTCGTACGAGCTCCGTAGGACCGCTGTGGGTGTCGGCCTCCCTCCTTCCACTCCACACTACTGGACAACATCGGGCCGAGCACATGGAATCCCGCCCCGTTGCGGCGGGTTCGAGTGGCTGCAAGGAGGGACTGTGAAGCTTGTGACGAACGACCGCAGCGCGCGCGTCGGTCCAGACGTGCACCCGCATGGACTGGTCGGCCGGAGCCGCGCGATTTGTGAAGTGATTCGCCGGATCGAGCTCGTAGCGGCGTGCTCCAGCACGGTCCTGATTACGGGCGAGACCGGAACGGGTAAGGAGCTGGTGGCCCGCGCCGTACACGCGCGAAGCGGCCGCGGAGAGATGCCATTCATCGGCGTCAATTGCGCAGCCATTCCTGACACCCTTCTCGAGTCGGATCTCTTCGGGCATGTGAGAGGGGCGTTCACCGGCGCGGTTGCCGTGAAACGCGGCAAGTTTTCCCTCGCTCATCGCGGTTCCATTTTTCTCGATGAGATCGGCACGATGAGCGTCGGCCTGCAGGCCAAGCTGTTGCGCGTCCTGCAGGAGCGCGAATTCGAAGCACTCGGCAGCGAGCGAACGGAACGCGTCGACGTGCGGGTGATCGCGGCGACGAACCGCGATCTCCGTCAACTCGTCGGTGAGGGCCGGTTTCAGGACGACCTGTTCTACCGCCTCCATGTGATCCCGATCGTGGTGCCCCCGCTTCGCGAGCGTCTGGAAGACATCCCGATGCTCGCGGCGTACTTCGCCGACAAACATGCCAGGCGGAACGGCAAACAGATCCATACACTGGGTGATGGCGTTGCAGGCTTGCTCCAGGAATATCATTGGCCCGGCAATGTCCGCGAGCTCGAAAACACGATCGAGCGCGCCGTCGTGTTGACGCCGGGCCCTGTGATTACCCGTGACGTCATCACCATGGAATCGACGCCGATGTCCATGCAGCGGGCAGCGCCGCCGTCGTTCAAGCTGCACCAGAACATCGAGTGGATCGAACGCGAAACGATTCGACGCGCGCTCGAAGCGTCGACGCTCAAACGTGACGCGGCGCGGCTGCTCGGCATCAGCCCCCGCGCGCTCACGTATTACCTGGCCAAGTATTCGTTCATCGACAGGACCACGGCACATCGCGCAGAGCAATGCAGCGCAACGTCCGTCATGTAACGGCTGCTGAACGCACAACACACGCCTTCCGTATCTGCAATCCGTTCTCGGCGTCCCGCTGAAAGCCCGCTCCTCACTCCTATTCCGGTGCGGCGAACCTGCTCTCGGTGCAGTCACGTCGCGGCGCGCTGAAACGGACGTGACGATGCTCTCGCTCCCGTCGTACGGGCATCGTGCGGGCCGCGTGCGGGGTTTGTGGGTGGGCTGCAGCCCGTGAGACCGCCACACTTGCGCCATGGCAATTGATGGACGCGCGACTTGGGAACCGACACCGGAATGCGGCGTAGGGGAGAGTTTCGACGAGGTCGTGCTCGCGCATCTCGGCGCGGCTCGTCGGCTGGCCCGCTGGCTCCTGCCAAACGAGCACGACGCGGAAGATGTCGTACAGGAGGCCTCGCTGCGGGCATTTCGATATTTCCGGACGTTCACCGGCGGCAACGGGCGGGCCTGGTTCCTCCGGATCGTCCGCAATACCTGTTCTGGCTGGCGCAGCCGCACCCTGGCCACACGCATGGATCCGTTCGATGAAGCGCTGCATAGCGCCGAGGCACCGGATCCCGAAATGCTGTTGCTCGAGAGCGATCATGCCACGTTGATTGCCAGCGCACTGCGCACGTTGCCGGATCCCTTCCACCAGGTGCTCGTGCTCCGCGAGATCGAGGGGCTGTCGTACCGAGAACTGGCTGACGTGATCGGGATTCCAATCGGAACCGTGATGTCGAGACTCTCGCGTGCGCGGCGAGCGCTTCGCCGGGCGCTGACTGGCTCGAAACACGTCCGCGGTTCAGCGCGTGAACGCAGTCGAGAAGAAGACGCGGAGCCGGTACTGGCAGGTTAGGGCGCGGGCAAAAGCCCGCGCCCCCTGAGAGGTGAACGCGCCTGCGACGAGCTCGGCGCGTCCGTCCGCGTTAGCGGGGGTAGAAGAAGTAGTCGGCCGTGTACGGCACGAACGCCTTTCTTGCCAAGGTCCCCTTGCTCAGGGTTCAGGGCGCAGCGAGGAGGGCCCGTGCGTCACACAGATCGCGCGTATCGAATCCCTCCTCGAACCGTTCGTAGAGCGCCTGCACAGCGGCACGCGCTTGCGCGCGTCTGGCGCCTTCGCGATGGAGGCGAGCCATGCTCATGGCGGCACGCAGCTCCAGTGAGAGCGCCTGCTGCCGGCGCGCGATCGCGAGCGACTGCTCGAAGCACGCTTCGGCGTCGCTCACGTGCGTGCGCTCGCCCGCGCGTTTCAGCAGCCGCTCCCCGCGGAGGCGGTACACCTCAGCCTGATACCAGTGCTCGCCTGTCGACTCGGCCACCGCGAGCGCCTCATCGAGCACCCGCAGCCCGGGATCATCGTCCGCCGTAGCGCGTACCGTTTCGGCCAATAGCGCGAGAAAGTATGGGCGCATGAGTGCTGCGCCAGTGCTGTGCCAGGCCGCAAGGCCCCGTTTGATCTGTTCGGCGGCCCCGTCATCATGTCTGGAGCCTCTTGAAGACCACGCTCGCACGATTCGGGCGATGGCCTCATAGAGCACCAGCCCGTGCTCGGTCGTCAAAGCAATCCCCGCGTCGGCATAGTACTCCGCCATCTTCGGCTCCTGGCGGAGCTGATGAAAAACGGCCGCGAACCCGAGCGCATGCGCGAGGCCGTGGGGCTCCGACAGTCTCCGGGCGAGCGTCACGGCTTCCTGCATCCGGGCGAGGGCGCGATCCGGGCAGCCGACGAACCACAGGCACCAGGCAGCGAAGCATCGCATGGCCACTCCCGGATTCAGCGCATCCACGAATGGGTCCTCGCGAGTCTGACCAGCGTTATAGAGCGCGAGGGCTCTTTCGAAATGTTCCAGGGCGAGGCCAAAGTGCCCCTGATGGGTGCTCGTGATCTCCATCGCCCAGTGACCGCGCATGGCCAGGTTCGGAGATGCGACGTGGTCTGCGAGCCGCAGGAATTCTCTGGCTATCTCGAGTGCGGTGGGCAGTTCGGCTTTCAACGCGTGGAAAGTCCACAATCCCCATAGCACCTGCGAAATTTCGGGCGGCATGTCCAGCCGCTCGCAGAGCGCCCGCGCGCTGAGGTATATGGTCCCGACATCCGGCGAGGCGTATCCTTCGGTCGCAATCAGCGGCACCCCCAGCGTGATCTGCAGCCAGAGCGTCTGCCTCGCGCGTTCGTCCGTGTCCGGCAACGTTGCGAGCAGCTCCAGACCGCGTCGCGAGAGCGCGATGGCCTCGCGATAGGCCGCTCGGTGCATCGCGTTTACGGCAGCCTGCTGAAGGTAGCGCGCCGCGCGATCGTAATCGGCAGCCTGCTCGAAATGCATCGCCAGTTCGGCTGCGATTTCATTCGCGCGCGGTCCATACAATTCTTCACCGCGCAGACCGACACGGCGGTGAAGCTGAATGCGTCGTGATGTGGAGAGGCGCTCGTAGAGTACGTGGCGATAGACGGCGTGTACGAATGCGAACCGGCCCACCGCGTGCCCGTCCGGCAGGAGGTGCGAACCGCCGTCCCTGATGAAGTGATGCCGTCTGCTCAATTGCTCGCAGCGGATCTCCAGCTCCTCCGGTTCTTCGTCCAGAGCGGCGGCCACCGCCACCACGGGGAAGTCCGTGCCTGCGACACTTGCAGCCTCGAGGATGCGCTGATCGCGTGCGTCGAGCCGATCCAGTTGAGCATCGATCAGTTGCCTGATCGACTCCGGAACACCGACCCTTACGGTCTCGATCGCCGCCGTCAATCTCCAGCCATCGTCATGCCGCTCGATCAAGCCTTCGGCAACGAGATGATCGATCGTGTTCACCATGAAGAGCGGATTACCTTCGGTCCGTTCATGGATCAACGTCGCGAGCTCGTGGGGGAACCGGTTTTCCGGGAATCTAATCGCGAGGTGCTGCCGGACGGCGTCGCTCGTCAAATAATCGAGCGGCAGTTCCTTGCATAGCTGCCTCGCGACGAGCTCCTTCTTCACTGTCTTGAGCGGGTGACCGCTGGCCACCAGTTCCGCGGGACGATAGGTCCCGACCACCATCAAGTGAGCAGCGCGCCGCCGCCTGGCGACGTAAGAGATCACGTCGAGCGTCGAGAGGTCGCTCCAGTGAAGGTCTTCCAGGACGAGCAGGAGCGGCGCGTGCGCTGCCAGCGCATCCAGCGCGTCGCCCAGTTCGCGCAGCATCCGCTCGCGCGTTGCGCCTGCCGCTTCGCCGGCGAACGACTCGCGATCCGACGCGGTGATCAGCGAAGGCAGCTGCATCAGCCACATCGGCGCGTGTGCGCGCAACACGTCGACAACCTGCGCACGCTCGCGGCACAACTGGCGGATCGCGTCGAGGAGCGGCAGATACGGCTCGCTCATGCCGTACTGTTCCAGACACTGTCCGCTGCAGATGTGCACGTCCGGATTGCCGCCGACACTGCGCGCGAACGCCTCGATGAGCGTGGTCTTGCCGATCCCCGCCTCTCCCGTCACGAACACGACCTGGCACGCCCCTCCGCGCACCTTCTCGAACCACTGGCGCATCCGTGACAGCGCGTGCACGCGCCCGACGACCCCGTCGGGTCTGTCCGTCAGGCCTGCCGGCGTGGAGGGCGCAACGCTCCCGGTATCGACGCCTGGAAGCGCGCCTGCGGCTTCCAGGCTCGCGCTGATCTGGCCGATGAACCGGTATCCGCGGCGGTGCGCCGTTTCGATGAAGCGCGGACGTTTGGGATCGTCGGAAAGCGCCTCGCGGATCTGCCGAATGGCGACCTTGAGGACGGCGTCGCCGACAAACGAGTCCTGCCAGACGGCACCCAGCAGCTTCTGTTTGGTGACCAGCTCTCCGCGGCGGGAAACAAGATGCTCCAGGACCGCGAATGCCTTGGGGCGGAGCTTGATGGCGCTCGAGCCACGCCAAAGGCACTCGTTCACCCGGTCGAGCGCGAACGGAGCGAAGTGAATGCGATGTTCGTTCGCCACGGAATGACGCCGCGTAACCGAAGCTTTACCGCGACGCTATGACTCGGACCTGGGACTTCGCTATTGTCCTTTGTTGATGGAGGGATGGCAATCGAAAGCGGCGTTCGTCGTCCAGTTCCGGGACGAGACCGATGTCGCGGCAGGGCGGTTGGACGGCAAGGTCGAACACATCCCGTCGTACCGGGCTGCCCGCTTCCATTCCCTGGACGAACTCCTCGCATTCATCAGCCGCGTGCTCGCCGAGATCAGGGCATCCGAGCGGCCTTAGCGAGCCGGAAATGGCAGAGCTATGAAACCCGTCGCTACCGGGACATTTGGGGCGGAACTCAAGGCGCTCCGCGAAGCCGCCGGCTTCACGCAGGAAGAACTGGCGACGATTGCCGGTCTGTCGGTGCACGCGGTCAGCGCTCTGGAGCGCGGAGAACGACGCCGCCCCCACCTCGAGACCGTGCGCGCGCTGTCAGGCGCGCTCGACTTGAACGGCGAGCGGCGTGATGCGCTCGTCGCGAGCGCCCGCCAACCTGCCCACGATGCGGCGGTCGATGAATTGAGCGGCGCGCAGCTGCCAGTTGCGCTCACGCCGCTTCTCGGACGCGATGCCGATGTGCGGGCGCTGCGACACTGGCTCGACGACCCCGCCGCTCGCCTGATCACGGTCATTGGTCCCGGCGGGGTTGGAAAGACGCGTCTGGCGCTCGAAGTCGCACGTGGCATCCAAGAGGACCGCAAGGCGCACGTCAGATTCGTTGAACTGGCCTCGATCCGTGATGCCGCGTTCGTGGCACCAGCAATCGCCGAAGCTCTGGGCATGTCCGACGTGACAGCCGGCGGTTCCCTTCGCCGCGACAGGGTCGCGCGTGATAAAGACACTCCAACCCTGCTGGTGCTCGACAATTGCGAGCAAGTGCTGGACGCGGCGCCACTCGTCGCGGGTTTGCTGGCCGCGATCCCATCAATCCGGGTGCTGACGACCAGCCGCGCGCCACTTCGCGTGCGCGGCGAACGCCAATACCCCGTTGGACCGCTGGCGCTTCCGGCAGCCTCGGACATGACATCGCCGGCGAATCTGGCCCGCGTGCCCGCTGTGCGGCTCTTCACCGAACGCGTCCGCGACGTACAACGTGAATTCCGGCTGACGCCCGCAAACGGCCCTGTCGTGGCGGCCATCTGTCGACGCCTGGACGCGCTGCCGCTCGCACTCGAGCTCGCTGCGACCCGCATGAAAGTACTCACGGCCGCCGAACTGCTCCTTGGACTCGAACGCGACCTCCTGTTCTCCACCCTCGGCGCACGAGATCTGCCGGAGCGCCAACGGACGATGAGCACGACGGTGGCGTGGAGCTACCAGTTGCTGGGCTCTCGCGAGCAGCAGGCGTTTCGCCGTTTCGGTGCGCTGCCAGGTCGGTTTCCAATCGAGGCAGCCGCTGCCGTGGTGACCGGCGGCGCGAGCTCCCAGGCGAGCAGCGACATGGCACTGAGCGCGGTCGCCGACCTGATCGACAAGAGCCTTCTCCAGCGAATCGAGGCGCCCGTCGCGCGGCGCCCTCTGTACCGGATGCTCGAAACCGTGCGCGCGTACGCGGCGCTCGAGCTCACCGAGAGCGGCGAGCGGGACGATGCCCTCGAGGGACTGGCGGCGTACTGTACGACCGAGGCATCGCTTGCAGCTGACGGGCTGGTCGGCCCCGCGCAGATCGAATGGCTGAACCGAGTGCGCGCTGATCTCGACAACTACCGCGGCGCGCTGACGTGGCTCATCGAGCGGCGGCGGACCGTCGAAGCGTCCGGTATCGCGTGGGGGCTGATGTTCTTCTGGTTGATTCGGGGTCGTGCAGCCGAGGGGCTTCAGTGGTACGAACGGATTCTGAACCTGCCCGGGCTTCCGCCAGCTGCCGAGTCGAGAGTCCTGGTCGCGGCGGCAGTCATGTCGTACACCGTGGGAGATCGGGACCGCGCGCGAACGAGAATCGCCCGCGCGTTGATCCTCGCGCGGGGCGAAGACGACATGGCTGTCGTGGCGCATGCGGAGAACCTCCTGGGACACATCGAACACACGACTGGCAACATCGACGCGGCTTCCGATCTGTTTCGTTGCAGCGTCGAACGCTTCCGGATGCTCGAGATTCCCTGGGGCGCCGGCAACGCGCTCATCGGCATGGCGGGCGTTGCGCTTGCCACAGGCGATGCGCATCGTGCCGAACGCCTGCTGGACGAGGCCACATCGGTGCTCCGACACGCCGGTCCCTGGTTCCTGAACCTGCCGCTGTACATTCGGGCGATTCTCGCCGTGCGCCGCGAGGACCCCGACGCTGCGATTGCTTGCGTGCGCGAAAGCCTGGTCTGCAGCCGGCGCCTCCAGGACAAGTTCGCGTTCGTGTACGCGCTGGTTCCTCTCGCCGCCGCCGCGGCGCAAATCGGCGACCACGCCTGGACGGGGCGAATCCTCGGCGCCCGAGATGCTGTCACCGAACGCACGGGCACGACCGTTTCTGACGGCTCTGTGCGGGATCTCCGAGAGCATGCGGAGCGATCGTCGCGTGCCCGGCTTGGTGCCGGCCGATGGGCGCGTGCATATGCGGTCGGACGCGGCGCATCCATCGATTCGTTGCTGAAGGACATCGACAGTTTCCGCACACGCAACGCGTCGCTCGCGCACGACGACGCCGAGATTGCGTCCAGCGGTGGCGTGGCTGGCCGCTTGTGTGCGACGTGACGCCGAGCGCGCAGCCGGCTTCCCAGTTCATCACTCCCCAGCCGGCAGGTGCGTGTGGAATTGCTGCGCCGCTCATTCACCGATCGCGAGGATTGGCGCACGATGCGGCTGCCGCGCACCGTCGCCAACTCCACGCCCACTCGATGCTGCGATAAGATCCCCGCGTGGGTGAAACCCGCGTCGACCTCCAGCACCTGCTGGAGGATCTCCGCGACGCATACACGGGCAGCCTCGAAGAAACGATCCTCACCGAAGTCGTCGCGAACGCGCTCGACTCGGGTGCCCACCGCATCCGCCTCTTCACACGCCCCGCCGACGCGACGCTCACGATCGTCGACGATGGCCGGGGAATGCAGCGGCGCGAGCTGGCGCGCTACCACGACGTCGCGGCCAGCACGAAGACGAAGGGGCAGGGGATCGGCTTCGCGGGCGTGGGGATCAAGCTCGGACTGCTCGTCGCGCGTGAGGTAATCACCGAGACCAGACGGGGAGCCACGCACGTCGCCAGCCGGTGGCACCTCGCCTCGAGGCACCGCGCCCCGTGGAAGTGGATTCCACCCCCCGGCTTCACGGATTCGCGGGGCACCGCGGTACAGCTGACGCTCGCGAATCAACTGTCGCCGCTGCTCGACGCCGGCTATCTCGAGGAGACCCTCAAGCGGCATTTCGAGCCGCTGCTCGATCCGGCGTTCGCGGACCTCCTACGCCGGTATTACCGCGAAGGGGTCGTGCTGGAAGTCGACGGACGCGAGGTGAGGGGCGTCGAGCGATCGGCCGCCGAGCGTGCCCCCGTCGCGATCCGGATCGGACGTCGGCGGATCCCGTCCGCAGCCGGATTCATGGAACGCGATGCCGCCTTGTCTGCCGATCGCGACGGGATCGCGATCAGCACGTTCGGGAAAGTGATCAAGCGCGGCTGGGACTGGCTCGGTGTCGCGCCGCCGGTGCGCGGCAGGGTCAGCGGTCTCATCGAAGCACCGGAGCTGGCCGCGTGTCTCACGCTCAGCAAGAACGATTTCGTCCGGAACGGACCCCGCGGGTCTACGTACCTCGCATATCGAAAGGCCGTGCAGGAGGTCGTCTCGCGCCAGCTTGCCGAGTGGGGTGACGGCCGCGAGCCGGAGGCGCGGCCGCGCATCGCGCGGCTCGAGCGCGATCTGGAACGCGTGCTCGAGGATCTCGCGGACGACTTCCCGCTGCTCCGTTCGCTCGTCGATCGCCGCGCCGGGGGCCAGAAGCGGCTGCCGATGCCCGGCAGGGGAACGGAACGGGTGCCGCCGCCGCTGTTCGCCGACCTGCCCGGGGTTGAGGGTCTGCCGCCACCGTCGGGCACACCGCAGCCGCGCGACCGCGAGGCATCCGCAGAACCCGAATCGACGCCGCAGCCGGCACGCCCATCGGACGGCCAGCCCGCGCCTGAGCCTCCGCTCGACGCGCAGGCCCAGTCGGCGGTTCGTCCAGTCTCCGCCGTCTCCCTCGAAAGCGTCGCCGGACGCCGCCGGCCCGCGCGCTACGGCCTGCTGGTGCAGTTCGAATCATGTCCGGGCGACCTGGAGCTCGCGCGGCTGGTGGACAGCACTGTGTGGATCAACGACGCGCACCCGGCGTTCGAACGTGCAACGGCCTCGAGATCAATCGGATACCATACGGCGCTCTCTGTTGCACTCGCCCTCGCGCCCCTTGCCGTCGGCGCCGGCAACGAGCACACCTTCATCACGCAGTTTCTCGCGCACTGGGGCAGCACGGACGCTTCGTCCCGTGTCACGCGGCGCCGGCGGTCACGGCGAAGCGCTTAACCGGTTACTGCGCCGCACCGTGAAGGAGCCGCACGAATTCCGTCAGCTCCGTATCGTTCAAGTCGGAGACGGCCCAGAAGGACATGCCGCCCTGCGTCCAGTGGTGCACGTGGAACCCGCGGACCGATCCAACGGACGCCGAATCGGGCGCGTCAGCAGCCGGTGCGACGAACACGTTGATCGTGTGCTTGCGCCGTTCGTAGACGAGCGCCGCGGCCTGGCGGCCTCCGACGTAATCGAGCCGTCCGCCAACCAGCGGGAAGCCGGAGGACCCGAGATCGACCACCGGCGGTGAGAAATCGAGCTTCCCGAGAAACCACGGCTTCACCGTATGCTGGTCCGTCGACGGCACGTCGAAGAGGTGATCGGCCATGAGCGATCGCACGTGGCCGTCGACGACTTGACTGACGATCGCGTCGTCGCGCGTACCACCCGACCGGACCAGGGCCACGCCGCCGCCGATCGACAACACGAGTACGGCCGCGGCGGCCCACGTGAGCACCTGCCGCATTGAGAGCGAACGGCGTGCGTGCGCCGCCGCGCGGGCATGCAGGCCGGCGGGTGCCGGATGATACGGCGCCGAACGAAGGAGCCGCCCCAGCGCCTCGCGCTCTTCGACGCGACGGCGGCACGTCCGGCACACGCTCAGGTGCTCGCGGACGCTGCGCGCGAGATCGGCGTCGAGCTCGCCGTCGACGTAGGCGTCCACATAACGGAAGACCTCGTCGCAGGTCACCGCAGCAGCTCCAGCGGCACCGGTCTGAGCGCAGCCAACAGCCGCTCGCGCGCGCGCGCCAGGCGGGACATCACGGTGCCGATCGGCACCCGCACCACGGCCGCGATCTCCTTGTAGGACATCCCTTCGATCTCGCGCAGCACGATCACCTCGCGGAAGTCCGCGGGGAGATTCTCGATGGCGGCGCGCACCCTTGCGACGGTGTGCTGCTGCAGCAACAGCTCCTCCGGATCTGGCCCTTCGTCGGGCGGCTCGTCGTACGCGCTCTCCATCACCACTGATTCCGCCCCCGGGCGCCGCGAGACGCGGGTGTACCACGTGTTCCGCACGATCGTGAAGAACCACGCGCGCGCGTCTCCTTCTCGAAGCGACGAGATGAACCGCATCGCGCGCACGCACGCGTCCTGAACGACGTCCTCGGCCTCGGCGTCGCTCCTGGTGAGCCAGCGCGCGTAATTGAAGGCCGCGTCCAGATGGGGCAGGACGGTGTCATCGAACACGCGCGATGCCATCAACTCTGTAAAGACACGCAAGCCTCCCGATTTATTCCCGGGAATACGCAGGCGCGTTCCAGGGTCTCCTCCTCAGAACGCGCTTTAAAGGCTCTGATTTGCAGGAGGTACACGCGTGGGACGATCACACGACGAACACGACGCCGATCGACGGCATTTCCTGAAATGTATGGCCTGGGTGGGCACCGGCGCCGTCTGGACGCTGTCCAGCGGCGTGCTGAAGGGATCACCGCTCGGCCAGGCGGCGCACGGGATGACGATGCACGGCAGCGATGCGCTGCGCTTCGTCCAGATCAGCGACAGCCATATCGGTTTCAACAAACCGGCGAACACGGACGTGACCGCCACGCTGCGCGAGGCGGTCGCGAAGATCAAGGCGGACCCGAATCCGCCCGCCTTCGTCCTGCACACGGGCGACCTGACGCATCTGTCCAAGCCCGCTGAGTTCGACACGCTGCAGCAGGTGCTCTCGGAGCTCTCCGTTCCGGTCTTCTACGTGCCCGGCGAGCACGACGTGCTCGAAGACAACGGCGAGAGCTACCTCCAGCGGTTCGGCAAGGGCACGATGGGCGCCGGCTGGCACAGCTTCGATCGAAATGGCGTGCACTTCATCGGTCTCGTCAACGTCGTCGACCTGAAGGCCGGAGGACTCGGGACGCTCGGGAACGAACAGCTCGAGTGGCTGGAGAAGGACGTCAAACGGCTGAAGAGCAGCACGCCCATCGTCGTGTTCGCGCACATTCCTCTGTGGTCGGTGTATCCCGAGTGGGGCTGGGGCACCGACGATAGCGAGCGGGCTTTGTCGTACTTGAAGCGTTTTGGTTCGGTGTCGGTGCTCAACGGCCACATCCATCAGGTGATGCAGAAGGTCGAAGGGCACGTCACGTTCCACACAGCGATGTCCACTGCGTTTCCGCAGCCGGCGCCGGGCACGGCCGCGTCGCCAGGCCCGATGAAGGTGGCCGACGATCGCCTGCGGAAGGTGCTCGGCCTGTCCCGCATGTCGTTCCACGACGTGAATCATCCGATTGCGATCACGGACGTGCCGCTCGAAGCGGAATCGCAGCCCCTCGGGGCGCACGACATCGTGCTCGACAATTTCACCTTTCAGCCCGGCACGGCCACCGTGCCGGTCGGTACCACGATCACCTGGACGAACCACGACGATGTGCCGCACACGATCATGAGCACCGAGCGCAAGTTCAAGTCCCCGGTGCTCGACACCGACGGGCAGTTCTCGCATCAATTCGACGTGCCCGGCAGCTACAAGTACTTCTGCTCGATTCACCCGAAGATGACCGGCGAGATCGTGGTGGGGTGACGCCGATGCGCCGACTACTTGCAGCGACGTTCGCCCTTGGCCTTTCCGCGTGCGGCGGGTACAACGGGTCTCCGGCGCAGCCGACGGGTCCCAGCCGGCCAGCCGCTGACGCGATCACGATTGAAATCGTCGGCATCAACGGCGCGCAATCGTTCTCTCCGAACCCCGCGACCCTGCCCGCTGGGCAGGTGATCGTGTGGCACAACGCCGACACGACGACGCATCGCGTGGCCTTCAATGATGGCGAGCTCGATACGGGGAACATCGCTCCTGGAGCATTCTCGACGCCGATGGCCCCGCTCGCGGCGGGCCCCTATCACTGCTCGATCCATCCCGAGATGGTCGGCACGGTCGCGGACAGCCGGTGAGCGAACATGCAGACGTTCACCTCCTGCGCGGACTGCGCCGCCACGCGGCGCACAGGGCTTCGGGAAGCAGATCTTCCCGCGTGTGTGCGCGATCTCCTGCAGGCCGCGCGCGCCGCGCGTCCTGACGTCGATCTGATTTGCCTTTCATATCGCCTCCGCTCGGACGGACAGGAGATCGTCCGAATCGGATCCGACCCGGCGTGCACGGCCGAATGGCGGGGCGGCTCGGCGTGCCCGCCGCTCCATCCGAAGCAGATCCTGGTGCTGTCCGCCACGGCTACGGAGACGACGTTCGAGGACGTGAAGAGTGTTACGCACGTCCTCGTCGCGCGAATGCACCGGAGAAAGGTGAATGGGAGCGATGGCTGACCTGCTCCATCAGGTACGTGCAACTGCGCACGGATCGCGTGTGTGAGCGGGCGCGAGCGGCGCGCTGTCCAGCTCCTCGAACGGATCGCACATCGGCCATCGAGGTACGGCGACGCGCGTGCCGCCCAGCAGGAACACCTCACGTTCGAACACCGGGCGGAAGGCGTCGAGCATGCCGGCAATGCCGCTCGGCGGATCGTCGAGCATCGCGTCGGTCACGCCGAACTGTGACCGATGCGCTGCGAGAGCGGCGAGTTTCCGCCGCACGTACGGCACGGCATCGAACGACAGCGCGATCATCTCCGTTGCGATTCCGAACACGTCGGGGTCGAGCCCGTCGAGAATGCCCCGGCCTTGCGTCCGAGCGGCGAATGTCCGAAACACGCGGCGATCCATGGCGCCGTAAAACAGGCGCACGGGTGCATCCGCCCCCATCACCCCGCTGCTGAAGAACGCCGCGGTGGTGGCGCGATGAATCGCGATGTGATCCGGATGCGCGTATCCGCCGTGTGGATCGAACGTAAAGATGACGTGCGGCCTCAGATCCTCGATGACTCGACGAACCCTCGCTTCGACGGCCAGCATGTCGACGTTCGCCAGCGCGAGGGGATCCTCGTGCCGCTGACGTTCCCGGCGGCCGGAGTCGTGGAACCCCAGAAAGACCGGCGGCTCGATCCCCAGTCGGCGGCACGCGAGCCGCAATTCCTCCATGCGGATCGCTGCCAAGTCGTCGATGGGGCCGAGTGAGGGATGCACTTTGCCGGCCTCGCCGGCGGTCGCGCACGCCACGGTGACGCGCGCACCACGGTCGCTCAGATACGCAAGCATTCCGCTGTGAAAGATCTCGTCGTCGGGATGCGCGAACACGGCGAGGGCAGAGGCGCGTGGGAAGCCGCTCATGATGTCACCTCGTTTCCCGCGGGGTTGGCGCGCATTCCGACGCCGCTCGAGTCGACAGATCGTTCCAGTCTCCTTCGCCTGCGGCCGCCAGATCCGTCTCGAGGAGATACCAGTACATGCTGTAGGCCTCGAGAGGCATGACGGCCGGCGAGAGGGGGGGCGCCAGCAGCAATGTGAGCAACCATCGGTTCATCATCGGACACCTCCTGACATGACATACAGAGAGGATGTCCGGCGCGTTCGCGCTCCGGCCGCGCCAGGATGCGCCGCCGCGCACGTGGCGCATCATGGCGCATTTGCGATATGGCTGGGGTGGGCTCCTGCTGTGAATCCCCGCGCGCAACCTGTTATGCTCCGCGACGTTTTCACCGCGTGACGTGATGCTCGGCCAGATGCTCGGCCAATACCGTATCCTCCGGAAGATTGGCGAAGGCGGGATGGGCCACGTCTTCCTTGCGGAAGACGTTCGCCTCGACCGCAAGGTCGCCCTGAAGGTGCTCGCGCAGGCCGCACCGAATCCGGACCAGGTCGCACGTTTCCAGCGTGAAGCGAAAGCGGCCGCTGCACTCGATCATCCAAACATCCTTGCGATTCACGAGTTCGGCCATCACGGCGCCATGCCGTACGTCGTGATGGAGCTGCTCGACGGCTGCAATCTTCGCGAACATCTCGCCCAAGGGCCGCTGGTGATGCAGATGGCGCTGGACTACGCGGCGGACATTGTGAAAGGGCTTGCCGCTGCGCACGACAAAGGCATCTGGCATCGCGATCTGAAGCCGGAGAACATCTTCATCACGCAGGACGGGCGCGTGAAGATTCTGGACTTCGGCCTCACGAACATCCGCGATTGCGGCACGCAGTTGGCGGCTCTCGGCCCGGATCAGACGCGCGAGGCGCTTACCCAACCGGGTCTCGTCCTCGGAACGATGGGCTACATGGCGCCAGAGCAGGTCCGCGGAGAACGCGTCGATGGCCGCGCTGACATCTTCGCGTTCGGCGCCGTCCTGTTCGAGATGCTGACGAGCCGGCGCGCGTTCAGCGAACCGACCGCGGTCGAGACGCTTCACGGAATCCTGAAGACGCCGCCGCCGATGCACCTCCTGTCAGACGCCGGAGCGCCGGCCGCGCTCGTGGACCTCGTCGCGCGCTGCCTCGAGAAAGAGCGCGATCGCCGATATCAGTCCGCGCGTGAGGTCGAGGCAGCGCTGCTGTCCGCAACGAGGCAAGCGGCTGCATCCCCAACTGCGCCGACGGCCGCGGCGGCAGGGCAGCGGCTCGACTCGTGGAAAGAGATTGCCGCGTACCTCGGGCGTGGCGTGCGTACGGTGCAGCGGTGGGAGCGCGAAGAGCAGCTGCCCGTTCGCCGCCTGCCGCACGCGAAGCGAGACAGCGTCTACGCGGATCGCGAGGAGCTCGCGCGATGGTGGAAGCACAGGCAGCGGACCGCGACGGAGACGCCGCTCCCGACACCTCGTGCGGAGCCGTCGCTCCCGACGCCTCGTGCAGAGCCGCCGCGGCCGCTGGCGGCTGTCGAGCGCTTGACGAATGCGTCCGCCGTGATCTCCTCGCCGGCGCTGTCATCGGATGCGCGCGTGTTCGCGTACGTCTCCGATCACGGCGACGGGGCCGCCCCGCAAGTGTGGCTGCAGCAGGTCGGCGGCAGAGCGATTCGATTGACGTCAGGTCACCGTGAATGCGCAGACTGCACGTTCTCCGCCGACGATACGCGGATCTTCTTTACCGCGAAGGGTGATGACGCGCTGAACATCTACGAGGTCCCGACGTTTGGCGGCGAGCCGCGGCTCGTGAAGCGGAATGCGAGAGCGGGGCGATGTTCTCCCGACGCGAAGTGGTTCACCTACATTTCCCTGGAGTCTCCGCGTCGACTCCGGATGGCGTCGCTCGTTGGAGACAGGGAGAGAACGCTTGCGCCAGACCTTGTCGATGTGACGTCTGCGGTATGGTCACCGGACAGCAAGTACGTGCTCGCGCGCGGCCGCCCCAATGCCACGCTCGAACCTGACTATTGGGTCGTTCCGATCGACGGCGGACCGCCGGTGAATACCGGCATGATTCTGAAGGTCCGGCCGCGTGGCGTCGTGCTCGACTGGCCGCCCGCATGGACGAAGGACGCGGTGGTCTTCACTGCCGGGACGCGTGAAGGGCAGGTACTCTGGCGACAGCGGTTCACGCCCGATCCGTTCCAGACGATTGGCGATCCGGAGCCTCTCACCCGCGCGACCGAGTGGGCGTACTCTCCGACAGCCGCGGCGGGGCGGCTCGCATTCGTGAGCGGCCACCCCGACATGAACCTCTGGTCGATTCCGCTCGATCCGGGCACCGGCACAGCGTGTGGTCCGCCAGTACGCGCGACGCGCGGCCTGGGCATTATGGCGTGCCTCTCGGCCAGCGCGGACGGCCGCACGGTGGCGTATTTCACCACGCGGCTCAGCAAGCCCGAGATGTTTCTGCGCGACATGGACCGAGGACTGGAAGCGATTGTCGCGGCGGCACCCGGGAACATCGTGAACATCTTTCCGGCGATTTCCCCCAGCGGCCGGAAGCTCGCGCACGGCATCATCGTCCCATCTGCCCGCTCGCTTCGCCCGGTATTCATCGTGGATGTCGCGACCGGGACATCGCACCGCGTCTGCGACGATTGCGGCGCGCGGCCGCGCCAATGGATTGACGAACGCGACCTGCTTCTCGAAACGTTTGGCGCCCGTCGCAGCAGCGTGTTGCTCATGGACACGACATCAGGCGTGCACCGGGAGGTTCTCGCGAGCGACGATCATTCTGTGACGAATCCTCGGGTGTCTCCCGACGGTCGTTGGATCGCGTTCGACGCTGCACCCGCCAGTGGGTTACCCGGGGTTTACATCGCGCCGTTCGATACAGCCGGAACTCGCCGATCCGGGTGGGTCATCGTTGAAGACGACGCGAGCCATCCGTTCTGGTCGCTCGATGGGCGTCTTCTTTACTACTTGCCCCCGACGCCGCACCGTGACGCGCGAAGCGTCGTGCGCGCCCGACGGTTCAATCCAGAATCAGGTCAGCTCGACGGCGAGCCGTTCATCGCCGTCACGCTTCGAGAGTCGGTCATCCCCGTGCTGACGCAGCCAACGACCCCCATCGTCGTGCGGAATCAGATCGTGGCTGTCCTGGCCGACCTTCGCGGCGAGATCTGGATGATGGATGCGTAGCAGCGCGCTGTTCCTGCCGTTCCGGTCGTCCTTTGTCATACGCCTCACCGGCCAGCTTTGAATCCACCCGCCCGAGTACGATAGCGTGTGCCGCTCAAGGAGCGGCCTATGAAACACGTCGTCGCACCTCTTCGAACCTCCCTCGCGATTCTGTCTCTGGCGTTCGGTGCAGCGTGCGGCGGGCAGAGCCAGCCCGCGCCGCAGAAGCCAGACCTGAAGATTGCGATGATCGCCAAGAGCTCGTCGAACCCCGTTTTTGCCGCCGCGCACGAGGGCGCGGATGCGGCGGCGAAGGAACTGCTGCAGCGGCAGGCTCTGCGAGTCGAAATCGTCTGGCTGACCCCGCCCGAGGAGAACGGCGAGGCGCAGGCGCAGCGCATCGCGCAGGCGGTGAACGAAGGCGCCAACGCCGTGCTGATCTCGTGTTCCGACGCCTCGAAAGTCACGGCCGCCATCGACGACGCGGTCGCCAAGGGCGTGCCGGTGATGACATTCGACAGCGACGCGCCTCAGTCGAAGCGCTTCGCCTTCCTCGGGATAGACGATGAGAAGGCGGGCGAGCGCGTGCTGGAGGAGCTCGCCGAACAGATCGGCGACGCGGGCACCGTGGCCATCCTCGCAGGGAACCAGAACGCGCCGAATCTCCAGAAGCGTGTCGAGGGGGTGAAGGAGGCCGCAAAGGCGCATCCGAAGATCAAGATCGTCGGCACCTACTATCACGTCGAGACGCCTGACGCGGCCGCGGCGGAAGTGCTGCGCGTGCAGAAGGAGAATCCGAAAATCAAAGGATGGGCGATGGTCGGAGGGTGGCCGCTCTTCGGTCAAACGCTGCTGACGTCGCTCGATCCATCGAAGGTCAAGATTGTCGCGATCGATGCGCTGCCCTCAGAGCTCGCGTACGTGCAGAAGGGGCTCGCGCCGGTCCTGCTCGCGCAGCCGACCTACGACTGGGGGCACGAATCCGTGCGCACGATTGCCGACAAGGTTCACGCGAAGAAAGAGGTCCCGCAGATCATCCCGATGGAGCTGTTTCGCGTATCGTCCGACAATCTGGGCACGTGGGCGCGCCAGTTGAAGCGCTGGGGATTTACCGACGTCCCGGAGCAGTACCTCGCGCTGCCGTAGCGACGCCCCCACGCCACGGAGCGAACGTGTAGAGGAGTCCGAGGGGTGAAGCCCCTCGGATATTAATGCGTCATGCCGTAGATGACGTAATTCACACCGAGCTTGTACGCCTCGTTCGACAGATCGATCGGCGCGAACCCCGTGTCGGAGTATTCCCAGTACTCGGACACGTCGTTGTTGAAGTTCGCGATCACCTGTAACGGTTTCTTCGGATCGTTGTTCTCGTACCATCCATAGAACGCCGGTGTGCCGCGGTCGTACGCCTGGTGGAACTCGAGCGTCGCGATGTCGAAGAACGCGTGAAAGATCGGGTGGCTGAGGTCCAGCTGCACCGCGTGCTCTCCCGGCAGCACGCGCGCCATCGTCTGCTCGAAGTTCTCCCAGTCGTAGCCGCGGAAGTCGTCGAAGATGACGAAGCCTCCCTTGCGGATGTAGTCGCCGAGGTTCGACGCGTCCTTGTCGCTCAGCGACATGTATCCGGGCTCGGTGGCGTACACGACCGGATATTGAAAGAGATCGGGATCCGAGACGTCGACGACGCGGGTGCCGTCGATGTGGGGGTTCATGTTCGTGATCGCCTGCAGGATCTTGACGAGGTTGCGTTCGGCCCGGCGCCCCTCGCCGCGTGAGATGTAGCCGTGCGCCCAGGCGGGGAGGCCGCCGAAGTAGTAACCGCCCGGGCCTGTCTGGAATTTCAGCCGCGCGAAGGTGAACCGCCCGTCCGCCGGCGGCGGAGGATCGATGGGCACGTCGATGCCGACGTTGTCGAACCATCGCCCGCGCTGTGCGTGGGCGGTTTCCGCGGCGGCGACGAGCACGATGGCGAGGCAGCACACTGAGACCCAGGCGCGCATAAGGACTCCACGCGCTTCCGGTGCTCCTCGGGCCAATCATAGCGCGGGAGGAAACGCGCAACTAAAGTTGCGCGCTATGGGGATCGGATGAGCCGATAGAGCCGGATACCGCCCGACCCTGCAGCCAGCAGCTCCATGTCGCGCCGGGTCCTCAATGCCTCGATGATTTCCTCTGAGCGTTCCGGCCCGAACGCCGACAGATGCACCATCACGTGGGTGACGCCGGCGTCCTTCATCGCCTGAATGGCCCAGTCGGCGGGGAAGTACCAGAAAGCGCCCGCGTAGTCGTTGTACGAAGCGGGCGTGTATCCGCTGTAGCCGTTCATCAGCGGCCGCCAATGTGCCGTCGAGTTCAGCACGTAGGGCGCGTTTTCGAACGCGGCCTGGCGCGGATAGAACGGCTGTTCGACGAGGACGACCCGGCCGGGCTCTTCGGCCAGCAGCCGGTAAATCCGTGGGATGCCGGTGAAATCGCGATACCGGATCGGCGCCCTGAGCGATTCCGCATTCGCGAGCACGACGAGCGCCACTGCAATCCACGTCCGCGGGCTCCATGCGGCCAGGCCGATTCCGCCGAGCACTGCCGTCGCGAGGATGAACAGGTTGCCGAACCGCGCGGCCGCCCGCAGTCCCTGCATCGGCGGAAAGATGTGGAACAGCCATCCGTAAATCGGAGTTGCCGTCCCGAGAGACAGGACGACGCCGGCGGCCGCGAGCGCGACGAGCATGAGCACGCGAGGACGAAGCCGCGGCTGGCGAAACGCGAAGACGATTGCCGCGATCGCGAGCGCGACGGCAGCGAAGCCGGGGAAGAAGGCATCGATCGGCCGATCGAAGAACCGCGCGCTCCACGTCGCGAAATCGATCCGGCCGGCGCTTGCGATGTAGCCGGTCAGCGTCGCCGAGTACTGCCGCACGTTATCGAGCGACCGCATCATGTGCTGCTCGCGCGCGACGCGGCGGTAGGGCAGATACACGGGCACGATCGCGACGGCCGCCACGACGCCTGCCGCCGCGAAGCGTGACATTGCCGGCACGAGCCGGTGCCACCATTCGCCGGCGCGGGTCAGCACGACGACGCCAAGCATCACGGACGCGAACACCACGAGATACCCCGAGGTGTACGCGAGCAGCACCATCGAGAACGCGAGCAGCCAGACGTCGCGGGCGCGGCCGCAGGCGACGAGGCGATCGGCGGCGAGGAGGCACAGGATCTGTCTCTTATACACATCTCCGAGCCCACGAGACATACATCAC
>JBKPTE010000077.1:0-8850 GCA_046735335.1 Acidobacteriota bacterium | reverse complement strand
ACTTGCGTGCGGTTCGAGCGAGCGGCGCGCACCCGGCGGCGATAAGTTTTCCGGCAAACGCATGGTCACTCGCGAGGTCCTGGATACCGGTCTTCGTCTCATTACCGAGTCGATGCCGCACGTTCGGTCCGTCAGCATCGGTGTCTGGCTGATGCGCGGATCCCGCCACGAAACACCGGCGCAGAGCGGCATCGCGCACTTCGTCGAGCACATGCTCTTCAAGGGGACGGCGACGCGGTCGGCGGAGGACATCGCGCAGGCGATCGACTCCATCGGCGGGCAGCTCGATGCGTTCACGGCGAAGGAGTACGCGAGCTACTACATCAAGGTACTCGACGAGCACCTGCCGCTCGCCGTCGATCTGCTCTCCGACATCGTGATGAACCCCGCGTTCGCCGAGGACGAGCTCGAACGCGAGAAGAAGGTGATCCTCGAAGAGATCAAGATGGTCGAGGACACGCCCGACGATCTCGTCCACGAGCTCTTCACGCAGCACTTCTGGGAAGGCCATTCGCTCGCGCGCCCGATTCTGGGAACGAAGGAGACCGTCGAGGCCTTCACGGCGCAGACGCTGCGGGACTATTTCAGCGGCGTGTATGCCGCCCCCAACCTGATCGTCTCGGCCGCGGGCAACGTGACGCACGAGCGCGTGCGGGAACTGGTAGATCGCGCGTTCGAACGCCTGCCGCGTGAAGCCGCGCCGTTCAACGACGGCGCGCCGAAGGTGGTGCCGCAGGTCATCGTGCGGTCCAAGGAGCTCGAACAGAGCCACGTGTGCCTCGGCACGAACAGCTATCCACAGAACCACGACGATCGCTACGTCAGCTACATCATGAACACCGTGCTCGGCGGTTCGATGAGCTCGCGGCTGTTTCAGAACGTGCGCGAGAAGCGCGGGCTGGCCTACGCCGTCTTCAGCGGCCTGAGCGCGTATCGGGACGCGGGGAACATCACGATCTACGCGGGCTGCGCGAGCGCCGCGGTGCCGGAAGTCGTCGACCTCTGCGTCGACGAGCTCCGCGGCCTGAAGCAGGGGCCGGTCCCGGATGCCGAACTTCGCCGTGCGAAGGACCATCTGAAGGGCAGCCTCATGCTGAGCCTGGAGAACACGGCGAGCCGCATGTCGCACCTCGCGCGGCAGGAGATCTACTTCGACCGGCACTTCGGCCTCGACGAGACGCTCGCGGGCGTGGAGCGCGTCTCGGCCGGCGACGTGCAGCGGGTCGCGCGGGATCTGTTCGCGAACGGATCGCTTGCCGCCACGGTGCTCGGTCCTCCACCAGCGTCGGTGTCGCGCGGGCAGTTGGATCTCGGATGAAATGATCTCCCGGTACACCCATCCCGAAATGGGCGCGATCTGGAGCGATCAGCGCCGCTACGAGACGTGGCTCCAGGTCGAGCTCGCGGCCGTCGACGCGATGGCCGGCGCCGGCATCGTCCCGAAGGATGCGGCGCGCGAGCTTCGCGCGCGAGCATCGTTCGACGTCAGTCGCATAGAAGAAATCGAGCAGACGACGCAGCACGACGTGATTGCGTTCACGACCGCGGTGGCCGAACGCGTCGGGGCGGCGGCGCGCTGGCTCCATTTCGGGCTCACGTCGTCGGATGTCATCGACACCGCGCAGGCGCTGCAGATGCGCGAGGCGGCCGGCCTGATAGCGAAGGATATTTCGGCCCTCCTCGTCGCCGTTCGCGAGCGGGCGGAAGAGCATCGCCAGACCCCGATGATCGGCCGGACGCACGGGGTGCATGCCGAGCCGATGACGTTCGGGCTGAAGCTGCTGCTCTGGTACGCCGAGCTGCAGCGCGACCTCGATCGCGTGCTCCGCGCCAGGGATACGGTGTCGGTGGGAAAACTCTCGGGCGCGGTCGGCACCTTTGCGCATCTCGACCCGTCGATCGAAGCGCGGGTCTGCGAGACCCTCGGGCTCGCGCCCGCGCCCGTCTCGTCGCAGGTGATCCAGCGGGATCGGCACGCCGAGCTCGTCTCCGCCCTTGCGATTACCGCGGCGTCGCTCGAGAAGTTCGCGCTGGAAATCCGAGGACTGCAGAAGACCGAGATTGGGGAGGTCGAGGAACCCTTCGGAAAGGGGCAGAAGGGCTCGTCCGCGATGCCGCACAAGCGGAATCCAATCGGCTGCGAACAGATCGTCGGGCTCGCGAGGCTGATTCGCGGGAATGCGACGGCCGCCCTCGAGAACGTTGCGCTGTGGCACGAACGCGACATCTCGCATTCCTCCGTGGAGCGCGTCATCCTGCCGGACAGCTTCATCGCGCTGGATCACATGCTGCGTCGGTTCACCCGCATCGTGAAGGGCATGGTCGTCTATCCCGACCGGATGATGGAGAATCTGGGGCGATCGCGCGGCGTGGTGTTCTCGGGAAACATCCTGCTGGAGCTCGCGCGGCGCGGCGTCTCGCGCGAGCAAGCCTACGAGTGGGTGCAGCGGAACGCGATGCGCGCTTTTCACGAGAAGCGAGACTTCAAGGAACTGCTGCTCGCTGACGCCGACGTCATGGCCGTGCTCGAGCGCGGCGACATCGATCAGGCGTTCGATCTGAAGCATCAGCTCCGCAACGTGGACGCCGTGTTCGCGCGTGTGCTCGCCGGTGCGCCCGCGGCGGTCGTGGCGTGAGGCCGGGAGGTTGCGATGTTGGAGGTTGGAGGATGGATGTTGGGGGTTGGAGGATGGATGGTGGAACAACGATGACGTCTGGACAGATGAGAGGTTTTTCGGACCTCCAGTTGCCAGCCTCCAGGCTCCTATGAAGGCGCGGGTGTTCGTCACGTTGAAGCCGTCGGTGTTCGATCCGCAGGGCAAGACGATTGCCGACGCGCTCCACTCGCTCGGCTACGGTGTCGTCGGCGATGTCCGGCAGGGCAAGTACTTCGAGCTGGAGCTGCAGGCCGCCTCTTCCGAGCAGGCACGCGCCGTGGCGGCCGAGGTGGCGGACAAGGTGCTCGCGAACCCCGTGATCGAAAGCTATCGCGTGGAAATCGAGTGAAATCATGAAATTTGCCGTCGTCGTCTTTCCCGGGTCGAACTGCGATCACGACGCTTACTACGCGGCGAAGCACGTGCTCGGACAGGACGCCGAGTTCGTGTGGCACAAGGAGACGAGCCTGAAGGCGGCGGACGCCGTGATCCTGCCCGGCGGGTTTGCGCACGGGGACTACCTGCGAACCGGCGCCATCGCGCGGTTCTCGCCCGTCATGCCGGCGGTCGTCGATTTCGCAACGCAGGGCGGCCCCGTCCTCGGCATCTGCAACGGCTTCCAGATTCTTCTCGAGGCCGGGCTGCTCCCCGGCGCGATGCTGCGGAACCGCGAGCTCCAGTACCGCTGCGAGCACGTCATCGTCCGCGTCGAGCAGACCGACACTCCGTTCACGCTGCGCGCGTCAAAAGGACAGCGGCTGCGGCTGCCGATTGCGCACGGGGAAGGCAACTACTATGCGGACCCGGCAGTCGTCGCTGATCTCGAAGCGACGCGGCGCGTGATCTTCCGGTATTGCGATGCGAACGGCAACGCGACGGACGAGGCGAATCCAAACGGGTCCGTGAACAACATCGCGGGCATCTGCAGCGAGCGCCGGAATGTCGTTGGGCTGATGCCGCACCCCGAGCGCGCGTGCGAGGGTCCGCTCGGCAGCGCCGATGGCCTGGTGCTGCTCGAATCCGTGGTCACGGCGCTCGCGGACGCCGGCGCTGTGCCGAGCGCGTAACCGACATGCCCATACCCCAGCAGGTGCTCGATCGACACGGCCTCACGAGCGAGGAGTACGAGCGGATCGTCGCGGCGCTGAAGCGCGAGCCGACCGAAACGGAGCTCGGCGTCTTCTCCGTGATGTGGTCGGAGCACTGCAGCTACAAGAGCTCGCGGATCCATCTGAAGAAGCTCCCGACGCGCGGGCCACGCGTGCTGCAGGGGCCTGGAGAGAACGCCGGTGCCGTGGACATCGGCGACGGCCTCGCGGCCGTCTTCAAGATCGAATCGCACAATCATCCGTCCTTCATCGAGCCGTATCAGGGCGCGGCGACAGGCGTCGGCGGCATCATCCGCGACATCTTCACGATGGGAGCGCGCCCGATCGCGCTGCTGAACGCCCTGCGATTCGGTCCGCTCGATGGCGCCGACGGCGCTCGCACGCGGCGGATCGTGTCCGGCGTCGTGGCTGGCATCGGCGGGTACGGCAACAGCATCGGGATACCGACGATCGGCGGCGAGGTCGTCTTCGAAGAGCCCTATGCCGGCAATCCGCTCGTGAACGTGCTGTGCCTCGGGATCGCCGAGGCCGACGCGCTCGTGAAAGGACGCGCCTCAGGTGCCGGGAACCCCGTTTACTACGTCGGCGCGAAGACGGGACGGGACGGCATCCACGGCGCGACAATGGCGTCCGCGGAGTTCGACGAGAAGTCGGCCGAGAAGCGTCCCGCGGTCCAGGTCGGCGATCCGTTCATGGAGAAGCTGCTGCTCGAAGCGTGTCTCGAGCTGATGAAGACCGATGCGCTCATCGGCGTGCAGGACATGGGGGCAGCGGGCCTTACGTGCTCGACGTGCGAGATGGGGGCGCGCGGCGGCTCCGGCATCGACATCGACCTGAAGGAGGTGCCGCAGCGCGAGAGCGGCATGACGCCGTACGAGATCATGCTCTCCGAGTCCCAGGAGCGCATGCTGCTGGTCGTGAAGAAGGGACGCGAGGCGGAGGTCGAGCGGATCTTCGAGAAGTGGGACCTCCATGCGTCGCACATCGGCGAGGTCACGACCGACGGCCTGCTGCGCGTGAAACAGAACGGCCGCACCGTTGCCGAGATCCCCAATACGGCGCTCGTCGATGAAGCGCCTGTTTACGATCGGCCGACGCGGCGGCCGGCCTATCTCGACGAGGTGTCGGCGCTCGATGCTGCCTTGCTGAAGGCCGCGGCGCCGAAGGACGCGTTCCTGCGCCTGCTCGCGTCGCCGACGATTGGCAGCAAGCGGTGGATCTACCGCCAGTACGACACGATGGTCCGCACGAACACGATCGCGCTCGCGGGGATGACCGCGGGCGTGGTTCGCGTGAAGGGCACGTCGCGCGCGCTGGCGATCTCGACTGACGGCAACGGACGCTACTGCTATCTCAATCCGCGCCGCGGTGCGATGCTCGCCCTCGCGGAGGCGGCGCGCAACGTCGCCTGCGCGGGTGCCGTGCCCATCGGCGCCACCAACTGCCTGAACTTCGGCAACCCCGAGCGCCCTGAGATCATGTGGCAGTTCGTCGAGGCCGTCGAAGGGCTCGCCGAGGCGTGCCGCGCGCTCGACATTCCCATCACAGGGGGGAACGTCAGCCTCTACAACGAGACTGACGGCAAGGCGATCTATCCGACGCCGATCATCGGGGTCGTCGGGTTGATGGACGATGCCTCGCGGGTCGTGACGCGCACCTTCAAGGCTGCCGGCGACGTCATCGTTCTTCTGGGCGACGATCGCGGGGAGTTGGGCGGTTCGGAGTACCTGAGGACCATTCACGGGGCGGTCCGCGGCGATGCTCCGGCACTCGATCTGGCGCGTGAACGCGCGCTTCAGTCGCTCGTTGCCGGCCTCGGCGGTGCCGGCCTGCTTCGTTCCGCGCACGATTGCTCCGACGGCGGCGCGGCCGTGACGCTCGCGGAGTCGTGCTTCGACACGGGCGGCATCGGCTGCCGCGTCGATCTGCCTCGCTCCGGCGATGCGCTCGACGCGACGCTCTTCAGCGAGTCCGCATCGCGGATCATCGGTTCCGCGGACGCGGCGAACGAGGCAGAGATCCTGAGGCGTGCCGCAGCCGCCCGGATCCCGGCGCGGCGCATAGGCCTCACCGGCGGCGGATCGATTCAGATTGCGGTCGACGGCACGCTCGCCGTCGACGTGATGGTCGATGAAGCGGAGCGGATCTGGTCCACGGCACTGGAGCAGTTCTTCAAACGGGTAGCCGCATGAGCACTCACCACGAACTGTTGCAAGGCAAGGCCACAGGTGCCCCCAGTACGCGAGCGCCCGAAGGGCGCGAGCAGCAGGCGGAGTCGCCGCAAGGTAATGCGCCAGGTGTTGCGAGTACGCGAGCGCCCGAAGGGCGCGAGCAGCAGGACAAATATAAGGACGAGTGCGGCGTCTTCGGGATCTTCGGACATCCCGAAGCCGCGAATCTGACTTACCTCGGCCTCTACGCCCTGCAGCACCGCGGCCAGGAGAGCGCCGGCATTGCGACCGCCGACGGCAGCACCATTCGCCTGTCCCGCGCGATGGGACACGTGGCCGACGCCTTCGACGAGCGCGCGCTCGAGTCGCTGCCGGGACACATCGCGATCGGGCATACGCGCTATTCGACCGCGGGCGAGAGCCGGCTGCAGAACGCCCAGCCGATTCTGATTGACTGCGCGCACGGGCAGATTGCCATTGCGCACAACGGCAACCTGGTCAACGCGCGCGAGCTGCGCGATCGACTCGTCCGCGACGGCTCGATCTTCCAGACCAGCAGCGATACGGAAGTCATCCTCCACCTCTACGCGCGATCGCGCGAGGCCTCCGTCGAGGACGCGCTCGTCGAGTCGATCTCGCAGGTGAGCGGCGCTTTCTCGCTGGTGCTGCTCACCAAGGATCGCCTCATCGCGGCGCGCGACCCGCACGGCTTCCGTCCCCTCGCGCTCGGCCGGCTCGGCGATGCGTACATCGTCTGCTCCGAGACCTGTGCGCTCGATCTGATCGGCGCGACGTACGTGCGCGACGTCGAGCCCGGCGAGCTGCTCGTCATCTCCGAAGGGGGCGTGCGCTCTCTCAGGCCGTTTCCCCCCGCGCAGCTCGCGCACTGCGTGTTCGAGCACGTGTACTTCGCGCGGCCGGACAGCTACGTATTCGGCAAGAGCGTCAACGAAGTCCGGACGCAGCTCGGACGCATGCTCGCGCGCGAGTCGCCCGTGCCCGCCGACGTCGTGTCGCCGATTCCCGACTCGGGCGTCTGCGCCGCGACGGGATTTGCCGAGGAATCGGGCCTCCCGATGGAGATGGGTCTCATCCGCAACCACTACGTGGGCCGCACCTTCATTCAGCCGCAGCAGGCCATCCGGCACTTCAGCGTCCGCATCAAGCTGAATCCGGTCCGCAGCGTGCTGGAGGGGAGGCGCGTCGTCCTGGTGGACGACTCGATCGTGCGAGGTACCACGAGCCGGAAGATCGTCAGGATGGTGCGCGCGGCGGGCGCGAAGGAAGTGCACCTGCGAATCAGCTGTCCGCCGACGGTGTCGCCGTGCTTCTACGGCGTCGACACGCCGAGCCGCTCCGAGTTGATCGCCGCGAATCAGACGCTCGACGAGATCCGCGACTATATCGAGGCGGACAGCCTCGCCTATCTGAGCCTGGACGGCCTGATGCGCGCGGTCGGATCGGGAAGCAGCTCCTATTGCTCGTCGTGCTACACGGGCGTGTATCCGGTCGCGTTCCCGCGCGACGAGCAGGCCTACCTGCAGCTCGCGCTGAAAGCCGTCGAGTGATCCGGGCGTTCGCTGCCGCATGCCTCATTGCGTGGTCGGCCCTCGCCTCCGGCCAGAGCGATGGGCCGCCGGCCGCACACCAGCTCGAGCTCGCCATCAACAATCTGGGAAAGTTTGACGCGGCCACGCGGATTGCGGCCGCTCGCACCGTCAGACGCGCGCTGCCGGCCCAGGCGGTGCCTGCCTTGATGGAGGCGGCGCGTGGGCACGCCGACGGCTACGTCCGGTTTCGTGCGCTCGTCCTGCTCTCCGGCTTCAATGATCCACGGACGCGCGACGTCATGCTCGCCGCGCTCGACGACCCCAACGATCGTCTCCGGACCGTGGCGTACGCCTACTTCGAATACAATCCGGAACCGGCGATCGCCGCGCGCCTGTTGAAGGCGCTCGACAAGGAGGAGTCGGAGTTCGTGCGTCCGGCGCTCACTCGTGCGCTGGCCGCGTACGGATCCGACCCGGCGGTCCGCGCGGCGCTGACGCGTCTGGTGATGCAGGGCCAGGATCTGTTTCGAAGCGCCGTCATCGAAGCGGTCGGCGATTATCGCGCCACGTACGCGCTCGAGCCCGTGATGCAGGTCGCCAAGCAGGACGGCCCCCTGCAGGACGATGCTGTCCTCGCGCTCGGAAAGCTGGGCGACAAGCGTGCGCTCGAAGTGCTCGAGCCGCTTCAGCACTCTGCTCCGCGCGTCCGCCAGCCGTCGATCGCGGCGGCCATCTGTCTGCTCGGGATCAACTGCGAGTCGCATCAGAAGTTCGTCGTCGACACCGTGGCGTTCTCGATGAAGAACGTCGGCTTTCAGGATCTTCTGCGCTCGTCGTCGCGCGCGCTCGGCGTGCTCGCAGCGGCGGGCCGCGAGGATGCTGGGGCGGCTCTCATCGATCTCGGCATTCCGTCCCGCGATCCGCAGCGGTCGCCTCTCGCGCTGGCGTTCGGAACGGCGGTGCTCAGGAATCCGCTGCTCGCCTTGAAGCTGCTCGGGTCGCGCAGCGATCTGAAGGAGAGCGCGCTGCTGCTCCGCGACGCGTTCGACATGCTCGAAGAGGATTTCGCCGAGGAGCGCTTCTTCGCCGCCGTCCGCCGCGCTTATTGGGAGGCGCCGGAGGGATCTCCGGTGCGGAGCGTCGCCGACGCGCTAATTCAGACGCTGGAGTTCTGAACCCTCGGTTGGAGGGCGCGTCTTTTGGACGTGCCGCCGCGCACATCGATGGACTACAGACAGTCGGGCGTTGACATAGAGGCGGGGAACGAGGTCGTTCGGCGGATTCGCAGCCTCGCGCGCGGTACCGCGACCGCGGGCGTCCTGTCCGATCTCGGCTCGTTCGGCGGCCTGTTCCGTCTTGGCGC
>JBKPTE010000076.1:0-61113 GCA_046735335.1 Acidobacteriota bacterium | reverse complement strand
GCGGATCCGGCGTGGCCGTCCCGTTGAGGCTGCCCACCATGCTCGGATGCACCGTGCAGTGATACGAGCCGTTCACCGCGCCGAGCGGGACCGGGTTGCTCGACGCGCCAGGCGCGATATCTCCGGTGTCCACCGATCGATCGTCGAGCATCACGTGGTGCGTGACCTTGTCGGCATTCTTGAACACGACGACCTGCCCCGCCGGGACCGACGCCGGATTCGGCGAGAACGACTGCTTGCCGTTAACGCCGTTGATCGTGATGGTGACGACGTTGCCTGAATTCGAGCCGCCGCCGGTCGGCGTCGGGCTCGAGGGTGCGCTGTAGCCGCTCCCGCCGCAATTCGCGGCAAGTACCGCAGCCGCCAGTACGCACGCGAAACGCGCTCTGGTCATGATTTTTCCGGGGGGCTCCGCCCCGCCGGCCCTCCAGCGCCATTGCTCGCGGGGCCCTTCGCCTCGCGTCGTGGCGCGCCTTGCGATCTTCGTCCAAGGCAACGCGTGTGCCGCGCGTCGATCCGCCTGAACACGCCGGATTTCGAAGAGTCCGCGGCCGAATCCTTACGCCGGGCGTAAAGCGATTTCGGAGCCCGCGGGGCGGAGTATCGTAGGGATCTGATGGGGGCCCTTCCTGCGGGCGCTGCGGTCATGACGGCGTTGCTGCTCGTCGCGGGCCAGACGCCGGCGTTTCGCGACCCGCGCACGCTTCGGTCGAGCGTCGAAGTCACGGTCGTCACGGCAACGGTCGTCGACGCGGACGGTCATCCGGTTCCGGATCTGCCGCGGGACGCGTTCGAGGTCTACGAGGACGGCGAACGCCAGCCGATCACGCAGTTCACCCACGATCGCGTGCCGCTGGCGCTCGGCCTGTTGATCGACGTCAGCGACAGCATGTTCGGGAAACGCATCGAGGACGCGCGTGGGGCGGCGGAGCGGTTTCTCCTCGAGCTCCTCGCTCCAACGGACGCATTTTTCGTGATGGCGTTCAACCACGAGCCGCAGCTCTTGTCCCCGTGGACGAACGATCCCGCGGCCGTGCGTGAGGCGCTCGGGGGGCTGCGTCCATCGGGCAGCACCGCCATCTACGATGCGGTGATGCGCGCGCTGCCGCTCGTGGACGATCGCCCGCGCGAACGCGCGGCGCTCGTCATCATCTCCGACGGCGCGGATACGGCAAGCGACACGACGCTGCGCGCGCTGCGCTCCGCGCTGCGGCGCACCGACGCGTTCATCTACGCCGTCGCGATCGATCCGCCGCAGCGGCGCACGATCAACACCGGCGTCAATGCCGCGGCGCTGTACGAGATCACGAGCCAGACGGGCGGCCAGACGGAAGTCGTCCGCGACAGCACGGACCTCGCCGAGGCCACGGCCCGCATCGCGCAGGAGCTGAACACCCAGTACATGCTGGGCTATTCGTCGCCGCACAAAGCGGACGGACAATTCCACAGCATCCGGGTACGGGCCACGCGGCCAGGCCTCCACGTCCGCGCACGGAACGGCTACGTGGCACCAGCCCCGCCGAAATAGCGCACGTCGTCCGCGTAAGTCCGCGGTCCGCGGCCCGCGTGAGGCCGCGGCCCGCGGCCCTCAGCGGCCGCAGTCCGCGTGGTTGCAGCCGCAGCGCAGCTCCGTCATGCCCCCCGCTTTCTTGCAGTGCTCGCTGCAATACTTGCCGAACGGGCCGTTCGGGACGACGGAACAGGAACAGGACGGGTGAGCGCACTTCTCTTGCTGGGCCATGACGTCCCCCTTGCCGTATTGTCCCTCAGACCTCGCGGCAGGAGTCCCCGATGCGGGGCCCGGACGCCGAGGCGCGGATCCCCAGCCCGGGACGCGGCGCTATTCGCATCTCTTATACAATCCAAAACATTATAAATTTGACTTGTCGGCCGCCGAGCGGGCAGGATTGAAGCATGCAGATCCGCCAGGGGGCAGTACCCGTCGACGGCCGCAGGGCCGTTCGTGCCGCGATTGGCGTCATCCGCATCGTCGATCTGGTCGTCCGCCTTACGGACGGATGACGGCAGGCTGTTCGCGGAACAGACCAGGGCCGCATCCGGACAGGATGACGGCCATTTTTTTTAGGCGCGCCAACCGGCGCGCCTCGCCGGAGCGGCGCGGGGCAGGGGCCCCCGCCAGCGACGGCGTAGGGGGGTCCGGCGGGGCGAAGCCCCCCGGAGAGGATGACGGCAGGCTGTTCGCGGAACAGACCAGGGCCCGCATCCGGACAGGATGACGGCCATTTTTTTTGGGCCGGTCAAGAGACGGAGTGCGCGTGCGAGTTGGCTATCAGGGGGAACCCGGAGCGTTCAGCGAGGCGGCGGTGCTGCGCCTGCTGGCCGACGCGGAGCCGCGGCCGTTTCCCTCCTTCGAGGACGTGTTCGCGGCGGTGCAAGACGGCCGCGTGGGCCTCGGCGTCATCCCCATCGAGAACTCGATCGGCGGCTCGATCCACCGCAATTACGACCTGCTCGTCGAGGGAGACCTGTCGATCGTCGGCGAGGTGCAGGTGCCGATCGTCCACAACCTGCTGGCGCTGCCGGGCGTCCGGATCGAGGAGATTCGCCGCGTCCTCTCGCATCCGCAGGCGCTGGCGCAGTGCGCCGGGTTCCTGCGGACGATGAAGGACGTCGAGGCGATTGCGACGTACGACACGGCAGGAAGCGCCAAGATGGTGCGCGACGAGGCGCGCCGCGACACCGCCGCGATTGCGTCCGCGCGCGCGGGCGCGCTGTTCGGCCTCGAGGCGCTGCGCACGGGCGTCGAGGACTTCGACGACAACATCACCCGGTTCCTCGCGATCGGCCGCGACCGCGTCCCGCTCGGCCCGCCCGACAAGACGAGCGTGGTCTTCACGCTCCGGAGCGAGCCCGGCGCGCTGTTCAAGGCGTTGAGCGTCTTCGCGCTGCGCGGGATCGATCTCACCAAGCTCGAATCGCGGCCCGTGCCGGGGCGCGCCTGGGAGTACCGCTTCTACGCCGACGTCTCCGCCGCGCGCGACGATCTCCCCTGCTCGCGCGCGATTTTGCACCTGGCGGAGTTCGCGGGATCGCTGCGCACGCTCGGATCGTATCCGCGCTGGCGGGAGCCCGAAGGCGAGGCGGCGCCGGCGCGCCGCACGGAAGGAGAGCACGCGCGTGGCTGATCGGCTGAAGTGGCAGAGCGGGGCGATTACCGATGGACCGAGCCGGGCACCCGCCCGGGCGATGCTCCGTGCGTCGGGGTTCTCTCCGGACGATCTTCGCCGGCCGCTCATCGGCGTCGCGAACACGTGGATCGAGATCGGCCCGTGCAACTTCCACCTGCGCGAGCTCGCGGAAGACGTGAAGAAGGGGATTCGCGCCGCCGGCGGGACGCCGATGGAGTTCAACACCGTCTCCATCTCCGACGGGATCACGATGGGCTCCCCCGGCATGCGCGCGTCGCTCGTCAGCCGCGAGGTGATCGCCGATTCGATCGAGCTGGTCTCGCGCGGAAATCTGTTCGACGCCCTGGTCGTCCTCGTCGGCTGCGACAAGACCATTCCCGCCGCGGCGATGGCGCTCGCGCGCCTGAACATCCCCGGCCTGATGCTCTACGGCGGTTCGATCGCGCCCGGCCGCTTCTCCGGCCACGACGTCACGATTCAGGACGTCTTCGAAGCCGTCGGCGCGCACGCCGCCGGACGCATGTCCGACGAGGCGCTCTGCGAGCTCGAAAGCCAGGCGTGCCCGGGAGCGGGCGCCTGCGGCGGCCAGTTCACGGCGAACACGATGGCGACGGCCTGCGAGTTCCTCGGCCTCGCGCCGATGGGCAGCGGCGACGTTCCTGCGACCGACGCGAACAAGATGGCCGTCGCCGAACGGGCCGGCGCGCTCGTCATGGACGTCTTGAAGCGCGGGCTGCGCCCCTCCCAGATCATCACGCGCGAATCGCTCGAGAACGCCATCGCCTCGGTTGCCGCCTCGGGCGGGTCGACGAACGCAGTGCTGCACCTGCTGGCGATCGCACGCGAAGCGGGCGTCCCGCTCGCCCTCGAAGACTTCGACCGCATCAGCGCGCGTGTGCCGCTCATTGCGGATCTCAAGCCGGGCGGGCGGTTCGTCGCGACGGACATGCACCGCGCCGGCGGCACCCGCCTGCTCGCCCGACGGTTGAACGAAGCTGGTGCGCTCCACGCATCTGCGATGACCGTCACGGGACGCACGATTGCCGACGAGGCCGCGTCCGCCGTGGAAACGGCGGGCCAGGAAGTGATTCGGCCGCTCTCATCGCCGATCAAGCCGACCGGCGGCCTCGTGATTCTCCGCGGCAACCTCGCGCCGGACGGCTCGGTCGTCAAGGTCGCCGGGCACGATTACGGCACGCATCGCGGACCGGCGCGCGTGTTCGACGGTGAAGAAGCTGCGTTCGATGCGGTGCAGCACGGCGCCATCCGGGCCGGCGATGTCGTCGTCATCAGGCAGGAAGGTCCGAAGGGCGGCCCGGGGATGCGCGAGATGCTCGCGGTCACGGCCGCGATCATGGGCGCGGGGCTTGGCGACTCGGTGGCGCTCGTCACCGACGGCCGCTTCTCCGGCGCGACGCGCGGCCTGATGGTCGGGCACGTGGCGCCCGAAGCGGCGGCGGGCGGGCCCATCGCGCTGCTCAGGGACGGCGACGTGATCACCATCGATCTGAAAGCGCGGACGCTTCAGGTCGATATCTCGAACGAGGAGCTCGCGGCGCGCCGCGCGCGGTGGAACGCCGCGCCGCCGCGATTCGCAAAAGGCGTCATGGCGAAATACGCGCGGCTCGTCTCGTCCGCCGCGGAAGGTGCGATCACAGGAGCGTTATGAAACTCACAGGTGCGCAGATCCTCTGGGAATGCCTCGTGCGCGAAGGCGTGACGGACGTCTTCGGCTACCCCGGCGGCGCGATCCTGCCCGCGTACGATGCCATGCTCGATTACCCGATCCGTCACGTGCTCGTGCGGCACGAGCAGGGCGCGACGCACATGGCGGACGGCTACGCGCGCGCGAGCGGACGCGTGGGGGTGGCGGTCGCGACGTCGGGCCCCGGCGCGACGAACATGGTCACCGGCATTGCGACGGCGATGCTCGATTCGTCGCCGATCGTGTGCATCACCGGACAGGTGGGCAGCCGCCTGATCGGCAGCGACGCGTTCCAGGAGATCGACATCACCGGTATCACGCTGCCGGTCACGAAGCACAACTACCTGGTCACGCGCGCCGACGAAGTGGCGAAAGCGATTCGCGAAGCGTTCCTCATCGCGAAGTCGGGACGTCCGGGTCCCGTCCTCATCGACATCACGAAGGACGCGCAGCAGTCGACGTGCGAGTTCGACTGGGATGCGGCGGCCCCCGTCGTGCCTGGCTGGCGCCGCGCGCCGGAGGCCGCCGACGCCGCGCTGCGCGAAGCGGCCGCCCTCATCAACGCGGCGGAGCGGCCGGTGATCTTCGCCGGCCACGGCGTGCTGATCTCCGGGGCGATGCCTTCGCTGCAGGCGCTCGCGGAACGCGCGCACGTGCCCGTCGCGATGACGCTGCTCGGCATCGGCGGCTTCCCCGCCTCGCATCCGCTCAACATCGGCATGATGGGCATGCACGGCGAGGCCTGGGTCAACCTCGCGATCCAGGAAGCGGACCTCCTGATCGCCTGCGGCATGCGGTTCGACGATCGCGTCACCGGCAACCTGCGCACGTATGCGCCGCACGCGAAGAAGATTCACATCGAGATCGATCCGTCGGAGATCAACAAGAACGTCGCGGTCGACGTCCCGCTCGTCGGCGACCTCGGCGACGTCCTCACGCGTCTGCAGCCGCTCGTGAACGCCTCGGACCGCGCCGTGTGGCTGCATCGCATCGCGGACCTCAAGGGTGATTCGGCGGTGCGCGACATTCAGTCCCTCCCCGACGATGGACACCTCTATGCCGCGCACGTGATCAACGACCTGTGGCGCGCCACGCGCAACACCGACACGATCATCGTCACGGACGTCGGCCAGCACCAGATGTGGGAAGCGCAGTACTACCACCACGAGGCGCCGCGCTCGCTCATTACGTCGGGCGGCCTGGGCACGATGGGATTTGCGGTGCCCGCGGCGATCGGCGCCAAGCGGGCGAGACCCGAGGCGGACGTCTGGGCCGTGGTGGGCGATGGCGGCTTCCAGATGACGATGTGCGAGCTCGCGACGGCGGTGCAGGACGGCATCGACGTCAAGGTGGCGATCGTCAACAACGGCTATCTCGGCATGGTCCGTCAGTGGCAGGAATTCTTCTACGAGCGCCGGTACGCCGCCACACCGTTGACCGGGCCGGACTTCGTCAAGCTGGCAGAGGCCTTCGGCATTCGCGGCATCGCCGTCACCAATCGCGCGGGTGTGCTGCCGTCGGTGGCGGACGCCCGCGCCCACGCCGGCCCGGTGGTGATCGATTACCGCGTCGAGCAGGAAGACACCGTCTACCCGATGGTGCCGGCCGGCGCGGATCTGCACGCGATGATCCGGAGACCGAATCCCATCGTGGAAACCGGAGCGGATGTTTAATGGCCGCGGACGCATTGGATTAGGGACGAACCATGACTTTGCACACGTTTACCGTATACGTCGAAGATCGCGCGGGCGTGCTGAATCGCGTGGCGTCGCTCTTCCGGCGGCGCGGCTACAACATCCATTCGCTCGCCGTGGGACACAGCGAAACGCCGGGCGTATCGCGGATGACGATAGTGGTCCCGACCGATCCCGGCGGCGCGCAGCGGATCGAGGCGCACCTCTACAAGCTCGTGCACGTCGTCCGCGTCGAGGACATCACGGAGCGCGCGGCGGTCGTGCGCGATCTCGCGTTGATCAAGGTCAGCGCGGACGGGCAGAACCGGCCGTCGATCATGCAGCTCGCCGAGGTGTTCGGTGCCCGGATCGTGGACGTCGCGCCGGAATCGCTCGTCATCGAGATGGTCGGCTCCGAGGCGAAGATCGACGGGCTGCTCGAAGTGCTCCGCCCGTACGGCGTGCTCGAGATGGTGCGCACGGGTCGTGTGGCGATGTCGCGCGGCGTCGGCAGCCGCGGGAACGGCCGCGGGTCGTCGGCAGCGATTCCCGACGCCGAGGCGAATGTCTCGTATTCGGTGTGAGTGCGGCGTGCGGCACGCGGGTGCGGCGCGCGATTCGGGATCCGGCAGCCGGGCCCCTGGGTCGTGATTGACAACTGACGACAGCGATTGATGCCCGGCGCTATGAAGGCCCCGGTGAGAGCCGGCGACGGCGATGGAGGTCCCAGGGGGCGAAGCCCCCGGGTGAAAACCCGCAAGAAGGGATAACAACGAAGGCGCGCCAGCGGGCCCCGCCGGAGCGGAGCGGGGCCCCCGCGAGCGACGGCGAATGGGGAGTCCGGCGGCGCGAAGCCCCCGGGTGAAAACCCGCAAGAAGGGATAACAACACGGCGCGCCAGCGGCGCGCCCCGCCGGAGCGGAGCGGGGCCAGGGGCGCCCGCGAGCGACGGCGATGGGGGGGCCGGCGGGGCGAAGCCCCCCGGTAAGAATTGGAGGATTGATGCCAAAGATCTATTACGACAATGACGCCGACCTGTCGCTGATCAAGCAGCGCAAGGTGGCCATTCTGGGCTACGGCTCGCAGGGGCACGCGCACGCGCTCAACCTGCGCGACAGCGGCGTCGAGGTGCGCGTGGGGCTGACCGCGTCGAGCAGGTCGCGCGAGAAGGCGCTCGCCGAGGGCCTGACCGTCGTCGATCCCGCGGCCGCGTCGGCCTGGGCGGACGTGATCATGGTGCTCGTGCCGGACACGATCCAGGCGACGCTCTATCGCGACGCGATCAAGCCGAACCTGTCGAAGGGCAAGACGCTGATGTTCGCGCACGGCTTCAACGTGCGCTTCGGGACCCTCGATCTGCCGGCCGACATCGACGTCTCGATGATCGCGCCGAAGTCGCCGGGGCATCGCGTCCGCGAGCTGTATCAGGAAGGCGCCGGGACGCCCGCGCTGCTGGCCGTCCATCAGGACGCGAGCGGACAGGCGCGCGCCGTCGCCCTGTCCTACGCGAAGGCGCTCGGCGTCACGCGCGCCGGCGTCATCGAGACCACATTCGCGGAAGAGACGGAAACGGATCTCTTCGGCGAGCAGGCGGTGCTGTGCGGCGGCGTCAGCGCGCTCGTCAAGGCGGGCTTCGACACGCTCGTGGACGCCGGCTATCAGCCGGAGATCGCGTACTTCGAGTGCCTGCACGAGCTGAAGCTGATCGTCGATCTCATGTACCAGGGCGGCCTGAACTACATGCGGTACTCCGTCAGCGACACCGCGGAGCACGGCGACTACACCGCGGGACCGCGCATCGTGACGGAGCAGACCCGCGAGGAAATGCGGAAGCTGCTGAAGGAAGTGCAGGACGGCACCTACGCGCGGAAGTGGATTGACGAGGACGCGAAGGGGCGTCCGTGGTTCAACCAGCAGCGCGCGAGCGAGCAGAAGCACCGCATCGAGGAAGTGGGCGCGCGCCTGCGGGCGCTGATGCCGTTCCTCAAGCCCGTCAAGGAGCGGCAGACGGCGAACGTCTGAGATGGAGGTTGGAAGTTGGATGTTGGAGGTTGGTAGTTGGTGGTTGGAAATTCCAAACTCCAACCACCAACCTCCAACCACCAACCTCCTCGCGATCATGGATCTCCGCCAGCTCGAGATTCTTCGCGCGATTGCGGAAAGCGGCTCGTTCACCGCGGCCGGAGAGCGGCTCCATGTCTCGCAGTCCGCGATCAGCCGCCAGATTCTCTTGCTGGAGGAGGAGTTCAATGAGCCGCTGTTCCTGCGCATCGGCCGCCGCGTCCAGATCACACCGACCGGTGAGAAACTCCTCCAGTTGAGCCACCGCGTCTTCGCGGACATCCGGGAGACGACCGGCGACATCCTCGATCGCCGGAAGAAGCTCTCGGGCACGCTGCGCCTCGTCGGCGGCATGACGGTGTGCCTCTATGTGTTCCCCACGCTGCTGCAGGAGTACCGGCAGCACCATCCCGACGTCGACATCAAGGTGATTACGGGCGGGACGCCGCGGCTGCTGCGCAAGCTGCGCGCGGGCACGGCGGACCTCGGGCTGCTGACCCTGCCCATTCACGATTCGGCGCTGGTGACGTCGCCGGTCATCGAGGAGGAGCTGCTGCTCGTGATGCCGCCCGGACACCCGCTCGCGGCGGAGCGGTCGATCGCGCCGTCCGCACTCGTGCGGCAGCCGTTCATCCTGTTCGAGACCGGATCGAACACGCGCCGGGCGATCGACGAGTTCTTCGCGCGCGCGGCCGTTCAGCCGCGGATCATCGCGGAGACGGAGAACGTCGAGATCATCAAGTCGATGGTAGCCTCGGGTCTGGGGATCAGCATCGTCCCGTATCAGTCGGTGTCGCAGGAGATCGCGGCCGGGGCGCTGCGCGGCGCGCGCATAGAAGGCGAGCGCCTGGTGCGCGAGACGGGATGGGTCCACCTGCGCTCGGAACGCGTGCCGCGCATGGTGCGCGAGATGATGCACATGCTCGACCGGATCCTGCCGCGGCTGCGGCTGTCGCCGCCCGCAGGGCCGGTACGGACCGCGAAGGCGCGCTGAAGGGCGCGCAACTGAAGTTGCGCGCTACGGGTTCGTAGCGCGGCACTTTAGTGGGCGCGATCGCCCTCAGCAGTTGACGCGCTCAGGAGCCTCTGCGCCCGCCTCCGTCTCCGACGTGCTCGGACGACGGCCGTGCTCCTCCAGGAGCTGGTGGACCTGGCTCTTCAGCCAACTGCAGGGATCCGGCTGAAGGGCACGGAGGCCCTCCCATTCGGGTTCGGTGAGCGTGATGGCAACGTATCGGGTCTGGGTCAGGTCCATAGATCTATATCCCGCCCTTTGGTGGGCTGAGTTGAGCGTACTGCGCCGTTTCCCATCTGCAAAATACAATTAGTGGATTGGACCCATCTCGTAATGGAATGGGTTCACAGGACCTCCAACCTCCTCACGCGTCAGGTCCGGAAGCGGCGCCAGTCGATCCGGTACTTCCGGATCTTGTAGTTCACGATGCGCGGCGTGGCCTGCAGGAGGCGTGCGGCCTTGGCCCGGTTGCCGCGCGCCATCTTCAGCGCATCCTGAATCAGGTCCTTCTCGTAGGCGCCGACGGCCGCATCGAGCGACATCACCGGCGTCGTGCCGGACGCGTCCGCCGTCTGAAGGGACGGCGGCAGATGGTGCGCGTGCAGCACCTCCCCTTCGGCGACCAGCACACCGCGCTCGATCACGTTCTGCAGTTCACGGACGTTTCCCGGCCAGTGGTACGCCATCAGCATGTCGATCGCCGGCGTCGAGATGCGCCGGATCCGCTTGCGATGATCGGAGGCGAGGCGCTCGAGGAAATGATCCGCGAGCAGGAGGATGTCCGTCTTCCGCTCGCGCAGCGGCGGCACGAAGATCGTGAAGACGTTCAGCCGGTACGACAGGTCTTCGCGGAACGTGCCGGCTGCGATCGCCTCCTCGATGTTCTTGTTCGTCGCGGCAATCAGGCGGACGTTGACGCTGACCGGATCCGTCCCGCCGAGCCGCTCGAACTCGCGCTCCTGCAGGACGCGCAGCAACTTCACCTGCACACCGGGGTTGACGTCGGCGATCTCGTCGAGGAACAGCGTGCCGCCGTCCGCCAGTTCGAAGCGTCCCTTCTTCCTCGCCATGGCGCCCGTGAACGCGCCCTTCTCGTAGCCGAACAGCTCCGATTCGATGAGCGTGTCCGGCAGCGCCGCGCAGCTCACCTTCACGAACGGCTTCGCGGCGCGCAGCGAGTTGTAATGAATGGCGTGCGCGATCAGCTCCTTGCCCGTCCCCGACTCCCCTCGGATCATCACGGTCGTGTTCGCACGCGCGACCTGCGTGATCTGCTCGCAGACGCGCCGCATGACGCCGCTCGTCCCGAGGATCTGCGAGAAGTCGTAGCGCTCGCGCAGCTCCCCTTGCAGGCGCTCGTTCTCCTGGACGAGGCGCTCGCGATCGGCCTCGAGCAGCCGCTGCACCTTGATCGCCTGGGCGATCATCGACGCGATGACGCCGAAGAACTTCGCCGTGCGCTCGTAGTCGCGATCCGCCTTGAACCGGAGCTCCAGACAGAGCACGCCGACCGCCCGCCGGTTCAGCAGCAGCGGGGCGCACACGAAGGATCGCTCCTCCTCGTCCGCGCGCCGCTCCGCGAGCGCCGGTTCGCGGCTGATGCGCGGGACGACAATCGGACGCGCGCTCTCCATCACGCGGCGCGCGAGTGCGCCGCCGGGCACCGCGGTCTCCGGCAGGCGGTCGCGGCCGTTGGCGACCGCAGCGGCCACCTGCAGGTGCTGCCGATCGTCCCCGGCGATCGCAACCGCCGCGCGGATCGCATCGTGCGAGCGCTCCAGGATCTCGAGCGCGCGGTGCAGGGACACCTTGAAGTTCAGGCCGCTGGAAAGCGATTGGCTGACTTCGAGCAGCGAGGTGAGCTTCCGGATCTCCCCGGTCTGACGGGTGCCGACGACAATGTCCATACTGGTGCCGATTCTGCCCTCGTCCGGCCCCGGAGGGATCGGTGGGGACGTTTCTGTTCAGTGGAGGGGTATTTTAGGACAAAACTGTCGGCCCAGGCACCTCTTTCGAGGTGCCTGGATGAGGACGGGTGCAGGGCCCACTGAGAGGCCTTACTGAAGGGCGAAGCCTTACTGGATGATCACGTTGTCGAAGGCCGCCGTCGCCGGCGTCGCGGGATCGTGGCTGGTCACCGCAAGCCCGACGAACGCGGAGGTCGGCATCGTGATCGTGTCGCTGGCGATCAACGTCCACGTCGTGCCGTTGACCGACTCATACGCGCTGAAGAGGTTCCCGTTCCTCGTCAGCTTCACCCAGCGCGGCGCGGTCGCCGTACTCCCGGCGGTGTGAATGCTGCTCCCGCCTGACGTCGGACGCCGCTGGAATGCGACACCTTTCGCCGCCGAGACCAGCGCGAACGCGTGCGAGGCGGTGGCGGTCAGCGCGCCGCGGATCATGACGCCGGCCTTCGTCCACGCGTCCGCGTGCTGCAGCGACGCCACTCGCGCGATGATCGTGCCGTCGCCCGACAGCGCGTGGTACGCGTACTGGAACGCATCCGCCGTGCCCCAGATGTCGGCCCCCTGCCCCGTGATCGTGAAGGTCGGGTCGCTGTACGACGACTGGCCCTTGCCGGTCACGGCGCCGATGTCCTGACTGCTCCAGCCGCTCGGCAGGAGCTGGGCGGTCGTGCCGGTCGACACGGCCACGCCGTCGAACGTCGCCGTGCAGATGACCCCCTGCACGTGGCTCGACACGGCGAGCCCGATGAAAACGGTCGACGGCATCGTGAACGTATCGCTGCCGACTTTCGTCCACGTCGAGCCGTCCGCCGATTCGTACGCCGTAATGGTGCTGCCGCTGCGCGTCAGCTTCACCCACCGCGGGGCCGTCGACAGGGTGCCGGCCGTGCTGAGGCTCGAGGCGCCATCAGACTTTCGTCGCTGGAACGCTACGCCTTTGCCCGCGGACACGAGCATGAACGCCTGCGCGGAGTTCGTGTTCAGCGACCCGCGGATCATGACGCCCGCCTTCGCCCAGCTCGCCGTGTTCTGCACGGTGGCCACCCGCGCGACGATGGTGCCGTCGCCCGTCAGCGATTGATAGGCATAGTTGAACGCATCCGACGTGCCCCACACGTCGGCGCCGGCGCCCTTGACCGTGAACGCGGACGCCGATGTCGACGAGGCGCTGCCGACCGCGCCGACGGAGCCAACGTCCTTGTCCGTCCATGGCGCGGGAAGCGTGCTGCCGCCGCCACCGCCGCCGCCCGACTGGCCGGCGGTGGTGAAGCTCCAGAGCGGCCCCGTCCTCGTCACGCTGCTACCTGCCCGCGGGTATGCCATCGTCTTCGAGACGATCTTCCAGTAGTAGGTCGTCCCCGGCTTGAGCGTGAACTTCACCGTGTACTTCTTGTAGTCCTTCGACGACTGGCTGGGTCCGAGCTCGATGTTCTGTTCGATCAGGCCCGGACTGGATGTCTCGCCCAGATAGATGTCGTACTTCTGTCCCCAGAGGCCGGCGTACCACGTCAGCGTCATCGTCGTCGGCTGGTCGAGCGCCTGGTTCGCCGGAGCAATGTTCGTGGGAGTGTTCGGCGGCGCCGGAATCAGGGGTCCGTAGTTGGTGGTATCTGCCCACTTCCGATCGAAATGATCCCTCAGCGCGTCGTAGAGGTCCGAACGTGTCGTGAAGATATTGTGCTCGCGCTGGGAGTTCGTGGAGGGCGAGGTCCAGTTCGACGATCCGAAAATCGCCATCTGCTGCTGCTGCAGCAGGACCAGCTTCTCGTGGTTGATCCCCGCGTGGAGATCCCAGAGTACCGGGATGCCCGCGTTGTACATGATATCGACGTTGTAGGCGTCCCAGAGCCGGTCCGGATTGCGGTACTCCGATTTGTCCGTGATCAGACGAACTGGAACGCCGCGGTTCATCGCCGCGACCATGGCGTTCGTGTGGTTCTTGTCCGTGATGCGGAACATGATCACATCGATGCCGCCGCCCGTGGTCTCCGCGTTGTACCGTCCAACGGCGCGGCTGCGATAGCTCTGCTCGGGCGGGAAATTCAGCTCTGGATTGATCGTGTAGGTTTCCAGATCCGGGTAATTCCGAACGAGCGGACCGGTGATGTTGGCGTAGTCCGTGTACTCCGCGCTCGTCCAGAGATCGTCGAACTTCCGCTTGAAGCTGTCGACGTTCTCCAGTCTGCTCGTGTAGTAGACGATCTCGTCCGTATAGTTGGGCGTACAAGGCTGGACGCACGACTCGGGTGTCCCATAGGTCATCTCGGAAGGCGTCAGGTTCGCGCCCGCGAACTCCACCTGCTCCTGGCCGGCAAACAGCATCATCTTCCAGTGCAGAATGCCGCCCCCCGCCTTCGCGCGCATGGGGATGCCGGCGTCCTTGAGCCTACCGAGCGCGTACGTGCAGGTCTCATGGTTTTCGTTGCAGCGAGGATCCACGAGCACCCGCACCGGTACGCCGCGCTGCCACGCCTGGATGAGCCTCGTGGTGTACCGATCGTCGCTCAACAACCAGAACGCCGCGTCGATGCCGACTTGTTCCTGCTGGATATACGTGAGGAGGTCCGTGCGGCAGTTCTCGATCGCCGGATCGCATATGCGCTCCCGCGGCAGGAGCTGCGCCTCAACAGGACGGACCGCTGCCATCGAGAGCACCATGGCAGCGGCAACCAGGAACAGGGCTTTCTGCAATGTATTTGACACGCTCCTCACGTTCTCACCTCATGTTCGCCCGGCGCAGCACACGTTGCGCCCGACAGCGCGATCCGGTTTCCGAACGGCCGAAGTGAAACACCCGCTCAGAGCGTCAGAACGGTCGACGTCGAAGTTCGGCCCGTCCGCCCAAATGCCAGCGGAATGCCAACCAGCAGCGCGGGATTACCGAAAAGCAGGATCGCTATACCGCTCGAATGTGAAGAGAGAGGGTAAAGATCTGGAACAATCAGGAACACCCGCGTCGGATACCGCCGTGCTCAGCGCGAGAGCAGCAGAGCTGTCGCGACAACGAGCACGATCACGAGAATCGATCCGAGCGCGAACCCGTTCAGGTCCTCCCGGAACGCGCGCCAGCCGCGGCCCGCGGCGGCCGTGCGGAGATGAAGAATACTCGTGAGCAACAACGGTTGAGGACGACTGTCGCGGTCGTCTCCATCGCTCGAGGTCGCCAGGCGATCGAAGAACGAATCGATGCTGCCGGCCGGCTCGGGCTGCGTGAGCAGCGAAGCGACCACTAGCGCCGCGCCTCCGACGAGCAGCGCCGCGAGGAACACGTTCGGATCCCACGCGTCGAGGCGCTTCCCCATCCACGAGTACAGGACGAAGTTCGTGGCGAGCGACGACACGAGGCTCGCGACTGCCCCCCACCGGTTCGCACGCCGCCAGACAATGCCGCCGACGACGCTGATGCCGACGAAGGTGGCGAGCGTCTCGGTGAGCAGGAACGTGTACAACACGCTCTCGATCAGGAAGAGCGCGTACAGGACGCCGAGCGTCGTGATGATCGCCCCGCTGATGCGCCCCATCCACAGGTAATGCCGATCGGGACGGTTCGGGGCGATCCGCCGGCGATAGAGGCCTTCCGTGAACAGCGCCCCGCTGTCGACGAGAAACGCGGAGCATGTCGACATGTTCGCGGCGAGAATCGACGCGATCATGAGGCCGAGCGCCCCGGGGAACAGCAGGTGCCGGCAGGCGAACCCGAAGGCGTTCTCCGGATCCCCGATCGTCGACACGGTCGCGTGCCCCTGCGCGATCATCGCCGCGACGATCAGGCCGACGAGCGCCCAGCCGACGGTGCAGACGCGCTTCACGTAATTGCCGAACAGCATCCCGATGCGGCACGTCCGCTCGTCGCGGCCGGTGCCGACCGTCGCGAGCATCTGCGGCTGAGCCATGATCCCCACGAGGCCGTTGATCGTCAGCATCAGGATCATCCACGGGCCGATGCCCGAGGGCGTCGCGAGCGAGAAGCGATAGGGCTCCAGGGAAGCCTTCATGCCTTCCAGCCCGCCGACCACCTCCCATCCGAGCGGAATCAGCATGAACGACAGAACGATGATCAGAAAGCCCTGGAACAGGTCCGTCCATGCGGCAGCCACCAGGCCGCCGACGAAGCTGTAGAGCAGGAACATCACGGTCATCGCCAGCACGATCTCGTTGACGCCGACGCCGCCGCCCGTCGCCTGGCTGATCACCTTGCCGGCCCCCTTCAGCATGCTGCCGGTGTTGATGATGAAGAAGCACAGCGCGAACACGCTGTAGATCGACCCCATCCAGGGCCCGTAGCGATCCTCCGTGAACTCCGCCATCGTCGTCCTGCGGAGGCGGCGGAAGATGGGAGCCATGATCCAGTAGAACGGCGTGACGAACAGGTTTTTCCATTGGAACCAGATCGCCGACGCGCCGAGCGAGTACACGGCGCCCGCGAGCGCAACGGGCATCTCCGCGTGCGTGCCGACCCCGAAGCTCTGGCCGATCATCAGCCATGGCCCGAAGCGCCGCGCGCCGAGGAAGTACTCCTGGCTCTTGCGCACGCGGAAGCCGACGATGAGCCCGATGGCCGTGATGACGATCAGGTACGCCACGATCACGGCCCAGTCGAGCGGCGCGATGTTCATGCGGCGACGCGAACGATGTGGAGATCGGAGGCGGCGGGATCCCAGTCTGCGACGACGCGGCCGGACGGCGCGGCGCCGATGAAATGCGCGGGGATCGTGGATGCCATCGGCGCGATGTCCTCGAGTGGAAGTCCGGTGAACCGCGCCGTGTTCGCGACAGCACGATCGAGCGTCAGGCTCGAGCCGGCAAGATAGGGTGTGCCCGCGAGCGAGACCCGGCCGTCGGCCCCGAGCTCCGTTCGAACGCCGCCGATCGTGTAGGTGCCCGGGTCGCAGCCGGCTGCGGCGATCGCGTCCGTCACGAGGATCGTGCGGGTCAGGCCTTTCGCCCTCACGATCGACTTCACCGTCGCCGGCGGCAGGTGATGGCCGTCCACGATGACGCTCGCGAAGAGCGCGTCCGCCGCAAGCTGCTCCCAGATGACGTTCGGGTGGCGCGGCAGCACGGCCGCGCAGCCGTTGCCCAGGTGCGTCGACAGCGTCGCGCCGGCGGAAATGGCGTTCTGAATCTGTTGCGGTGAAGCAGCCGTATGGCCGATCGCGACGCGAACGCCGTCCGCCGCGAGACTGCCGATGAGCGGCAGGGCGCCGTCGACCTCCGGCGCCAGCGTGACGAGCACGATCCGTCCGTCGGCCGCCTCCTGCCGGCGGCGGAAGTCGTCGCGGCTCGCAGCTCGAACGCATTCGCGCCGGTGCGCTCCGCGCGCGCCGTCCTCCGGCGAAATATACGGACCCTCCATGTGAATGCCGGCGATCGCCGGGTCGGACGTCCGGACGATGACGCGCGCGCTGGCGCTGAACTCGGCGAGCGACGAGGTGACGAGCGTGGGCAGGCATCGCGTGACGCCGGTCGCGCACATTCGCGCGAGAGACTCGGCGACGAGATCGGCGGTGAGATCCGGCGCGTTGAAGTCCACGCCTCCGAAGCCATTGACTTGCAGATCGAAGAACCCGGGCAGCTCGACGCGCTGAACGGATCTGCGCGGGCGCGTGGGCGTGGACGGAGCGCGATCGGGCACTTATCTGCCGCCCGCCGCGAGCTGAAGGAGCTCCTCGTTCGTCCACGGGCGCGTGCGGTCTGCCGTGAGCGCGCGCGTCCCCTTCACGGTGTTCACGTCGACCGGGGATCCTCCGTTCCCCCAGCTGCGCCGCACATACGTGAGGACGGCCGCGATCTGCTCATCGCTGAGCGTCGCGCCGAGCGGCGGCATGAGGCCAATCGACCCTTCCTTGCCGTTGAGAAGAATGCGCGTGGTCACGGCCGGCGGCGCGAGCGCCAGCGCGGAGCCGGCAAGGCTCGGCGCAATCTTGTCGCGACCGCGTCCGTCCTCCTGATGACACGCCATGCACAGGCTCGTATACACCGTCCGTCCCGCCTCGAATCGCTGCTGCTCGTCGGGCGTGAGCGGCGGCGGCGCGTTCGCCTCCGCTGAAGCCGGCTTGCCGGGCCACGTCAGGTGCGCAGCGACGCTCGCGGCACGTTGCGCGAGATCGCCGTTCTTCGCTGCGAACGCCGCGAACGCAGCAGGCTCTCGCGCGAGCGCGACGGTCGTGACGGCGCCGCCTCGCCCTCGGCCTCGTCCTCGTCCGGCGAACGGAGTGTTCGTACGGGGGAATGCCCGGGCTCCTGCGGGACCGCCGCGCGCTCCGGGCTCGAGGCTGCGCTGCCCTTGCGCGAACTGAGCGAAGACAGCGGCGCCGCGCCCGGTGGCGCCCGGAAGCGGCCGGCCGAGAACGACAGCCTCTATCCCGCCGAGCAACGCCTCGCGCTGCCACGCCGGCCGGCCCTCCTCGGCGACCCACGACAGCACGTCCTGAACCGGACGATCCTGCGCGCCCTTGACGACGGTCGCGGCAAACATCGCCACGACATCGCGCCGCGACGGCGAGTCGTCGGTCTGCGAGAGCAGCCGGGTGAGCATCTCCGCTTCGTGGCCGGAGAGCCCGCTGAGCGCCGCGTCGACGACGACGGGATCGTCGCCGAAGCGGTCGAGGAGACCGGCGAGCGCCGCCTGCTTTGCGACCGAATCGGCCGGCAACGCACCCAGCGTCGCCGCGAGCTGCTTGCGGAGGGCCCAATCGGCGTCCTTCGCGCACGCGAGCACCGCGGACTGCACGGCCTCGTCCCCCTCGGGCAGCCATCGCTCGGACAGCTGAAGCGCCGAAAGACGGACGTCGCGCGAGGCATCCCGCAGCGCGTGGAGCACGGTTTCCCGGTCGATCGCGTCGAGGCCGTCCAGCGTCCAGAGCGCGTGCACGCGCGTGCGCCAGTCCGGCGCCTCTTCGGCCTGCGGCTTCAGCCGTGGCGCAACCGACCGATCGCCGCGTTCGACGAGCAGCCGCTGCGCCGTGTCGCGCCACCAGCCGTTCGGGTGCGCGAGCGCATCGACGAGCTGCGCAGGGGATGCGCTCGAAAGCGCGGGCGCCGGTCCCCGACGAGTGGTGTCGTGGACGATTCGGTAGATGCGCCCGTGTCCGTTTGGGTGATCGAGGCCGCGCGACAGAATCTGATCGCGCAGGTACTCGGTGATGTACCCCTTGTGCTGGATGATGCCGTGGTACATGTCGACGACATAGAGCGTCCCGTCCGGCGCAGAGGAGAGATACACGGGACGGAACCGCTCATCGGTGGACGCGAGGAATTCGCCGCGATCGTACGCCTTCTTCGCCGTCAGCGCCGAGCCATCATCTTTCACGACCAAGCGGCTTACGAGATTGCCCGCGGGTTCGACGACGAAGATGTTGCCGTACAGGTCTGGGGGCAGCCGATCGCCGCGATAGACCGTCGGCGCGCTGACGGACGTGAAGTGCGCGAGCGTGCCGTCGGGACGAAGGATCCCGGTCTGATACCCGCGGTTGACGCCGCGTGTCGGCCGCACGGGCCAGACGGTATTCACCTCGTCGTTCTGGAGCGACTCGTAGCTGCCGCGCGTGCGCAGCAGGTTGGGATTCCGCATGAAGTAGCGCTCGTTGAGCAGATCCACGAAGAGCGCCGCCTCGTTCGTATTCCGGTAAATCCTCCCCGCATCGTCGGTCGAGAGGCCCCACTGGCCGCGCGAGAGCGTCGGCTCGTTCTCGAAACGGCCGTTCTTCAGGCGCAGATAGGCATTGTGCTCGGACGTGTGAATCCAGTTGTCGAACCCCCAGAGGAGGCCGTTCGCGTTGTGCTCGACGTTCGCCATCGCCTGGCCATAGTTCGACGCGGCCAGCTCCTTCGTATCGGCTTTCAAGTCGCCGTTCGTGTCGCGCGCGAGCCAGAGATTCGGCGGCTCGCCGACGAGCACGCCGTGCTGCAGGACCTTCAGCGCGCGCGGCTGGACGAGGCCGTCGAGAAAGACGGTCTTCTTGTCCATCTTCCCGTCTCCATTCGTATCCTCCAGCACGCTGACGCGGCCGACCGGATCTCGCTCGCCGTCTGCCGCCATGTCGCGCATGTACGCCGGCATCTCGAGCACCCAGAGCCGGCCGTCCGCGTCCCAGTCGATGAGGATTGGCTCCTCGATCATCGGCTCGCTCGCGACCAGCTCGACGTGATAGCCGGGAGGCATGAAGAAGGTCTTCATCTCGTCTTCGGCCGAGAGCACCGGCGATTCCTCGCCGACCTTCTGTACTGGAGGGGGCCAGGGATGCGAGGTCTGCGCCGCCGTCAGCGAGACCGCGAGGGTTGCTTCGAGGACTGATACGGCCAGATTTCGAACGGGCATCCTGCGGGAATGATACCCCGGGGCCGCTGAGGGAGCAGAGGGCGGTCACGATCTCACGCAGGGCGCGCAGAGGAGCAGCGGGCGGTCACGATCTCACCCAGGGCGCGCAGAGGAGCAGAGGACGGTCACGATCTCACGCAGGGCGCGCCGAGGAGCAGAGGGCGGTCGAGGGCAGACGTTCGCCGCCGCGCGCAGCGCGGCAGAGATCACACGTTGGGTCCGGATACAAACACCGCATGAATGCTGTGGGTGCTTGTATCCGGACCCAACCTGTGATCTCGGTCGGCCGGCCGCAGGCCGGCCCCGCGAACGCCCTGCCCGCAGTGCCGTCTACCCCGTCGGGATCTCGCGTGACGTCCCTGCTTGGCGTCGTATGCCTTTCCGCGTGAGATCCGTGTGCGTCTTCTGCTCTCCTGCGACCTCCGCGTGAGATCCGTGCGCACGCTCCCGCTCCTCTGCGGCCCGCTTCGGACTAATATCTCTCCCGAGAGGAGACCCACACCGATGGCGTACACGAGACGTGAGCTGGGGAAGATCGCGCTGGGCGTGCTGCCCGCCGCGGGATTGCTGTCGCGCCGCCGGGGATTCGCCGCGGCGGCGGACAAGCCGAATTCGAAGGTCGCCGGCGTGCAGATTGGTCTCAACGTCCCGTACGATTTCGGCGACCTCGCGATGAGCGGCGAGGACATCCTGCAGCGCGTCGTGCAGCTCGGCGTGAGCGGCGTCGAGCTCCGCTCGCAGCCGGTCGAGCGCTATCTTGGCGTCAAGCCGGAACTGATCGCGCGCGGCGGCGGGCGCGGCCAGCGCGGGGCCGATCAGGAAGCGGCGCGCAAGACGGCCGCCGAGGAGCTTCGCAAGTGGCGCGTCGCGGCGCCAATGGACAAGGTCCGCGCGTTCCGCAAGATGTACGAGGACGCCGGGGTCCTCATCGAGATCGTCAAGTTCGACAGCATCTACAACTACGCCGACGACGAGCTGGATTACGCGTTCAACCTCGCGAAGAACCTGGGCGCGCGCGCGATTTCATGCGAGATCGACATCCCGCCGAACGGCACGAAGCGCGTCGGCCAGTTCGCCGACAAGCACGGCATCATGGTCGGCTACCACGGACATACCAAGGTGACCCCGGCGATCTGGGAAGAGGCGTTCGCGTACGCGAAGCACAACGGGGCGAACCTCGATCTCGGCCATTTCGTCGCGGGCAACAACACATCGCCAATTCCGTTCCTGAAGCAGCATCACGACCGCATCACGCACATCCACGTCAAGGATCGGAAGCTGCACGAGGGCCCGAACGTCCCATTCGGCCAGGGCGACACGCCCATCAAGGAAGCGCTGCAGGTGATCCGCGACAACAAGTGGAACATCCAGGCAACAATCGAGTTCGAGTACCCGGTGCCCGAGGGATCGGATCGAATGAAAGAGATCGCGAAGTGCGTCGAGTACTGCCGGGAGGCGCTGCGAACGTAGCCGTTAGCGCTTCGCGCGCGGACCTTCGTCCGCACCCGTTGGCACGATGACCTCGAAGTCGGAGCCCTTGACGCGAGAGAGCGACTCGAGGCCCTGCAGGCGTGCGTCCGGCGCGATCGACAGGAGCCAGTCGCTGCCGTTGTCGGCGACGAACATGCCGTATCGCTTCAGTCCTTCGAGAATCGCCCGGGCGTGCGGCGGGAACCCGGACGTGTCGAAGTCTCTTCGAAGCCGCAGCCGCTCGCCCATGCGCGGCAGATCGCGATCCGTGTGGGTGCTCGCGAAGTGCCGCGCGGGATACACGTACTCACGCCTCGTGCGCCGGACCGTCACGCGCATCGCGTGTCGCACGAGCCGGCCCGCCGCTTCGTCGTAGCGGACGATGGCGGGAAAGATGGGCAGGCCGGCCGCGTCCGCTGATGTCCAGCCTTCGCGGCGCATGCGGTTCGACCTGAGATCGAACGTCGACGCCTGCGACGCCTGCCACCCGGTGTCCGTTCGCCTCGCCTGCCAGAATTCGTGAAGCGTCCCGTTCACCGGATCGACGACGATGAGGTGGCGATCCCCTGTGCCTTCGCGTTGAAACTGCTCGAGCGTGGCGCCAGGTTCTGGAAGCGCGCGAACGTCCTCGTTGCGCGAGAGCGGCCAATTCTCGATCGGCGCGTTCGGAGGAATCGGGAACGGCCCCGGGTCCGACTCCTCTGGAAACGCCGTCACGCGCACGGGCACGCGCGGCTGATCGGGCGGGACCAGCACGAAGTTCATGTCGAGGTTGTAGCCAAGCGGCTTGTCAGACCCGATGCTGCGAATGATCGCCGCCGAATCGGGATCGACTGGCCGATCGGAGATGTCTTCGTTCCAGGGATTGTCCGGAGGAAAGACCTGCAACGACGCGAGGATCTGGTCCGCTTCCGGCGTGTTGAAGAGGACAGGGACCGTTGGCTGCGGCAGCAGGACTGCCACAAGCAACGCGGCCATGAATGCCAACCTGACGCCGGTCATCCGGTATTCCGCATGCCCGCCGCGATGCCATTGATCGTCACCAGCAGCGCGCGGCGAAGCATGACGAGATCCGCGGCGGGCTCCGCGTCCGGCGTGTCCCACGCGGCGGCGATCTTCTGCAGGACGCCGAGGCGTCGAAGCAGCTCCACCTGAATGAGGTTGATCGGGTCGACGTACGGGTTGCGCACGTCGATCGAACGGCGCAGCACGGGGTTGTTCTCCAGCATGTGCTGCTGGCCGCTCACCCACAGCACGGCCTCGCAGGCGCGATCGAGCCGCGCGCGCAGCGCGGCGCCAAGCCCCTGCAGATCCGGCGGCACGAGCTGGCGATCGTAGTGCTCCGCGATCACGGCATCTGCCTTCGCCAGCACCATTTGCAGGAGATCGACGGTCGACTGGAAGAACGGCCACACGCGGTACATCTCCCTGCACGTCTGCTGCTCTTCGGGCGTCAAGCCGTCGCCGATCAGCTCCTCCGCGCCGAGCCACGACGCGAGCAGCAGGCGCGTCTGCGTCCACGCGAACTGCCACGGGATGGCGCGCAGCAGGGCGAGGCCGCCGGCGCCGCGCTTCGCGGGCCGGCTCCCGATGTGCAACGCGTCGAGCTCCGCCACAGGTGTCGCGGCGCGGAAATACGTCGGGAACCGCGGGTCGTCGTACACGGCGCGCCGGAACGCGGCGCTCGCCGCTGCCGCCGCCTTGTCCATTGCCGCGCGCCAGCGCGGGTTGAGCGGCGCGGGCGTCGCAAGCGCCGCTTCCAGCGTCGCCGTGGTGTAGACCTCCAACGTGCGGAGGGCGATGCCGGGCAGGCCGAACTTCGCCTGGATCATCTCGCCCTGCTCCGTGACGCGCAGGGTGCCGTCGACCGAACCGGGCGGCTGCGACTGGATCGCGAGCGACGTCGGTCCGCCGCCGCGGCCGACGCTGCCCCCCCGGCCGTGGAACAGCGTGATCGCGACGCCGTGCGCGCGCGACGCCGCGACGATGGCTTCCTGCCCTTTGTACAGCTCCCAGGCGGCCGCGAGGCGTCCGATGTCCTTCGCGGAATCGGAGTAGCCGACCATCACTTCCTGCCGTCCGCCGCTCTTCCTGATCCGATCGCGATACCACGGCAGCGAGAACAGGCGATCCATCACCGCGCCGGCGGCGCGCAGATCGCGTGCGGTTTCGAACAGCGGCACGACGCGCAGCGCCGGCTCGACGCCCGCCTGCCGCTGGAGGAACTCGACCGCGAGGACGTCCGACGGCTGCGCGGCCATCGTAATGACATACGCGCCGAGCGACTCCGGCGGAATCTGCGTGAGGACGCGGAAGGTCGCGAGCACTTCGACGACGGCAGGATCGGGGTTGAAGTCCGGCGGGATGGGAACCTTCTCGTCGATCGCTTTCAGCAGGAACTGAATGCGATCGTCTTCGGACAACTCCCCGTACGGCGCCAGCCCGAGGTGTTTCGTGAGCGCGGCAATCGCGTCGGTGTGTCGCGACGCCTCCTGGCGGACGTCGAGGCGCACGAGCGTCAAACCGAAGCTCGCAACGCGGCGAATGACGTCGAGCAGGCGGCCGTCCGCGATGATGCCGTTGCCGGTGGCGTGGAGCGAGCGATAGCACAGCCTCAGCGGCTCGGCAAAGTCGTCGGCGCGCTGATAGACGTCTGGGGGCTCCGGCCCGGATGGACCTTCACGCGCGATGGCGTCCTCGAGCCAGCGGCGCGTCGCGTCGAGCCGCGCCTGCACGCCGCGCAGAACGGCACGATACGGCTCGGGCGCCCCCTTCGCGCGCGCGAGCACCTGCGGGCTGGCCTTCGACATCGACAGCTCGCCCGCAAGATCGTCGATGTCGCGCGCGTAGAGCGCCAGCGCGGCACGCCGCGCGATGAGGCAGGCCTTGCGCGTGACCTCAGCGGTCACCGACGGATTGCCGTCGCGATCGCCGCCGATCCAGGACCCGAACCGGATCGGGGACACGTCGAGCGGCAGGCCACGGCCAGTGACGGCCCGCAGCGTGCGATCGAGCGACCGAAGCGTGTCGGGCAGCGCTTCCCAGAGCGTCTGCTCGAACACCGTCAACGCTGTCCGGACCTCCTCCAGCGGGGTCGGGCGATCCCGGCGCACGTCCTCCGTTTCCCATGCCGCCGTGATCTCGCGCCGCAGCGTCTCGATCAGCGTCTCGCGCTCGAGCGGCGTCAGGTCGGAGCGATCCAGACCGGCGAGCGCATCCGCCATCCGGCGGTACTTGTACTGGAGCGTCCGGCGCATCACTTCCGTCGGGTGGGCCGTGAGCACCAGCTCGATGCGAAGGCTGCAGACCGCCCGGTGCAGCGCGTCGCGTCCCACGCCGCTGCGCGCCAGCCGCGGTAGCGCCTCTTCGATCGACGCCGGCTGCGGGGACGCTTTCGGATCGCGCTGGTACGCGCGACGCCGCCGCACGCGATGGTGCTGTTCCGCGATATTGGCGAGGTTCAGGAAATGCGCAAAGGCGCGGGCGATCGGCAGCGCCTCGGTGACGGGCATCGAGCCCAGCTCCGTCGCGAGATCGGCGAGTGGTTCGGCTGCATGATGTGCCTGGCGCGCGGATTTCGCCGCGGCGCGCACGCGCTCCACGCGCTCGAAGAACGCGTCTCCTTCGTGACGCCGCAGCGTGTCACCCAGCAGGCGCCCGAGCAGTCGCACGTCCGCGCGCAGCGGACGATGGGGATCGTCGGCGATCGCGTGCGCTGGTGCGGCGGGGACTATAATTCCTGAACGCTCGGTCACGTTGTGTCTTTCGCGCAACTAAAGTTGCGCGCTACGTCTCTGCGGCACCTCTAAAGAGGCGCCCTACATCGATGGTATCCGAACCACTGCACTCCGCTGTCGTTGCCGCCGAAGGCCATCTCATCGATTCGCAGCTGCTCAACGCGATCTTCGATCTCGTCATCGAGCAGGGGGGCGCGTTCGAGGTCCAGCACTTCGAGATCGGCCGGACGAACGACGAGTTCTCGCGGCTGCGGCTCAAGGTGACGGCCGGGACGGCAGCCGCGCTCGAACGCCTCGTCGAGGCGCTGATCCCGCTGGGCTGCCACGTCGCCGAGGAGCACGATGCGCTGGTGCGCACCGCCGATCGCAATGGCTGCGTGCCGGACGACTTCTACTCGACGACCAACCAGCGCACGCAGGTCCGCCTCGATCGCGCATGGGTGGACGTGCAGCACCAGCGCATGGACGCCGTGATCGTCGTCAACGGGTCGTCGGCGTCCTGCTGCAAGCTGCGCGACGTCAGGGCCGGCGATCGCATCGTCTGCGGCGTCGAGGGCATCCGCGTCAAGCCGGAGTTTCGCGACCGCGACCGCGCCGACTTCGCCTTCATGTCGAACGAGGTCTCGTCGGAGCGCCGCGTCGAGGTCAGCGTGGCGCGCATCGCGCGCATGATGCGCGACGTGAAGGCGCGCGGCGAGCGCATCGCCTTCGTCGCAGGGCCCGTCGTCGTGCACACGGGCGGCGCGCCGTACTTCACCGAGTTGATCCGCGCGGGGTTCGTCGACGTGCTCCTCGCGGGGAACGCCATTGCCGTTCACGACATGGAAGCCGCGCTGTTCGGGACGTCGCTCGGCGTGGATCTCGAAGCGGGGACGCCCGTCTACGGCGGCCACCGCCATCACATGCGCGCGATCAACACGATCAACCGCGCGGGCGGCATCCGCCCCGCCGTCGAACAGGGCGTCCTGACGAAGGGCGTGATGTACGAGTGCGTGAAGGCGAACGTCGATTACGTCCTCGCCGGCAGCATTCGAGACGACGGCCCCGTCGTCGACACGGTGATGGACATCGTCGAGGCGCAGAATCGCTACGCCGCGGCGCTCGACGGCGTCGGCATGGTGATCGTGCTGTCGACGATGCTGCATGGGATCGGGGTGGGCAACATGCTGCCGGCATGGGTGCCGGTGATTTGCGTCGATATCAATCCCGCGGTGGTCACGAAGCTGGCCGACCGCGGCTCGTCGCAGACGATCGGCCTGGTCACCGACGTCGGTCTGTTCCTGCACCAGTTGGCCGCGAGACTCGGCGCGACGATTCGTAGCGCGGTTTCGTAGGGCGGTCCTTTCAGGGCCGCCTGAGGCGGGTCTAAGAGACCCGCCCTACCCCAGCGGCGCTACGAGACCCGCCCTACACCAGCGGCGCCGGCAGGTGCGACGAGCCCATGAGGTACGCGTCGACGCCGCGGGCGCAGCTTCGCCCCTCCGCAATGGCCCACACGATGAGCGACTGGCCGCGCTGCATGTCGCCCGCGGTGAAGACGCCGGGACGGCTGGTCATCCAGTTCTCGTCGCGCCAGACATTGCCGCGATCGGTCAAACGCACGCCAAGCTGCTCGAGCATCCCGGAACGCTCCGGACCCAGGAAGCCCATCGCAAGCAGCACCAGGTCCGCCTTGATCGTCGATTCGCTGCCGGCGACGGGCACGAACGACGGACGCCCCTCAACGGCCTTCATCTCGACCTGCAGGGCGTGCAGCGCGGTCACTCGCCCCGATGCGTCCCCCGCGAACCGCTCCGTGGAGATTGAGAAGCACCGCTCGCCGCCTTCTTCGTGCGCGGACGACACGCGGAAAATGTTCGGCCACAGCGGCCACGGATTCGTCGCTGCGCGCGTCTCCGGCGGACGCGCCAGCAGCTCGAGCTGCGTCACGCTGCGCGCCCCCTGCCGATGCGCGGTGCCGAGGCAGTCGGCGCCGGTGTCTCCGCCGCCGATGATCACGACGTCCTTCCCCTCCGCCGTGATGAACCGGTCGACTTCATCCCCCTCGCACTTGCGGTTCTGGAGCGGGAGATAGTCCATCGCGAAGTGGATGCCCGAGAGCTCGCGTCCGGGAACCTTCAGATCACGCGGCAGCGTCGCGCCGCCGGCGAGAACGACCGCGTCGAAGTCCGACGTCAGCGTCTCCACCGGAACGTCGACGCCGACGTTGCAACTGGTCTGAAAGACGATCCCCTCCTCTTCGAGAATCGTGAGACGACGATCCAGCCAGCGCTTCTCCAGCTTGAACTCGGGGATGCCGTAGCGCAGGAGGCCGCCGATCCGATCCGCGCGCTCGAACACGGTGACGGAGTGACCCGCCTGGTTCAACTGCGCTGCCGCGGCAAGGCCCGCAGGCCCCGATCCCACGACGGCCACTCGACGGCCCGTGCGCCGCGCAGGCGGACGCGCGCGAATCCAGCCCTCCTCGAAGGCGCGCTCGACGATCGCGTTCTCGGCCGCCTTGATGGTGACGGGCGAATCGTTGATGCCGAGCACGCACGAGCCCTCGCACGGCGCGGGGCACAAGCGGCCGGTCCATTCGGGAAAATTGTTCGTCGCGTGCAGCCGATCGATCGCGGCGCTCCAGCGGTCGCGATATACGAGATCGTTCCAGTCGGGAATCAGGTTGCCCAGCGGACAACCCTGATGGCAGAACGGAATGCCGCAGTCCATGCAGCGCGACGTCTGTGCGCGAAGCGTGTCGTCGGCGTAGGGGAGGTACACCTCGCGCCAGTCGCGCAGGCGAATCACGACCGGCCGCGCCGGCTGCTTCTCCCGATGCACCTCGATGAAGCCCGTCGCCTTACCCATTGGCCACCTGCAACAGCGGTGTTTCGTCGTCTCGCGGCTGTAAAAGGACCGCGCTACGATCAGCCTCCCGCGCCGCTTCGATCGCACGGCGGTAATCGCGCGGCATCACCCTGACGAAGTCGCGCGTGCTGCGCAGCCAATCCGACACGATGCGTTCGGCGACGGTGCTTCCTGTGTACTGCGCGTGGCGCTCCAGCAGCTGTCGCACGATGGCCCGATCCTCGTCGTCCGCGAGCGCCTCGACATCGACCATCTCGCCGTTGCAGCGGCGCCCGAACACGCCGGCAGGATCGAAGACGTAGGCGACGCCGCCGCTCATGCCCGCCGCGAAGTTGCGGCCCGTCGCGCCGATGACGACCACGCGGCCGCCCGTCATGTACTCGCACCCGTGGTCGCCAACGCCCTCCACGACCGCCTGCGCGCCGCTGTTGCGCACGGCGAACCGCTCGCCCGCGATGCCGCGGATGTAGGCCTCGCCGCTCGTCGCGCCATAGAGCGCGACGTTGCCGATGACGATGTTCTCTTCGGCCGCGAACGTCGACCCCTTTGGCGGATAGATCACGAGCTTCCCGCCCGAAAGCCCCTTGCCGACGTAATCGTTCGCGTCCCCTTCGAGCGACAGCGTGACGCCGCGCGGGATGAACGCACCGAAGCTCTGTCCGGCCGAACCGTCGCAGACGACCTGAATCGTGTCCTCTGGCAGGCCGTCGCCGCCCCAGCGGCGCGTGACTTCGGAGCCGAGCAGCGTGCCGATCGTCCGATGGACGTTGCGGATGCTTCGCCTGATCACCACGGGGCGCCTGTGTTCGAGTGCCTCCCGGGCTTCCGCAATCAGTTCCTGATCCAGCGCGCGATCCAACCCATGATCCTGCGCGCGAAGGTGCCGTCGCGCCGCGGACTTTTCCGTGAGCGCCGGCGCGGCAAGGATTGCGGAGTAATCGAGCCCGTTCGCCTTCCAGTGATCCACGGCGGGCGTCACGTTCAGGCGATCAATCCGGCCGATCATCTCGTCCATCGTGCGGAAGCCGAGCGCCGCCATGTACTCGCGCACCTCCTCCGCGATGAAGCGGAAGAAGTTCTCGACGAACTCGGGCTTGCCGGTGAAGCGCTGCCTGAGCTCAGGATCCTGTGTCGCGATGCCCACGGGACAGGTATTGAGATGGCACACGCGCATCATGACGCAGCCGGAGACGACGAGCGGCGCGGTCGCGAAGCCGAACTCCTCCGCGCCCATCAGCGCGGCAATCACGACGTCGCGTCCGGTCTTCATCTGGCCGTCGACCTGGACGACGATCCGGTCGCGCAGGCCGTTCATGCGCAGGACCTGCTGCGTCTCCGCGAGCCCCAGCTCCCAGGGCACGCCGCCGTGCTTGATGCTCGTGAGCGGCGACGCGCCGGTGCCGCCGTCGTGCCCGGAGATGAGTACGACGTCGGCGTGCGCCTTCGAGACGCCGGCCGCGATCGTTCCGACGCCCGCGATGGACACGAGCTTCACCGAGATCCGCGCAGCCGGATTCGAGTTCTTCAGATCGAAAATGAGCTGCGCGAGGTCTTCGATCGAGTAGATGTCGTGGTGCGGCGGCGGCGAAATCAGCCCGACGCCGGGCGTCGCGTGACGCACCTTCGCAATCCAGGGATACACCTTGTGCCCGGGGAGCTGTCCGCCTTCGCCCGGCTTGGCGCCCTGCGCCATCTTGATCTGCAGCTCCTCCGCGTTGACGAGGTATTCGCTGGTCACGCCAAACCGGCCGGACGCCACCTGCTTGATCGCGCTCCGGCGCGAGTCGCCGTTCGCATCCGGCACGTAGCGCGCCGAATCCTCGCCGCCCTCGCCGGTGTTCGATTTCCCGCCGAGGCGATTCATCGCGATCGCCAGCGTCTCGTGCGCTTCCTGGCTGATCGAGCCGTAGGACATCGCGCCCGTCGCGAACCGCTTCACGATGATCTCGACGGGCTCGACCTCGTCGATCGGCACGGCACCGCCACCAGTGAACTCCAGCAGGCCCCGGAGCGTCGCGCGCTTGCGGTTCTGATCGTCGACGAGCCGCGAATACTCCTTGAAGATCGAGTACTGCCCCGTGCGCGTCGCGTGCTGCAGCTTGAAGACCGTATCGGGGTTGAACAAGTGGTACTCGCCGTCGCGGCGCCACTGGTATTCGCCGCCGGGATCCAGCTCGGAGGCGGCGCCGCGCGCCATCGGCAGCGTCCGCTGCAGGCGCATCACGGCTTCTTCCGCAATCGCCCCGATGCCGACGCCGCCAATCCGCGACGGCGTGCCCGTGAAGTAGCGATCGACGAAGCTCTTCTCGAGCCCCACGGCTTCGAAGATCTGCGCGCCGCAGTAGCTCTGGAGCGTCGAGATCCCCATCTTGGACATCGTCTTCAGGATGCCCTTGTTGAGCGCGCGGATGTAGTTGAGGACGGCCTTGTCGTGCGTCAGGCCTTCGAGCTGACGGCTCGCGAGCATGTCGTCGAGCGTCTCGAACGCCAGATACGGATTCACTACGCCGGCGCCGTAGCCGAGGAGGAGCGCGCAGTGGTGCACTTCGCGGGCGTCGCCAGATTCGACGACGAGCCCGCACTGCGTGCGCGTGCCGAGCCGAACGAGGTGATGGTGGACGCCGGCGGTCGCGAGCAGGCTCGGGATCGGCGCACGCGTCCGATCCGCGCCGCGATCCGAGAGGATGATGATCGTGTAGCCGGCCGCGACCGCGTCGCTCGCGCGCTTCTTCAACTCCTCCAGCGCGCGCTCCAGCCCCTTGCCGTTCTCGGCGGGGTCGAACAGCATCGGCAGCGTGATGGACCGGAACTCCGGCTCGTACACATGGCGCAGCCTCGCGAGCTGGTCGTTGTCGATCACCGGGTAGGTGATCTGAATCTGCCGGCACGACTCCGGCTTCGGATCGAGGAGGTTGCCTTCCGGCCCCACCGTCGACGCCATCGTGGTCACCAGCTCTTCGCGAATCGCGTCGAGCGGCGGATTGGTGACCTGCGCGAACGCCTGCTTGAAGTAGTCGTAGAGCAGACGCGGTCGATCCGAGAGCACGGCCAGCGCCGTGTCCGTGCCCATCGAGCCGATCGGCTCCTGACCGTTGGCAGCCATCGGCGCGAGCACGATTCGCAGGTCTTCCTGCGTGTAGCCGAACATGTGCTGGCGCCGGCGCACCGATTCGTGGCTCTGACGCGGCAGGTACGGCGGCTCCGGAAGATCGTCGATGTTGACGAGGTTCTCGGCGAGCCACTGCTGATAGGGGTGCGCCGACGCGAGCTCGCGTTTGATCTCGTCGTCGGACACGATGCGCCCCTGCGCCGTGTCGACGAGGAAGATGCGTCCGGGGTGGAGCCGCTCCTTGAGGACGACGTCCTCGGGCGGGATGTCGAGGACGCCGACCTCCGACGCCATCACGACGAGGCCGTCCTTCGTCACGTAGTATCGCGACGGACGCAGGCCGTTGCGATCGAGCACGGCGCCGATGACGGTGCCGTCGGTGAACGCAATCGACGCAGGACCGTCCCACGGCTCCATCAAGGCGGAGTGGTACTCGTAGAACGCACGGAGCTCGGGGCTGATCTCCTCGTGCCCCGACCAGGGCTCGGGGATCATCATGAGGATCGCGTGCGGCAGCGAACGGCCGGCCATCACCAGCAGCTCGAGGACGTTGTCGAACGTCGCCGTGTCGCTCCCGCCCTCGCGGATGATCGGGATGACTTTCTGCAGGTCGTCGCCGAACAGATCGGACTTCAGCAATCCTTCGCGCGCGCGCATCCAGTTGATGTTGCCGCGCAGCGTGTTGATCTCGCCGTTGTGCGCGATGTACCGGTACGGATGCGCGAGCGGCCACGACGGGAACGTGTTCGTGCTGAACCGCTGGTGCACGAGCGCCAGCGCCGATTCCATGTCGGGATCGGCCAGATCGGGGAACGTCGGCTCGATCTGATCGGCCGTGAGCATACCCTTGTAGACGAGCGTCTTCGAGGACAGGCTCGGGATGTAGAACATGTGGCGCTCGCCGAGCGCCATCTGATCGATCGCCTGCTCGACGCGCCGGCGGATCACGTACAGCTTCCGTTCGAATCGCATTGGATCGGACGGGCGGACGGCATGGCCCGATCGATCGCCGATGAACACCTGCTCGATGACCGGGCGGGCCTGGACGGCCGTCGCGCCAAGGCGGGAATCGTCGACGGGCACGGGACGCCAGCCGAGCGGCTCCTGCCCTTCCTCGATCACGATGCGATCGAACGTGCGGCGGACCTGGTCGCGCTGCCGGACGTCGCGCGGCAGGAACACCAGGCCGGCGCCGTAGCGCCCCGTCAGCGGGAGATCGATCCCGAGCGGCGCGGTGACCTTGCGCAGGAAGCGGTCCGGCATCTGAATGAGGATGCCGGCGCCGTCGCCGGTGTTGGCTTCGCAGCCGCACGCCCCACGGTGGAGCAGGTTGATGAGGACCTGCAGCCCTTTGTCGATGATGTCGTGCGACCGCCGCCCCTTGATGTCGACGACGAACCCGACACCGCAGGCGTCGTGCTCGTGGGCGGGATCGTAAAGGCCGGTGGCCTGAGGCGGTTCTGTAGTGGACATTGGTGAGCCCTGCGCTATGCGGCAGTTATCGCAGGCGCGGGCTCAGAAGGGAAATAGAATGATCACATCGCTGCCATAACGAAATGAGATGGACGCCGCGGACGACGCGGAGCACGCGGTCAGAGCCCCTGCTCCCCGGTTCTGATGCGGTACGTCTGCTCCACCGGAAGCACGAACACGCGGCCATCCCCGATCTCCCCCGTCCTCGCGGCCTGCACGATCGCCTTGATCGCGTCCTCGACGATGCCGTCCTCGACGACCAGCTCGATCTCCATCTTGGGCAGGAGGCTCACGTTGTATTCCTTGCCGCGGTAGACGGCCGTATGCCCCTTCTGCTTGCCGTGCCCTCGCACCTCGCTCACGGTCATCCCCGAGATGCTCAGCCGCTCGAGCGCGTCCTTGACCTCGTCGACCTTGTTGGGACGGACGATGGCCTTGATCAACTTCATGAGTCCTCCAGCATGCGTTGCAGGTCGGCGGCGAGCGCCCGCCCTTCTTCGTCGGGGAGCTTGGCGCCGCGCTTCGTGATGTGAAACACGTCGATGGCCTTGTGGCCTTCGGTCGAAATCAGCACGAGGTCGACCTCGCACTCGTGCTGGGAAATCGTCCGGCTGATTCGGTACAGGAGCCCGAGGGCGTCCTCGGACACGATCTCGACGATCGTGTACCGGCGCGACGCCTGATTGTCCGCGTGCACGACGGGACCGAACCGCTGCGCGCGCCGGTGGAACAGGCTCTGTTCGCGGCCGCGCAGGCGCTCGGTGACGCTCGATCGGCCTGCCACGACATCCTCGAGCGCGCCGAACACCGTGTCCTTCGCGCCCGCATTCAGCTCCAGGAACCGCTCCGCGTCGGTGAACTGAAACACGTCGAGCACGAGGCCGCTCGGCGTCGTCATCGCGTGCCCGCGCAGGATGTCCATGCCGAACGACGACAGCACGCCCGAGATGTTCGAGAACAGGAACGGCTTGTCGCGCGTGACGACCGTCAGCTCCCAGACGGCGCGCTTCTGCTCGAGCCCGAGGTGCAGCTCGTCGGGGCGCATCTCCCTCGAGAGGCGCACGTGGCGGTAAATCGCGTCCCGTCCGAACAACTGGAGATAACGGCGCGGGAACCCTTCGAGAAAGCGCGCGAGCTCGTCCTGCGCGATGTCGGCGGGGCACCGGGCGAACAGCTCCTGCGGACCTGGCTGGCCGTGATCGATCAAGTCGTCGCCGTACCCGAGCGTCAACTGGTTGTACGCATCGACGTACAGGCGCCAGAGCAGCTCTTCCTTCCAGGGCGTCAGCGTCTCGAGGCTCACGGCTTCGATGTCGGCGAGCGTCATCAGGCAGAGCATTTTGAGCCGCTCCTCCACGCCCACGAGGGAAGAGAAACGGCGGACGATTTCGGGATCTTCGGTGTCGCGCCTGAAGGCGACCTGCGACATCTGAAGGTGGTTCGCGATGAGGAACTCGACGAGCTCGACGTCCTCGGGCGGCAGATCGAGCACGGCGAACACGGGCTGCGCCATCCGCACGCTCTCGACCGCATGGTCGCCTTCGCGCCACTTCCCCACGTCGTGAAAGAGCAGCGCGAGCACGAGCAGTTCCGGCGCCTGCAGATCCTGAACGAGCGATCCGAAACGCTCGCGGCCTGGTAGCGGCGCGGTCGCGAGGCGCTCGAGATTGCGAATCGTCAGAAGCGTGTGCTCGTCGACGGTGTACTTGTGGTAGAAGTCGCGGACGACGCGATACGCGATGGCCTGAAGAGGCGGGAACATCCGCTCGAGGACACCGCAGTCGTGCATCTCCGAGAGACGCTCGTACAGGCCGGTGCGCGGCTTCAGAAATCGTCGAAGCGCGGCACGATGGCGTGGCTCGGGAAAGAAATCCGCCGCCGAAAACCGTTCGGCGTGCTGACGCATGATCGCGAGCGCCTCGTCCGAGACCGTGCTCCCCATGTCCAGCGCGGCCTGAAACGCGCCCAGCCATGTCGCCGGCTGAATCGCCGCTTTCGCCCGGTCGATGAAGCGGATGCCGTCGGAGGCGAGGCCGAGGTTCTCGCCGGCGGGCCGGGGCGCCGTACGGCGCACCCACGCGAGCTGACGCGTGACGCTGCGGGCGTGGCGGAAGTAATCGCCCATCAGGCGCTCGACGCGCTGCTGCGCGTCAGGCCCGGGATACCCGAGCACGTCCGCAGCGCGCTCCTGCAGCGAGTGCGTCAGCACGTTCTGGTTGCGCCGTGACTCCACGTGCAGGACGGAGCGGATGCGAAGGAAGAAATCCTCCGCGTCCGCAGTCCGCTCCGGCAGTTCCGGTCCGCCCCGGAGGAGCGCGGGATCGGTCAGCTGGGCGATCGCGCGCGCGGCCATGACGTCGCGCAGCGCGCCGGGCGCATCCTTCACGTCCGGCTCCAGCTGATACAGCGTGTCGTTGAAGCGCGCGTGCCGTTCGTCGACGAGGCGTTCGAGCTCGGCGACGATGTGCGCGTGCGTCTCGGAGGTGTGGAACGCGGCCGAAACGCGATCGAAGAGCGATAGATTCCCGGCGAGCGGACGGGCGTCGAGGAGCGCGAGGAGGAACTCGGGGTTGTCGACCTCGAGACTCGACAGCTCGTCGGCCTCGCGAACCTGTTGGCCGACCTGCAACCCGGCGTCCCACAACGGGTGCAGCAGCGCACGCAGAAACGCCTCTTCCTGCGGACCGATCGGGCCGGCGAAGAGCGCGAGCAGATCGATATCGGACGCGGGCGCGAGCTGGCGGCGCCCGTACCCGCCGAGCGCCGCGACCAGCACCGGCTCCGCCGGCGGTGGCGCATCGTCGCACAGCTGGCGGATCAGCGCGTCGATGCGCGCCGAGTAGCGCTCGAGCGCAGCGCTGCCGCCCTGGCCCCGCTGGATCTCGTCGACGAGCTCCCGCCGTGCCGCGTCGAGAATCACGGCCGGCGTCGGCCGCGGACGCACGGGCACATCTCTGTTCAACACGCGGGTTGATCCTATAACGCCTCCCTTGGGTTCGCGGGGTTCAGGGGGTTCACACGGTTCACAGGGCTGGGTTCGCGGTTCGGGGTTCGGGGTTCGCGGTTCACGGTTCGCGCCCGAACCCTCGAACCGCAACGCTGAACACCGAACCCCGCGAACCCAGCTCTGAACTCCGTGAACCCCGTGAACCCCATGAACCCCATGAACCGGCGTCTACTTACTCTTGAAGCTCAAGGAATACAGGATGCCGACGCCAATCGACGCCTGCGTCTTCTTCGATTCACCGCTGCGGTTCGTGAACACCAGTTGATCGGAGAAGTCGGTGCGGTACTCGACGCGGCAGAGGAGGTTGTCGATCGCCTTCACTTCGACGGTGCCCGTCATCTCCTTCAGCGTCTGCGCCGTCCCCGTGGTGAGCCCGGAAGGGTCGCTGTAGACCTCGAACCGAGGCGACACGGCGATTCTGCTGTTCGCCTGGTATTTGGCGTATCCCGCGAGTCCCTGCCAGTGCCCGCTGACGCCGGCGATCGTGTCGTGCCCGTAATCGTAGTTCGCCATCAGGCTCAGCGCGGGGCTGACCGTGTAGGTGACGATGCTGTCGGAGAGCTGGCGCCAGTTGCCGGTGTCGTGCGCCTGCTCCGGCCCTGTCATGTAGTTCTGGACGATCGACAGCGCGGGGACCGGCTTGACGGCAATCTGCGCACCGAAGGTCTTGCCGCTGTTGTTGTCCTTGAAATCGTTCCAGCCGTTGACGAGCGCGCCCATGACGCTGACCTTGTCGTTCAGGCTGTAGGTCGCCCGGACGCCCGTGTGATAGTACGGGATGGCGAGCGCGAAGAGCAGCGAGCGCGAGTAGTTCCAGTTGTCCTTCGCCTCGATCACTTCCGCGCCGTGCTGCGTGACGAACTTTCCGACATCGAACTGGAGCCCCTTGCCGACCGGCGCCAGGTAACTGACGAACCCTTCCTCGAAGTTCTTCAGCGCATCCGTCCCGCTCGGCTCGTATGCGTTGATCATCGTCGCGGCGTGCCCGAAGTTCAGTTTCACCTTGTAGCCCGCGCGCTCATCGGCCGTCGGCGCCTTCGCGATCCAGAGCTGCGCCATGCTGAATCGGAGCGCGTCGTGCCGCGTATCGAAGTTCCGATAGATTGCGTCGGCGTCCGGCTTCGTCGAGAAGTAGTCGTAGTAGACGTCCACGAGACCGCCGACCTGCGTGTCGCTGAAGAAGCCCCGCTCCTCTGGCGCGGGAGGCGTGGGCTGCGCAACGGCAACTGCGGCGGCCGTGGACGACGTCGACGGCGACGGCGTCTGGTCTGCCGACGGCGCGGATGCGCCAGGCGTCTGCGCAGCCGACTGGCCGGCCGACGCGGTCAGCATCGCGACGACAAACACCGCGCGACGGATTGTTGAATGACGCTGCCAGAAAGACGCGAGGGTCTCACGCATAACTGCACACCTCCCGGACGCAGTCGATGGCGTCGTCGAATCGGTTGCGCGCGAGAGTGCAAGCAGGAGGCCCCGGCGACCGCGGTGACAGTGCGTCGCGATCGAGGGCGTCGATTGGCGTCAACTCCTTCTACGATCTGGCGTTAGAGCGAGCGACCGGTGCGCCGCGCGCGCTGCCGCCGCGTGCCGGGCGAGGGACAATCTCGTCGTGCGTGCGAGTCGAATGAACATCTCTGTCTATTCAGACGCGCGAGACGCGCGCGCAAAACGGCCGCGTCGAGGCGGGGTCAGAGCTCGAGGGACAGAAATGTCGGCAACGCGACATTGCCGAACATTTACGGCGCATCTCGTCGTCGCGCCCCGCGACAACTTACGACAACCTCCTCCAGGGGCTGTCCATATACTCGTGAAGGGTTCCGCAGCTGCGTCGCAGGGAGCGGATGCGCATGGCCAGAAAACCGCTGTACAAGAGCCTCTATCTGCAGGTGCTCGCGGGCATTGCGCTCGGCGTGCTCCTCGGATACGTGTCGCCGGACCGCGGCGCCGCGATGCGGCCGTTCGGCGACGGGTTCATCAAACTGATCCGGATGCTGATCGGGCCAATCGTATTCACGACGGTGGTCGCCGGCATTGCCCGCGCCGGCGCGTTGAAGGAGGTGGGGCGCATCGGGCTGCGGGCGCTGATTTACTTCGAGGTCGTATCGACCTTCGCTTTGCTCATCGGCCTCGTCGTGGTCTCCCTGACGAAGCCGGGCAGCGGGTTGGCGGTGGATGCCCGCTCGCTGGACGCGAGCGCCGTCGCGGCGTACACCGCGGCGTCGAAGTCGCTGAGCGTCACCGACTTCCTTCTGAACATCATTCCCAACACGTTCGTCGATGCGTTCGCACGCGGAGACATCCTCCAGGTGCTGCTCGTGTCGGTGCTCTTCGGGATGGCGCTGCTCGCGCTGGGCAATCGCGCAGCGTTCTTGATCGAGCTGATCGAGCAGTTTTCGACAGCGCTCTTCGCGATCGTGGCCATCGTGATGCGCCTTGCGCCCCTTGGCGCGTTTGGCGCGATGGCGTTTACCGTCGGACGCTACGGCCTCGAGAGCCTGATGGTGCTCGGCAGGCTCATGGCCGACGTCTACATCACATGCCTGCTGTTCGTCTTCATCGTTCTCGGCGCAATCGCGTCCTCCACCGGGTTCAGCCTGCTCAAATTCCTTCGATACATCAGGGAAGAAATTCTGATCGTGCTCGGGACCTCCTCGTCCGAGTCGGTACTCCCGCGCATGATGGAAAAGCTCGAGCGAGTCGGATGTCCGAAGCGCGTCGTCGGGCTGGTGATTCCAACGGGCTACTCCTTCAACCTTGACGGCACATCGATCTACATGACGATGGCGGCGATGTTCGTGGCCCAGGTGAGCGGCGTCCACCTGTCGCTCGGTCAAAAGTTGTCAATGCTCGGTGTCCTGCTGCTGACCTCCAAAGGGGCCGCAGGGGTCACCGGGAGCGGCTTCGTGACGCTGGCGGCCACGCTATCGGCGTTCCCCATGGTGCCGATAGGAGGTCTCGCCCTGCTGCTGGGCGTCGACCGCTTCATGTCCGAGGCACGCGCAATAACGAATCTGATCGGCAATGGTGTCGCAACGATGGCCGTGGCGCGCTGGGAGGGCGGGCTGGATCTGCAGCGAGCCACGGCCGTGCTGAATGGAGGATCGGCGGCACCGGCGGCCAAGGCGACACCAGAAGTGGAGCGGTTGCCGGAGGTCGTTGGCGCGACCGATAGTTGAGGCCGGTGCTCAGCGGCCGGCCGCGATCGCGGCGCGCGCTTCGGCCAGCCCTTCGGCTGCGGCCGCGGAAGACGGGTCGAGCGCAAGCGCCGTGGAGAACTCTTCCAAGGCGGCTTGCGGATCCGACGAGCGCAGGTACAGCACGCCGAGGTTTGCGTGCGAGGTCGCGTCGCGCGGGTTGGACGCGAGCGCCGCGGCAAAGGCGCCGCGCGCGCACTCGCGGTTCTCTGCGGTGGCGCAGGCGACGCCGAGGAGGTTCTGCGCCCGGACGTTAGCCGCATTGCGCGCGGTAACCGCGCGCGCCTCCTCGATCGCGCGCGTGACGTCCCCCTTCAGCAACAGGGCGTTGGCGTGGTAGTAACGGGCCTGCTCGCGCTCGGGAAACCTGAGGACGAGCGCGTCCGCGAGCGGCCCGAGGTGTGCGGCGTCGCCGGCGTCCGCGAACACCGACGCCAACTGCTCCGCCGGCACCGGATCCGCCGGCGCGATCTCGATCGCCTCGGTCGCGCGGGCGGCCGCGAGCTCCATCTTCCCCGTCGTCGCAAACAGTCGCGACAGCTCGATGCGCACGGCCGGATTGTCCGGCTGCGCGTCGGCGATACGCTCGAGCAAGACGCGCTCGTCCTCCGTTCTGCTCGCGGCCGCCGCCGCATCGCTCAAGCGGCTCAGCGCGTCGGCGTTACGGCTGTCGAGCCGAACGGCGCGTTCGAAGCTCTCGTACGCGAGGGTGGGAGCGGCGGCCTTGAACTGCATCGTCCCTGTCGCCAGCCAGCTTTCCGCCGTCGGATGGCCGAGGATGCGCGCGACGGCCGAATCCTTCTGCGCGCGCGCCGCCATCTGCCCAATCGCGGCAACATTCTGCGGCGCGGTCGGGTGGTAGATCGCGCGCGGCGCCGAGAATTCGAGGGCCAGGCGATCGTCCCGCTGGAGAGGTGCTTCCCGGCCGTACTCCCTCAGCTCGCTCGATCGTCCCGCGAGCATCGAGAGTAGTGCGAAAGGCGCCTGCGAGGGCTCGATGGCGACGTCTTCGAGGAGCGCCGGTACTGCTCCTTCCGCGCAGCGGTGTTCCAGGATCGAAAGGTCCACGGGCGCATCGCTGCTCCCGATGAGAAGCAGATCGCTGTCTCCAACGAGCCACATCGTCGCTTCCGGAAACACGGACGTGAACGTGCGCACGATCGATCGCAGATCGGCGGAGGTCATGTCGTAGGTGTGCGCCCATTGGCACATCAGTCCGCCTCGGTTCAATCGTGCCCGCGCCTCACTGAAGAACTCCTGCGTGAAGAGCGCGGCGATGCCCGCCATCCAGGGATTCGACGGCTCCGAAACGATGACGTCGTAGCGATTCGTAGAGAGCCGGATGTGCGAGCGGCCGTCCCCGAAGATGAGATGAACGTTCGGCGCGCTGAGCACGTGATGGTTCTCGCGGTCGAAAAATGCGGAGGCCCTTGCGACTTCCGGCGAGATCTCCACGATGTCCACGTTCCGAACGGTGCCTCGGGCAAGAGTCGATGCCGCGGTCACGCCGCTGCCCAGACCGATCACGCACACCTGCTGAGGATTCGGGTGGAGGAGCACCGGAAGCAGCCCGAGCAGCCGCTGCGTCAGCATGTCGCCCATGTTCGACGCGTCGACCTTGCCGTCGATGACGAGTGATCGCATGCCGGCGAGCTCGCGGACGCCGACGGTTGCGGCCCCGCCGTCTTCATAGGACACCATGCGCCACGTCTTGAATTCGGAGATCGGATCCTCCTTTCCGTACGGCGAGTACTTGTACGCGCCGCTGGCCAGAAGATTCAGATCCCAGCCGGGCATCAGCAGCACGAAGGCGACACCGGCGAGCGCGGCGGCCGCCGTTGATAGACGGACCCGCACCGGACCACCGACCGGGCGTGCGAGCCACGACACGGCAAGAGCGGCAACGATGCCGGTCGACGCGGCGGCTCGAAACGTGTCATAGAGACCAAGACGCGGAAGCAGTACGAATCCGCCAAGCATCGCCCCGGCAATGGCGCCTGCCGTGTTCCAGAAGTACACGGTGGCCGCCACCGTGCCGAGCCGCGCCCCGTCCGGCGTCGCGACGGCGACCGCCAGCGGAAACACCGCCCCGAGGGCGCAGCTCATCGGGATCAGCAACAACAGCGCCCATATCGCCTGCGTCGCGAGAATCTCCTGGAACGCCACGTTCGGAGCGGCGACGCTGGACGCGATCACGACCGGCAGGCGCACCGCGGCGAACCAGGCGGCTCCAGACGCGGCGACTGCCGTGACGAACAGCATCGCCGCGAGCCACCACGACGGGTCGGCAGTCCGTTTGACGAGCCGGGCGGCCCCGGCAGACCCGGCGGCGATCCCGACGATGAACGATGCGACAACGAGGGTGAACGCGTACGTGGTCGGACCGATGACGAGTACCAGCAGTCTCGTCCATGCCACTTCGTACACGAGCGCCAGCAACCCGCTGACGCCCGCCGTCGCGCTCCCGAGCGCCAGCGATCGACGGCTCGAAATGCCTGTCGTCCCGGCGGCGAGCTGTCGCGGGAGCGCACACCCGTGCTCCGCGGTTTTCGCACGGGCCTTCGTTCCCGCGAGGACGGTCTGATGCGCGATCGCTCGACTCGATGGCACACCCTCGGGCGCGTGTTGCTCGCGCGCGATGAGGAGGGCGACTGCGGCGGCGCAGACGTTCAACACGGCTCCAACCAGCGTCGTGGCGCGGATGCCCATCCCGGGGATCAGCCAAAGACCCGCAGCCAGCGCTCCAACGAACGCCCCGGCGGTGTTGGCGGCATACACCATTCCGGCTGTCGCTGCGGCGTGGCCCTGCCGAGAGAGGCCTGCCGCGCTCCGCGCTTCTGCCATCCACGCTGCTGCCAGCGGGAACGTGGCGCCCATGGCGATTGTTGGAGGCGCGAGAACTGCAAGCGAGAGCAGCACGTTGACGATCTCGAACGGCCACATGCCGGCGGCATCGTGATAGGCCCAGACCAGCAGTGGGACGAAACTGCGGAGGATCATCGGCAGCGCGATCGCCCACGCGGCGATGAGCAGCTCGAGCGCGCCATATGCCAGGAGGCGCGTGCGGAGCGCCCGTGTGCCGGCGAGCCGGCGATCGAGCGATCCGCCGACCCAGGCTCCCGTCGCGAGACCCGCCATGTAGGCGGCCAGCACGGTGGTGGCCGCGGCAATGGAGTGGCCGATCTGCAGCGAGAGCAGTCTGGTCCAGGAGATTTCGTAGATCAGGGCGGCCGCGCCCGAAACCGCGTACGCGCACGCGAACCGGACACGGCTGGAGTGCATGGATGGATTGTACGAAGGCTCGGCGGAGGGCGCGGCCGAACCCGCGCCCTCCATCGCGTTCACGTCAGACGGATCAGTTCGTCGTCTTTGCGGCGTTGAGCCAGACGGGCTGCACGAACGCGCCGTTACCCGCCGAGTCCCAGACCGCGAACCGGACCCACGCCTTGCCCGTCCCGTCGAACGGGATGCTGAAATGGCGGGTGCCGTGCGCGCCGGTGTCGGTTGCGGAGATGATCTGCCGGTCGATCTTGCTGCCGTCGCCCCAGACCACCTCGACAAACGATAGCGGGTAGGTCCACTCCAGATCGGCCGCAATCGTGCGCTTCGCGCCGGTCCCCTCGACAGCGTAGTTCGTGATGAGGATTTCTCCGGTCGAGACGAAGAATTCACCGTTGCGCAGCGCGCGGAGGATTGGACTCCAGTCCTCGGTCGGACCGGGCGTCTTGTCCAGCTTCACGTAATTGACGGGGAAGTTCGCATACAGGTCGTCTTCCGGGCCTTTTCGGTAGGTATCGATGTCCGCGAGGATGTACTTCGGCCGCAAGCCGGAGTTCGCGTACCGGTTGTTCATCGTGTCGGTGACATCGAAGCAGCGCCATTCGCAGAGGCGTGCCTCCGAGTTGTCCTGCCCCATGCCCGGCTTGAACGCGACCCCGAGGTAGCGATCGTTCTTCACGTACGGCTTGTCGAAGATCAGATCGGGATACCCCGTCGTGCCTTTCGTACGCGGATGCGCGTGGTACCAGTACGCCCCCTCGGCGTCCATCATCTGCTGCACTTCGTCGGCGTTGCCGGTGTGATAGACCTTGCCGTACACCGGGTCGTTCTCGATGAACGACTGACCCGGCTGGCGCACCTTCGACCAGTAGACCGGCTTCGGGAACATGATGTTGTAATGCCCGCCGAAATAGGCGCTCGGCTCCTCCCACGGCGTCACCAGAAAATCGGTATCCGACGCGCGCCTGGTCGCCTCGAAGTAGTCCTTCTGATCCTTGAACCGCAGCGGTCCGGGATCGCTCGGGTGCATGTCGCCATGGAAATCGCTCAGGCCGACGATGTTCAGCCCGAGCTCGCGCATCGCGACCAGGTCCTGCAGCGGCGTGTCGAACCCGCCCGCGCGCGTCCGATCGGTGAAGCGCAGATGGAAGTGGTTGACGAACGTCTTGTAGCCGGCGACCGGTTTGAACGTGTCCTCGTGCGTGTACGCCATCACCGCGCTGCGGGTCTGTTCGGCCGTGGTGGGGCTGGCGAGAAGGTACACGGCCATCTTCTGCACGGTGCCGGGCGGCGCGTTGTAGAGCGCGAAGTTGTCCTTGTACTGCGGGATCTCCTCCTCTTCGGGCTGGCGGATGCCGATTCCGAAGCTCGCCGGCGCGTCTTTGCGATACCACACGTAGCCGAGGTTCGTGTCCACCTCGCGCGTCCAGAAGAACGTGTGCGGCGGCGTGAAGACCGCCAGCGATCCGCCGCGCCCCTCGGCCACCAGGACGCGATTGGCCGCCTTCACCGCAGCGATGGTCTCGTTCACGACCCCGCCGAACAACTGCTGCTGCGGATGCCCGGCGGTGTCGTGCCATGTCACTCTCGGCGTCAGCTCCGTAGAGAACCCCTTCAGGCCCGCGTCGTACTTGTAGGCAATCCACTCTTCGCTGGTCTTCGCCAGCGCTTCCATGCGCAGCAGGCTCGATCCGCGATACGCGGTAAACCGCAGGTCGCCGCTGAAGATGCCCATCGACAGGCCGGGGAACGTCACCTCGAGCGCCGCCCCGTCGGTCTTGACGGTGCACGAGCGGGTCTGGAACGACGCGTCGGCGCGCTTGATATCAGCGGCAGTGCGCGGGCCTCCGATGATCTCGCGTGCAGGATTCAGCACCAGTGGCGCATCCCAGAACGCGAACCAGCGATTCTTCGCGACGACTTCGGGCGTGAGCTCGACGCCCGCGGCTTGCAAGGGAGCGGTCTGCTGCGTCGACAGGCGTCGGATGCCGCTGACCACGTGGAACTCGGGGATCAGGTTCTGCCCGAGCGTTGTCCATTGGCCTGCGGATCGCCTGACCGCCAGTTCGCGAATCACGGGCCGTCCGCTATCGATGGCGTATCGCGCGCGCAGCTCGGATCCCGCCTCACCGCTCCACGATACCGTCAGCGCGTTCTGGTCGATGGCTGCGGAGGGGCCGCCGCCCGCCTTGTACTGAGCGAGATCGCAGCTCAAGGCATCGGCATGGACGATGGTGCCGCCGATCGGCGAACCTCCGCCGCTCCAGACCACCGCAACCAGGAGGGCCGCCGGGACGAGCAACGCCGGCAGCGCGACATTCAGCTTGCGAGCAGTCATGGTTCTACCTCAGTTCGTTGTCGTTGCCGCGTTGAGCCAGACCGGCTGGACGAAGGCGCCGTTGCCCGCGGAATCCCACACCGCAAAGCGCACCCACGCCTTTCCCGTGGCGTCCAGCGGGATCGAGAAGCGCTTGCTGCCGAACGCGCCGAGGTCGGTTGCCGGAATCACCTGCCGCTCGACCTTCTTCCCGTCACCCCAGACCACTTCGACGAAGTTCAACGGGAACGTCCACTCCACGTCAGCCGTCACGGTTCGCTTCTTCCCCGTGCCGGCAACCTTGTAATTCTGGATCAGGATTTCTCCGGTCGTCACGAAGAAGTCCCCGTCGCGCAGCGCCTTCAGGATGGGACTGTAGTCGTCGTCGGGCCCGGGCGTCCGATCGAGCTTGACGTAGTTGACCGGGAAGTTCGCGTACAAGTCGTCCTCCGGGCCCTTTCGATACGTATCGATGTCGGCGATGACGTACTTCGGCTTGATGCCGAGCGCCGCGTACATGTTGTTCATCGTGTCCATGGCGTCGAAGCAGCGCCAGTCGCACATCCGGTCCTCGGAGTTGTCCTGGCCCATGCCTGGCTTGAATGCCACGCCCAGATAGCGATCGTTCTTCATGTACGGCTTGTCCCAGATCATGTCGGGGTAGCCCGTCGTGCCTTTCGTGCGCGGGTGCGAGTGGTACCAGTAGGCGCCCTCGGCATCCATCATCTTCTGGACGTCTTCGGCGCTGCCCGTGTGGTACACCTTGCCGTAGGTCGGATCCGTTTCAACGAACGGCTGTCCCGGCTGGCGCACCTTCGACCAGAACACGTCCTTCGGCCACAGGATGTTGTAATGGCCGCCGAAATAGGCGCTCGGCTCCTCCCATGCGGCCACCAGGAAATCGCGGTCGGAAGCGCGCCGGCTCGCCTCGAAGTAGTCCTTCTGATCCTTGAAACGGAGCGGACCGGGATCCGTCCGCGCCAGCTCGAAGTGGAAGTCGCTCAGCCCGATGATGTTCAGCCCGAGCGATCGCATGGCGGCGAGGTCCTGCATCGGTGTGTCCAGCGATCCGGACGCCCGCGTGCGTCCAGTGAAGTCCAGATGGAAGTGGTTGACGAAGGTCTTGTAGCCAGGCACCGGCTTGAACTCGTCGCCGTGCGTGTAGGCAAGCGCCGCCTGGCGCGCCGCGTCCCCGGTTTCCGTGCTTGCCAGAAAATACATTCCCATCCGCTGGAGCGTGCCCGGAGGCGCGTTGTAGAGCGCGAAGTTCTCGACGTATTGCGGTTCTTCCTCGCGTTCGGGCATGCCGACCCCCATCCCGAACCGCCCGTCGGCATCTTTGCGGTACCAGACGAAGCCCAGATTGGTGTCCTTCTCGCGCGTGAAGAAGAAGGTGTGCGGCGGCGGAAAGGCCGCAAGTGACGCGCCGCGTCCTTCGGCCACGATCAGACGATTCTGCGCCCGCACACGGGCGAGCGTCGGATTGACGACCCCGCCGAACCTGTTCATCTGCGCGTGGCCGCCGGTATCGCGCCACGTAACGCGCGGCGTCAGGTCCGTCGTGAAGCCCTTGAGTCCCGCATCGTACTTGTAGGCAATCCACTCCTCGTTCGTTTTGGCGAGGGCGTCCATCCGCAACAGGTTGGTGCCTTTGTACGCCGTGAAGCGCAGGTCGCCGGCGAAGATGCCCATGGTCAGCCCGGGAAAGGTCACGGCCAAGCTCTGTCCGTCCGTCTTGACGCTGCAGCTAGTTGCGTGGAAGGTCCCGTCGGCGCGCCGGATCTCCGAAGGCAATCGCGGCAGACCGACGGCGCGGCTGGGCTGCAGCCACGAATCGGGGTCGCTGTTGCGGCCGCCTCGGCCCACGCCCCGGCCCTCGGCCGCGCCTCCGCTCCGGCCGCGCGCGGCGGCGAGGGCGCGCATTCGCGCCGCGGAATCCTGCATCTCGGGCCCACCCGCGAGGACGAGCGGCGCGTCCCAGAACGCGTACCAGCGCTGCTTGTTGATCACCTCGGGCGTCAGCTCGACGCCCGCATTCCGCAACGTGCTCGCCTGATCCTGGCCCATCCGGCGAATGCCGCTCACGACGTGGTACTCGGGCGTGAGATTCCGGCCGAGCGTCGTCCACTGGCCGCCCGTCTTGCGAATCGCAAGCTCGCGGACGAGTGGGCTGCCGCCGTCGATCGCATACCGCGCGCGCATTTCGTTGCCCGTTTGCCCGCTCCACGTGACCGTGAGCTCGTTGCTCTCGACAGCGGCGGTGAGACCGCTCGCCGCCTTGTACTCGCCCAAATCGCACGTCATCGAGTCGGCCAGCAGTGTGGGCGCGGGCCCCAGCGCCGAGCGGATCGGCAGCAGAGAGGACGCCCCCATCGCGGCGCCGGTCGCAATCGCCACCAGCACAGATCTGTTCACACCCATCTCAACCCTCCACCTAGATCCGGGGGGCTCCGCCCCCGCGGGCCCCCTTACACGCTCACTCGCTCGCCGCTTCGCCGGCTCGCGTCCGCCTCCGCTAAAGCTACGGCGTGACCTCGCGGCGATCAGAACAGGAACCGGGCCCCGACGCGCGCGATGCGTGCCGCGACGACGTCGGTCACATAGCCGAAGGTCGGCCCTGAGGCAAACGACGCCGACAGCGGCGTCGCGGCATTCAGCGCGTTGAACAGGTCGAAATCGACGCCAATCCGCCGGGCGCCGCCGAGCGAGAACGTCTTGCTCGCGCGGAGATTCAGGATGTTCATGGCGTCCAACTGCCGGGCGCCGGCCCGCTCGAGTCGCAGCGTGATGTTCTTCGACTGCGAGATTCGCGTCCCGCCGTCGGGGTCCACCTCACGGAATTGATACGTCCGCTGGCCCTTGATGCCGCTGCGACTCTGGAGGAAGGCGGAGACCATCACGTCGCCCGGGATACGGTAGCTTGCGGTGGCGTTTCCCGCCCACGACCACGTCTCGTCCACTGGGAAGAACTCGTCGTTCGGGCTCTGGAACACCCCGACCACCCAATCGCGGTTCTTGACGACGAAATACGACGCCTGCGCCATCCAGCGCGACGACGAGCGCTTCGTCAGCGTGAACTCGATCGAGTGGAACGTGTCCGAGTTGGTGTTGTTGACGGTCTTGCTGTTCACGAATGCCGCGCCGCTGAACGCGCGATCGTAGTCGAAGAGCGTCACGCTGCCCGCGTCGTCTCCGGTGCCGAGCACGCCATCGGGGCCGGGGTCGCGCCTCGTGATCGGGATGTTGAACGCGTCATACGGGCGAAGCGTGTTGATGTTGCTCAGATAGTCTCCCAGCCGGCGATATACGTACATCGAGCGGAACGCGAGGCTCGGCGCCAGTTCCCGCTCGAAGCTGGCCGTGGTCTCCCACGTCCTCGGCTGTTTCAGGTCGGGGTTGAGTACTCGATTGCTCGCGGACGTGATCGACACGAAGTCCGGGTTGCCGCCGGCGAGCGACAAGTTCGACTCGCCGCGCTGCCAGAGCCGGTCGTCATTGAGATCGTGCCAACGGAACGTGGCGTTCGCCGTCGCATTACGATTGAACACGTCAGCGTAGGTGTCGCCGAGGATGTAGTTGTATTCGCCGAACGTCGCCTTGATGACCATCTGATGACCGAGGTCCCAGGCCATCCCGAGCCGCGGCACGACCCGGTTGAACGTCTGCACGTCGATCTTGGAGAACGCGCCGGCGGGGAACACCTCGGGAAAGTCGCGGGCGCCGTCGTAGCTCTGGGCTGGCAGATAGGAGTGCTGCCGTTCCCAGCGCAGCCCGAGGTTGAACGTCAAGGAGCCGGTCGGCCGCCAGCTGTCCTTCAGATACCAGGCGTACGTGTCCTCGTGGTCCGCCGGCGTCACCGGCGTGTTGTAGATCTGGATCTGTGAAGGCGTCTCCGGGATCCCGTTGATCGTATCGGTGATCAGCACGCAGTTGCAGGCGAGGTTGTCTTTGTATCCGTCCGAGCTCCGGTCGAGGTAGATCATGATCCCGGTCTTCAGCTCGTGGTGCCCCATGAACGATCGGACGGGGAAGAACGTGACGCTGTCCTCCGTCTGGTATCGATCGCGCGTCTTGTTCTGGTGCAGCGGATGGGAGCCGGTACGGAGTCCGGTGTCGAGATCGCGCCGCGGCGGTGCATCGGCGCGCGCGTACGAGCGACCGGCGTCGTAATCGGTGATGTAGCCGGCGAACCCTCCGATCAGGTTCAACAGCACGCGCGGGTTGATCGCGCTCTGCAGTTCCGCTTTCTGGATCGCGGTCGGGTTCTTGTAGTCGCGCGTCGACTCCAGCGGCACGAAGCGCCCGGCGCCATTCTGCGGCTGCGCCTTCGTCCCGCGCTGCCATGCGTAAACCAGCCGGTTGTTCTTCGAGATCTGATACGACAGCTTGGCCGAGTACTGGGTCAGCGATGTGCCGAAGTACGCGATCGGCTCATCACCCGTCAGGTACGCGCCGTCGGGTCCCGCATCGGCGACGAAGCCGACCAGCCCCTGCTTTTTCGCCTGCCGGCTCGCGGCACCATAGAACCAGAGCTTGTCGCGGATGATCCGGCCGCCGAGATCACCTGCGACGTCGTAGAAGCTCTTGAGCGGCTGCGTGTCGCTCAGGCCCTGCGCCTTCAGGGACGCGTTCAGGTTGCTGGACTGCAGGTTGGGCGACTCCGATGCGGCAGCAAAGCTGCCGTGGAACGTGTTTCCGCCAGACTTGAGGATCGCCACCATCGAAATTCCCGGCGTCGACACCTCCGCGTCGTTGCCAGACGTCTTGATCTGTACTTCTTCGAGCGTGTTGTCGTTGAAGTAGATGGGCGTGTTCATATCAGCGCCCATCGCGATGTTCATTCCCTCGACCTGCAGTTTGGGCTGGGCGGCGACGCCGTAGCTCGAGATGTCCTGCCGATTCGCCATGGTGCTGCCGCCGACATCGGGCGTCTCCGGTGTAACGCCCGGCGCCATCGCAATGATGTTCTGCAGGTCTCGGCCACGCGGCACGGCCTCGAGCGTCTCCTTGGTGAACGCCACGCTCGCGCTCGTGCTCGTCACGTCGACAACCGGGGTCTGGCCGCTGACCGTCACCGTTTCCTGCATCGCTCCGACCTTCAGTACGAAGTCCACGCTGGCGATGAAGCCGACGGTGAGCCGCAGTCCGTCGCGGACAATGGTCGCGAATCCGGGGAGCTCCGCCTTGAGCGCGTACGTGCCCGCGGGCAGGTCCACGAACTTGTAGCCGCCGCTCGCGTCCGACACCTGTACGATCTGCGGCACCTGGAGCGACGGGCTCGTCAGCGTCATGGTCACGCCGGGCAGCACCGCGTTCGAGTCGTCCTTCACCGTCCCCTGGATGGCTCCCGAGGAGACGCTTTGTGCGAACGCGGCTCCAATGCAGAGGAACAAGATGCACGCCGTTGTGCCGGCAACGAGCCAGTGCCGACCGGTCGTTCGTGTCGCCATATGCCAGACTCCTTGCTAGAAAGGACGTGCCCCGGCATCCCCGGGCAGCGGTCTCGGGAGGTCGGGAGCCCGAGCGCCGGTTGTGATGGAGGGAGATTACTGCGCGCGTAGATTCCCGGATGTCTCAAGTTGTCGCGAACCGGCTCTGAGGAGCGGAGCGAGCCGGAAGGGCGGTTTCGCGGCTGTCCCCGGCCGGGAATCCGGGCGGACCGCACGCGGTCAGCTGCTTTTGAACGGAAGATCCGCGGGTACGCCGTTTGGCGAGAGGTAATACCCGTCGCCGTGCACCGTATGGATGAACGTGGGGTGGCGCGGGTCGGGCTCGATCTTTTTGCGCAGCCTCGCGATGGCGTGGTCGACCGATCGCGTCGTCGGGGCGTTTGCGTATCCCCATACCTCGTGGAGCAGCTCACCCCGATAGACCGCACGCTCCTGCCGCTCGGCCAGGTACTGCAGCAGCTCGAACTCGCGGTAGGTGAGGTGGAGCAATCCCCTGGGCGTGCTGGCGCGGCGCGCGCGGAAATCCACGGTGACCTCCCCCAGGGTGAGCGTCTCTATCGAGGGACGGGCGCGCCGCAGCACCGCGCGGACGCGCGCGAGGAACTCCTCGAGATCGAACGGCTTGGTGATGTAGTCGTCGGCGCCGAGGTTCAGGCCGCGCAGTTTGTCCGCTTTCTGGCTTCGCGCCGTCAGAATGATGATCGGCGTGTGGCCCCCCTGCCGCAGGACGCTGCACAGATCGAAGCCGTCGCCTGCCGGCAGCATCAGGTCGAGGACGATCAGATCGGGAGGCACCGCCCGGGCCTTGTCGAGCGCGGCGTCCCCGTCGTCGGCCCAGGTCACGTCGAAACCGTCGAACGTGAGGTTGTCGCGCAGCACCCGGGCCAGCGGCGCGTCGTCTTCAACGATGAGGATGCGCTTCTTCATGTTCGCTCGAGATCGGCAGCATGACGGCCACCGTCGTACCGACGTTCACCGCGCTCCGTATCGACAACGATCCCCGGTGGTCGTTGACGATGCGCTTGGCGATGGCCAGCCCGAGCCCGCCCCCGTGCTGGACCGGATGACGGCCGCGGAAGAACTTTCGCGTGACGTGCTCGATCTCGTCCTCCGGGATTCCGCGCCCGTGGTCGGTTACCTCCAGCACCACGTGACCATTCTGCCGGTGCGCGCCGATGTGCAGATACCGGGTCGCCGGCGAGTACCGGATCGCGTTGTCGACGAGGTTGTCGAGCAACAGTCCCATTGCCGTGCGATCCGCGTTGATCAGCGGGAGATCCGGCGGCACCTCAATCTCCGTCCGGAACTTCTCCGTTTCGAGCCGCTGCTCGAAGCCCTTCAACGCCTCGTCCACCATCACATCGAGCGGCTGCGGCTCGAACGAGTACACCTCCGTGATGTCGGTGATGCGCGACATGGCGAGGAGGTTGTCGATCAGGCGCGTCAGGCTCTTGGCTTCCTGCACCACGAGCGTCGCGTACTCGCGCTGCCCCGCCGCCGTGGCAATCCGGCCCGAGACGAGCGTGTCGCCTATCGCGCGGATCGTCGCGATCGGCGTCTTGAGCTCGTGCGTGACCGTCGCAACGAACTCCGACCGCAGCTCCGCGAGGCTCGCGGCCGCTCGGACCGCACGCATGCTCATGAACAGCGCGAGGACCAGGGCCAGGGCCGCGAGCGCCGCCACCATCAGCGTCCGGTTCGATCCCCGGATCGCGGCGACGAGCGTCGGATCGCGGAGGCCCGCCAGCTGAACGATCCATGGCGCGCGCGACGGGACCGGCTGCTGACTGCTTCCCCCGACCAACGGATCGAAGAACATCAGCGGCACCGAGCGCCGGCTCGTCGGCCCGACGGCTGCGGGGTCGGCGCCGCCGATCGGCAGCCCGCGCTCATCGAGCACCGCCAGCGAGAGCCCGACGTTCTTCTCCGCGATGCGCGCCACCTGTCCGGTGAGCTCTGGGAAGTAATGCTGCCGCACCCAATTGAGGTTCACCATGAACCCGAACAGCCCGTCGAGATGATCGCGCATCGGGCTTGCGTACAGCAGCCGCGTGATGACCTGATACGGCTCGCCCCCGATGTTCAGCTCGAACACCGAAAATCGACGCCCGGTGATCGCGTCGCGCGACATGCGCTCCAGAATCCGCTGCGCCACGACGGGATAGGCCTGGACGCGGACAGGAAAGCGTCCGGCGCCTTCCTCGGAGTCGGCCCATCGCGGCGGACGGTTCGATCGGGTGAAGAACTTCACGGACGCGGGCGCCAGAACGCCGTGCGCACCAAAAAAGCACTCGGGGTACGGATAGCGCGCGAACGTGCTCGCGACGACGTTGCCGACGTCGTACGGAGGATCGAGCATGAACACGTCCCAGTCGGCCGACGAGAGCACTGATTTCTGCACCGCACGCATGTCGTCCGTCAGCGCGGTCACCAGCAGGTGCGCCGCCTCGTCGGTGCGCCGTTCGACCAGCAACAGCGAGCTGCGCTGCCATTCGCGCACTGCGCGATAACCGAACCACGTGATGATCGCAATGGAGACGCTCATGGCGACCACCAGCCAGCCGGCGATGCCGCTCTGCCTGGTCAGCCACTCGCGAATCATCGCTCGAGCTCCCGCTCGCGGTAGTACCGAGCGGCGCCGGCATGGAGCGGAATCGGCGTCGCCGGCGACTGATGAAGATCCATGAGCCGCAGCGCCTCGATCGACGCTGACAGCTCGGGGAGCGCCTCGAAGAACCGCTTCGTGAGCTCGTAGACGAGCGCCTCGTCCAGATCGCGGCGGCAGACGAGCAAGCTGTCGACCCCAATGGTGTGAATGGCCTCCGTTACGCCCGGATAGGAGTTCGGAGGGATGACGGCCGCCTGGAAGAACGGGTATTCGCGGTGCAGGCGCTCGACGGATTGCCCGGTGATCGGAAGGAGCCTTGCGCCGGCGCGGAGCGCCATGCCGACCGAGTCGGCGGGATAGATTGCATCGTCGAACATCGCATCCAGGTCGCCGGCGACGAGCTGGCGTGCGGCCTCGCTGAATGTGAGCGGCTCGACGTGCACCGACGAGAGCGGCACGCCGTACGCCTCGAGGAGGAGCTTCGCGATGAGAGACGTGCCGGTGCCGGGCGCGCCGATGCTGACGCGCCGGTTTCGCAGGTCCGCCACCTTCCTGATTCCGGATCCCGCCCGGGCGACGAAATGAAGCGGTGTGAGCTGCAACACCGCAATGCCGCGCAGCCGGTCGAACGCACCCGTCCGGCCATCCAGCTCGCCGAGCGATGCGACATACGCCACGTCGGCAAACGTGAACGCGAGGTCCGTCTCGCCGCGCTGAATCGATTCGACGTTCGCGACGGCGCCGGCGCTTACGTAGGTTTGGACGGTCACGGAGGCGAGGGACCGCGCGTACGCCTGGGCGATGCTGCGGCCCATCGGGTAGAACCCGCCGCCAAGCGGACCGGTGGTGAAGCGCACCACTCTGGGCGGAGACGGGAGCGCTTCAGGCGTCCGCCGGCAGCCCTGCAGAGTTCCCGCGAGCAGCAGGGTGCAGAAGAGAGCGGCGGCGGCCGGACGTGAGCGACGGCCCATAGCTGCGGGTGTGGGTCTTTATAGTGTGGACGACCTCCGATTTCAATCCGGGTGCCCCGCCGGACGAGGCTCTTGAACCTGCCCCGTCTCTGATGCTATGGTTCGAAGACCTCATGGCCTCGAGCCTCTGCTGTTGTCCTCCCGGCATCGCGTCGACCAGGTGTCGATGCATCTGTACCATGCCGGCGACGCGCTGGTAAGAGGCCTCCGCACCTTCGTCCGTACCGCTTTTCCGCTTCTTCCCCCGCGAATCGCCCGGCATCCAAGTCAGTTGGCTGGACGTTCGTCTTGCCCGGGGAGAAGCGTAGATGCAGAGAGAGCTGTTGGATCTTCCGCCTGAAGGCGGAGGCCACAAATTGGATCGTCCGCCTGAAGGCGGAAGCCACAAGCGCGACCAGAGGGGCTGATGATCGCGCACGCCCCCGAGCTGTTGGTCATCACGCTGCTCGCCGCCATCGTCAACGGCGCGCTCGGGTACGGCTTCTCATCGATAACCGTTCCACTCGCGCTCTTCCTCTTCACCAATCGCGTCCTGAACCCCGCGCTGGTGGTGATCGAAGTCGGCCTCAACGCGTACGTGTTGTGGGTCAATCGCGCCGCCGTGCCCGCAATCGCGGCGCGCATGCGTCCGATCGTGATCGGCCTCGCGCCGGGCGTCGTCGCCGGCACGTTGATCGTTTCGTCCGTCCGCCCCGACTGGCTGAAGCTGAGCACCTTCGTCCTGCTGCTGCCGCTGATCCTCGTCCAGGCCGCGGGGTTCCGGCGGCCCATTCGCGCCGAACGCGCCTTTGGGTATCCGTTCGGCGCCGGCGTCGGTCTGCTCTACTCCGTCACGACGATCTCCGGTCCGCCGCTCGCGCTGCTCCTCAACAACCAGGGGCTCGCGAAGCACGAGTTCCGCGCGGCGCTGGGGTTCATCCGACTGGCTGAATCGACGCTCACCGCCCTCGCCTATGCGTACGCCGGCCTGTATACGCGAGACAGCCTGGCGCTCACGCCGGCGATCCTGCCAAGCCTGATCATCGGCGTTCCGCTGGGCGCGTGGCTGATCCGGCACATCAACACGGAGACGTTCCGCCGCGTGTGTATGAGCTTCGACGCGTGGGTCGTGGGCTTCGGCCTGTCGACGCTCGCCCGGGCGCTGCACATCATCGACCGTCCGGAAGCGTACGGCGTCATGTTCGCGGTCATCGCGATCGACGCCGTGCTGCTCTACCGGTTCTTCTCCCACGACCAACCGCGGACTCACGCGGAAAACGCGGAAGCGGGCGGAGGCGCCTTGACGTGCGCCCCGGCCAGCGCCGCCAAGAATTGAACGCGCCATGCACATGCCTGTTCTCGAGGCTCCGTCCACCGCCGCCCCAGTCGCGCTGAACCATCTGCGCGCGCTCGAAGCGGAGAGCATCCAGATCTTCCGCGAGGTGGTGGCCGAATTCGAACGGCCGGTGATGCTCTACTCGATCGGCAAGGACTCGTCCGTCCTGCTGCGGCTCGCGCAGAAGGCGTTCCACCCCGGGCCGATTCCGTTCCCGCTGCTGCACATCGACACGACGTACAAGTTCCGCGAGATGATCGAGTTCCGCGACCGGTACACGGCCGAGATCGGCGCCCGCCTGATCGTCCACACGAACCGTGCCGCCATCGGCGACGGGACGCAGCCCTTTGCGGTCGGCACACAGCGCTGCTGCGGTCTGCTGAAGACCAAGGCCCTCCTCGACGCGCTGCAGGACGGCAACTTCGATGCGGCATTCGGCGGCGCGCGCCGCGACGAGGAGCGCTCGCGTGCGAAGGAGCGGATCTTCTCGCTCCGTGACGGCAAGGGGCAGTGGGACCCGAAGCGGCAGCGGCCGGAATTGTGGCATCTGCTGAACAGCCGCATCAGCCCGGGCGAGAGCATCCGCGTGTTCCCGCTCTCCAACTGGACCGAGATCGACATCTGGCACTACATCGACGTCGAACGCATCCCCGTCGTCCCGCTCTATTTCGCGAAGGAGCGAGAGGTGATCGTCCGGGGCAACTCGCTGATCGTGCCCGAGCAGCCGTTCGTCCCGCTCGACTCCGGCGAACGGCTCCAGCGGGTGAAGTGCCGCATGCGATCGCTGGGCTGTTCGCCGTGCACGGGAGCGGTTCGCTCGGAGGCCGATACGGTGCCGAAGATCATCGCCGAGCTGCTGGCTGTCCGTCACTCGGAGCGCCAGCTTCGCGTCATCGATCACGACCAGGACGGATCGATGGAGCTGAAGAAGCGCGAGGGCTACTTCTGATGCCAGGGCTGCTCCGCATCTGCACGGCCGGGAACGTCGACGATGGGAAGAGCACGCTCATCGGCCGGCTGCTGTACGACTCGCGCGCCGTGTACGAAGACCAGGTGTCGTCCGTCCGCGCCGCGTCGCGCAACCGGAGCGCAGGCCCGATCGATTTCTCGCTCTTCACCGACGGCCTGAAGGCGGAGCGAGAGCAGGGGATCACGATCGACGTCGCGTACCGGTATTTCGCCACCGCGAAACGGAAATTCATCCTCGCGGACACCCCGGGCCACGCGCAGTACACGCGGAACATGGCCACCGGCGCGTCGACCGCCGAGGTCGCGATCCTGCTCGTGGACGCGCGGCACGGCATCCGCGAACAGACGGAGCGCCACGCCCGCATCGCGCGCCTGCTCGGCATCACGACGTTCGTGCTCGCCGTCAACAAGATGGACCTGGTCGATTTCGACCGCGCGGTGTTCGACCAGATCTGCCGGGACTTCGCGCCGCTCGTGGACGGGGCCATCGTTCACGCGATTCCGATCAGCGCGCTCGATGGCGACAACGTCATCACGCCGAGCGAACGCACGCCATGGTTCGAGGGACCCAGCCTGCTCTCGTACCTGGAGACGATCGAAGTGGATCGGCGGACGACCGCCGCGCCGTTCCGCATGCCCGTGCAGCTCGTTTCGCGTCCGTCGCACGATTTCCGCGGCTACGCCGGACAGATTGCATCGGGCTCCATCCATCCTGGCGACCCGATTACCGTCTGGCCCTCGGGGCTCACGACTACGGTGAGCCGGATCGTGACGTGGGACAGCGATCTCGACGTCGCGTTCGCGCCGATGTCGGTGACGCTCGTGCTCTCGGACGAGATCGACATCAGCCGCGGCGACGTGCTCGCGCAGGGGCACGTCGAGCTTGGCACGACGTTCTGCGCGGACATGGTCTGGATGGACGAGCGTCCGCTCGATACGGACCGCGTGTATCTCATCAAGCACGCCACGCGGGTCGTCACCGCCGAGGTGGATCGGCGGTTGACGCTCAACGAGATCGGGCGCGTGATCATCACGGCGTCGCGTCCGCTCGTGTTCGAGCGCTACCGCGACGATCGGACGATGGGGAGCTTCGTGATGATCGATCCGGCCACCAATTTCACGGCCGGCGCCGGCATGATCGCATCGCGGGTCCGCGAGCAGGACAGCGCCACGTCGCGGCAGTCGGTCTCCGGACGGATCGCACGCGCCGCGCGCGGCGCATCCAGCGAATCCGACGCGGTCGAGAACGTGCGGCGCATTCTCGAGGAGATTCTCGCGTGAGCGACGCCGTCGATCTCGTCGTTCGTGAACTGGCCGGCGCCGCCGCGCCGTGCGTGACGTCCAGCTTCCAGGCGGAATGCGTCGTGCTCGTGCACATGCTCCGCGAGCACAGGCCCGGCATCCCGGTGCTCTTCCTGGACACCGTGCATCACTTCGCTGAGACCTACGCGTATCGCGACGAGATCGCGCGGCGCTGGAACCTGAACCTCGTGAACCTGCGTGCGGAGGAGCCCGCGCCGGGCTTGTGGCAGCACAGCACGCACGACTGTTGCGCCCGCCACAAAGTGGGGCCCTTGTTTGCCGCGCTCGACGCCCACGACGTGTGGTTCACCGCGCTCCGGCGCGAGCAGTCGCCGACGCGCGCGTCACTGCAGGAGGTCGAGCCGTTCACGCTCGCGAGCGGAAAGGCGCTGCGGAAGGTGAGCCCGCTGGCGGGCTGGACGAACCGTGACGTGTGGGCCTACGCGAAGGTGCACGGCATCCCGTTGCTGCCGCTCTACGACCGGGGTTACACCAGCATCGGATGCGAGCCGTGCACGTCGCTTCCGATCGACGCGTCGGATCTGCGCTCCGGCCGCTGGGGCGGCCAGAAGCGCGAGTGCGGGATCCATATTCAGCCGACGCGCTGAATCGAGGCGCATCGGCGGTTCGCGGGGTTCACAGGGCTCGCGAGGTTCAGGGCTGGGTTCAGGGTTCAAGGAATCGGGGGTCGCGGTTCGGGGTTCGACGGAACTCCCGAACCAGTGGAACTTCGAACCCAGCTCTGAACCCCGTGAACCCCTCGAACCCTGACCCGCCGCGCATCGCGATCTATTGCGCGGCCACCGGCTCCATCTGTGGCGCCTCGGCGGTCTGATAGTGCGCCGGTCCCGCGACGAATCCGCCCGAGCCCGTCGCGTGCACGTATGCTTCCTCGCCGTGCTGCATCAGATCCAGGCCGGCGTCCTCGTCGTTCGCATCGGCGCGGAGCGGGATGACGAGTGAGATCGCCTTGAGAAGGACGAAGCTGCCCGCGCCGCTGTAGACGATCGCGGCGAGAATCGCCGTCGCCTGAATGAGCACCTGCATCGGATTGCCGAACAGCAGGCCGTCTGCGACGCCGTTCATTGCTTTTTGCGCGAACACGCCCGTCAGCAGCGCGCCCACGGTTCCCCCAAGGCCATGCGCGGCAACGACGTCGAGCGAGTCGTCGAGCAACGTCTGCGCGCGCCAGATCAACGCGAAGTAGCTGGGAAACGCGGCAATCGCACCGAGCGCAATCGCGCTCATCGGGCCGACATAGCCGGCCGCCGGCGTCACGGCCACGAGACCGACGACGATTGCCGTCGCGCAGCCGACGGCTGTTGGCTTCCGCGCGCGGGCCACATCCAGAAGCGTCCAGACCACGAGCGTCCCCGCCGGCGCCAGCATCGTCGCCGTAAAGGCCAGCGCCGCGATGCCGTTCGCGGCAAGCGCGCTGCCCGCGTTGAAGCCGAACCATCCGAACCAGAGGAGGCCGGCGCCGAGCAGCGTGAACGGCACGTTGTGCGGCAGGAGGCCCGATGACGGATAGTCGCGCCGCTTGCCGACGATGACCGCCGCAACGAGCGCGGCGACGCCCGCGTTGACGTGGACTACGGTGCCGCCGGCGAAGTCGAGCGCCCCGAGACGGCTCAACCACCCGCCGCCCCACACCCAGTGCGCGATCGGGCTGTAAATCAGGACCGCCCACAGCGTGATGAACGTCACGTAGGCGGAGAAGCGCATGCGCTCGACGATCGCGCCGGAGATCAACGCGGCCGTGATGATCGCAAACGTGCCCTGGTAGCACATGAAGAGGAGGTGCGGGATCGTGCCCTGCGGCTCGAGGCCGACGCCGCGGAGAAAGAGGCGCGACAGATCACCGAGCAACGCGCCGCCCGGCGCGAATGCCAGCGAGTAGCCGATGACGGCCCACGCGACACCGACGAATCCGAGGGAGGCATAGCTCATCATCATCGTGTTCAGCGCGTTCTTCGATCGGACAAGTCCTCCGTAGAAGAACGCCAGCGCCGGCGTCATCAGGAGGACCAGGGCGGTTGCCACCAGCATCCATGCGGTATCAGCCTGATTCATCACGTCACCTCGTCACGGTGTCCACTGCCACTCCGCGCGGCGGGCACACGCCCGGCGGCTCGCGGCCGGAGGAGCAAGTTGGGGACCGGCGGCCGGCCATGGATGTTCCTGGTGAAATCGCGCGAAACAGGCCTGATTTCATGAAAAGCGCCCTGGAGATGCAGGCAACGGCGTTACGACAGTTTTGTACGTTTGATGCGAAATGCAGGACAGTATTGTCCGTCACAGACTCGGGCCTCCTATCGCGCGCGCGACGGAGACATCCGATGCGGCGGGCGCAAAGACCGCGGCAGCGATACGAGCCGACAATTTCGTCGGACGCCCGCGATGACGGACAGGATTGTCGATGCCCACCGCAACGACGTCGCGCGGCCGGCGGCCGCGTGCCGGCGCGGCGGTCATTCAAAATATGATGGAAGGCTTCATGGGGAACATTCTTCAGCAGCTGCCGGCCGGCGAACGCGTCGGCATCGCCTTCTCCGGCGGGCTCGACACGAGCGCGGCGCTCCACTGGATGCGCGCCAAGGGCGCCATCCCGTATGCCTACACCGCAAACCTCGGACAGCCCGACGAGCCGGACTACGACGAGATCCCGAAACGCGCCCTCCAGTACGGCGCGGAGCGCGCGCGGCTCATCGACTGCCGCACGCAGCTGGTCGCCGAGGGTTTGGCCGTCCTGCAGTGCGGCGCCTTCCACATCTCCACCGCGGGCGTTCCCTACTTCAACACGACGCCGATCGGCCGCGCCGTGACGGGCACGATGCTCGTGGGCGCGATGAAGGAAGACCAGGTCAACATCTGGGGTGACGGGAGCACCTTCAAGGGGAACGACATCGAGCGGTTCTATCGCTACGGGCTGCTCGCCAATCCCGACCTCCGCATCTACAAGCCATGGCTCGATCAGACGTTCATCGACGAGCTGGGCGGCCGCGCCGAGATGTCGGAGTACATGCGGCGCGCGGGGCTCGCATACCGCATGAGCGCGGAGAAGGCCTACTCCACCGATTCGAATCTGCTCGGCGCCACGCACGAAGCCAAGGACCTCGAGCGCCTCGACACGGGGATCCGCATCGTCGAACCGATCATGGGCGTGGCGTTCTGGCGCGAGGACGTCGCGATCAGGCGCGAAGAGGTATCGATCCGCTTCGAAGAGGGGCAGCCGGTCGCGCTGAACGGCATCACGTTCAAGGATGCCGTCAGCCTGATGCTCGAGGCCAACCGCATTGGCGGACGCCACGGTCTCGGCATGAGCGATCAGATCGAGAACCGGATCATCGAGGCGAAGAGCCGCGGCATCTACGAAGCGCCCGGCATGGCGCTCCTCTTCGTCGCGTACGAGCGGCTGATCACCGGCATCCACAACGAGGACACGATCGAGCAGTACCGCGAGCACGGCCGCAGGCTCGGGCGGCTCCTGTATCAGGGGCGATGGTTCGATCCCCAGGCGATGATGCTCCGCGAGACCGCGCAGCGCTGGGTCGCCCGCGCCGTGACCGGGGATGTCACGCTCGAGCTCCGCCGCGGGAACGACTACTCCATCCTCGAGACCTCGTCGCCGAATCTCACCTACAAACCCGAACGGCTGACGATGGAAAAGGGGGAGTCGACGTTCACGCCGCAGGACCGCATCGGGCAGTTGACGATGCGGAACCTGGACATCGTCGACACGCGGGAGAAGCTGTTCACGTATGTGAAGGCCGGCGTCCTGGCGCCGTGGACGGGGACGGCACTCCCGCACGTCGCGGAGGGGGAACAGACGCCCGCGCCCGAACCGGTGAACACGAAGGGCGGCGAGCAGTAGTCGCGTGTCACGGATCTCACGCGGAGGCCGCGAAGAGCAGAGATCGCCGGGACCGCTGTCACGTTCGTCTGGCCGGCCTTCGGCCGGCGCAGGGAAGTCAGACAGATCGCGCGATTACAAACACGCGGAGGATCGTGGCGTGCTTGTAATCGTGCGATCCGTCTGACTTCCCGCCGCGCGTCAGCGCGGCGACGAACGCGACAGCCCGTGTCCTCATGCCCTGGCGCCCTCCGCGTGAGATCGTGATCAGCGGAGTACGTCACTGAGCGCCGCCATCGCCGCGAAATACCCGCACATC
>JBKPTE010000075.1:0-11923 GCA_046735335.1 Acidobacteriota bacterium | reverse complement strand
CTCGTGGGCTCGGAGATGTGTATAAGAGACAGGGCTGTGCACCGGGCTGGTGGCGTATTACGGGGGCGGATTCCCGTCGCTCTCAGCATCGCGGACGGGTCCGGCCGAACTGAGCTACGTGCCCGCGGACGCGACCGTCGTCGCGTATGCGAACGTCGGCGAGATCATGTCGTCGCAGCTCCGGCAGCGGCTGAAGGAGCGGATGCCGCAGGAGCGCGGGCAGCAGGAGTTCCAGGAAGCGACCGGCATCGACATCGAGCGCGACATCGACTACGTCGTTGCCGCCGCAACGGCGGGGGTTCCGGGAAATCCCAACGGGCTGGTGGTGGCGCGCGGCCGGTTCAATACGACGCAGCTGGAGACCCTGGCGCGCGAGCACGGCGGCGTGGTCGAGGACTACAAGGGCAAGCGGCTGATCAAGGTCCGCGCGGACGAGGGCCGTCACACTGATCACGGCCCTGGCCCGATGGCGCTCGCGTTTCTCGAACCCGGGCTCGTCGCGATCGGCAGCGAGGCCTCGATTCGAAGCTCGATCGATGCCGAGATGAGCGCGCAGAGCATCACGAGCAACAACGAGATGATGGAGCTCGTCTCCGATATCGAGCGCGGCAACAACGCGTGGGCCGTCGGCCGGTTCGAAGCACTGGCCAGCCAGGCGCACCTGCCCGAGCAGATTCGCTCGCAGATTCCGGCCGTGAAGACGTTTGCCGTGATGTCGCACATCGACGGCGGGGTGACCGGCACGCTGCGCGCCGAGGCACGCGACGACCAGGCAGCCGAGAACCTCCGTCAGGTCGTGCAGGGCTTCCTCGCGCTCGGGCGTCTTCAGGCGCAGAGCGATCCGAAGGCGGCGGCCATGCTGCAGTCGCTGCAGCTCTCCGGCACCGGCAAGACCGTCGCGCTGTCGTTCTCCGTTCCTGCCGAGATTCTCGATATGATCCCAAAGGGCCCTGGCGGCAGCCGCGGCGCGGTCGCCGGACCGGACCTGAAGCCTGCGCCGTGGGCGCCGAAGCCGCCCGTGCCGCCCGCACCGCCGACGCCGGATCGCTAGAATTCGCGGCAGGTCCGCGCACCTAAGGTTGCGTCGCTACGAGTTTGCACCGTAGCGCGCAACTTTCGTAACGCGCAACTTTATGTGCGCGAGTTGCGCGAACCTTCAGCCCCCGTTTTGTTGTACCCTTCCATTTTTGGGCTGTGGCTGATCTCGTGTTCTTCTACGGCACGCTGATGGCCGGCTTCGACCGCCGCCGCCGTGCCGGCATCGACGACAAGCTGACGTACATCGGGCGCGGATCGATCAGCGGCGCGCTCTTCGACCTCGGAATCTATCCCGCCGCCGTGCCGTCGAACGACGGACGCATCAGCGGCGAGGTGTACGCGATGTCCGAGTCGCAGACCGTGCTCGCCGCGCTCGACGACATCGAAGGCTATCGCGCCGACGATCCCGACAGAAGCCTGTACACCCGATCGAAAGCGGAAGTCGTGCTGCCGGACGGCACCCATGCGGACGCGTGGGTGTACTTCTACAATGCGCCGCTCGGGCGCGCGCCTCGGATTCCGTCGGGAGACTACTTCGAGCACATAACCGCGCGCTGAGGGTGGTCACGGCGAACGGCGATTGGCGGGTTGCGATAGAGTCGAACGAATGCAGATGCTGATCTCCAGACGATGTGTCCCGCCTGCGACGGTTCTCCTCACGCTCCTCTACGCACCCGCGCCCGCCCCCGCACAGACGCCGGCTCCCGCGCCGGCCGGACTCGATCCCAGCATTCAGAAACTGGTGGCGTCGGTCTCGGAAGAGCGCCTGCATCAACTCCTGCAGAAGCTCGTGAGCTTCGGGACGAGAAATACGCTGTCGGACGCCTCATCTCCCACGCGCGGAATCGGTGCGGCGCGGCAGTGGATCTTCGACGAGCTGAAGCGCAGCAGCCCGCGGCTGCAGGTGAGCTTCGACACCTACACGATTCCGCCGCGCGGCCGCATCACGCGTCAGGTGGAGCTGCGGAACGTCATGGCGATTCTGCCGGGCAAGAGTCCGCGGCGGGTCTACGTGAGCGGTCACTACGACTCGCTGAACATCGGCGGGCAGCTCGGGCTGAACACGCGGACGCCGCAGGGGGCGGCGGCCCGGACGCCGCCCGCGGGTCGCGGCCAGACGGCGCAGCCGGACGAGCGCCCGGGCGCGCGAGCGCAGGCGCCGGGTGAAGCGCCGGCGGACCCGCAGCTCCGGCCCAACCAGGACTACAACGTCGATGCCCCCGGCGCGAACGACGATGGGAGCGGGACGGTGCTGTCGATGGAGCTGGCGCGCGTCTTCGCCGAGAGCGGGATCGAGTTCGACGCGACGCTCGTGTTCATGACCGTCGCCGGCGAAGAGCAGGGACTCATCGGCTCGGCGGCGCACGCGAAGAAGGCCAAGGCCGAGAAGATCCCCATTCAAGCCTGGTTCAACAACGACATCGTCGGCAACTCGCACGGGGGCGACGGGGCGATCGACAGCGCGACGATCCGCATCTATTCGGAAGGCCCCGAGGATTCGCCGTCAAGGGCGCTCGCGCAGTTCACGGCGCGCGTGGGCTCGGCATACGTGCCGTCGCATCGCATCCGGCTGATGGCACGGCGCGACCGGTTCAGCCGCGGAGGCGATCACAGCGCGCTGAACGCGCAGGGGTTCACAGCGATCGGCTTCCGCGAGGCGCGCGAGAACTACTCGAAGCAGCACGGGGCGAACGACACGATCGACGGCGTCGACTTCCACTATCTGGCGCAGAACGCGCGCGTGAACGCCGCGGTGATGGCGACGCTGGCGCTCGCGCCGCCGCCGCCCGTCGTCGTGAACGAGCGGGGCGCCCCGACAATCGACCGCCGGCCCTCCGGCTACGACGCGCATCTCCGATGGACGGCGTCGCCGGGCGCAGCGGGCTACCGCGTCTTCTGGCGGACGGCATGGGGCCCGGACTGGCAGCACGATGTGTACGTGGGGAACGTCACCGAATACACGCTTCCGAACGCCAACATCGACGACTGGGTATTTGGCGTCGCCGCCGTCGATGCCGCGGGCCACGAAAGCCCGGTCAGTGCCTACATGGCGCCCGCACTGCGACTGGAATAAAGAGGTTCTAGGGTTCTAGGGTTCTAGGGTTCTAGGGTTCTACGGTTCTAGGTTCGAGGTTCCAACCTGCCCCGGGCGGCTTTGAGCGCCTGGACGAACTCGTCGATTGCCGCCCGTACGTGTTCGGACGGCTCGACGAATTCGACGCCGGCTCGGTAGAGCACGATCCCGTCGTGCATCTGTTCGACATGGCAGTGGGCGATCCGCCCTTTCACGATGATCGAGCGATCCTCGAGCGAGATGCGGAAATCGTGCAGCGAATCGAGGTGAAGCGGAAAGAGCGTCTCGATCTGCGCCCCGCCGAAGCTGACGTCGAGAATCGTCATCGGCTGGAAGACCTTCACCTCGCCGTGCAGCGGCGACGGCACGGGCACCCTCTCACGATCGCGTGTGGGATCGCTCATTGGGACGGAACTATACATGACGGCGCGTGGCGGGTCTAAGAGACCCGCCCTACAGCTCAATCCGACGTAGGCCGGGTCTCTCAGACCCGGCATCACGGCGACGCGGTAGGATCGTTCTCATGGCGACTACCGCAACCATCTACCGCAACCTCATCGACGGCGAGTGGGTCCCGTCGGCGTCCGGCGCGACATTCGAGAACCGCAACCCCGCCAACACGGACGATCTGATCGGCCTGTTCCAGCAATCCACGCGCGACGACGTGAACGCCGCGATTGCGGCGGCGGCGCGTGCGTACGAGCGCTGGCGCCTGGTCCCCGCGCCGCGGCGCGCGGAGATCCTGTTCAAGGCCGCGCAGATCTTCGTCGCGCGCAAGGAGCAGTTGGCGCGCGACATGACGCGCGAGATGGGGAAGGTCCTGAGCGAAACGCGCGGCGACGTCCAGGAAGCGATCGACATGACCTTCTACATGGCCGGCGAGGGCCGGCGCATGTTCGGCCAGACGGTCCCTTCGGAGCTGCGGAACAAGTTCGCCATGTCGGTGCGCCAGCCGCTGGGCCTCTGCTCCGTCATCACGCCGTGGAATTTCCCGATGGCGATCCCCTCGTGGAAGATCGTTCCCGCCCTCGTCTGCGGCAACACCGTCGTCTTCAAGCCGGCATCGCAGACGCCGCTCTCGGCCCTCAATTTCGTCAACGCGCTGATCGAAGCGGGCGTGCCCAAAGGGGTGATCAACCTGGTCACCGGCGACGGCCCCGAAGTGGGGACGCCGATGACAACGGACCCTGCCGTCCGCGTCGTGTCGTTCACCGGCTCGACCGCCGTCGGGCGCATCGTGAATCAGGCCGCGGCGCCGACCTTCAAGAAGGTCCACCTCGAGATGGGCGGCAAGAACGTCATCATCATCATGGACGACGCCAACCTGGAGCTGGCCGTCGATGGCTGCCTGTGGGGCGGCTTCGGCACGACGGGGCAGCGCTGCACGGCCGCCAGCCGCGTCGTCGTGCACGAGAAGGTCTACAGCAAGTTCGTCGACGCGTTCGTCGAGCGCGCGCAATCGCTCCGCGTCGGCGACGGGCTGCAGGAGCAGACGGAGATGGGCCCGTCGAACAGCGAGTCGCAGCTCGAGACCGTCCTGAAATACGTCGACATCGGACGTCAGGAAGGGGCGACGCTGAAGACGGGCGGAAAGCGCCTGAGCGGCGGCGCGTACTCGAGAGGCTATTTCCACGAGCCGACGATCTTCACGGACGTCGACAACAGGATGCGCATCGCGCGCGAGGAGATCTTCGGCCCGGTCGTGTCGGTCATCCCATGCCGATCGCTCGAGGAAGCCATCGAGATCGGCAACGGCGTCGAGTACGGACTCTCCGCATCGATCTACACGCAGGACATCAACCGCGCGTTCCAGGCCATGCGCGATCTGTACACGGGGATCTTCTACGTGAACGCGCCGACCATCGGCGCAGAAGTGCACCTGCCGTTCGGCGGAACGAAGAACACCGGCAACGGGCACCGCGAGGCCGGCGTGGCGGCGCTCGACGTGTTCTCGGAATGGAAGTCCATCTACATCGATTTCAGCGGGCGGCTGCAGCGCGCGCAGATAGATCTGGAAGAAATCTAGATTTCTGCTAAACTCCGGCATTCCGCAACTTAAGGGTCCCCACCGGTATCTCCTCGCCGCGGGTGCGTATGTGTTCGTTTACGCGCTCCTCGGGGTGATCTTTCGCGGCCATCCACGCGCGCAGTCGATCTACGGCAACATCGGACTCCTCCTGCCCGCCATCGCCTTCTGCGTCGTCGTCCTCCGGCGACGGCCGCAATGGGCGGGTGCCCATCGCCTGTTCTGGGATACCTTCCTGGTCGGGATGATCCTCTGGTCGCTGGGCCATATCGGGTGGGCGTTCAGCGACGTCGTGTGGAACCAGCCCGTATGGGTCCAGTGGCACACGATGTTCAGCCTCTGCGGCGGCATCGGTCCGCTGGTCGCGCTCATCGCGCGCCCGCACCTGGGCGTCCGGCGCGACGCCGTCGGCGCGACGGCAATCGACCTCATCAGTTACGGGATGCTCATCGCGTTCGTCTACGCGTATTTCGTCCTCGTCCCGAGCGTCGTCGTGCCGATCGCGCGGACGGAGCCGGTGCTGCTGGCCCTGGTGCAGATGTATCGGCTGGTCCTCGTGATTGCGCTCGCCTCGTCCGCGTGGGCGGCGCGCCGCACGCCGTGGAGGTTCGCGTTCACCTGCATGCTGGCCGGCGCCAGCGCAGGGTTCTTCCTCCGCATCTTCACGAGCTTCGCGATTGCCAGCCGCTCGTATCACAGCGGCACGTTGTTCGATCTCGCGTGGATCATTCCTTACCTGTCCTACGTTGTTGCGGCGATCGAGGCGCCGGCGTCGCCGCGCGCGGAGGACACGCGCGACGAGAAGCTGGTGGAGGCGCCGTCGGGCGTGCTCTCGGCCATGCCGATGCTGCTCGTGCCGATCATCGGCTACGGTCTGCTGCGGATCCAGCCGCTCGGCGACGCCGGGGACTCGTTCCGCGTCCTGCTGACGACGATGGCGACGGTTGCGGGCGTGGGGCTGCTGGCGGTGCGTCTTGCCGTGCAGCGCGACGAGCTGCACCGCGCCGATGCGCGCCTTCGGCTGCTCGCCGCGGCCGTCGAGCAGACGCGCGACCTGATCCTGATCACGCGTCCGGACGGCGCGTTCGAGCACGCGAACGAAGCCTGCGTGCGGGCGCTCGGCTTCAGCCGCGCCGAGCTGTCGCGAATGGCCCTCGGCGATCTCTTCGAGCCGCCGCCGGATGGAAGCCGCATCTCGTCCGAGGTGCGGCAGAACGGCGTGTGGCGCGGGACGCTCGTGCACCGTCGCCACGATGGATCCACCTTCCCGGTCTCCAGCACCGTCGTCGGGCTGCGGAACGACGAGGGTTGGCTGACCCACTTCGTCGGCGTCCAGCGGGACATCACCGAGGAGCTGCGGCTGCGCGATCAGCTCGTGCACAGCGAACGGATGTCTGCCGTCGGGGAGCTGGTCGCGGGCGTCGCGCACGAGATCAACAACCCGCTGCAGACCATCGTCGGCTGCGTCGAGCTGCTGCTCGAGGAGCAGGGCTCTCCCGCAGACCAGCAGCGCGACCTGCAGCTCGTGCGCCGCGAGGCCGCGCGTGCCGGGCAGATCGTGCGTAACCTGCTCGCATTCGTGCGGCGGGGCTCGCCGGAGCGCGCCCTCGGGAGCCTCAACCAGATCGTCAAAGCGACAGCCGATCTGCGTGAATACCATCTCGCGCAGAACAGCATCCATCTCGTCATGGACCTGCATTCCTCGGCGCTGGCGGCCCAGATGAATCGCGAGGAGATTCAGCAGGTCGTCCTGAATCTGGTTCTCAACGCCGAGCAGGCGATTGTCAACGGGACCGGGCGCGGGACGATCTCGATCCGAACGACGACGGACGGGGTGTTCCACCGTCTCCAGGTGGCCGATGACGGGCCCGGCGTGAGCCCGGAGCTGCGGGGGCGGATTTTCGAGCCGTTCTTCACGACGAAGGACGTGGGCGAGGGAACGGGACTCGGCCTGTCGATCTCGGTCGGGATTGCCACCGCGCACGGCGGCGCGTTGACCCTTGTCGAGACACCGCGCGGCGCGTGCTTCGAGCTCCGGCTGCCGGCCGCGGCGCCGGCGGCCGGCGCGCCTCCGCAGCTCGATGCCCGCGAGAAGGCCGGCCTGCCGCGCGTGCTGATCGTCGAAGACGAAGCGGCGATTCGTTCGCTGCTCTCGCGGCTGCTCGCGCGGCGCGGCTTCCAGGCCGTCGAAGCCGCATCGGTTCCCGACGCGCTCGCCCAGATCGACGCGCGATCCTTCGGCCTCGTGCTGTGCGATATCGCGCTCGGCCACGACAGCGGCGTGATCGTCTACCGCCACGCTCAGGCGCGACGCCCGGATCTCGCGCCGCGCTTCGTGTTCGTGACCGGGGATGCCGGGTCCGTGCCCGGCGACACGGATCTGGCGTCAGTGCCGATCCTGGCCAAGCCGTTCACGGCCGCCGATCTCGATCGCGTGCTGGAGCACCGGAGCACCGGAGCTCAAGAGGCCCGCAGTTAGCAAGCTCCGGCCTTCCGCCCTGCGGGCTACGGCGGGCAAGCCAACCTCCAACCACCAACCTCCTCAAGATTTCGACCGGCTGATCTCGTCCTTCAGCTTCGGATTCACCTTGAAGCCCGCCTTCTCCGCCGCGTCCACTTCGTGCTGCGCCTCGCCGTAGCGGCCGGACACGAGATACACGACCGCCAGATTGCTGTGCGCCTCTCCGAATTTAGGATCGACGGCGAGCGCCGCCTTGTATTCGCGTTCGGCGTCCGCCTGTTGCCCGAGCCTGAAGTACGCGCTGCCGAGCGCCATAGACACGCCGGCTGGCACCGGAGCCACGCTGCCTGTCACGCCGCGATTGCGGCGGCTCTCGAGGAGCCGGATCTGATCGTTCACGCGCGCCATGCTGTTCGAGACGCTCACGCCCGACGAGCTCTGGCTCGCGCGCTGCAGGCTGCGCAGCGCGTCGCGCAGGACGTCGATCCGATCGCGCAGCCGGCGGTCGGCCTCGATGCTGCCCATCGCCTCGGCGGCCGTCGCGCGCCTGTACGCCTCGCGGCACGCGACGTAGTCGCGGACGGCGCGCTCGTACTGGTGCGTGCGCATGTGGACCTGACCGAGGCCGTAGAACGCGGCGTCGAAGTCGGGATCCAGCCTCGTCGCGGCGGTGAACTCCTCCTCCGCTTCCTCGAAGCGCTCCGTCTGGAGCGCCTCCATCCCGGCACGGAAGTGGCCGAGCGCCTTGCGATAATCCTGATCGGTGGGCGCTTGAGCGGGCGGCGAGAAGGGCAAGGCAGCCAGCGCCAACAACAGAGCGGCGGAGATACCCATGGAGTCCCCCTGGAGTCAGTTGCCTTGTGAAAGGCGGCGACATCATCGCACAGTTGGACTGGATTGCAGATACTGCCGCACCTTTGGCTGGTTCGGATCGAGCTGCAGGGATCGGCGGAGGCTCGCCTGCGCGGCCGCGCGGTCGCCGACGCACAGCTCCGCCAGCCCGCGAGACGCGAACGCCGCAGCGTTCGACGGGCTCAACTCCGTCGCGCGGCGAAAATCGTTCAGCCCCGACGCGCAGTCTCCCTGCTCGACGCGGTACCGGCCGCGGAAGAGCAGCAGCTCCGGATCGTCGGGCTTTGCCGCGAGCGCCATGTTGAGCAGGCGCACGCTGCGTTCGACCTCCCCGTTCCGCTGATAGCCGATTGCACGCCCGATCAGGTATTTCGGGCCCTCGGGCAGACCGTGCGCGAACGCGCGGACGAGCAGGTCGTCCGACTTGTCCAGCGAGCGATTCTGCGCGAACAGGAGATCGCTCAGGTTCCATAGCGCCGACGCGAGGTTCGGATCGAGCGCGATCGCGCGATCGAACGCGTCGATGGCTTCGTCTGTGCGGTTCGCCTGTTTGAGCAGCAGCCCCTCGTTGTTCAGAGACCCGGCCGTCCGGGTTCCCTCCGATCGTCCGGACATGTCCTCCGCGCCACCGATGTAGCCGAGCGCCTTGAGCTTGGCCACCGTATCAGCGTCCACGCGCGACCCCGACGGGGACGCCGAGGCCCCGGGAGCCACAGGCTTCGCATAGAACTGCCGGTAATCGACTGATGCGTTCGCATTCGTGCCTGGCGTTCCTAACAGGACGGGTCCCGCGACCTGTCGCCCGGACGGCAGGCCCGCGAGGGCGAGCAAAGTGGCACAGACCTGTTGCACGCTGCCGTGGGGTGCGTGTGCGGGCGCGGATACATCCGACGGCTGAATGCCATTTCCCCAAATCAGATAGATCCCGTTCTCGCGATGCCATCGCGCCGCGGTCGCGTTCGCGACGCTCGAGAGCTCGGTCGGCCGCCCTTCCCCCCACGCGAACCCATGGTCGGAGGCGAGCATGAGGATGCCGCCGGAGCTCTCCGCGAGCTTCCGGTACTCCTCTATGAGTTGATCGATGCGTTCGAAATAGCGCTGCGGCACCTCGCTGTACCGCGCGTAATCCGATTCGGAGATGTTCGGCTGCCGCGGCGGCGCGTAGGGCGCGAAGACGTGGCCGATGCTGTCGGTCCCTTGAATGTACACGAGCAGCATATCCGGCTTCTCGCGCGCGAACCAGTCGCGCCCGAGATCCGCATACACGTTCGTCTCGATCAGAATCCGGCGCAGCGCGCTCACCGGGTGCGCGTATGGGTCGGTGATGGCCGCCGCCTCGCGGTACTCCCGCTCGCTGAGCGACGGCATCAGCGTCTCCAGATGTTCGTAGTCCGCGTCGTGCTCGGCCCTCCGCAGCGCGTCCGCCGCCCACGACTCCAGCGACTGCGGATACACGACGCCCGGAGGGGGAGAGGACTCGCTGTAGAGAAACGTGAACAGCCGATCCGAGACGATGAGGCCGTTCACGGGCTCGGCGGGGTAAGTGGCCCAGAATCCGAGCGCGCCCACCTTCTTCCCGCCGTCGGTCGCCATGTTCCAGATCGCCGGCACCGCGCGCTCATCGCTCGTGATCGGCTCGCGCTGGTGCGTCGATGGGTTCACGCGCAGGAAATCGAGCACTCGATGCTCCAGCGGGCTCACCCCCGTCATCATCGTCGTCCACACGAGCGGAGAGAGCGGCGGATGCAGCGTGGCAACCGTGCCGCTCACGCCTTCGCGCACGAGCCGCGCGAGCGAAGGCATCGTGCCCTGCTGGATGTATTGGTCGAGGAGCGACCAGTCCGCGCCGTCGAGACCGATGAAGATCACCGGGCGTGCGGGCTTCGCCTGAGACGCTATCGAAGGGATCGCTTCAGCCGTTCGCCTGGCAGCTGGCGCCGGCTGCTGGTGTGTCGTGCGGACGCGCCAGACGACGGCCGCGGCCACCAGCACGATGAGCGCGACGATGAGGAGTATCCGCCGCATGAACCGACTGTATCGCGAATGGTCGGACAACAAAAAAGGCCCGCGCGTCGCACGGGCCCTTCTCTCTATCACTGTCGTTGAGGTGTCAAGGCCTCGTCATTCGTCGTTCGTCTTTCGTCGTTGACGCTAGAAGGTAAACCTGACACCCAGCCGCAGGCTGCGCTGGCCCGTGAATCCGCGGAAGGCGGTCGCGAGCGACTGGCTGTCGGGACCTGTCTTCAGGTAGTCCGGATTCGTCGCCGTTGCCCGCGGGTTCGTGATGCTCCCGGCAGGCGTCAACGAATTGCCTGTCGTCGCCATCCCGCCGTCGCCGTTGCACAGCCCCTCGGGGATACCCGCGCACTCGCCGTCGGAGATCAGGTTGTACCGCTCGTCGAACTGCGTGATCGCTTGACGGTTGAAGATGTTGAACACGTCGGCGATGACGTTGAGCCGGCGATTGCCGCCGAACGACACGGGGTAGGACAGATGAAGATCGGCCTCCCAGTCGGTCGGCCCGCGTCCAACGGATCCCCGAGGCGCCAGGTAGTACTCCCAGTTCTGGTATGCCAGCGAATAGCCGTACGCGTTCAGCGGCAGTCCGGAATACCAGTGCGTCGCGACACCGATGTTCAGGCCCTTCACGGCGCCGTTCGGGACCTCGTACGTGCCGAACAGCTTCACCTGCACGGCCCGGTCGTTGCTCAACTTCCCCTCCGAGTTTACGAGGAAGTCCGCGTAATCGAAGGCCGAGTTGATGTTCGGATCGAGCTGGCCCGTGGACGACTGGAATGTGCCATCGTAGTTTCCGTCGAGGCGGCTGAACACGGCGCTCGCGAGGAACTGCCAGTTGTTGCTGAAGCGTTTCTGTCCCGTCACCTCGAACGCGTTCTCAACTCGCTTTGGCTTTGGCGCGGGCGCGGTGTGCACGCCGTCGTAGAACGCCATCTCGGATCCGAGGCCTTGCGATGGGTTCGCGATGAAGTAGTTACCCTCGGAGGGGATCAGGAAGTCTTCGATCACGCGTCCCAGCGCGCGGTGCGTGTACTTCGCCCCGACGACGATGTTGCTCGGGAGCTGGTACTCGAACCCGCCGAGCCACTCGTCGATGTACTGGCCCTTGAGGTTCGGATCAACCGGTTCGGCTCCCCCGAGGAGCGTCGACCGGCGTGCGGCCGGATCGGGAATCGTGTTGCTCGCGCTCGGGTCGAAGTTGTAGCAGAAGCACTGGACCTCTCCGCCGAAGGCCCTGATGTTGATGTCCATCGGGATGGCCTCGTAGAAGCGGCCGTAGTTCGCGTAGATCTTGCTCCGGTTGTTCCGGGTCACGTCCCAGATGAACCCCACGCGCGGCGCCCAGTTCTGATCCAGCTTGAACGCCGTCTGATTGTCCCGGTTGCGAACGTTCTGGCCTTCCCAGCGGATGCCGCCGTTGATGGTGAAGAAGTTGCCGATGCGCCAGCTGTCC
>JBKPTE010000074.1:0-37501 GCA_046735335.1 Acidobacteriota bacterium | reverse complement strand
AGGTCGTGGCGCCGATGCCGAGCGCCAGCGTGACCGCCGCCGTCAGTGTGAAGCCCGGAGAGCGAAGCAGGAGGCGGACCGCGTATCTGATGTCCTGGATCAGGTTGCTCGTCATCGCGACCGTGTGTGGCGCAACATGCGTGCCTACCGGATCGATGGAAAATCTGGATGGCGGGACGCTCGGCCCGTTCGGTTTCGAACAGGATGATCCCACGACTGGCACGTCATGCGATCCTCAAGCCTTCCGCTGGCGCGACGCGGGCGGCGCGCCGCGCAGGCGCGAGACGGACCCGCGGCCGGATCTCTGTAAGATGGCCCCGTGAATCGACGCACGCTTCTCATCCTTCTGCTCGCGGGTCCCGGCGTCTGGACGGTGCCGCTCTCGTGGCTGATCTCCCAGGCTCGTGTCGCGCAAGGCACGCCGCGGAGCGGGATTCGCGACGGCGACTGGCCCTCATACGGGCGCGATGCGGGAGGCGAGCGCTTTTCGCCGCTCGATCGCATCACCCGCGAGAACGTCACGTCACTTCAGGTCGCCTGGACCTTCCGCACCGGCGACGCGTACGAACCGAAAGAGGGTCGCGCGACGGCGTTCGAAGCCACGCCGCTCTACGTCGATGGCACGCTGTACCTGAGCACGTCTCTCGGGCACGTGATTGCGCTCGATCCGGTCGCGGGCCGGCCGAAATGGACCTTCGATGCCAAGGTGCTGCGCGATGAGGGCTACGGTGATTTCGCGAGCCGCGGCGTGTCGACGTGGTCGCGCGGACCCGAGCGGCGCATCTTCGTCGCCACGATCGACGCGCGCCTGATTGCCATCGATGCGTCGACGGGCCGGCCAATCCCGTCGTTTGGATCCGGCGGCGTCGTCGATCTTCGCAAGGGTCTCCGCATCCCGCCGACGGGATTCGCGGATTACGAGGTCACGTCGCCTCCGGCCGTCATCGGCGACACGATTGTCGTCGGGTCCGGCATCGCGGACGGCACGGCGAAGCCGCACCCGAGCGGCGAGGTGCGCGGGTTCGACGCGGTCACGGGCCAGCTGAAATGGACGTGGGATCCGATCCCGCAGGATCCCAACGTCGAAGGAGCCGATACCTGGCGCAACGGCAGCGCGGCGCGGACCGGCAGCGCGAATGCGTGGTCGGTCATCGTCTCAGATCCCGAGCACAACCTGGTCTTCGTCCCGACCAGCAGCCCCAGTCACGACTATTACGGCGGCGAGCGCCTCGGCGCAAACCTGTTCTCGGACTCGGTGGTCGCGCTGCGCGGCGATACGGGCGTGCGCGTGTGGGCCTTTCAGACCGTCCACCACGATCTGTGGGATTACGACGTCGCATCGCCGCCCATTCTGTTCGACTGGAAGAAGGACGGCCGCACCGTCGCGGCAGTCGGCGTTGCATCGAAGACCGGTCACCTGTTCATCCTGGATCGCGCGACCGGCGCGCCGCTGATTCCGGTCGAGGAGCGCGCGGTACCAAAGAGCGATGTTGCCGGCGAAGAGGCGTCGCCGACGCAGCCATTCCCCGCGGCACCGCGAACGCTCGCCCGCTCCACTCTGACCGCAGACGATGCATGGGGCGCGACCGAACAGGATCGCGCGTGGTGCCGCGGCGTCATGAGCGCGCTCAGGTCGGAGGGGATCTTCACACCGCCGTCACGTCAGGGAACGCTCGTGATACCGGGGAACATCGGCGGCATGGCGTGGGGCGGCATCGCGCACGATCGCGCCAACGACCTCCTGGTCCTGCCGGTCAACAACCTCGCGGCGGAAGTCCGTCTCATTCCGCGCGCTGCCGTCGATGCCGAACGGAAGGCGGGCCGGCTGAGCGGCGATTTCGAGTACCACCCGCAGCCGGACACGCCGTACGGCGTCGTGCGTCGCTTCCTGCTCGGCCCGAACGCGCACCTCCCGTGCACGCCGCCGCCGTGGGGCACGCTCGCGGCCGTGACGCCGTCCACTGGAGAGATCGCATGGCAGGTGCCGCTCGGGCAGCTTCCCGGTGCGGCGCAGTATCCCGCGGCGGCCGTCGGCGGATCGATTGCGCTCGGCGGCCCCATCGTCACGGCCGGCGGCCTCGTGTTCATCGCGGGAACACTCGAACCGGCGATCTACGCCTTCGACGTGCGATCGGGAAAGGAGTTGTGGAAAGGCGCGCTGCCAACCAGCGCACGATCGACGCCGATGACATTCCTCGGCCGCGATGGGCGCCAGTACATCGTGATCGCCGCCGGCGGACACGGTACTCCGATTGGCCCGCCGATCGGCGATTATCTCGTCGCGTTCACGCTTCCGCCACGTTAGCGGTCGGACATCTCCCCGACTACCGCGGCCAGCGGAACGCCACTCCGACGTTCGCGCGCCAGAAGTGCAAGCCCGTGAGCGCGGCGCTCGCGGGGCTTTGGATCGTTGCGCTCGTCCCCATGTCGGCGGGCATCGATACGTACACTCCGGCCACCGCGCCCGTCGTCAACCCATAAGGTCCTGGCGCTGGCGTCGGGTTGCCGGGGCTGGGGTTCGGGCCGGGATTGGGATTCGACGCGGTTGTCGGCGGGTTGTACGTGCCGGTCGCGCGGAAGTAGCGCACGTCGGCCTTGAACCCCCAGTTCCCCGCAAACCCCATGAAGCCCGCCCCGATGTTTCCTCCGAAGCGCGTATCGTTCGGATCGAACACGTCCGACAAAGCGGGAACGCTGGTAATCTCCGATCGCACCGACAGCGCGCCGACGCCGCCCGAGACGAAGGGGCGCCACTGCCCGTCCGCGCCGAATGCTTTCGCCCAGAGAGCATTCGCCATGTAGCTGTTCACCTGCGGCGCGACGCCGAGGCCGAAGAAATTGTTCTGCAGCTTGAAATTCGGCGTGAAGCCCAGATCCAGCTCCGCGCCCCACTGCTTCCTCCACAAGTACGCGAGCGAGCCGCCGATGTTCGTGCTGGCAGGGCTTGCATCGTTCGCAAAGTTCGACCCGACGAACCCTGATGCGATCCACTGATTCTGGCTCTCGCCGCGCGCGTGCGCGTTCTGCGCGGCCGCGCGCAGGGGAAGCGCCAGGCAGACCGCGGCAGCAACTATCGCGATTCGATTCTGCGAAATCATTCGTTCCTCCACTCCCGGGCCGCTCTACGAAGCGGGCCCACGGTGGTGGTGGGATCACGATGGCTGCCACGAACGGAGAACGCGCACGATTCAACTGGCGGGGCGAATCGCTCTGCGGTAAGAAACGCTGACTTACGGGACCCGTATCGTGGTTACGACAGCTGAAACCGCCGTAATGCAGGGGTCGAGCATCACTCTTCACGCATGATCGTCAGGAGGTTCACGCGAAGCGCATGCCTCGCCGGAAGTGCGCTCGCCACGGCGACCGCGCCGAGTAGCACCAGCGGCGCGCTCAGCCACACCGCCGTGGTCACAGGCCCTGCGACAGGCGCGATGCGGACCAGCCAGCGCGCGACCAGCAGCGACGCGAGCATGCCGGCGATCGTTCCCGCCAGCGCGAGCCGCACGCCTTCCGCTACAACGAGGCGAATCACTCGCGGCGCAGACGCACCAAGCGCGGCGCGCACCGCAAATTCGCGGCGGCGCTGCCGAGTCGTGTCCCGCATTCGCCGCTGGAAGACCGCCGCGCGGAAGCGGCGATAGGATCCCGCGTGCCACACTGAGGCATGCCGTCCGGGACCGGGTCGTTGTTCGATGACCTTCAGATGCCGCAGGGCTTCCGCTATCGTGCGAACTTCTTGACGAGCGAACAGGAGAGCGCGCTCGCCGAGGACATCTCGCGCGTGACGTTCTCCGCATTCGAGATGCGCGGCGTGGTCGCGCGTCGGAGGGTCGCGTTCTTCGGGACGGCGTACGATACCAGCGGCCCGGCGCCCCCACCGATTCCTGCGTTCCTCCTGCCGTTGCGAGATGCCATCGCGAAGTGGGCCGACGTCGATCCGCCGGCCTTCGCGATGGCATTGATCAACGAGTATCCGCCGGGCGCCCCGATCGGATGGCACCGCGACGCGCCCCAGTACGCCATCGTCGCCGGCGTCTCTCTGTTGTCGTCGTGCCGGATGAGACTGCGTCCGTACCTGCGGCCGAACACTCCGGTGCAGGCGGGTCATCGGCGCGCGGGGACACACGAGATCCTTCTCGAGCGCCGATCGGCGTATCTCCTGACCGGTGCATCGCGGAGCGCCTACGAACACCACATTCCGGCGGTGACGGCGCTCCGCTACTCGATCACGTTCCGGACGTTGCGGGCGCGGCGGGTCTGAGCGACCGGCCCTACATTTGGCGGGTCTAAGAGACCCGCCCTACGTCTACTTCTTGGATCCCTCACTAATCTCGAGGCGACGTCCTCGTGTCACCTGCTCGGGCGGCGCTGGCATCGTAATCTCGAGCACGCCGTCCTTGAAGCTCGCTTTGGCCTGCTCGGTCATCGCGCCTTCCGGCAGGGGGATGGTGCGATAGAAGCTGCCGTAACTGCGCTCGCTGCGGTACACGCCCGCGCGATCCTCCTCGTGCTCGCGCCGCCGCTCGCCTTGAATGGTGATCGCGTCATCGGACACGTCGACCTTCACGTCGTCCTTGTTCATGCCCGGCAGGTCGGCACGAATGACGAGCTCGTTGTTGCGCTGCGAGATGTCGATCTGCGGCGTCCAGCTCATGGTGTCGATCATGAACCCTTGTCTGCTCGATCCGCGGCCGAAACCGAACTCCTCGAACATGCGATCCACTTCGTCCGCGAAACGCTCGAGCATGCGAAACGGACTCGCGACCGGTGTCGCGCGACGCGTCATCTGCTGGTCTTTGCGTGCAGCGATTTCGGACTGTCGTTCTGCCATAGCTACGCTCCTCTGGAGATACGGGATGACTCCATCGAAACGTGCACGAAAGGCGCCAGCCGTTGCGGGTCCTACCCGGCCTCGAGCGTTCGATCAGGCGCCCGACAGTTTCGAGAGTACGAACGCGGCGAGAAATCCAATCACCGTGATGACGCCAGCCCAGTCGTGCGCTTCGTCGAACGCTTCGGGCATCATCGTGTCGGCCAGCATGCTGAGAATCGCACCCGCGGCGACGGCCGTGGTCGCGGCGGTGACGTCGGCGGAAAAGCGATTGAAGACGGCATAGCCGGCCAGTGAGGCGATTGCCGAGATCGCGGCGATCGCCCCCCAGACGCCGAACACGTACGTGCGGGATCGTCCAGCCTGCCGCATACCGGCGGCGCTCGAGAGCCCTTCGGGCACATTCGAGAGGAACACCGCGGCGACCGCGACGGCGCTGACGGCGCCGCCACGGATCATGCTGACGCCGATCGCGATGGATTCGGGAATGCCGTCGATGAGCGCGCCGATCGCGAGCGCGAGACCTGAGCCGGGATTCTCCGCTTCGCTCGGCTGCGCGTGCGATCGCTTCCGGCGCTTCGCGCCGCGACGATCGACGGCGAGCGTCGCCAACGTATAGATAATCGCGCCGCCGAGGAAGCCAATCGACGTCGCATCGAAGCCGCCGCGCTGATATGCCTCGTCCATGAGATCGAAGGCGAGCGCGGAGATCAGCACGCCCGCGCCGAAGGCCATGACGGCCGCGATCAGCCGCTTCGGGATGCGCACCGCGTACCCGAGTGCAGCGCCAATCAGCAGCGCCGATCCCGCAACCCCGCCCCAGAATGCTGACCACGCCCACACCGGCATCGCACACCTCGACCGATCGCGTCGCTCTCTACGAGATCGTCGCAAACCTCGCACCAGTGCATGGCTGCATGGCGCATCTAAAGATGCGCCCTGCATCAGATGCGCCCTACATCAGCCCTTCTGGAAGAACAGGACGAGAAAGCCGGGGAAGAACGCGCCGCTCCAGACGAGCGCCAGCCGGATCAGATTCGGCTCGCGCGTCGGCCGTTCGGGCCAGGCAGTGGTGAGCGTGTAAAAGACGAGCAGGCAGAGGGCTGCGCCGAGAATGCCTCGCGCGAGCGAAGCGGCCACGGCCGAATCGCCGCGCAAGAGGACGTCGAGCAGCGCGAACGCAACCCAGAACAGCACGGCCGCCACGATCGCCGCGGTCCACGCGCCAGAGGGCGCGAGCAGTTGGAAAGCGACGCCGATGAGAAGGCCGATCACCAGGCCGCAGAGCGCGCCCAGCATCATCTGCTTCGCGCGGATGCCCACGATCCCGCCGATGCAGTACGCGATCACGCAGGCGCGAATCACGGCGTACGCCGGCTTGGCCTGCAGCTCGAACGCGAGCGTGATGTAGTCGCCGAACGCGTTGACGCCGCCGAGGACGGCGGCTGCGGCAACCGCTTCCATCATGGTGCCCCGCTTATCGGCAGGCTGCGGCTCGGGCCTTACGCGAGGCGTATGCCCGAGTACACGCGCGCGTCCGCCGAGTTCGCGCGCCGAACGCAGCCGTGTGCAGACGCCGCACGCTGCACGGGATCCGTCCTTGCATACTCTCTATCCAGTATCAACGCAGCTGACGAAAAGGAGGTCAGAACATGCAGGGACTGCGACGAACAGGCGTGATGGCGCTCGCGGTTGCCGCGGCGCTGCTCATCGCGCACGTCGCGTCGGCGGACCAATGGAGCGAGAAAACCATTCTGACGTTCACCGAGCCGGTCATGATTCCGGGCGCGACACTTCAACCAGGTTCGTACGTTTTCAAACTTGTCGATTCCAGCACCGACCGGAATCTCGTCGAGATCAGCAACGAGCGCAGCGGGCAGGTGATTGCGACCATCCAGGCCGTACCAGCCGCCCGTGAGAACATTTCCGGAGACGTCGTGTTGAAATTCAGTCCGACGGAGCCCGGCACGGCGCCCGCGATCAGGGCGTGGTTCTATCCGGGATCGAAATATGGTCATCAGTTCGTGTACCCCGACAGCCAGGCGCGCGAGCTCGCCGCGCGCACGAAGACGCTCGTCCTTTCAACGGACGTTCCGGGCACCGATCTGACGAAAGGCACGCTGTACCTCTATGACGCGGCCGGGGTCCGCACGAACTGGCACCTCGACGCGATGCTGTCGAACGACTGGAACAGCTGGCGCACGTCCGCGGAGGGCAGCGGCCTGGTGAGGACGGCGCCGGGGAACACGGCGCACAACGAGTCCACCGCGCCCGCCATCGAGACCAGACCGATTGGCATGAAGGTGCCGCTCGATCAGATCGAAGACAACCCCTCGAAGTACATCGGCCAGACGATCAGCGTCGACGCCGAAGTCGAGAAGGTCCTCGGGCCGCACCTCTTCACGATCGACGAGCCTGACTGGATCGATCTGGAGGGAGAGACACTCGTATACCTCCCGTCGAACCTCGCCGCGCTGGTGCACGAGGGCGACCGCGTCACCGTCTCCGGAACGATGAAGAAGATGGTGCTGCCGGATCTCCGGCGCGAGTGGGGCTGGCTCGATACGACGCCCGCCAAGGAAGCGCGGTTGACCAAGCGGCCGCTGCTCGTCGCCAGCCGGGTCGTCGGCGGCGACAGCAACGTCGCGCTGCTGATCGACGTCGATCGGTCCACCGCGTCGACGCCCGTGGGTACGAGTGGAAGCGTGGGCGGCGGCAGCACGATTGCCGACGTCACGAAGATCTCGTCCATGGACGACCAGAGCGTTGGCCGCACCGTCGCGCTGAACGACGTGACGGTCGGGACGTCCGCGGGACGCGGGTTCTGGCTCCGCGTCGCCAACGGCTCGGACGTGTTCGTGCTGCCGGCGGCGCCGGGCCAGCCGAACGTCCACGAGGGTCAGACGGTATCGGTCGACGGCGTCGTGCTTCAGATGCCGCGGTCGATGCGCGATCGGCTCGACGCGCCGAAGGGCGCCAACACTCGGGCGTACATCTACGCAACATCCGTGAACAATCAGCGGTAACGCCAGCGACGGCCGGAGCGCAGCATCTTTACAGGTACTGCGCTCTGGCGTGTGGAAGGGCTAGACTGCGGCTGCGGCGGGCCGGATGTTCTGATTCACGCGGAACAGGTTCGCCGGGTCGTACGCGGCTTTCACCTGCGCCAGGCGAGCGTAGTTGTCGCGGAACGACGCCTGCACGCGCTCTTGCCCTTCCTCCATCATGAAATTCACATACGCCCCGCCGTCGGAATAGGGGTGCAGGGCGTCGAAGTAGTCCCGGCACCAACCCGTGATTCGGCTGCTGTTCGCCGGATCGGGATCCACGCCGACGATCACCTCCGACCAGTTCGCGTCGCGATAGCTGAACGCCGTGTCGTGCCGTCCAACGCGGTGCGGCGCGCCATCGATTGGATACAGGTGCATCGTCGACAGCATGGTGGGGAGCGCGGCGCCGTGCCGCGCGTGAAGCGCGACGGCCTCGTCGCTCAGCTCGCTGACGAAGTCCGCGCGCCAGTACCACTGTAGTCCCGGCGGGTAGAGCGGATCGAAGAGGCTGTTGACGACGGGCAGCGGCATCTCGCCCTGATGATCGAGGATCGGCTTGCCGACGCTTCGCATCGGCCGGGTGGCGGCTTCCGCCCGCATCACGGCCCCGGTGCAGACCCACATGACGCCGCACACCTTCTTCATGTGCAGGTGCTCGGGAAACATCGGCGCGGGAGGAATCGTGAGAAACGCGAAAAACCCGTTGACGTAGTCCGGCGCGGCGAGGATGAACTCGCGATACGCCTTCATGACGTCTTCGGCTTGCTCGAGGGGCCAGAACGTCGGCCCCGCGTAGACCGTCCTCACGGGATGCGCGCGGAACTCGAACGACGTCACCACGCCGAAGTTGCCGCCGCCGCCGCGGAGCGCCCAGAAGAGGTCGGGATGCGAGTCCTCGTCCGTCGTGACGATGGTGCCGTCGGCGAGCACGACGTCGGCCGACAGCAGATTGTCGATCGTGAGCCCGTACTGGCGCGTCAGATAACCGATCCCGCCGCCCAGCGTCAGGCCGGCGACGCCGGTCGACGAGATGAAGCCGGCCGGCACGGCGAGACCGAACGGGTGTGTTGCGTGATCGACATCGGCCCAGACGCAGCCGGCGCCAATCCGCACGGTTTTCGAGGACGCATCGACGCGGACGCCTTTCATCCGCGAGACGTCGATCACGATTCCGCCATCGCACGTGCCGAGACCGCCGCCGTTGTGTCCGCCGCCGCGAACCGCCGTCAACAGGTTGTTGGTGCGCGCGTAATCGACCGACGCGATCACGTCGGCGACGTCCGTGCAGCGCGCGATCAGCGCCGGACGCTTGTCGATCATGCCGTTGTGGACGGCTCGGGCGGCGTCGTACGCCGCGTCGCCCGGACCGACGGTGTCGCCGCGCAATGAGGACCGGAGTTGTTCGAGTTGAATGGCTGCCATCACCTGCCTCATTTCTTCGTGAGGGACTTTTGCGGGTTGTCCGCGGGGTTCACGTAATAGAGATCGAAGGGTCCTTCGAGGCTGATCTGCACGATGGTCGGCGCGCTCGTCCAGGCGAAGTGGTGCATCTTCGCGGGCAGCGAGACGAACCCGCCGGGTGCGAGCGTCTGGCTCCCGTTGCGTTCCAGCTTATCGCCGATGCCGACGTGGAAGCTGCCGGAGAGGACCGTCACGTGCTCCGCCATGCTGTGCCAGTGCGCGGGGATGTCGTACTGCGCGGGCAGGCGCAGCCGCATCGTTATCGGGCCGGCTTCGGATGGATTGCCCTCGAGGACGGCGATTTCGGCTCCGGCGGGGAGCACCGGGGGAGCGGGCGCCCAGTGGACCTGGTCCGCCGGGACGAGCACGTGGCCCGACTGGGCGACCACGGGGACCGCCGCAAGCGCGAGACCGAAAGCCAAGACTCCGAGACGGGTGAGAGAACGATTGATGTTCATAAGCTGACCTCCTGCGAACAGCCTACGAACCCCGGCGTTCCCGAATCGTTCGCGACAGCGTTCGCCAGCGAACGATGGCCCGAGGCGTCAGGTGAGAAGCGGAGAGCCGAGAATCCGCCGCTCGAGCGCGCGGCTGTGCTGCTCGCGCGCGAGCGCCAGCGCGCGCTGCAGCGCGATGTCGCGCTCGGCAGGTGATTCCATGACGCTCTTCTGCAGATACAGCGCAGGGACCCACCACATGTCACCTCGATCGAGTGCCATGCGAATTGCCGCGTCGAGGACGGCGGCGGCGCGATTCCGGTCGCCGCGGCGCCCGTACGTATCGGCGAGCAGGGAAAGATAATACGGGCGGCGCGCCTGCGCGCGGGCACGGTCGAGTCGCTCGAGCGCCGCCTCGATGGCCTGCACGCCCTCGGCGGGCTGATCGTGGCCTCTCGCCCATCCGATGATCAGGCGGGCCCAGTCGCCGTAGTACGCGAATCCATATCGATCGCACATCGCGACCACCGCTTCTGCGGCGGCTTCGGCGCGAGGCACGTCGAGGCGCATCTGGTGCAGGAGAGCGGCGTATGCCAGCGCGAGCGTCTCGCTGTACTTGTGGTCCTGTCGCCGGGCCAGGGCGGCGGCTTCGTCGACGGACGCCAGCGCGGCGTCCTCGTCGCCGAGCAGCCAGAGCGCATGCGAGTACCAGGCGTGCGCGAAGACGCCGAGATCGGACCCGAGCGCGGACCGCTGCGGATGCCGCTCGTCGTATGCCGCGAGCGCCGCGTCGAAATGCTGGCGCGACGCCTCGAGCTCGCCGATGGTCATGAGCGTGCCCCCCATCGCGTGGTGCGCCTCGCAGCGGCACGACGGATCCGCGGCGCTTCGCGTGAGCGCCTGCTGCGCAACATCCCGCGCGGCGCTCAGGTCGCCCAGCATGTAGCGAAGCGTGAACGCCACCCACAGCCAGCGAACAGGAACCCGCCCGCGTCCGTCGGCGACCGAGAGCGCGAAGACACGATCCATGTTCCGCTCTACTTCCGGCGCGGCGTAGCCTCTCGCGGAGTTCAGCACGATGGACAGCCGCGAGCGCAGATCGAGCTCGCGTTCGGCGCGGTCACGCCCGTCCGGCAGGTTCTCGAGCAGCGTGAGGGCGTGCGTCAGGCACCGGATGGCTTCTTCGTTGGCCGACACGCGCGTGGCCACGGCGGCGGCGCGGTCGAGAAAGGCGATGGCGCGCGCCGATTGGCCGCCGCGCTCGAGATGCGCCGCGATCGCGCCGCTGACCTCGTCGAGGCGAGTGCTGAACAGGCCCTCCATGGCCTGCGCGATGCGGCGATGGACCAAGCGGCGCCGGGCCGGCCCGATCGACGCGTAGGCCACTTCGCGAATCCGGTCGTGACTGAAATCCCATCGGTCGTCCCCCTGCACCCGCACGATGTGGCGCCGCCACAGCTCGTCGAGCGCGCGCACGAGCGCGGGTTCCTCGAGGTCGGACGCGTGCGCCAGCACGTCGAAGGGGAAGTCGCGCCCGATTGCGGCGGCGATACCGGCCGCCGAGCGGGCGTCATCCGACAGCGTCGCGAGCCGCGCTTCGACGACGGCCTGCACGCGCGGCAGCGCATCGCGAGGGACGTCCGGCCCGTTCGCAAGATCCATCCGTCCGCGTTCGACGATGAAGAGCGGATGCCCTTCCGTTTCCCGGAACGTGCGGGCGAGCGCCGATTCGTCGAGCGGGCGCCCCGCGACTTCCGCGGCGAGCTGCGCCGTTGCGGTGCGATCGAGCGGTCCCAACGCGATCGTCGTGAGCCGGCCGTCGCGCTCGATCTGCCGCAGGAGCCGTCCGAGCGCCGGATTGTCCTCCTCTTCGCCGCTCCGTACCGTCGCAGCGATCAGGCAGCGTGCGGCGGTCGCGGAATGCACGAAATACTGCAGCCAGTCGATCGTGTCGCCGTCCGCCCACTGCACATCGTCGAGAAGGAGGGCGAGGGGAGAAGCCGATCGGAATGCCTGCGCGAGCGCTTCGAAGAATCGAACGCGCTGCCAGCTTTCGAGCTGCCGATCGGGGGCCGGCACGCCGGGCCGCTCGGCGAGCAGCTCGGGATGCAGCCGCGCGACATCCGTGGTGAACGCGGGATCGAGTGCGGCCAGCGCGGGGCGCAGCGCATCGGACCGCAGCCATTCCGCGATCGGCGCATACGCGAGCCGTCCTTCGCCGGCATAGCACCGGGCGGACGCGGCGCTCACGCGATTGAGCGACAGCCAGTCGACGAGCTCCTCCCCGAGCCGCGTCTTGCCGATGCCCGCTTCGCCGCGGATCACGCACAATCGCGCGCCGGCGGACGCGGTCGCGCGCCAGGCGACGAGGACCGCGTCCCATTCCGCGCGGCGCCCGACGAGCGGGTAGAGGGAGGTTCGAGGCGGGGGCGGGGGCGCGGCCGCGTCGACATCCAGATCGAGAATTTCGCGGTACGCGATGCGGGTCGCGGCGCTCGGCTGCACGCCGAGCTCCTTCTTCAGCAGGGCGGCGCACTGCTGATAGGTGTGCAGCGCCGCCGCGCGGTCCCCCCGGCGGGCGTGGCAGCGCATGAGCGCGCACCAGGCCTGCTCGTCGAGCGGGTCGATCCGGAGCAGCTGCTGGGCGCGTTCGATCGCGTCGCCATAGGCGCGGTCGCCCTCCAGGACCGCCACGAGCCGCGACAGAACGTCGTGCGCGCGCTGTCGAAGCCGATCGCGATCCGGATCGATCCATTCGCCCGAGCAGTCTGGCATCAGATCGCCGTGGTAGAGCGCGGCGGCGGACTGCAGCGCACCGGTGTCGCCGTTCATCCCGCGTTCGGCCGCCGCCTCGAACGCGATGAGATCCACGACGCCCTCGCCGTCGCCGCGCCACGCGAGCGCGCGCGAGCCGGCGTCGATCAGCGCGTCGACGGCCGGCCACCCCTCGCGCAGATGGTGCAGTTCGCGGCGCAGATTCGTCAGCGCCTGATCGTCGGTGGAGTCGGGCCAGAGCGCGCCGCTGACCCGCTGGCGCGGAATCGGCCCGCGGCGGGCATGCAGCACGAGATACGCAAGGAGCTGCTGCTGGCGGGAGCTGGGCAGCCGGTCGGGGGCACGGCCCGCGACGAGCAGACGAAAGCCCCCGAGCAGGTCGACGCGCACCGGGGGCGGAGCAGCCACGAAGTCCAGATTACTACCGTCAGCGGCGGCAGTTTCGCGCGTTGCGGATTTCGGCGGCGCGCTGCAGGAAGGCGTCCGTCCACTGATCGAGCGCGGCCTGGCCCGGATCGGAGCCGCCGTGCCGCAGGCCGCTCAGCTGCTTCAGGTCCATCATGTCGAAGCGGGCGGCGCGAAAGATTGCCTTCACGCGTTCGCGATCGAGCGACTCGAGCCGCCGCGCGACGAGCGCGCGCGCATCCTCGAGCACCGTGGTATCCCCCCTCAGCGGGAACCGCAGCTCGCAGCGGCTCGCGTCGGCGAACACGCGCTGCGACTCCCAGTCGTTGAAATCGCCGCGCGAGTTGCCGAACGAGCCCGGCTTTCCGAACGTCGACCCGACGTCCTGCACCATCATGACGACGCGCGTGCAGACTTTCGGGCCGGCGCCCTCGTTCTTCCACTCCGCGCAGACGAGCCGGTTCTGCGAGGCAAGCGCGTTGTGATACGCGAGCATCCCGAGCGCCAGCCGGTACGCGTCGTAGCCAACCTTCTGATCGCGGCTCCAGCTCGACCCTCCGTAGAGTTGCGCCGCATCGGTCCACGACCACGTGTCGTCGCTGCCCACTTCGAGCGCGTCGCCGGGAAACAGGCGCTCCACGGCTGAAATCCTGAACGCGACGGCGCGGTCCCGGGGCGCCGCGGTGTTCTCCTTCTGGTTGTCCTTGAAGGGGTCGGCGCTGCAGCCGACACAGTTCACCGCGAGCGCCGAGTACTGATAGTCGGCGGGGAACCCGAGCGCCCAGAGCAGACGTGTTGCGGCGACCTGCGTGAACACCTCGTTGTCGCGGCTGCTGTGGTGCGGATACGGCGGCAGGAGATAGTTGATCTTCACCTGGTCCGCCGCGATCTCCCGCGCGTCCCCGCCGTCGCTCCGCGCCACGAGGGCGGTCCCGTGTCCCTTCCGGACGACCCTGACCTGGTCGGCGTCGATCGGCCGTCCTTCGCGATCGACGAACGCGCGCTGCGGGTTGAGGAGCCAGCACAGGAACTTGGGGCTCTGGCCCTTGTCGCTGATGAACGCGAAGTACGGCCGGAAGTAGCACGTCAGGGTATCGTCGCGCGTGAAGTACACGTGCCGCGAGCCGTCGGGATCGGCCGGATCGAACCCTGGCCCTTTCTCGAGCTGCTCGAGCGTCAGCGTCGGCTGGTCGAGCATGGCCTCGCTGGCCGCGAGGCAGCGCATCTTCTCTCCGTTCGTGAGCTCGCCGGATACCTGACAACTACCGGTTGCGGCGGCAGTCGAGGGGGACAGGAGCACGACGAGCGTCGCGAGTGCGGCGGTCGAAATCATGGCAGCCTCCAGGAATCAGGCCCGCTGGAACGGGCCCGGCTCAACCGAGTGACCGAATAGTAGCCGAGTCCGCCCGGAATGGTACGCCTGAGATGTGTCAGGCGTATCGGGTACGCTGGATGTCCTGGTGGGCGCACATCAACTTCAGGGAGGGCACAGCCATGCCGGGCGCCGGAAGATACGAACGCTGGCTGCAGAACTCGAGGATCGGGCTGATTGCGGCCGCACTGGCCGCTGCGGCGATTCTCTACGGGGTCAGGTATTTCATCGGGTCGTGACGGCAGCCGCGGCTGTCCCGGAATCCATCGTCGTTCGGGCCGTTACCGCACCTTCCGATGACCCGCGTCGGTAGCGATGGACTGCTCGTCGGATTTCGCGCGGGGCGGGCGCGCTGGCTCAGGCACATGGAAGACCTTCCGGCAATCGTGGCAGACGTACGAGATCAGGCCATCATCGCCGTGCGATAAGACACGCACGTCGTACGACCGACACGCGGGACAATTCGGCAGGTCTCCCATCGGCGCTGCCGCCTAGAGGTTCGCAGGAAGCGCAACTGTATGCCCGAGCTGATCGCATGTCAAACGAGGCAGCAGGAGCCTAAGGTTCTGCCGCGGCGATGTTCGCGAACACGATCCTCAGCCCCGCGACCGTGAGTCGACTGAGCGAGGAGATGACGACGCGATAGCGCGTGCGATCGCCTTCGAGCTGCAGATTCCACTGCCCGTCGATGTGCGATTGCAGGAGCGTGATGCGCCAATCGCCCTCGAGGGCCGCATCGGCAGCCTCGCGCAAACACCTGTGGACTTCCGGAGAAATACCGAGCGCGCGCACTGTGACAGCCATGAAGTAAGACCGTGAATGGCTGCGGGGGAGGAGGAGCAAGGATAGCAGGGTTCGAGTGGATTCGCAATTGGCATTCACGATCCTCGGCCGGGAGCCAGAACAAAGCCTTTCGCCAGGAGACAACCCCTGAATCGTCTGCTGCGTGGTCTGAAATCGCGGCTAGTCCTGCGGGCACGGCGTGTGGAATTCGCAAGTCCGTGGAGGACGAACAACGGCGAATGCCCCGATCCGCAGATTCCAATCGTAGACGCATCTCGCGCAATGGCAGACGGGACTCTGACCCCAAGCCTCGGTGCCCCTCGTGCGGACTGATTGTCGAGCGTCTTCACGGATCCGATTCGGATTGCATCCTTGCGTTAGAGGAGGCCATCCGTGGCGTCGGTGCGTCTAAGCGCGAATCCAGACACGACAGACCATTGCTGAACCCAAAACGAGCCTGATTCAGCAAAACCAGGCCCGTGCTTGAACATTGCGGCGTCTCTGGAATGACAGCACCGCTGATCCAGTCTGGCGTTCTAGTGTGGCTGACAGAGATCAGCGGTGTAGAAGATCAGCGACGCTGCTAATCAGCTACTTGCCCTTGAGCTTTTCGAGAGCCGCCTTCCCGGTTGCATTTTTCGGATTGAGTTGGAGCGACTTCTCATAGTTCTGGATCGCGAGGTCCTTCTGGCCCGCTGCCGCATACGCCTCACCCAGACTGTCGTAGACGTTCCACGACTCGGGAAAGAGCCGAACATTCGACTTGAAGAGCTCGATCGCATCCTGTGTCTTGCCGTCGCCAAGGAGGGCGTAACCGATGTTGTTGAGTCGTGCTTCAAGCGGCATTACGCCGATGGTGACCTGCGAGGCGATCTTCCATGTGTCCCCATCCTTCAGGAGCAGCCGCTTTTCGCGCGACTGCCCCTTCTGGGAGGGATCGGCGATCGATGCGGTCACCTGATCAAATTCCACCCACGCGAAATTTCCGCTCTGGCGAGCCGTGAAATTCTCGATCGACGTGGTCACCGGAACCGGAGTGGGATTCTGTTTGAAGTCCGCTTCGATCATCGAGGAAACGTTCTGCCAGCCGGTCTCAGAGACATCCTGAACACCCACGATCGTTCTCGTGACCTGCGCGTCATGAATCCACGTGCTCTGCCAGCCGGACAGATCCCGATTGAAGTACGCCTTAGTCTCCGCCGCACAAGCCGCCTTCAACGTCTCATCGCTGGCGCTCTGAGCGGACGCGGCGCCTGCTCCCATCGAGAGGACCAACATCGTCGCGAGTGGACGAATTCGCATAGCGCCTCCTCTTGCTTTCCAAGGACTGTTTGCAACGGCAATCGACGGAGCATACAGCAACCATCATGGCTGCCCAACGGTTTGTTCGGGGCAGGTGACGCCCACGATGAACGCTCTCGCGCCATTGAGCAGACAACCGGCGTGCGGCGGGAAACGATCAGCGGCTACTTGACGTCGGCCTGCCACGAGCGAGCCGCCGACGCGTCGAGTGGCCTTTCGACTCGCTGCGCTCGTTCAGGGCATTCGACGCGATGGATGGCTCGCCATGAGCGAGCCTGCGGCTCGCCGAAGGCTGGTGCAGGCGAGTCGAATGGTGCGGAAGAGAGGATTTGAACCTCCACGACCTTGCGGCCACAAGCTCCTGAGGCTTGCGCGTCTGCCAGTTCCGCCACTTCCGCACGAAGGGAGAATCTACCTGGCTGGAACGTTCAATTATAGCGGACCATCAGGCTCGAGTCGAGGCGCCTGCCCGTTGAGCCGTGCGCCGCCAGGACTTGCCATCCGCCCTCGCGTCTGCCATGCTCCGCACTCCCGCGGAGGTGCCCATGGACAGGTCCCTGCAACGAACGGCGGCCCAGGACAGCGGCGTCGTGATGTCCCGGACGCTGTGCCCGCGATGCGGAAAACCGGGCGTCAGAACGCTCACGGAAACGCCGCTCTTCGTCCATTTCGGTTGCGAAAGGTGTCGTCTCGTCTGGTCACAGCCGGAGCGTCGACAGCAGCGACGTTTCGATCCGAACGCACCCGCCTGCTGAAGCTACGCGCCGTCGCCACGGCGTGCGAGCCGAGGCGGATTCCAGTTGAAGACAGAAGAGAGCGGATCGCCCGGGCAGGCGATCCGCCACGTGGCCTACTTTGCGGGGAAGATCCGGTCAGCGAGAGTGTCGCGGTGGAAGTCGGAGTGCTGACGCACCTCGTTCCAGCCGCCCGCCGCGCCGGGATTCGCGGCTGCCTCGGCGCGCTCGGTCGCGAGGTCCTGCCACGAGTTGTAGCGCGTGATGCTCACGAAATTCCAGTCGCCGCCTTCGAGATGCGGCATGACGATGTTGCCCGGCTTCACCTTGCTGTTCGCCGCCGGCGCCTGCATCAGCAGCTTCTCGAGCTGATCGCGGTGACCGGGCACCGCGCGCTGGATGCTGACGATGTAGACCATCCCGGACGCGGGCGCTGATCCGCCGAGTCCCATCTCGCGCGTGAAGTCAGCCCACGACGGACCCGCGACGAACGTGTCGTCGTGCCACGCGCGCAGATCCCGGATCGCCGCGCTCGGCGGCGGGGTCGCCGCGTCGACCGTCGCCTTCGGCCCGAGGTGCTCGATCGCGACGTAGTCCCAGCTGTCGCCCTCCTGGTGCCGGAGCACGAGCGCATGCCCCGGCATCGGGGCCGACGATGCCGGCGTCATCATCGCCTTCCCAAGCGCGTCGGCCTTGCCCGGCACGGCCTTCGTGAAGTGGACGTGATAGACCTCTGTCAGCCCGCCGGCCGGTGCGGGCGTCTGCGCGCGCGAACTCGTCCCCATGGCAAGCGCGACAACCATCGAACCTAGGATGAACCCTCCGGATACTCTCATACGCCCTCCTCTTCCTCCCGAATCCCCGAACGCGTTCTCCGACGATCGCTACGACCGCTGATACGACTGGCTCAACAGGCGGTGCACGATTGGAACGATCGCCTCCACGTTCAGCGGCTTCCGCATGAGGGCGACGGGACCGAAGTTGCGCAACTCGTACTCGCTCGTGCGCGTTGCCGTGACGATCAACACGGGTACGGCAGCGAGATGCGGCGTCTCGCGAATGGTCGACAGGACCTCGATGCCGCTGATCCACGGCAGCACGAGATCCAGCACGACGAGGTCAGGCGGTTCCTGGCCGAGGGCGCGGAGCGCTTCCGCGCCGTTGTGCGCGGCCACGACGCGGAACCCCGCGAGCGTGAGCACGTCTTCGAGCATCCGGCGCGAGTCGTCGTGATCCTCGACGACGAGGATCGTCTCGAGCAGCCGGATCACGCCGAGGCTCCCGCGAAGGAGGCGTGACGGGATGGTCGCGAGGAAGCATACGCGGTCGAACTGACCGGAGCGGGCTCCCTTCAGCAGCGGAAGATCATGCGACGCATACTATCGGCAAAATCACGCGTCGTGTCTACTCTGAAACGCGTGGGAGGTTGGAGGTTGGAGGTTGGTTGGCTTGCCGCGCCGTAGCGGCGTAGCCGCGAAGCGGGAGGTTCAGAGATTCCGCGTCAGCGGATCGAATGCTGATCCGCCGGCGGGATTGCGGGCATCTTGACCGGGCGCCCCGCGGGAACACCGTCGAGCGCCCTGATGCGGCCCAGCACCCGCTCGAGCTCCGCCACGAGATGTGACGGCACACACGGCTTCAGCAGCACCGCCTGCATCGCGACGTCGAGGGCGCGTGCGCGGACGTCGGGCGTCCAGTGCGCCGTCAGGCCGATGACGGGCACCTGTCGCGTCCGCACGTCGCAGCGCAGCGCGGCGGCCAGCTCGAAGCCGCTCATGCCCGGCATTGTGATATCGGTGACCACAGCCGCCGGCGGGTTGCGCAGCGCGATCGAGAGCGCTTCGGCGCCGTCTCCGACGCCCGTGGGCTGGAACCCCGCGGCGGCCAGGAACTCCAGATACCCGCTCAGCGCGTTGGAATCGTCCTCGACGACGAGGACGGGGCAGGTCTCAGGCATGTGCGGCACCGGCATGCGCACGGCCCTGCCGAGCAAAGCGGGCGCCATGCGACTTCAGGGGGAAACCGGCCGGAAATCCAGAGGTTGCGCGCGGAACCGCACGAAACTGAACACGCACTGGCAGATTTGTCGGCCGGCCCCACGAAAACTGTAGAGCTCAGGCGCCGTGTGGGCACGGACGGACGCATATACTCGATCGATTTATCCAGGAGGCGCAGTGTGGCTGTGAAACGCGGCGTGTGGTTCGTCATCTTCCTGATCGGCCTGGCGGTCATGGCCTCCGGCGCCGCGCTGCTGCTCGTGTATGCAGCGGTCGGCCGCGAACCGCAGGTCGCGAGCCATTCGACGCTCGTGCTGCGGATCGGCGGCGATCTGCCCGAAACCGAGCCAGGCGGCGTCCTCGCGCCCTTTGTCGAAGCCCCGCCCACCGTGCGCGGCATCGTCCAGATGCTGAGGAACGCGAAGGTCGACCGGCGCATCTCGAGCGTTGTGCTGAAGCCGACGGGAACCGCGTCGCTCTGGGCGAAGGTGCAGGAGGTGCGGGACGCGGTCCTCGACTTCCGCCGCTCGGGAAAACCAGTCGTCGCATTCATGGAGTATGGCGGCGAGCAGGAGTTCTACCTCGCGTCGGCCTGCGACAAGGTCTACCTGATGCCGACCGCCTCGCTCGATCTGACGGGCATGGCGAGCTACGAGCTGTTCCTCCGCGGCACGCTGGACAAGATCGGCGCGTATCCCGACGCGCTGCACATCGGCGAATACAAGACCGCGTCCAACAACTTCACGGAGCACACGTATACGCCGGCGCATCGCGAGATGGCCGAGTCGCTCAACACCGATCTGTACCAGCAGCTCGTGCGCGGCATCGCCGACGGCCGCCACAAGAGCGAGGCGCAGGTGCGCGCGCTCATCGACCACGGCCCGTTCCTGCCCGAGGAGGCGCTGCGCGCCGGGCTGATCGACGATCTCGCGTACGAAGACGAGGTCGACGACAAGGTGAATCTCGGCACGGGCCGGCCGCGCTATCTGGACATGTCCGAGTACCGGCAGGTGAGCCCCGCGAGCCTCGGGCTCGGACGCGGCCCGCGCATTGCCGTCATCTACGCGTCCGGCCTGATCGCCTCCGGCAAGAGCAGCTACGAAGCGCCAGTCGGCGAAGTCGTCGGGTCCGAGACGATGGCCGACTACCTGCGCAAGGCGCGCGCCGATCGATCGATTCGCGCGATCGTGCTGCGCGTCGACAGCCCCGGCGGATCCGCGATCGCCTCCGACATCATCTGGCGCGAGATGGTCTTGACGAAGAACCAGAAGCCGCTCATCGCGTCGATGTCCGATGTGGCCGCGTCGGGCGGTTACTACATCTCGATGCCGGCGCACGCGATCGTCGCCGAGCCGTCGACGCTGACCGGCTCGATCGGGGTCGTCCTGACGAAATTCGTGATCGACGGCACGCTGAAGAAGCTCGGCATGAACATGGAGAGCGTGCAGCAGGGAAAGTACGCGGGGATCTATTCGCCGGTGCGGCCGTTCTCGCCCGAAGAGCGCGCGCGCGTCGCGGAGAACATGCAGGCCACCTACGATGCGTTCGTCGAAAAGGCCGCGCAGGGGCGCAACACGACGCCCGAGCGGATCGACGCGATCGGCCAGGGGCGCGTGTGGACGGGGCGCCAGGCGAAGCAGGTTGGCCTCGTCGACGAGCTGGGCGGTCTCGACCGCGCGATCGCGCTCGCGAAGCAGCGCGCGCGGATCCCGCAGGATTCGGAAGTGGAGCTGGTGATCTACCCGCCGAAGAAATCGTTCTACGACGTCATCCGCAGCCCGTTCAGCGCCTCCACGGGGTCGACGACGTTGGGGTCGCTGCTCGGGTTCAGCAGCCCGCGCGTGATGCAGACGCTCGCGGCGCCGCTGCAGGTCTTCAGGCGCGGCGAGCCGCTGGCCTTGATGCCGAACGTGTTCGTGAGATAGAGGACCCGTGTCAATGCCGGCTGAACAGTCGTCAATGCCGGTTGAACGCGTAATCAATGCCGGCTGAAATCCTTCAATGCCGGTTCGCTAACGCTGCACGCGTCCTGACGCGTCTCCCTTCGCGAGCGCGTCCACTTCCGCAACCGTCACGCGATTGAAGTCCCCGGGAATGGTCTGCTTCAGCGCGCTCGCGGCTACGGCAAAGCGCAGCGCGTCCTCCGGCGCGCGTCCGGAGACGAGCGCGTAGATCAGGCCTCCGGCGAAGCTGTCGCCGCCTCCGATTCGATCGACGAGACGTACGACGTAGCGCTGGCTCTGGTGGAGCGTGCCCTTGTCCCACAAGACGCCGCTCCAGCCGTTGTCGCTCGCCGACAGGCTCTCGCGGAGCGTGATCGCCACCATCGAGGGGCCGAGCTCGCGCGAGACGCGCGCGGCCGCGTCGCGATAGCCCGCGACGTCGAGCGCGCCCCCCGTGACGTCCGCTCCCTCGACCTGGATGCCGAGCACCGACTGCAGGTCCTCTTCGTTCGCGATCACGAGATCGACATCCTGCACGAGCGGCCGCATCGCCGCCTGCGCCTGCGCTTCGGTCCACAGCTTCTTGCGGAAGTTCAGGTCGACGCTGATCCGTGCACCCGCCTGCTTCGCAGCGCGCACCGCCTCGCGCGTGGCGGCTGCCGCCTTCTCGCCGATCGCCGGCGTAATCCCCGTGAAGTGAAACCAGGCGGCGTCCTGCATCACGCGCTCCCAGTCCATCGCGCCGGACGGGATCTCGCTGATCGCCGATCGCGCCCTGTCGTAGAGCACCGTGGAGGCGCGCTGGCTCGCGCCGGTCTCGGTGAAGTAGATGCCCATCCGATCGCCGCCGCGCACGACGAAGTCCGTGCGCACGCCTTCGGCGCGCAGCATCCGCACCGCCGCGTCTGCAATCGCATTCGCAGGAAAACGCGTGGCGTAGTAGCTCTCGAGCCCGAACTGCGCGAGGGTGACGGCCACGTTCGCCTCGCCGCCGCCGAAGGTCGCCTGCAGCACGGGCGACTGCAGCAGCCGCTCGAACCCGGGCGGGCTCAGGCGCAGCATCAGTTCACCGAATGTGACGACCTTCATCATTTAGGAACCTTGGAACCTCAGAACCCTGAACCCTAGAACCTCTTTCTTGCAGTCCCGACGCTGGCGACAATCCGCTTGGCGTTCGCCGTGATGACCTCGAACCGCCCCTCGTCGATCGCGGCGGCATCGAGCAGCGCAGAGCCGACGCCGACCGCAACGGCGCCCGCGCGAATCCAGTCGCCCGCGTTGTCGAGCGTGACGCCGCCCGTGGGCATCAGCTTCAACTGCGGCATCGGGGCGCGGATGTCCTTGATGTACTGCGGCCCGAGCGCAGTAGCCGGAAAGACCTTGACGATGTCGGCGCCGTGATCGTGCGCATCGAGGATCTCGGTAGGGGAGAAGCAGCCGGGACAGACGGCGACGCCCCGTTCGTGGCAGATGTCCACGACCTCCGGACGGAACACGGGTGCGACGATGAACCTCGCACCGGCGTCGATGACCGCGCGCGCGGCGGTTCCGTCGAGCACGGTGCCTGCGCCGAGCAGGAAATCGGACGGCAGCGTCGGGGCGATCTCCGCAATCATCGCGACCGCATTGGGCACCGTCATCGTGACCTCCATCACCTTCACGCCGCCTGCGGCGATCGCCTCGATCACGGATCGAAGCCGGCGGGGGTCGCGGATGCGGATGACCGCGACGATCCCGAGCTCCTCGATTGCGCGAACGATGGATTCTCTCGTCTGCACGGTCGTCATCGTCCCATCCATCCTCCGTCCACGACGAGCACGTGGCCGTGGACGTAATCAGAGGCCGAAGAAGCGAGAAAGACCGCGGCGCCGCCGAGGTCCTCGGGCACGCCCCAGCGGCCTGCGGGAATGCGCGCGGTAATCTGCTCGCGCCGGACCTCGTCGTCGAACAGGGCGCGCGTGTTGTCGGTGCGCATGTAGCCGGGCGCGATGCCGTTCACGTTGACGCCGCGTCCGGCCCACTCGTTCGCGAGCGCCTTGGTCAGCTGCGCGAGGCCGCCTTTCGCCGCCGCATAGGCGGGAACGCGGATGCCGCCCTGGAACGCGAGCAGCGACGACACGTTGATGATCTTCCCGCGGCCGTTGGCGATCATGTGGCGGCCGGCGGCGCGCGAGAGCCGGAACGTGCTGGTGAGGTCGATCTCGAGCACCGCGTCCCAGTCCTCGTCGGAGTACGCATCCGCGTCGGCGCGGCGGATGATCCCTGCGTTGTTGACCAGGATGTCCAGGCGGCCCAGCCGCTCGATCGTGCGCGGCACGAGCGCGTCGGTCTGCGCGCGATCGCGAAGATCCGCGACGAGCGGAATGGTCCTGACCGTGCTCCCGATGGCGGTCATCGTGACCGTCGGCTCGCGTTCGCTCGCGTGCAGCGCGACTGCGGCGCCCGCCGCGGCCATAGCGCGGGCGATCGCCGCGCCAAGCCCGCGCGACGCGCCCGTCACGAGGGCGACGCGGCCCGTCAGATCGAACGGATCCGTCACCGCTTCGCGCGGCCCGCATCGAGCCCGGATCCGCCGCTGCTGAAATCGGGGTGCACGTTGACGACCCCGAAGAGCCGATCCTCGCGCTCGCGATTGGCCGCCATGATCCAGAGAAAGTTGATCGATCCGCCCGGCGCGGCGACGTTGGGATGGTAGCCCTGCGGCATGAGCACGATGTCCCCTTCGTGGACGATCGTCGCCAGCTCGGGTTCGTCGGATGAGCCGTAGACGAGCTGCACGCCGAACGCGGGACGCGGCATGTCGATGTAGAGGTAGGCCTCTTCGGCGAGCGCCGCGTGCTCGTGGGGCGGCCAGGACGTCCAGTTGCCCGGCGCACTGAACGTGACGCCGGCCATCAGACGTCCTGCCTCGACGTTCTTGCCGATCAGGATGTTCAGCTCGCGGCGCGACGCGTCGCCGCCCGCGCTGAAGTGCAGGCCGCTGTCCCGCTGGACGTCCGCGTACGAGACGAACTGCAGCGGATACTTGCCCGTCACCGGAGCGGAGATTTCGGCGAGGTCGCATCCGCTCGAACCCGCCGTCACGGTGAAGGTGGAGTCGCGCGGCACGTAGAGCGCGTCGTACGGCTTCAGCGAGAACTCCCGCCCGTGCACCGCCACACGCGCTTCGCCTTTCAGGCTCAGGAGCCCGGTTTCCCGATCCTGCGTATCGACCGGGAGCGGCGCCGCACTCGCGTCGAGGATGATTCGTCCGTAGTAGAGATGCTGCGCGGCGGTCTTCCCCGGAACGACGCTCTGCGTGCGGCCCTTGCGCGCGGCGGTGTTGCGGATGATGCAGGTCCGTGGTTCGATGGCAGGAATCGCCATGGTCAGGCCTCGTCGTGAATCCAGCGATGCGACGGATCTTCGTGGAGCGCGAGCTTCCGTTCGGCGCCTGCCATCGCCCAGAGGTAATACAGACGGTAGCCGGGGGGCGCCGACACGGGATGGTATCCGTAGGGGAGCAGCACCGCGTCGCCGTCGCGGACGGTGTGGGTCAGGCACTCGCCGTCCGCGGTGTAGAGCATCTGATGGCCGAATCCCTGCGGCGGCGCGATGCGGTAGTAGTAGACCTCTTCGAGGACCGGTTCGCCGTCACGGCCGTCGTGCTTGTGCGGTGGGAAGCTGCTCCAGTGCCCGGGCGGATTGAATGTCTCCCCGACCATGAGCCGGCGCACGTGCGGATCCGTGACGAAGATGTCGTGCACCTCGCGCGTGTAGGTGCCGCGGCCTCGCGGGCTCGGACGGACGTCTTCCGGACGCACGACCGCCGGTTCGCCGCCCTCCGGCGCCGGCGTCGAGAAGAAGATCGCTTCGAGCGGCGCGTCTGCCGTCACCGTCAGCGGCATGCCGGCGGGGAGATAGAGCGCGCTCGCGCGTTCGGAGAACACGCCGCTGCGCGCCAGGCTCCACTCGCGTCCTGGTGTCTTGAACGTGCCGCGCCCTTCGAGCAGCACGATGACGGTCTCCTCGCCCGCGAGGTGATAGCGATGCGTGGCACCGGCGGGCAGCCGCAGCCGCGAGCTGGTCAGCTCGCGCGCGCCCCCTTCGCCGCGCCGCTGCAGGTTCTGCAATCCATCGATGCGTCGAACTCGATACAGGGTGTCGGTCAACATGGTGGGAGTCCCGAATTTCGAAGCTTAGTCTCGCGGCTGGCGCGTGTGCAAGCGCTGTCACGATCCCACGCGGAGGCCGGGGAGGAGCAGAGGACGGTCACGATCTCACGCAGAGGCCTCAAGAGAGCAGAGGACGGTCACGATTTCACGCAGAGCTCGCACCGGAGCAGAGAACGGTCACGAGCATAATTCTGAAGACGCGCGTATCCAGAGCGGACGTGCTGCAACGAGGCGTTTGCCGGCCGGTCGAAGACCGGCCCGGAGAGAGCGGCGAACTCCACCAATTGCTCGATCACCGCAGTGACCGCCCTCTGCTCCCTCGCGGCCTCTGCGTGAGGTCGTGACACCGACGCTGACGTAGAATGAAGGTTTGATGGCTACGGGGCGAACGGGACAGGGGCAGACACCGTCGGGACGCGCGCGCTGATGGCGCGCTCGTTGTTCGATCTCACCGGCCGCACCGCCGTCGTCGTGGGCGGCACCAGCGGGATCGGCCGGACGATCGCGCTCGGCCTCGCCGACCACGGCGCCGACGTCGTCGTCACGGCGCGGCGTCAGGCGCTGGTGGATCAGGTCGCATCGGAGGTCGAATCGCGGGGCCGCCGCACGCTGCGGGTCACCTCCGATGTGTCCGACGGGGCGTCGCTGGCTCATGCGCGCGACGAGATCCTGAAGGCGTTCGGGCGTGTCGACGTCGTCGTGAGCGCGGCGGGGATCACGAAGCGCGTGCCGACGCTGGACATGGACGAGGCCGACTGGCAGCGGATCATCGACACGAACCTGACGGGCACGCTCAGGACGTATCGCACGTTCGCGCCCTCGATGATCGAGCAGCGCAGCGGGCGGCTGATTGGGATCGCGTCGCTCTCGTCGTTCATCGGCCTGTACGAAGTGGCGGCGTACGGAACGAGCAAATCGGCAATCGCCGGCCTCACGCGTGCGCTTGCGGTCGAGTGGGCGAAGTTCGGCGTGACCGTGAACGCGATCGCGCCCGGCGTGTTCCGGACCGATCTCAATGCGAAACTCCTCGAAGGGCCGCGCGGGCAGGAGTTCCTGATGCGCACGCCGATGCAGCGCTTCGGCAAGGTCGAGGAGCTGATCGGGTCGGCGGTGTTCCTCGCGTCCGATGCGTCGAGCTTCGTCACCGGACAGCTCCTCATCGTCGACGGCGGATTCCTGGCGAGCGGGGTGAACCAGTGAAGCCGGTCATCCAGATCACCGAACGCGACAACGTCGCGACCGCGCTCGAAGCGCTGGAGGCGGGCCGCGACCTGCGCGTCGGGGATGGCACGCTGAGAGTGCTCGAGGCGATTCCGCGCGGCCACAAGATCGCCGTGCGGGCGATCACCACGGGGGAAGCGGTCGTGAAGTACGGCAGCGCGATCGGGACGGCGTCGGCGAACATCGCCGCTGGCGCGCACGTCCACACGCACAACGTCGCGAGCGCGCGCGGACGCGGCGATCTCGGTCCGCAGCCGCCCGTCGACGCGCCGCGAATCGCGGAGCCGCCGAACGACGCGGCGCTTCCAGGGACACAGCCATGAACGAGCCCGGATTCTGGGGATACCGCCGTCCGGACGGCCGCGTCGGCACGCGCAACCACGTCCTCGTCGTGCCGACCGTCATCTGCGCATCGGTCGTTGCCGAGCGCATCGCGTCCGAGATCGCGCCGGTCGGCGCGGCCCTCCCCCACACCGGCGGCTGCGGGCAGCTCGGCCCCGACATGCGATCCACGCACGAGACGCTCGCCGCGTACTGCGCGCATCCGAACGTCGGCGCCGTGCTCGTGATCGCGCTCGGCTGCGAGCAGGTCGTCGCGCAGCAGCTCGCCGACGCGGGCCGCAAGGAAGGTAAGCTCACCGGCGTGCTCGCGATTCAGAGCGAAGGGGGGACCGTCCGCACGACAGAGCGCGGGATCGAGATCGCGCGAAGCCTCGCGGACCAGCTCAGAAGCGCGCCGCGCGAGTGGTGCAACGCCTCGTCGCTGATTTTGTCGGTGAAGTGCGGCGGCTCCGACTACACGTCCGGCCTGGCTTCGAACCCGGCCCTCGGACGCGTGGCGGATCGCCTCGTCAAGCTCGGAGGCGCCGCCGTCCTCGGCGAGATCGCGGAAATCATGGGCGCGGAGCACCTGCTGGCCGCGCGCGCGCCGAACCCGGAAACGGCGGGACGGCTGCTGAAGGTGATCAACCGCGTCGAGTCCGAAGCCATGGCGCTGGGGCTCGACATCCGCGGGACGCAGCCGTCGCCCGGCAACATCCGAGGCGGGCTCACGACCATCGAAGAGAAGTCGCTCGGCGCGACGCACAAGGGAGGCGAGCACACGCCGCTCGCGGACGTGGTGCCGTACTCGTCGCGCATCACGCGCAAGGGCCTGACGGTGATGGACACGCCAGGACTGGATGTCGAGTCGGTGACCGGGATGGTCGGGGGCGGCGCTCAGGTCGTCGTCTTCACCACGGGCCTGGGCACGCCGACAGGGAATCCGATCGCGCCCGTGATCAAGATCACGGGCAACGCGCGCACGGCGCAGTCGATGCGCGACAACATCGACCTGGACGTCAGCGGCGTCCTCGACGACACGGAGACGCTCGACGCCGCTGCGGACAGACTGTTCGAAGAAGTACTGACGGTGTGCTCAGGCCGCGAAACCGCAGCGGAGCGGCTGGGTCACAACGAGTTCGCCATTCATCGCCGCAACCCAACGATCTGATCTGTCAGCATGCGTCGTTCGACCTTCGACGTTGACAAGGTCAGGCGACTACCTGCGCGATCGTGTCGTGGTTGATGCGGATGTTCATCCGCTGACGCGCCTTGTTCATGTAGGTCGCGTAGAAGCGGTTCTTGCGATCCGTCAGCAATTCGTTCTTGAGTGATTCCTTTGCCGACGCCAGTTCCGCCGCGGTCGGCTCCTTCTTCTCGAGCACCTTCACGATCGCCGCGCCGTTGTCCGTGACGATCGGCCCGCTCACGCCGCCCTGCGGCAGCGCGAACGCCGCGGTGTCCACCGGCGGGCTGACGCCGAGATCGCCGATCGGCGCGCCGCGCGCGATGAGGTCCGTCGTCTTCACTTCGAGGCCGGCATCCTTCGCCACTTTCTCGAAGTCCCCCGACTTGACTGCGGCATCGAGCGACGAGGCCTTCTGACGCGCGGCTTCGATCGCGCGCTGTTTCACGAGATCGTCCTTCACCTTCGTCTTCACCTCGTCGAGCTTCGGCACGTAGGGATCCTGCCGGCCCGTGACCGTGATGAACGCGAAGCCCTGGGGCGTGCGGATCGCGTCGCTGACGTCTCCCTGCTTCATCGAGAACGCCTGCTGGCTGACCGACGGCGCCAGGCCGATGCCCGCGATCGGCTCGTCCTGCTGGAAGAGTCCGGATTCACTGACCGTCAGCCCGTGTGCCGCGGCGACCTTCGCGAAGTCGTCCGGCTTCTTCAGCTCGCTTGCGACCTGGTCGGCGATCTTCTGCGCCTGGCTCTGCGCCTGCTCGTACTTCAACTGATCCTCGATCTGCGGGCGCACCTCCGCGAGCGTCTTCGTCGACGCGGGCTTCTTGTCCACCACTTTGATGATGTGGTAGCCGTACTGCGTCTTCACCACGTCGCTGACCTGCCCGGGCTCGAGCGAGAAGGCGACCTTGTCGAACTCCGGGACCATCTGGCCCTTCGAGAAGTAGTCGAGATCGCCGCCCTTCTTCGCGCTGGCCTCGTCCTCGGATTTCTGCTTGGCCAGCTCGGCGAAATCGGCGCCCCCCTTGATTTTCGCGAGGAGGTCCTCCGCTTCCTTCTTCACCGCCGCATCGTCCTTCCCCTCGGTCTTGAGGAGGATGTGGCTCGCGCGCACCTGTTCGGGCGTCGAGTACTGCTGGATGTTGTCGTTGTAATAGCGTTCGATCTGCTGGCCGGTGACGTTCACCTTCGCGCGCAGCGCCTCCTGATCGATCGCGATGAAGCGGATCTTGCGCTTCTCGGGCACGCGGTACGCGTCCTTGTGCTCGTCGAAGTACTTCGAGACGTCCGCGTCGCTCACCTTGACCGACGCGCGGAACTTGTCGGCGGCGAACGAGACCACCGCCAGCTTCACCTTCTCGTTGCGCCGGTTGAACTCCTGCGTGATCTCCGCGTCGCTCACGGTCATCCATCCCGTCAGCGCTGCCTGCAGTTTCTCGACGATGATGCCGCGGCGGACTTCGTCCTCGAACTCGTCCGGCCGCATGGGGGGCGTCTGCATCTGCAGCAGCTGGCGGTAGCGCTGGTCGCCGATGAACTGTCCGTTCTCCTGGAACGCCGGGAGCGCGAGAATGCGCTCACGCACCTCGGCGTCGCTCGCGTCGATCCCGACGCGCTTCGCCTCGATCAGGGCGGCCTGTTCCTCGATCATCTGCTGCACGATGCGCTGGTCGATGCCCAACTGCTTCAGCAGACGTTCGTCGACGTTCGCGCCGTACGATTGGCGGTAGGCGCGCATCTGCTGGTTGTACACGCGGCGGAACTCCGCTACGGTGATCTCGTGCCCGTCGACGGATGCGACGGCGGCGCCGTTGGACGCTCCTTGCGTCGTGTTGCCCAGGAAGCTGGGGATGTAGAGGAGCACAAAGCAGACGACCACCAGGGCAAGGCTCCATTTGAGCCAGCCCTTGTGGCGCCGCATCCGGTCGAGCATTGTCATGGGCGTCCACCGACCTCAATCGGGCAGGAGAAAAATCTGATTATGCCACGGGAGGGGTGCCGAAGCGACGGCTCCCGTCTGGACCAGGTGTGCTATATTTATTCAGGTCAAAGCACTTAGAGGGATTCCGGCATTCCGCAGCCACTCCTACGCCGTCCGCAGGGTAAGCGTGTGCCGGCCCGCGGTCGGCGTTCGCCCTCGCCGTCCGCCCGCGCGGACCTCGCCGCCCGTCTGCGCCCGTTGCAGGCGGGTCTCCGTGCCCGGTTGTCCCGGGCCGACGTCCTCACCGAGCTGATTCGCGACGTCCATTCCTCGCTCGACCCGGAACGCGTCGCCGACGTCCTCGTGGCGCGCGCTGCCGACTGGCTGCCCGTGCCTGCCTGGCTCGTCCTCGCGGTCGACGATGCGGGGCACATGCGGTCGATGGGGGCCCGCAGCCTGACGCCGCTGCTCGAACCGGGCGCGACGGCGGTGGGCGAGTGGGTCTTGCGGAGCGGCGAGCCGTGCTGTGTCATGGATCTCTCTGAGGACAAACGGTTTACGTCGGCCGTATCGGTCGCCGTCCTGGCGTTTCCGCTGATCGGCCGCGGCCGCACGATTGGCGCCCTCGTCGCGGTGGACCGTTATCCCTGCTCGAAGGAGCCGCGGCTCGCCCCTGCGACCCTTGCGGCGCTCCGCCGGGCGCTGGAGCCGGGAGCAATTGCGCTCGATAACGCGTTGCGGGTGCAGCGCGCGGAAGCGTTGTCGGTCACCGACGACCTGACGCAGCTGTACAACTCGCGGTACCTCTCGCAGGTGCTGCGGCGCGAGACGAAGCGCGCCTCCCGGAGCAACCGGCCGCTGTCGCTGCTGTTCGTGGACCTCGACGGGTTCAAGTCCATCAACGACACGCACGGTCACCTGTTCGGCAGCCGCGCGCTGGTGGAGGCCGGGGCGGTCATCCGCTCCAGCGCCCGCGAGACCGACATCGTCGCCCGTTTCGGGGGGGACGAGTTCGCGCTCGTCCTGCCGGACACCGGCAGCGACGGGGCGACCGCGGTGGGAGAGCGCATTCGTGAACGGATTGCCGAGCACGCGTTCCTGAACGGGGACGGGCTCGATATCCATCTGACCGTGTCCGTTGGCGTGGCCACGCTGCCCGATGTCGCGTCGAGCGCAGAGGGGTTGATTCAGGCCGCGGACGAAGCGATGTACTTCGTGAAGGATCGCGGGAAAAACGGCATTCATATAGCGAGCTGACGTGTGTCAGTGCCGGCTGCTCATCGCGTGTCAATGGCGGGTGCTGCCGTTGTCAATGCTGAATGCCGATGCTGAAGTGAGACATTAGGCCGTCTTGCGGCCCGCCGACGCAACTTCTGTGCGGGCCGCATGACGGCGGCGCGCACGGCGCGCCCGCGCGGGAGCGGCGCGGGGCATGGGGCCCCCGCAAGCGACCGAGCTGGGGTGTGGGGCGAAGCCCCACAGGAAGAGAAGTCGTTTGAATCTTCGTTTGTTCTCGCTCTTCTCGAGCGACCTCGCCATCGATCTGGGGACCGCCAACACCTGCGTCTACGCCCGCGGCAAGGGGATCGTCGTCAACGAGCCGTCAATCGTCGCCATCAACAAGGTGAACGGCCGGATCGAAGCCGTCGGCAAGGACGCCAAGGAGATGCTCGGGCGGACGCCGGGCAACATCGTCGCGATCAAGCCGATGAAGGACGGCGTCATTGCCGACTTCGAGGTCACCGAGAAGATGCTGACCTACTTCATCAAGAAGGCGCACAACCGAAACGTCTGGGTGCGCCCGCGCATCGTCATCGGCGTGCCATCCGAGATCACGCAGGTGGAGAAGCGCGCGGTCAAGGACAGCGCGTACCGCGCGAAGGCCAGCGAGGTCTATCTCGTCGAGGAAGCGATGGCCGCGGCGATCGGCGCGGGGATGCCGATTACGGAGCCGTCGGGCAACATGATCGTCGACATCGGCGGCGGCACGACCGACATCGCCGTCATCTCGCTCGCGGGGATCGTCTACAGCAAGGCCGTCCGCGTCGCCGGCAACGAGATGGACGAGGCGATCATCCAGTACATCAAGAAGACGTACAACCTCCTCATCGGCGAGCGCACGGCCGAAGCGATCAAGATGGAGGTCGGATCGGCGTACCCGCTCGAGGAGCGGATGACGATGGAGATCAAGGGGCGGCACCTGATCGAGGGCGTGCCGAAGACGATCACCATCACCGACGAGGAAATTCGCGAAGCGCTCGCCGAGACGGTGAACGTGATCGTCGACGCGGTGCGCGTCGCGCTCGAGCGCACGCCGCCGGAGCTGTCGGCTGACATCGTCGATCGCGGGATCGTGCTGACCGGCGGCGGATCGCTGCTCAAGAACCTCGACAAGCGGCTGCGCGAGGAGACGGGGCTGCCGCTCGCGATGGCGGAGGATCCGCTGTCGTCGGTCGTCCTGGGCGCGGGGAAGATGCTGTCCGATTTCAACTTGTTGAGGAAGATTTCGATTGACTAGGTTCAGGGTTCGCGGGGTTCACGGGGTGCAGGGCTGGGTTCGGGGTTCTGGGTTCCGGGTTCGGGTTCATGGTTCGTCCCTGCCGGCCCTGAACCGAACCGTAGAACCCACACTCCGAACATTGAACCCTGAACCCAGCGTTGAACCTTGTGAACCGCCTGAACCCCGCGAACCCCGATGCTAGACGTTCGACGACGCACCGGCGTGCTGTTCGGCGTCGTGATGCTGGCCCAGGTGATCCTCGTGTCGGCGCAGGTGCAGTCGCGATCGGGTGTCCGCGTGCTGTCGCTCGTGACCTTCGAGGTGTTCTCGCGCATCGAGCGCGCGACGTTCGGCGCGATCAGCGGCACACGCGGCGTGTGGGACAACTACTTCGCGCTGCGCGGCGTGCGCGCGGAGAACGACTCGCTTCGCCGGCAGGTTGCCGATCTCGCGATCCGGCTGCAGGAGCAGCGCGCGCTTGCTGCGCGATCGGAGAAGCTCCAGGCGCTCATGGATCTGAAGTCGAGCGCCAGCCTGCCGACGGTGGCGGCGGACGTCATCGGCGGCAATCCGAATCCGGGCATGCGGACGATCACGATCGATCGCGGATCCGCGGACGGCGTGCAGGCGGACATGGCGGTGATTGCCCCCGCGGGCATCGTGGGACGCATCATCGGGACGCCGGCGAACCACGCGGCGCGCGTGCAGCTGCTGATCGATCGCAGCGCGGCCGCCGGTGCCCTGACCGAGCGAACGCGCGCGGGGGGCATGGTGATCGGCACCGATACCGAACCCGTGCTGCGGATGGATCTCGTGTCGAACCTCGCGGACGTCAAGGAAGGGGACGCGGTCGTCACCTCCGGCGTTGATGGCATCTATCCCAAGGGATTCACGATCGGCAAGGTCGAGAAGTCGGAACGCGGATCGGGGCTGTATCGCGCGATCACGGTCAGGCCCGCGGTGGATTTCTCGAGCGTGGAGGAAGTGCTCGTCGTGCTGGTGCCGCCGCAGCCGGCGACGCGCGACGAGGGCGGCGTGTGAGGACGCTGGCCGTCCTGGCCGCGCTGATGGCGGCGCTCGCGCTGCAAACGACGATTTCGGGGCTGCTGATAGGGAAAACGGTGGCGGTGAACCTGGTCCTCGTCGCGGTCGTGTACATCGCTCTCGCGTTCGGGCCCGTGATGGGGCTCTTCGCGGGGATGGCGGGCGGACTGGCGCAGGACGCCCTCTCCGGCGGCATCATCGGCATTGGCGGCCTGTCGAAGACGTTGATTGGATTTCTCGTCGGCGTGCTCGGCGCGCAGTTCATCGTCGCGAACATGCTGCCGCGTTTCGTCATGTTCGCGGCGGCGACGCTGCTGCACGAGATCGTGTTCGAGGCGCTGCAGGCCCTGACGCAGGGGCACGCATTCGCGCCGCGCTACTCGGCGGCGCTCACGCAGGCGCTGGTGAATGCCTTCATCGGCGTCCTGGCATTCTGGATCGTGGAGAACGGGCCGAACGTGCTCGCGCGGCGGAATGCGCGGAGGGCTGCTTTCAGTAAGAGGCGGTTCTAGGGTTCTAGGGTTCTAGGGTTCTAAGGTTCTAAAGGTTCTAAAGGTTCTAAGGTTCTCACGCATGTCCACGAACTTGATGCCGGACGATCGGCGAGGCCTTGGCGCTCGGCTGACCGCCCTGCAGTACATCATCGCCGCCGGGTTCGCGGCGCTTGCCGTCGGCTTCTGGGTGTTCCAGGTCGCGCAGCACGAGAAATTCCGCGAGATGGCGGAGAACAATCATCTGCGCCGGCTGCCGCTGCCCGCGCCGCGCGGCGTCCTGCTCGATCGGAACGGCAAGGTCCTCGTCGCCAACCAGAACACGTACAACATCGCGCTCGTGCGAGAGCAGACGAGGAACATCGACGAGACGCTCCACGCGCTGGCGTTCGCCACGGGCGCCGACGAAGCGTTGCTGCGAGAGACCGTAGCGCGGCGCCGCCGCGAGCCGAGCTATCGGCCGATCGTCCTCATCGAGAACGCGTCGATGGAACAGGTGATCGCGGTGCGCGCGCGCCAATGGGAGCTGCCCGGCATCATCTATCAGGAGGTGCCGGCGCGGAAGTATCCCGCGTCCGAAATGGCGGCCCATCTGTTCGGCTACGTGGGCGAGGTGACCGAAGCGCAGCTCCAGCGTGCGGACTTCGGCGGCGTGGAGTCGGGCACCCTCGTCGGGCAGGCAGGGATCGAACAGGCCTACAACCGGCTGCTGATGGGGAAGGACGGGACGAAGACCGTCGTCGTGAACAGCGTCGGCCGCGAGATCCGCGAACTCTCGGAGGGAAAGCAGGATCCCGAAGAGGGGCGCCGCCTGCAGTTGACGATCGACGCCGACATCCAGAAGGCGATCGAGGATGCGTTCACCGCGTCCGGGTTCAACGGCGCCGCGGTCGTGCTCGATCCGAGCAACGGGGAAGTGCTCGGATTCTCCAGCCGCCCGGCGTACGATCCGAACGCGTTCGCCGGCGGCATCGACCGCGCCACGTGGGCCGCGCTCAACACCGACGAGCTGAAACCGCTCCAGAACCGCGCGCTGCAGGGGCGCTATTCGCCCGGCTCGACGTTCAAGATGGCCGTCGGCCTTGCGGGGCTCGAAGAGGGCATCATCACGCCCGACTTCAAGGTGACGTGTACCGGAGGCGCCACGTTCTACGGCCGCCGGTTCGCGTGCTGGAAGAAGGGGGGACACGGCACCGTCGACCTGCGCCATGCGATCGAGCAGTCGTGCGACGTGTACTTCTACACCGTCGGGAACATGCTCGGTGTGGACCGCATCAACAAGTGGGCGACGCTGATCGGGCTCGGCGTGAAATCGAACATCGACCTGCCCAACGAGCTGACCGGCCTCGTGCCATCCACTGAGTGGAAGCGCGAGCGGATGCACGAGAAGTGGTATGCGGGCGAGACGATCTCCGTGGCGATCGGACAGGGACAGGTGTCGGTGACGCCGGTCTCGATGGCCGTCTACACGGCGACGCTCGCGAACGGCGGCACGCGCGTCACGCCGCATCTCATCAAGGCGGTGGACGACGGGACGGGATGGAAGGCGATGCCGGCGCCGCCGCCGCAATCGAAAGTCGACGTGACGCCCGAGAAGCTGCAGGCGATCCGCGACGGGATGTGGGGCGTCGTGAACGGGGGCGGAACGGGCGGCCGCGCCCGGATCGTCGGACACGACGTGTGCGGCAAGACCGGGACGGCGCAGGTGATCTCGAACCAGGGACGTCTCGCGGCCCGCAACAAGAACATCGACCTGCGCGACAACGGCTGGTTCGTCTTCTTCGCGCCCCGGGACCATCCGCAGATTGCCGGCGTCGTGTTCCTGGAGCACGGGATTCACGGGCCGAACGCCGCCACGCTCGCGCATCACATCCTCGAGACGTTCTTCGCGAAGCAGGACGGCAAGCCGCTGCCCCCGGCCCCGACGCACGATGAGATGCACCTCGATTACAAGGACCCCTTCGCGCGCGGCAGCGCCTCAGCCGCCGCGGGCGAGCAGCACTGATCCATGTTCGAACGCCGGCTGTTCTTCCACGTCGACTGGCTGCTGCTGGGAGCGGTGCTGCTGCTGTCGGGCGTCGGCATCGCGATGATCTACAGCACGACGTACGTCACGCTGCCGGCCGGCGGCCACGCCGGCCCGCAGGTGCTGACGCAGTTCTACGCGCTCGCGATCGGGCTCGCCGCGCTGCTCGTCTGCCTCACGATCGACTACCGCATGCTCGCCGAGCACTCGCTCTTCCTCTTCGGCGCGCTCGTCGTCCTGCTGCTGTTCGTGCTGTTCAAGGGCGTCACGCAGATGGGCGGACAGCGGTGGATCCCGATTGGCCCATTCCACCTGCAGCCGTCCGAGTTCGGCCGCATGGTGATCGCGCTGGTGCTCGCGATGTACTTCGGCGAGAATCGCCGCGGCGCGCGCAACACGAGCGACCTCGTCATCGGCGGGATCTTCACGGCGGTGCCGCTGCTGCTCATCGCGAAGCAGCCGGACCTCGGAACGGCCGTGACGCTGATCCCGGTCTTCATCGGCGTGGCGTATCTCGCCGGGCTGCGGCTGAAGCTCCTCGGCATCCTCGCGCTCGCCGGCGTGCTGGTCGCGCCAATCGCGTGGAAGTTTGCGCTCAAGGACTATCAGCGTTCGCGGATCGAGACGTTCCTCGATCCCGAACAGGATCCGCGCGGCGCGGGCTATCAGACGATTCAGGCGCGCGTCACCGTCGGGTCCGGTGGGCTGACGGGCAAGGGCTTTCGACAGGGGACGCAGGGGCAGTACAAGTTCCTGCCCGTCGCGCACAACGACTTCATCTTCTCGGTCCTCGCGGAGGAGCAGGGCTTCGTCGGCGTGCTCGCCGCGCTCGGGCTGTATCTGTTCGTGATTCTGCGTTCGATCGAGGCGGCCCGGCTGGCGAAGGATCGCCTCGGCGCGTATCTCGTGGGAGGCATCATTTCAGGGTTCGCGTTTCAGGTGCTCTACAACGTGTCGATGTCGGCCGGCCTCGCGCCGGTGAAGGGGATTACGCTACCGCTCATGAGCTATGGCGGGTCGTCCCTGATCGCATCGCTCGCAGGGTTTGGCCTCATCCTCAACGTGCGGATGAGGAGATTCACTAACTGATTCCCGATCGCAAGGCGGAGTCATGACGCTGCTGGTGTTGACGCTCTTCGCGTTGTGGATGGCGGACCGATGGTCCGCGCCATCCCTGGCGTATGCCTGCGTCTCCCGGGCGTCGGGCCTCCGCGCACAACGGAGTTTGTTCCATGAACAAGGAGATGATCATCTCCTCGAGCGGCTACGACACGCGCGTGGCCATTCTCGAGGACGATCAGGTCGTCGAGGTCTTCATCGAGCGCGAGCATCAGCGCGGGGTCGTCGGCAACATCTACAAGGGCCGCGTCTCGAAGGTGCTGCCTGGGATGCAGTCCTCGTTCGTCGACATCGGGCTGGAGCGCGACGCCTTCCTCTACGTCACTGAGGTCGTCAACACCGTCGAGGAGTTCGATCGGCTCGAGTCGGGTGACGAAGACGAGCCGGAACCGGCCGAGCCGCCCGCGATGGCGGTGCCGGAGCTG
>JBKPTE010000073.1:0-9078 GCA_046735335.1 Acidobacteriota bacterium | reverse complement strand
GATGAACACGAGCCCAAAGAATCGGAAGCTGTGAAGGGTCGCGATCGCGCGATGCGCGTCGACCCGGTCGATCGCCTGGAGCCTCGGCAGGACATAGGCTCCGAAGCAAAGCAGCCAGGCGACGTATCCGAGAGCGAGGTGAATCTGGAAGATGGTTCCCGACGACATGTGACCTCCTCTTGCGTGTCAGTGGTACCAGTCAGTACCAACTGATCGCAGTGTGGTACCATACGGTACCAATGTCAAGGGGGAAAGACAGCGGCGGCTCAGCCGATGTGCGAAGCCGCATCCTTACCGCGGCGTTCGAAGCATTCGTCGAACGCGGCTATGCCGCGACGAGCACGCTCGAGATTGCCACGCGTGCGCGGGTATCCAAGCGAGAGCTTTACGCGCTCGTCGGCAATAAACAGAAGATGCTGGTCACGGCCATCGGTGAACGCGCCACGCGACTCCGCGCGCCCGCCAACATGCCGATGCTGCGCGACCGCGCGACGCTGGCGCAGGTGTTAACGGCGTTCGGGATACAAACCCTTCGGGAAGTCAGCGATCCCGCTGTGGTGGCCGTCTTTCGGCTGGCGATCAGCGAGGCGATACAAGCGCCCGAGGTGGCGCGGACGCTCGATTCCGTAGGGCGTGAGGCAAGCCGCGCCGCGTTGCGACAGATCATGAGCGAGTCGCGCGCCGCTGGATTGATCGCCGGCCGTCCGGCTGATCTCGCCGGGCAGTTCTCGGGGCTGCTGTGGCGCGATCTGATGATCAGTCTCTTGCTCCGTGTTACGGAGCGACCGAGCCCGAGCGCAATCGAGGCACGCGCCCGCGATGCTGCGGTTGCCTTTCTGCAGCTTCATCCGCTGCCGACCAAAGTTGCCAGGCGTCCGGAGCGCAGGACGAAGGATCGATCCAATGCGACACCCGAATGAGGCTGGATATGGGTCAGTACGCGTCAAGGGACACGCCGCCGCGCATCGATGTTGCCTGACGTCGTCTTCTTCCGTCACGTCCGATTGCTCGGCGGGCCGGCGCCCGTTCGCCGGTATTGCCGCAACTGATTGACCTCGTCTTCGCTGGAACGATTAATCCAGGAAGCGTGTTCGACCAGCGACGATAAATCGATGCGACGGCCAGCGGCATCCGCCGCGATCACGCTGAGCGAATCGTCGACCACCGTACGCAAGCTTCGGGGTTGCCCTACGCACCTCAGTCCGTTGGACAACGCCGTCGAGCAATGAGTCGTGACGTGTCATGCGACCGACGGCAATCGTTAGTCAGTGCGAACCGTGCACGTGAGCCGTCCTCGCCGGATGGTTTGCGCACGACACGGCCGGATTGAGCGGCGTGAACACTCCGTTGGGGTTTTCGCGATAGATCCACACGTGACGATCGAAGTGGGGTTCGAACATGTGCGCTTCATCGATCGGCGTCGTCGGATCATCCGCCATCGAGTCGTACGGTACGCCGTGGAAGGTCGGGCGTTCCGTATGGCCCGCTGCACGCCATGCCGCCGCGAACACCAGGTTTTCTACGGCGACGAGTTCGAGTGATCCGTCGGCTTCAGGCTCGTAGATCAGGATGCTCGGCTGGCGGAAGTCTGTATGCGTCCCGTTCCCGTTGACACGCGGTGATGGAGGCGCGGTAATCCCGAGCAGGTCCGGCCGAAAGTAGTGAATGCCCATCGCGCCCAGCGCTGCCGGCCGTCCCATCATCTCGGCCGTCTCGCACATGTTCGACGGGTCACGGATGTAGCCTTCAGCCAAGGCAACCTTGACATCCTGGAACCGCTCCGTCGCCTGGCGAATCTCGGCGAGCGTGGGCTCCGAATCGATCTCCGCCGCCCCTGGCGGAAGACTTCGCTCGGGAGAACGAGCGGGCGCGGCCCCGACGCCGGTTCCCACAACTGTCAGGATCAAGAGAATTTGTCCGATTTTCATGAGAGTCCCTCCAACTGGCCGCGTCGGTATTCCGCGGCACACTGCTGAAGACGACAGAGCACGAAAAGGGACGCAGGTGAGCCGGACGCTCTTTCTTGCGTCCATTCTTACGCAGCGGCGTCTTTGTGTTGGAAGGGAGCGCCTGTATAACGATGTTGGCAGAACCTATGACCGAGAAGCCGTCCGAGTGGCCAGAGACCTCGTCCGTTCCAGCCGACCCGTCGACGCTGTGGCACGACTTCGCGCCGCCGCTCCGGGCCTTTCTGGCGCGACGCGTCCCTGCGGGCGTCGACGTTGACGATCTCCTTCAGGAGGTATTCGTCCGCGTGATCCGCCGCCTGAATACGCTTCGCGCAACCGAACGACCCGAAGGGTGGCTGTTTCAGATCGCGCGCAATGCTCTTCGCGATTCGCTGCGGGCGCGACAGCGGCGTGACGGACGGACAGATACGTTGGAGATCGATTTGCCCGATGACGCTGACGTGGCCGCCGTGCGCGCCTCCGAAGCCGAACTGGCGCCCTGCCTGACCTCCATGATCGGCCGCTTGCCGGAACCGTATCGGTCGGCTATCGAACTCACGTCGATTCGAGGACTCACACAGGCCGATGCCGCTCGGGAGTCAGGCGTCTCGCTCTCCGGCATGAAGTCCCGGGTTCAGCGTGGGCGTGAGCAGCTGCGCAAAATGCTCGTGCGGTGCTGCGAAATACAAGTCGACGTGCGCGGCGGCGTCGCCGATTTTCATCTTCGGTTTCCGGGGGCCTGTGACGCGCCGTCCCGTGCGACGCGCGTGTCGCTCCAACCCGGACGAGTAATCTTTGCATCCTCTTGCGATCGACGGCGTCTTCATCATTGCCGGCGAGCAGCGACTGCTCACCACTTGACGAGGAGGACGACGATGTCGAAAACACAGAAGAACGACAGGCGGACCAGAGATGAGCGGAATACCAAGTCGTGTTGCGGCGGACCCGCACCGAGCAACACCGATGCGTGTTGCGTCAAGGACGCAGCTGCCAAGGCGGCTGGGACTGCTGGTTGCGGATGCGAACCTGCCACCGACGCGAAAAGGACTTGCTGCGCGTGACGATTGGGCGCGCGGTGCCCAGCCGGGTCCCGAAAGACTGGGCGGTGAGCACCGCGGCGCCGGCGGACTTGCCGATGCGCTCGAGTCACCGAGTCACCGGCGATTCGCGCGACCAGACACCACCATGATCATCGCGTGGTGTTCGTTGATGTTCGTCCGCATAAGTCGTCGGCCGGAGCGTGTCAGAACTGTGTCAAGGACAACCACTCGTTGGCGTGCTCGCGCACGATAGCGGATGACGAGGAGGCGTCGATACGATGCCACGTCACGTCGCCGATTGGCTGGCGGCGTTGCATCCGAATCACATCGGCGTTCGCGTCCGAGGGGTCGTTCTGACGCTGTTCGATCCGCGCGATGAGCACTGGCTCTGGCACGTCGAGCCACAGACCCACGAACGGCACCGACAGGCCAGTCGCGCTGCGCTCGATTGCCGCACGATCCTCGGGTCGCGAGAACACTGCGTCGACGATGACACTGTGTCCTTCCCGGACTGCGGCGCGCGCACGATCCGCGGCGGTCGCGTACACGCGCTCCGACATCTCCTGTGAATACCCGTCAGGACCAAGACGCTGGAGCGGCAACACACCGCAGAGTCGCTTGCGGATCTCATCGCTGCGAATCACGATCGCACCTGGCACCGCGCCCACAGAGGGCGCCAGCGCAAGTGCCAACGTCGACTTGCCCGACCCGGAGAACCCGCCGATCGCGACGAGGGATGGACGCGGCGCGCGCAGGAAATCCTGCGCCATCGTCAGGTATTCGCGGGCCTGTTCCTGCAGTTCGTCGCGCCGCCTCGCATCGGGCTGGAGCCGTGCGGCGGTCGAGCTCGTCTTCGCTCGGACGGCCGCGCGGCACGAGAGGAAGAGCGGGAGCAGCGACACTCCACTGAGGTCGCCGGTCTCCCCGAGGTAGCCGTTCCACACCGCGTTGGCGTGACGCGGGAGCCGGCGGCGCCACAGATCCATGAGCAGAAATGCGAGGTCGTACAGGACGTCGGTGCACGCGATCCGATCGTTGAACTCGACGCCGTCGAAGAGCGTTGGCCGGCCGTCCAGCAGCACGATGTTCCGCAAGTGCAGGTCGCCGTGGCACTGCCGCACGAATCCTCCGGGGCGTCGCTGATCCAGCAGGGTTCCGCGCGCGTCGAGTTGAGCGCGCGCGCGATCAGTCAGTTGACGGCACGCCGCCGAATCCAGCACGCCCGCGCCGTATTCGGCAAAGCCCTCGACGTTGCCGTCGATCACCCACGCCATCCCAGCTTTGCCTCCATGGTCAACCCGCCGCTCGGCTGCCGCGTGGAAGGCCGCGATCGCCGCCGCGAGCGGCGGCATCAGGTCGAGATCCAGGTGACCGGCCGCGGCCAGGCGGTCGAAGAGCGCCTCCTGCGGGAAGCGATTCATCTCGACGACCCAATCGACCGGGGGGCTCGAGCCGCCGAGCGCGAACCCGACAGCGCCTTCGCGGGTAACGGGCAGGACGCCTCGATACAGGTCGGGTGCGGTGCGTCGATTGACGCGAACCTCGGCATCGCACATTTCGCGACGGCGCGCGGACGTCGAAAAATCGAGATAGTCGAATCGGACCGCGCGCTTCAGTTTGTACGCACGGGGTCCGGCGAGGAACACGATGGCACTGTGAGTATCGATGCGCTCGACCGTCGCGCCGCCGTGAGTGGATGGGGAAGCCAGGAAGGCGACAACGCCAGACTGGTCCTCGGTGATCATCGTCTTCGAGAGCGGACGGAGACGACTAGAGGTGATTCTTCACCAGCATGACGTCGATGACGTTCGTCGCCAGGCCGGCGGGGATTCTGAAGCTCGATGCCAGTCGTTGCAGAAACCTCCGTTCACCGCCGTCGATCTTCCCGTCGGCGAGCAGGAGGTCGGCGACCAGGGCAAACGCCGCTGGTCTCAACCTGGCGGGAACCGCCCGCGCGGCGCTCTCCATCACCGCCGCGCGGTCCTGCTCTTCGACGAGCCGTTTCATGCGCGCGATCAGGCGTCCCACGGTCTCACCGGACTTGCGGCGAAACCGGCGCGTGGACCAAATGAGATGATGGGCGCGGGCCAGTTCCTCGCGGGCGACGTGCTCGTTGGCATCCATCGCGCCGATGAAGAGGGCAATGAGCGCCTCATCGACCTCCAGCTTTTTCACGGCTTGACCGCGAACGCGTCCAGCCTTGTTCACCATCACCCTCGACATGATCTGGGCTCCTTTCGATCCATTCGTTCCGCCCGGTGACCGGACAATTGTTGAGTCCGTCGCGAAGATGGTCGGCAGCTCGTCGTGACGTCGATGGCGGCCCTGGAGACCTTGCGCAGGTCGCCGCGCAAGGCCGTCGCGCTGCGGCGAAGGGCTCGATCGAGCCTGGCGTCGTGGCCGTAAATGTCCTGCGCGAAGTGAATCGACCCGTCGTCGGGCATCACCGCCGCGGTGATGTAAAAAAGGATTACTTGGATCGGCCGCGTCAGCTTCACGTGGAGCGGGCGCGGACCATCCATCGCCGCGGCGATGCGATCGCGAGTCCAGCCGTTCTCGCTTTTCAATGCCCATTCGGCCAGCGCCACCGGGTCTTCGACACGCACGCAGCCGTGGCTGAAGTCCCGGCGTGATTGGCGGAACAACTGCGGGGCCGGCGTGCTGTGCAGGTACACGTTCGCATCGTTGGGGAAAACGAACTTCACGGTGCCCAGAGAGTTTCTTGGCCCTGGACGCTGTCGCACGCATAATCGGCCCTGCTGAAGCTGCGCGATGTTGTCTGCCGTCGGCGGCTCGACGCGGGCGTTGTCGCCTTGCCCCGACACGATCTCCATGTCATGGCGTTCAAGGTATGCGGGATCACGTGCGATGGCAGGCAGAATCTCGCCGCGCACAATCGACGAGGGCACATTCCAGTACGGCCGGAAGACGATGTAATCCATCCGCTCGACGAAAACGGGCGTCTGCCGGTTGAGCGAACGGCCGACGATCACGTTCATGCCGAACGAAGGTGCGCCGTTCGCCGGAATTGCATCCCAGACCCACAGCTGGAACATCGGGATGTTCACCGCGAGGAATCGTTCGGAATCCAGGTGCGGCAACCAGCGCAGGCGCTCCAGCGCGAGCTCGATCTGTCGCACGCGGTCCGTCAGAGGCACGGTGAGCGCAGCCCGCGTTGCGGCGCCGATGATGCCGTCGGCCTCGAGACCATGCCGCTGCTGAAAGCGCTTGACAGCGCCGACGAGACGCTCGTCATACGTCTCCGGCAGAGGAGCGGGCGGCGATGCTGACAAGTCGCCGAGACGCCCGAGCAGCTCGAAGAGCGAGCCGAGATCGGCAGTGCCGTCGCCCGGCCGGACGGTGCGCTCCGGCACGCGAACGCGAGCCATGGTCGAATCAGCGGCAAGGTCGCGATATCGCCTGAGCATCTCTCGCAGGTTGCGATAGAGCACGAGCGGCGGTGTCAGCTCCGTGGCCAGGTGCCGGACCCGATGCCCGGCGACCGCGGAGCGCAGCAGTTCGGCGAAGTCGTGAGCGTCGCGCGGCGCAGTCATTCGGAAACCGATGGCGCGCGGATCGATCCTGCCGGTATGCAGGTGCTTTAGATATCGAAGCGTCTCTTCGCTCAGGCCGGTGTCGAAATCGGCGACGCTCGATGCTGTTGGACTCGGTGTCTTCTCGAGGGCCTCGGCCTCGCGTGCGAGAGCCGGCGCTTCGTAGTCGGCCGGATCGAGTGCGTCCGTTGCAGCCCCACTCAAGAGGCCCAGAGCCTCATGTGCCTCGGCGCCCGGGTGGCCGGCTCCGTCGACCCATAACGGACGGGAACCGACCGCGTCGTAGAGGGCAGCGAGTTCCGTCCGTACCGATGGAGAGCGACGTTGAACCGCGGAAACAATCGCGCTCGTGATGTCGGCAGTCGGCGTCGGCGCTTTCAGCGCCAAATCGGCAAAGGCCGTCAGCATGATCAGCACGAGTGGCGCGCGAACCTTCAACCGCTTCATGACGCTGCGCGGCGAATCCCGCGCTTCGGCCTAATATACGCCACGGCAGACCTCGCCTCGGGACGCGATCTCCTATGCGTTTGACCGTTCTCGCCCTCGACTACGACGGGCCTTCGCCCGCAATGACGTGCTCGATCGTGCTCGACGAAGCCCACTATCTGTTCCACGATCCGAAGTCGCTCGAGAACCTCGATCTCGAACTCGGAGGATACACGCTGGTCACATACCAGCCGTCACGCCTCCATTCCGATCTGATGCGTGCGATCGAAGCCATCGTGGTCACGCGTCTGACCGATCAGCGGGAATTGTCGGCGCTCGCACCGTGGTGCGCACGGCCCGACGACTGCCGGTCGCGCCTTTCCCAGCTGCCGATTGGATCCGCGGCGATTTTGCCGCTCACCGAGGAGAGTGGAGGCGCCCTATCCGTCTTCCGATTGGCTCCCCGCCTCACACGGCACGTGCGACATCGCGAAAAGTACCTGGATGTGCCCGTCCCCGCTGTGCGCGATTTCGTGTTCACGAAACGCGGCCAGCCAACGGGTGCGCGAGCCCGAACGCTTCGGGAGTTCGTGGCTTTGATCGGGTCCCAGCCTGCGGAGGCCCTCGAGGGACATATTCGCCGGCGTGATTTCTCTCGCTGGATTGGCGACGTATTTGGCGACGCATCGTTGGCCAGGCAGATTCGCAGTATCGAAGAGCAACATCGAACGACTGGCGGACCGAACATCAACGACGCGATCGGCGGCGCGATCAGGACGCGATATGAGCTCGGCACGACCAGCACCGGATCAGATGACGATTGAGCACCTCGGACGCGAGGCGGTTGTCGCGACGGGCGCCGTGCACGATGCTGTGTGCCTCGTGCGATCACTGCAGGAGCGCGCGATTGTCGAGGCATTCACGAAGGCCGATGCGTCGCCTGTGACAGCCATCGACTTCGCCATCCAGGCATTGATCGTGGCCCGGCTCGCCCGTGAGTCTCCTCACGACGCCGTCGTTGCGGAGGAAGATGCGTCTCGCCTGCGCAACGAATCGAGCGGAACCGTTGTCCGGCAAGTCGTCGGGATCGTTCAGCGGTTGATTCCTGATGCGCATGCGACGCAGGTACTGAACTGGATCCATGCCGGTGGCGGCCAACCTGGCTTGCGCTTCTGGACGCTCGATCCCATCGATGGCACCAGAGGACTGCTCGGCGGGCGTCAGTATGCGATTGTTCTTGCGCTCATAGTCGACGGCGTCGTGCAGGTAGGAGTCATCGGATGTCCGCGGCTATCCCTGATATCTGCAGCCGAGACCCAAGCCATTGATCGCGGCTTCGCAGGCGGCGGCATTGCAGCGGCCGTTCGCGAGAAGGGCGCATGGTGGATACCGGCGGGTCACAATCGTCTGGTGCAGCTTGCCGTGTCTTCCGGGCGTGCTGTATCCGCTGCGCGGGCACTCACATCGTACGAACGGCAGCACGGCGACGCCGAGCGCTTCGATCGCGCCATCGGAGCGTTGGGCAGCAAGGTGCCTCCGGTCTTGATGGACAGTCAAGCAAAGCATGTGGCCCTTGCTTCAGGCGCCGCTGACCTCCTGTTGCGTTTTCCGCCGCAACGCGACTTCCACGATGCCATGTGGGATTGTGCCGCCGGCTCGCTCCTGATAGCGGAAGCCGGCGGGCGTGTCACGGATCTGGAGGGCCGGGCGCTTGATTTCACGGCGGGGCGCCGGCTCCTTCGCAATGAAGGATTTCTGGGCTCCAACGGGCTGCTGCACGACGCCGCGCTCCTGGCGATCCGCGGAACGGCCTGACGGTCAGGCTGAAGTAGCATGAATCCGCGGCGAACTGGAGGTTTGGATGCGGACCGAAACATCGTATCTGGGATTGCGCCTCGATCACCCCTTCATGGCTGGCGCCTCTCCACTGGGATATCGCGTGGATACCGTCAAACGTCTCGAAGACGCCGGATGCGCAGCCGTTGTGCTGCACTCATTGTTCGAAGAGCAAATCACGTTTGAGGAGGAAGAGCGTATTGCCGGCGTCAGTCTGTACGATCGTGGCTTTGCAGACGTGTTCGCCGAGTTCCCTGAGCCCGACGAGTACCC
>JBKPTE010000072.1:0-71856 GCA_046735335.1 Acidobacteriota bacterium | reverse complement strand
AACGTTCACGTGCAGGCCGCGATATTGGTGCCGCCAATGCAGATCCTGGCCGTAGAACGCGCGGAGATCCGTCCGCCGTGCCTGCAGTCGCGAAAGCAGGCCAAACGTTTCGGCGCGCGGCGCGTAGCGGCCGTCGTACTTCGAGTTCCAGACCTCGATGCCCGACGGCAGCCGACCGAAGCCTTCAATCCAGGAAAACAGCTCCGTCTTTGGATGCGCGATGACGGCAACCGCGTGCTTCGCCTCGAGCGCCCCGATGACCTCCTCGGGGTCGTCGGCCGCCAGCAGGAATTGCGCACCGTATCCGACGATGTGCAGCCGCTTCTCGCATTCGAACTCGAGTCCAGGCACGAAGGTGAAGGTGCTGTCGGAGAGGCGTTCCAGTTCGCGCCCGTACTCGGCGAGCTTCACTTCGTCGAAGTACTGCGCGTGGTCGGCCACGAACGCGAAGGCGCAGCCCTCCTCCTGCAGCGTCTGGCGGAGCTCCGGCAGCGTGAACTCGCCGTCCGAGTAGACGCTGTGTACGTGAAGCGCGCCCCTAAGCATGCTGCGCCCTGGCGGCTGCTACCGGCCGCCGCACCGCGCCCGGCATCTTGCGCGTGATGAAGTGCAGCCAGTCGCCTGCTTCGGGCCATGGATCGCGCAGCTCGAAGTTGTCGTGCCACGTGCCCGGTCGCGGAGTCAGGACGTCGATCAGCGTCCGGACGCGCGAGGGAAAGCGCCTCGGGTAACCCGCCGGTGCTCCGCGCATGACTTCCGCGAGATGGCGCACGTCGCCGAGCAGCCAGCGGCAGCGCACGCCGCTCTGAGCCGTTGGGATGTTCGCGATGCGGCCTGTTTCCGCAAGCTCGGCGAGGAGCGCCGGAAAATCCACGCCGGAATGGATCGCGAGCGCGAGGGAGTTCCAGAAGCGTCCATTCACTTCCATGAACACGGGCGTCCCGTCCGGCCGCACGCGGTACTCCACCATCGCGACGCCGTGCCAGTTCAGCGCGTCGAGCAGACGGCGGCTTCCCTCGGCGATGCGCGGATCCACGTCGACGCTGACGCGGAGGGCGCTGCCGGACCCCGCGGGACGAACGTCGCGAATTCGACGGTGCGCGAACTCCGCTCGGACCCGGCCGCGATCGACGAGCGCGAAATACCCCGCGCCGACGCCATCGATGAATTCCTGGACCAGTACGTGACCCGAGCGTTCACGCACGTGGGTCCACGCACGGCCGAACTCCTCCGCGCTGCTCGCATACACGGGAGCGCCCGTCGTCCTCGTGCTGCCGGTCTCACCGCGCTCCTCGGACGTGTGCGGTTTCAAGACGACGGGATAGGGGAGGGCGAAGCGATCGGGCGCGACGCGCGCGTCCAGCACGAGCGTGCGCGGAACCGTGATCCCAAGCGATCGCGCCAGCGTTGTCGTCTCGCGCTTGTCGAACGTCCGAAGGACCGCGTCGTGCCCTGGCAGCACCAGCCGTGCACCGGCGCCGAGCAGCACGTCCCGCCGCTCGGAAATCGGCAGCATCGATCGCTCCGTCATCGGCAGGATCAGCGTGCCGGCTTCGCGCGACGCTTCCGCCGCAAGCGCGGTAACGAATCCTTCCGGATCGTGCTGCGGCGATGGATACACGAACGAACGGGCGGCGAGCCGCGACCAGCCGGCCTTCGACCAGGCTGATTCGGCGCCCACGAGCACGCGATGTCCCGCACGCGCGAGCGATCGCGTACTGGCGACGGCCTGATTCTCGTTGCCGTCCAGCACGAGTGCTCTCATGCGGGCGCTCCCGCGACCGCCAGCTCGGATCCCGCGCGACTGTCGCATGCGCGCGCGAGCGCGTCCTCGAAGCGGCCGATCACGGCGGACCAGTCGTACTGCGCCGCACGGCGTGCGCCGGCCGCCCCCAGCGCGTCGCGCCTGGCCGGATCGGTGAGCAAAGTGACGAGAGCGTCGGCAAACGCGTCCGGCCTGTCTGCGAGGATCAGGTCGCGGCCGCCGACGACGTCGAGCCCCTCGGCGCCCACCGATGTCGAGACGGTCGCGCGTCCCGCCGCCATTCCCTCGAACATCTTCAACCGCGTGCCGCCCCCGATGCGCAGGGGAACGGCAATAACCGCGGCGCCCGCGAGGAAGGGGAGTACGGACGGCACGGTTCCCGTAACCTCGACCGACTCGGACGCGAGCCGCCGTACGCGTGGCGCGGGGTTGCGCCCGACGATCTGGAAGCGGGCCGACGGGACGCGGGCGAGGACCCTGGGCCAGATCTCCAGGCAGAAATACTCGGCGCCGTCGACGTTCGCTTCCCAGTCCATCGATCCGAGGAACACCACATTGTACGTGTCGGCAGGTTGCGAACCCGCCGCCTTGTACCGCGCCAGGTCCACGCCCGTCGGCACGATCGTCATGCGATCGGCGGGGATCATCGACGTCATCACGTCGTGATCGTGCTGCGAGACGGCAATGACGTGGTCGAACCGTGCGACCGTTGCGCGCTCGTATCGATCCATCTTCACGGCTTCGAGCTGGAACAGCAGCCGCTTCAAAAGGTTCGGCTCGTGCCGCGCCTGGCGCTTCCAGAGGAGCGACTCGACATTGTGCTGAAAGAGGACGCAAGGAACCGCGGCTCCCGATGGAAAGTTCAGCGAGGCGGACAGGAAATCGCAGACGGCAACGTCGCAGTAGGCGTCCGAGAGAATGTCGCGGACGAGCCGACGTACGTGCGACGCGGTGAACTTCGACACCGCGTAAGGCGCGCCGAGCGGCAGCCGTACCGCGTAGTGCAGCGCGTTTCGCGCCGGCGTGTCGCGCGCGGGGGAGATCGCCGCCGTAATCGCGCCCGGAAATGCCGATCGGATCTCCGTCTCGTACGCGGCGTCCCGCGCCCCCGGGTAGTACGAGAGGAGCGTGACATCGTGCCGGGCGCGAAGCTGCCGGAGGAGATTGTACGAACGAATCTTGCCGCCGGTATCGAGGGGCAGCAGCTTGCCAGCCTTGACCCACAGAATGCGCATCTACTCGCACCTCAGCAAGCGACGTACCGGATGCGCCGTTCGTTCGTGTCGCGTAATTCGCACAGCGCGGCGTATCGATCAGGACACGGCGAAGGGTTCACGTACAATCGACCTCGCGACCGCGCAAGACATTCGCGCGACCATTCCCGGCTCAGGCGTGGCATGGTCATTGAAGTTGCGTCGTTTTCAAGCCCCGTACCGCCAGCTCATGAGTAAATCTCTTGCGCTCCTCACCGCCCTCGTGGCCGTTGCGATCGCGACCGTGTCAGCCTTCAGGCAGCAGCAGGGGAACGTCATCTCGGTGCCCGCGGGCGCCAACCTGCAGGACGCGATCAATGGCGCGAACGCGGGGGACACCATCGCGCTCCAACCGGGCGCGACCTTCGTGGGCAACTTCGTGCTGCCGGTGAAGGATGGGAACCAGTTCATCACGATCCGGACGGCGGGCGACGAAGGGCTGCCGGCTGCCAGCCATCGCGTCGATCCCGCGGACGCGCCGCAGCTCGCGAAGCTGAAGTCGGGCAACAGTACGGCCGTCCTGCGTACTGCTCCAGGCGCGCATCACTGGCGATTGCAACTGCTCGAATTCCAGGCGAACGCCGGCGGGTTCGGCGACATCATCCTCCTCGGCGACGGCAGCCGCGACCAGAACGATCTCTCGGAGGTCCCGCACGACCTCGTCGTCGATCAGTGCTACGTGCACGGCGACCCGACCGCAGGCCAGAAGCGCGGGATCGCGCTGAACAGCGCGTCGACTCGGATAACGAACTCCTATATCTCCGACATCAAGACCGCAGGGCAGGACACGCAGGCGATTGCCGGGTGGAACGGGCCCGGACCCTATGTCATCGAAAACAACTACCTCGAGGCCGCCGGCGAGAACGTCATGTTCGGCGGGACGGACGCGGCGATTCGCAATCTCGTACCGTCCGACATCAGCGTGCGCCGCAACCATTTTTCGAAGCCGACCGAATGGCGCGACGCCAAGTGGACGGTGAAGAACATCTTCGAGTTGAAGAATGCGCGGCGGGTGCTCGTCGAGGACAATCTCTTCGAGTACAACTGGGAGGCAGCCCAGGCAGGCTTTGCCATCGTGTTCACGCCTCGCAACTCGGGCGGGTCGATGCCGTGGGCCACGGTGGAAGACATCACGTTCCGATCCAACATCGTGCGCCATGTGGCCGCGGTGTTCAACATCCTCGGCGAGGACAATGGGCATCCCTCCGGACTCGCGCGGCGGCTCCGCATCAGCAACAATCTGTTCACCGACGTCAACCAGCACAACTGGGGCGGCAACGGCGTGTTCATGCAGATTGGCGACGGGCCAACCGATGTGACAGTCGATCACAACACGATCCTGCACACGGGCTCGGCCCTCATCTCGGCGTATGGCGGCACCAAGGCCAAGCCCCGGCCCATCGTCGGCTTCACGTTCGAGAACAACATCGCACGCCACAACAACTACGGCGTGTTCGGCTCGGGCCGCTCGTACGGGATGGACAGTTTGAACACGTTCTTTCCAGGCGCGGTATTCACACACAATGTACTGGCGGGCGGAAACGCGTCGAAGTATCCGGGCGGCAACCTCTTCCCGAGCCTGGACGAATTCGAACGGCAGTTCGCGGACTTCAAGGACGGGGACTACCGGCTCGTTCCCGGGAGCCGCTGGAAGGGTGCCGGATCCGATGGGCAGGATCTCGGCGCTTCCGTCGAGGCGCTTACCAACGTGCTGCAGGCGGGACGAGGCCAGCGCCCGGAGCGCACGCGGCCGGAACGGGGACGTGGGCGGGGCGGCGGCGGGTAGCTCGCGCAACCAAAGTTGCGCGCTACAGCGGCGCGCGACGAATCCCTGATTTTCCTCCCAGCTCCGACGTCCGACACCCGACCTCCAGCTTTCGGCGGCTCAGTTGCTCGAGCAGAATATCGGTGAAGCCGGCGATCATGCGCCGCATCGAGAAGCCCTCGGCGATTGCCGCGTGGGCTGCGGTTCCGAGCGCCGCGGCAAACGCCGGGTCGGCGACGAGGCGCGCGATAGCGTCGGCCAGTGCGTCGACATCGTCAGGCGGCACGAGCAGCCCGGTCGCGCCATCCTCGACGAGCTCGGGGATCCCTCCGATCCGGCATGCTACGACCGGAAGGCCGGCCGCCATCGCCTCCATCACACTGTTCGGCAGCGCTTCCGTCCGTGACGCCAGCACGAAGAGATCGGCGTCCGCGAGCCGCTCGTCGACGTCGTGGAGTTCTCCGAGAAAGCGCACCTGTTCCTCGACCCCCCGGGCGCGTGCGTGCGCCTCGAGCGCCGGCCGGCATGGTCCATCGCCCACGAGGTCGACGTGCAGGTTCCGGAGGGCAGGACGCGCGGCGAGCGCGTCGATCAGCACGTCATGTCCTTTTTCCGGCCGCAGGTTCGCCACACACACGGCTCGTCGGACGGCGGTACGAACGCGCGACGCGGAGGGCGGCAGTTGAACGCCATTGGACACGATGTGAATCGATCCGGACCGGACGCCCTCGCGCCGGAGTCGTGCCGCGGCCGCGCTCGAATTGGCGACGACGACGTCTGCGAGCACGTACGCGGCGCGCTGCAGCAGCAGCTTCGCGGTCGTCTTGTCGGTGACGATCTCGCGCCGGCCGCCGATCCGCACGGGGACGCCCGCGAGCGCCGCTCCGGCCAACCCGAAGATGTTGGTGTAGAAGTCCGACGTGATGACCGCCGCAATCCGGCGACTGCGGCACCAGTCGGCATACCTGCGCAGCTGCCGCCAGGTGTTCGGACGGAAGAAGCCGCGGATCGGGAACTCGGCAATCTCGACCGCAGAGGAACGGGCGCCGTCGAGCCATTGCCCGCGCGCGTCGAAGCAGACCGCATGCACGCTGAAGCGATCTCGATCGAGCCCGCGAATGAGGTGAACCATCTGCCGTTCGGTGCCGCCGGCGCCGAAGCTCGAGAGCCATACGGCAATGGGAACTCGAACGGACATCGCTACAAGCTGAGCAAGGCGTGTACCTCCGCTGGCCTCCGTGCGGTTCAGGTGGCACGACAATCGCACTCAGCCGGCCGGCCTCTCACGATGCGCACATGCCATTGCTGACCACCCACGACCAGGCATCATCCAACGCCGCCTCCTATTACGCTGAGATTTCCCGGGGAGAACGCTTTGCGTTCGGCAGGAATTGGCGGGCGTTTCTGCGCATGGTGGACGACACCCGGATCCGCCAGGGGGAGGAGTCCCTTGCCAGGATGCTCCGTCTGCCGACCCTGGTGGGTAAAAGCTTTCTCGATATCGGGTCCGGCAGCGGACTGTTCAGCCTCGCGGCACGTCGCCTCGGCGCGCGCGTCCACTCGTTCGACTTCGACGCCGACAGCGTGGCGTGTGCCGCAGAATTGCGGCGCCGCTATTTTCCCGGCGATCTGGAGTGGACCGTCGAGCACGGATCCGTCCTCGACGCTGACTACATGCAACGCCTCGGGATGTTCGACGTTGTGTACTCGTGGGGTGTGCTTCATCACACAGGGCGCATGTGGGAAGCCGTCGATGCAGCGTGCGACCGCGTTGCCGACGGGGGCAAGCTGTTCATCGCGCTGTACAACGACCTGGGCACGCGCACGGCTCGCTGGCGCCACATCAAGAAGGTGTACAACCGTTTGCCGGCCTTCGCGCGGCCGGCGTTCACCCTCGCTGCCATGCTGCCGCAGGAGTGCAAGGACTTTGCGCGGGCGGCGATCGCGGGCCAGCCCGGACGGTACTTCTCGCTCTGGCGCCAGTACAACGACCGCGGGATGAACCGGTGGCGGGACATGGTCGACTGGGTCGGGGGGTACCCCTACGAAGTCGCGACGCCGGAGGCCGTGTTCGAGTTCTGCCGGCAGCGCGGGTTCACGCTGACCAACCTGCGCTGCGGCGGCGTCGGTCTCGGCTGCAACGAGTTCGTGTTCGATCGCGTGAAGCGGCAGGCGCTCTGATGCAGGATCCCGGCGCTCCGTCCGTCAGCGTCATCGTTCCGGCGTACAACACTGCCGCCTACATCGGGCACACCATCGCATCGATCGTCGCGCAGACCTGCGCCGACTACGAGATCATCGTCATCAACGACGGGTCGCCCGACACGGCCGAGACCGAGCGGGCGCTGGCGCCGTATCGCGATCGGATCAGATACATCGCGTTCGAACACAACCGTGGCCTCACGATCGCTCGCAACACAGGGATTCTCGCAGCGCGTGGCCGCTATGTCGCGTTCCTGGATAGCGATGACGAGTGGGAGCCGACGTATCTTGCCGAACAGATCCCGATTCTGGACGCGGACCCGTCGTTGGACGTGGTGTATCCGAACGCGCTGATCGTCGGCGCTCACCCGCACGCCGGCCGGACCTTCATGAACGTCTGCCCTTCGGACGGGGAGCCCACTTTCCGGAGCGTGCTCAATCAGCAGTGCAACGTGTTCGTCAGCGCGCTGGTGCGCCGCGATGCGGTGCTGCGCGTCGGGATGTTCGACGAGCACCTGGACAGCGTCGAGGATTTCGATCTCTGGATGCGCATGCTCGCGTCCGGTGCACGCATGACCTATAACCGGCGCGTGCTCGTCCGCCATCGGAAGAGGCGCGACAGCCTCTCGGCCAACGCGATCACCATGGCCCAGCGCGTCGTCGAGGTGCTGGACAAGCTTGCGATGCTGGATTTGTCGCCGCAAGATCGGGCCGCGCTCGTCGAGCGGCAGGCATTCTTCCGCGCGCGGCTGGACCTCGCCAGAGCCAAGTTCGCCTTCTTCCGCCTGGAGACCCACGACGCCCTCGATCACCTCGAGCGCGCGAATGGATACTTCAGGAGCTGGCGGCTGCGGATCGTCTGCGCGTTGATGCGCACCTCGCCCGGCGTGCTGCTACGTCTGTACAGGCTGCGGGACCGCCTGCTGCTCGGCGCCGATACGTCGTTCTAGTCGTTCGCGGGTCTGAAAGGCTGTCCCGAGGGGCGGCGACCCTCTCTGCTTCGCCCTCTGGACGGAATCGCGACGCCTCTGCCGTAACAGAAATCCTTGGAAAACTGCAGCTCGCCGTATCGCGGTGAGTAGATCTTTCAAACGGCTCAGTATCCGTTTAGAGCACGGTGAGGTGTCCGCGCGAAATTTGCGCGCTCCGGCGGGGTGCTCGGCCGTGGCACCCCGCTTGCTCGGCGGCAGGCGCCGGCGCATTCCCGCCGCACACTTTCACGCATCGCTCCGTTCTCGTCCGGGAGGGCCGTTGTCATCCGTCCGTCTGTACGCATTCCCCTCAGTGTCCCGTCTCGCGATTGCCGCCCTCGTGAGCGTCGCGTACCCTTGCGCCGTCAGTGGCGCGACGTTGCGCGTCTGCGCGAGCGGCTGCACGTACGCGAGCGTGCAGGCCGCGATCGATGCGGCGCAGCCCGGCGATACGATCCTGCTGCGCGCGGGTGAAACGTTCGTCGGCAACTACACGCTGCGGGACAAGGGATCTTCGACCGCCTTCATAACGATACGGTCCGACGCCCCGGACAGCTCTCTGCCCGCCGCCGGCGTCCGCCTCGTGCCCGAAGGGCGGACGGGCGCGAACACCTCGCGGACCGCGCTCGCGCGCCTCCTCGGCGCCGGCGACCGGGCGAAGTCCACACCAGTCATCCGGACCGCCGCGGGCGCCCATCACTACATCCTTCGGTTTCTCGACATCGATGGCGCCGCGCAGGTCGGCTACGAGACGCTCATTGCGCTCGGCATCGACAAGACCGATCCCGATCCGCCGCACCACATCGTGTTCGACCGTGATTACATCCACGGACACAAAATGAAGGGGCAGAAGCGGGGCATCGCGCTGAACGCGAAATCCATCGACATTCTCAACAGCTACATCGCCGACATGAAGGCGGTGAACACGGACGGCCAGGCGATCAGCGGCTGGAATGGAACGGGACCGTTTCGCATCATCAACAACTACATCGAAGCGGCCGGCGAGAACGTGATGTTCGGCGGCTCATGGCCTGCCACGACGGGCTTGATTCCGAGTGACATCACCATTTCCGGCAACCACATTCTGAAGAACCCAGCATGGCGGAATCCGGTGCTGTCGACGCCCGGTTCGCCGCGCGTGTCCTCGACGACCGCGGCGGGCAAGCTCGCGTCGGGAACGCATTACTTCAAGGTCGCGGCGGTCCTGCGGACCGCGGCGACGGACATGCTCTCCGCGGCGTCTGCCGAAGTGTCGGCGAGCGTTTCGAGTGGCCACGCCGTGACTCTCACGTGGAGCGCCGTATCGGGTGCCGAGATGTACCGGATCTATCGGGGGACGGCGGCCGGCAAGGAATCGGTGTACATGACAACCGCCGGATCGTCGACGTCTTTCACGTATACCGCGTCGACGGAGACGTCCGGCACGCCGAGGACGTCAGGCATGACCTGGACCTGCAAGAACCTGATCGAATTCAAGAACGCGCAGCGCGTCACGATCGACAACAACCTGTTCGAAAACAACTGGGCCGGGGCGCAGCCCGGCTACGCGATCGTCTTCACGCCGAAGAACTACAACAACATTGCGCCGTGGACCGCCGTGCGGGACATCACGTTCTCGAACAATATCCTGCGCCACACGGCCGGGGCGATCAACATCCTCGGCTACGATGACACCGTCTCGGGCGGCAGCGCGCTGACCGAGCGGATCACGATCCGCAACAACGTCTTTTACGACATCGATCCGGCGCGATGGGGCGGCGGCCTCGCCAAGTGTTTTCAGTTCGGCCAGGGCGCCGCGGACATCGTGTTCGAGCGCAATACGGTGGCGCAGAACACGTCCGCGCTCCTGTCGCCCTATGGCAAGCCGATGATTCGGTTCGTCTTCACGAACAACATCGCGCTGCACGGCAAGTACGGCGTGTTCGGGACCGGTTCGTCCACCGGTATCCCGACGCTCACGAAATACATGCCCAACGCGGTCTTCACGTACAACGTGCTCGCCGGCGGCAATGCGTCTCTGTATCCTCCAACCAACTCGTTTCCGACCGTTGCGCAGTGGAACGCCTCGTTCGTCGATGCGACCTCGGGCGACTACCGGATCCTCTCGACGTCGGTCTTCTACCATGCCGGTTCGGGTGGAAGCGTGCCGGGTGCAGACTTCTCCACGATTACCGGCGGCGGCTCCGTCGACCCGACCCCCGCGCCTGTCGAGTCGGGGACTCCGCCGACGGCCGATGCCGGCGGTCCGTACACCGGGCAGGTTCAGCAGAGTGTGACGGTGAGCGGCGCACAATCGACGGCATCCGGGACAACGATCGCCAGCTATACGTGGAACTGGGCGGACGACATCCTGATCTATGCCTCGGACTTCGCGGCGTCGGACGTGCACGGCAAGTGGACGCGTTCGAGTCTCTCAGGGGCGGCGAATGGCATCGCGCTCGTCAATGCGGATGCGGGAGCCGCCAAGGTCGCCACGCCGCTCGCCTCCCCCTCGTCGTACGCGGAAATCAAGTTCCAGGCCGCTGCCGGCGTGCCGTACTACGTTTGGTTCCGCGGCGAGGCGCAAAACAATTCGTACTCGAACGATTCCTTCTACATGCAGTTCAACGACTCCGAAAGTGCGAGTGGCAGCCGCCGCGCGCAGATCGGCACAACCGATGCGCTAGCGATGGTCCTCGAAGAGGGGAACGGCGCAGGCGTTTCGGGGTGGGGATGGAACGACTCGAACTACGGCAGTCTCGGGAGCCCGATCTACTTTGCCGCCTCCGGCACGCACACGCTGCGGATTCAGCCGCGGGAAGACGGAATCCGCATTGATCAGATCGTGATCAGTTCACGGGCGTACGCCGCGAAGCGGCCCGGCGCCGTCAAGAACGACGGGACCATCCTGCCGCGATCGCTCGGCACGTCACAAGGGGTCAGCGCGGCGCACACGTACGCACTCGCCGGTGTCTATCCGCTTCTCCTCAGGGTCAAAGACCAGAATGGCCTCGCGGATACCGACACCGCGACTGCCACGATCACGGGTACGTCCACGTCCGGCCTCGTCGCCAATGCCGATGGTCCGTATACGGCGACGGCGGGTGCGCAGGTCGTGCTCGACGGCTCTCTGTCCACGGGTTCGATCGCCTCATGGACGTGGCACTTCTTCGACGACATCGTCATCAGCGGCGGCGCGCTGTCGTCGGCGCAGCGGCACGGAAGCTGGAAGACGCTGACGGACTCGACCGCGGCGGGCTCGATCGCTCTCATGGATCCTGACAGCGGCGCGGCGAAGGTCGCGGCGCCGCTCGCAAGTCCCACCAATTACGTCGACATCTCGTTCACCGCCGCGGCGGGTGTACCGTATCGGCTGTGGGTGCGCATGCGCGCCGCAAGCAACTCGTACTCGAACGACTCGGTCTACGTGCAATTCAGCGACTCGGTCACCAGCGGCGGCAGCTCGATCTACCGCACGGGTACGACGAGCGGGCTGGCGATCGTCCTGGAGGAAGGCAAGGGCGCGGGCGTTTCCGGATGGGGCTGGAACGACGCCAATTACGGCGGGCTGGCCGGGCCGGTCTACTTCTCGCGATCCGGCGCCCAGACGCTGCGGATTCAGCGGCGTGAGGACGGCGCGATCATCGATCAGGTCGTCCTCAGCTCCGACAAGTACTACGACGATCGGCCGGGCGCGACGAAGGCCGACAAGACCATCGTTCCGTCGACGCTTGGCACGGCCACCGGGACGACTGTCCCGCACGTCTATCGCTGGCGCGGCACGTATCCGCTGACGCTGCGGGTCACGAACTCCGCCGGTCAGTCCGACACCGACACGACGACGATGACCGTCAAGTGAGATGGCGCCAACCTTACAGATTCGTGCCATCGGGCACGAGATCGTCGGCCTCTTCGTGAAGATGGCGGAAGGAGACCCCGAAGTCTCAATGTTTCGAGCCCATTTTGAGGGCACTCCTCTTGCGCTTTGCCTCGGCACCGAGGTGAGTGCATGCGGTCTGGTCCGGGTGTGGGCGGTGCCCTGGTTGTTCTCGTCTATCTCGTCTCGAGCGCACTACCACCGTTGAGTGGAGCGACGGCCCCGGTTATCCGGGTGGGGTCGGGCGGCAATCTTCAATCGGCGCTCGATGCCGCGCAGCCCGGCACGACGATCCTCCTGGCGCCAGGCGCAACGTACCGCGGCAATTTCGTGCTGCGCGCGAAATCGGGCAGTTCGTTCATCACCGTGCAGACCGACGTCGCCGAAACAGGCGCGCTCGCGCAGGGCGTCCGGCTGACCTCGTCGGCCGCAGCCTCGCTCGCACAGATTCAATCGCCGAACACCACCGCGGCCGTGCGGACGGAAGCGGGGGCGCACCACTGGCGTCTGCAGTTGTTGCGGTTCGGGCCGAACTATCAGGGATACAACGACATCATCGACATCGGGACCGGCGCGACGTCGCAGAACAGCCTCAGCCTCGTCCCGTACACGTTCATCCTCGATCGTCTTTACATCCATGGCGATCCGCTGATGGGACAGAAGCGAGGCATCGGGTTGAACGCTCGTGACGTGCAGATCACGAACTCGACGATCCGTGAGATCAAGACCATCGGGCAGGACACCCAAGCGATCGGCGGCTACAACGGGCCGGGGCCGTACGTCATCGAGAACAACTACCTCGAAGCTGCAGGCGAAAACTTTCTGCTCGGCGGGAACGACCCGCACATTGGCGGACTCGTCGCGGACGGCATCACGTTCCGGCGCAACTTTCTCTCGCGTCCGGTGAGCTGGCGTAATCCGATTATCAATCCGCCCGCGAGGCCGACGTCGACGATTGGCATCGGGAGCCTCGCCGCCGGAACGTACACCTATCGCATCGTCGCGCGCCGCCCGGCGGGTGCGGGTGCGATCGCGCAGTCGCTGCCATCGTCACCGCTGACCGTGGCGCTTGCGTCGGCGGGTTCCGTCCGTGTTGTGTGGACGGCTGTCGCGAACGCCACCGAGTACTATGTCTACCGAACCTCGGGCACGAGCACGGTGCGCTTTGTATCGACACAGACGGCCTTCACCGATTCGGGAGGGGCTGGGACGGCGGGAGCGCTCCCGACGTCACCAACGAAGTGGCTCGTCAAGAACGTCTTCGAACTGAAGAACGCGCGCAACGTCGTCGCCGAGCAGAACGTCTTCGAGAACAACTGGGAGGCGGGGCAGGCCGGCTACGCGATCGTGTTCACCCCCAGAAACTCGAACGGTGCCTGCACCTGGTGCACGGTCGAGAACGTCGAGTTCCGGTACAACATCGTTCGTCACAGCGGTGGCGGCATCAACATTCTGGGCTACGACAACGGCCACCCCAGCGGACAGGCGAAGACCCTCCGGATACACGACAATCTGTTCCACGACATCGACGACGTGAAGTGGGGCGGCTCGGGAGGGTTCGTGCAGATTGGTGACGGGCCGCGGGACCTCATTGTCGATCACAACACGGTCGATCACACGGGGTCGGCGCTGCTCCTGGTGTACGGCGGAACGACGACGGATCCCACCGAAGTGTATGGGTTCCGCTACACGAACAACCTGTCACGGCACGGCAAGTACGGGATTTTCGCGTCGGGGCTGACGTGGGGAATGCCGTCCATCGAGGCGTACTTTCCGGACGCGGTGATCACACGGAATGTGCTGTCGGGTGGCTCCGCGTCCAAGTATCCTGCGGGCAATCTCTTTTCTCCGGACGTTGCGACGCAGTGGGTGAACGCTGCGGGCGGCGACTATCACTTGATCGCCTCGAGTCCGTTCCGCCTGGCGGGCACGGACGGACGTGATTTGGGGGCGAACCTTGCGAACCTCTCTGGCGACATCAGCGATACGTCGGGCGGCTGCACGACGCCGCAGCCCGGCATCGACTGGATTTGCGTGAACGGCGGGTGGACTCCCGCAGGGATGGGCACGCCACCGTCCACGCCGCAAGGCCTGAGGATCGTCGGGCGGTAGCCTCGATCACGGATACGTGACGATGATCCCGTAGTGATCCGATGGTGCCGCATCGCCTGCGGGCACCACGCCAAAGCGAATGATATCGACCGGCAGGTATCCCGTGGACGACCACGCGTAATCGATCCGTTTCCACGCGGATCCTTCGGGAGCACCACAGCCGGCGCGGTTCAGCATTCCCGTGTAACCCTCCTGTGCGCCGTGAATGGCCGGCCACGCATCGATGTAGCCGGCATTCGTGAGCACCGGGATCGCCGCGTCGCCGTTAGGCGTCTGCCGGCACACACGGCCCGAAGCGGTCCACACGTTCAAATCGCCGACGAGGACGTGCGGTTTGCCTCCGCTCGCAGCCTGCATGAACTCGACGGTCTGCCGCGCCTGCAAGGCATACGTCTCGCGCGCGTCGGGTCCCGTTGCGTACCAGTGTGCGACGTACGTGGTTGCCTTGCGATCGCATCGTGCCGTGGTGCACACGACGGCGCGCAGGACCCAGGCCGTGTCCTTCGGATTCTTGTTTCGCGCCGTATCGAGCTGCCGCCATTGCTCGTCGGTGAACCCGTAGCGAGCCACGAGGGCGACGCCATTGTGCCCATCCGACGCTGCCTTCCAGCCAAGCGTTTCGCGCACCCGCTCGGGAGACGCGCAGGATGCCTTCCATGACTCGGCGAGTCCGAGAGCCACGATGTCCGGATCCGATAACGCGGCCGTCAGCGTGCGCTGGACGGCGCCCGCACCCCAGGCGTTCAACGGCTTCGATCGATCAGTGCAGTTCGTGGTGGCGGCGAAGGGCGCGGGACGCCCCCGGAGCGCGGACAGCCCGATTCCACCTCGGATGTTGTAGAAGGCGAGCTTGAGTCCGGATGCGGCGGGCGGGGGCGTCGTGCCGAGCAGCGCCGCCGCGGCCGCGGACAGTATCGCGACGCGGAACCACATTGGACGATCAGCCAGCGGGAATGACCACGACCGCGCCGCTCTTGCGTCCGTCGGGCGGCGCGAGGAGTTGGCCGCCGTGAGCGCTGATGATTCGGCTCGCGATGGGGAGCGCCATCCCGCAGCCTCCACGAAATTCATCGAAGGGCGCCGGCGTGTCCGTCCTCGCTTCAATCGCCGCTATCGTGTCGCGATCACCGATGGCAATCTCGAAGCGCGGCGGTCTTCCGTCCACGCGGTGTTCCCGCACGAGGAGCTCGTCGGTCGTGATCACTTCCTTGCGAAGTGCCGCGAGAATGGAGGTAAAGGCCAGCGTCAGACGCGGCGCATCCGCCTGAATCGTCGCGGCGCCGCCGCTCGATTCCACGGTGACCCGCACGTCGGACTGCGGCCGCGCGCTTGCTTGTTCGCCGGCGGACTTCAGAATCGACCGAAGATCAGCCTTTTGCGTCGAGAGCGGCGCCTTGCCATCTTCGATGTTCGCCAGGTCGCTGAGTTCCTTCAGAATCTCTGTGAGACGCGCGGACGAGCTCTGGGCTCCCTCCAGCAGCTTCCGCTGAGCTTCGCTCAGCGGGCCGGCCCGGTTCGTCAGCAGCATGCTGATGTACCCGCCGACCACGCTCAGCGGCGTTCGGAACTCGTGTGCGCACAGCGACAGTAGTCGGGGCCAGCGCGGGTCGGACGGCGCGTCGGGCATGCGTGCATTCTAATACCCACTTGACACCCCATGGGAACGGATGACCCGTGTTGGAGTGACCTGCCCCGCTCCGCACCCGCGACCGGCACCCGCCTCTGGCACATCCATTGCTGCGACGAATAGCCTTGCCGGGGAGGATCTGCCTTTGGGAGTGCTGCGTCGTGCCAGTAGACGTTCCGGCGGTCGATACTCCCGTCATTGCAGCCCCTGCAGCGTGGCGCTGCCGGCGACCGCGACAGGAGTGTGACCTCGCCGTGCAGCTTCGAACGGACGGTTTCGATCGGCTCCTGTCCGTGCTCTCCGGAAACGCGCAGCAGTATTTTGGCGATGCGAACGCAGTGGTGGAACCGGTCGCTCGTCTCGACCGGCCGTTCTCGGCGCTGCTGCGTCTGCGCGTCACGGCGTCGGGCCGCCAATCCCACGCGTTCTTGAAGCTATTCCGGCCGCGAACGTCCGCTCCGGAAGAAATCGCGCAATTGCGCCGTTTCGTCGAACGAGAGTTCCGCGCGACGCGGAGCCTCTACGAGGCGTTTGCGGGACACGGCGGCCTGAGTGCGCTCAGGCCGCTTGCAGTGCTGCCGGACGACCTGGCCATCCTCACCGAGGAGGTTGCAGGGACCACCTTCGATCGGGTGCTCCGCGATGCGTTGTGGGGCCGGCGCGTTCCCGTTCCGGTAAGTGCCATCGCTGAGCGGATCGGCGCGTGGGTGCGTACCTACCAGCGCGTGATTGACGCGGGCGGCGTGCTTTCCCTGGACGAGCGCCGCGAGTACCTCGACGTGCGGCTCCGAAAATTGATCGCTACCGGTGTGCTGGCGGAAAGTGATCGCGCCGACGCGTTGCGCCGGTTCGACGAACTGGCGCCGGCGGTTGCCGAACCCAGCCAGCCGCTCGTCGCGATTCACGCCGATCTGTGTCCCAGCAACATTCTCGTGGATGCGACCGGCGCCGTGACGATCCTCGATTTCGCCATGGCGAAGACCGGGCCGCGATTCCACGACGTGTCGCACTTGTACATGCACCTGGAATTCTTGCGATGGCGTCCGCGTCTCAAGAGCGGGACGGTGGACGATGCGCAGTTGGCGCTGATGCGCGGCTACGAGGACGCGACGGCGATGACGGATCCGCTGTTCGTCCTCATGCTCCTGCAGCACGTCGTGTGTCACGTCGCGATGCTCGCGGAACGTCCGCCCGGGCCGCTCGATCCCGCGTACCGGTGGTTCGTCCGCCGCCGATGGGTGAAATGCGCGCGCATGCCTGGCCTCGGCCTCTCCGGCCGCGGCGGCGCGCGTTCCGGCAAGCCGGGCCTGAAGACGCGGCCCACACCCGCTTCGTAGGCCCCGTGGCGCGGGTCGTTAGACCCGCCGCAGCTTGAGACCCGCCGCGGTTGTCGTACACTGAAACCAGGGGCACCCCCCCGGCGTCTCAGGGTAAGGACATCATGCTGATCAGAACTACGCCCCAGATTCCCTCTTCCGAGATCACGGACGAGCAGCATTACTTCCGCCGTCGCGAGTTCCTCCGCCTGGCCGGCGGGGCGGTGGCGGGCGCGGCTGCCTCCTCGCTCGCGGCGTGCGGCATCCAGCCGCTGGGCGCCTCCTCGGGCGAAGCAGCCGCAGACGGAGGGGCAGAGCAGGCGCAGGAGGGGACGCCCATCCCCAAGATCACCAAACGCATGGTGACCACGGACGAGAAGCTGAACACGTACGAGGAGATCACCAGCTACAACAACTATTACGAGTTCGGCACGGGAAAGAGTGACCCCAAGCGCTACGCCGGTCACCTCAAGACGAGCCCGTGGAAGGTGAAGATCGACGGCTACTGCAACAAGCCGGCGGAGTATCACCTCGAGGATCTCATCAAGCCCGCGGATCTCGAGGAGCGCGTGTACCGGTTCCGCTGCGTCGAAGCCTGGTCGATGGTGATTCCGTGGGTTGGCGTGCCGCTCGCGTCCATCCTGAAACGCGCAGAGCCGACAGGGAAGGCGACATTCGTCGAGTTCCAGACCGTGCTCCGTCCCAACGAAATGCCCGGCCTCGAGTCCGGCGGCCTGAACTGGCCGTACACCGAAGGGCTCCGGCTCGACGAGGCCATGCACCCGCTCACGCTGCTCGCAGTGGGCCTCTACGGAAAGACGCTCCTCAATCAGAACGGCGCGCCGCTGCGCCTCGTGATCCCGTGGAAGTACGGATTCAAGGGCGCCAAGTCGATCGTGCGGATCCGCTTCGTGGACAAGATGCCGCACACGGCATGGAACGATCAGGACTCACACGAGTACGGCTTCTACTCCAACGTCAACCCAAACGTGGATCATCCACGCTGGAGCCAGGCGACGGAGCGCCGCATCCCCGGCCTGTTCAAGACCACGAAGACGCTGATGTTCAACGGCTACGCGGACCAGGTCGCGTCGATGTACGCAGGGATGGATCTGAAGAAGTACTACTGAGCGCCGACGTCCGAATCCCTCATTCCTATTCCGTTCGTGGTTCGAGTGCGCAAGATCAAAATCGCCATCTTCGTCGCGGCGCTGCTCCCGACGGCTTGGCTGGCCTGGGGATTGTGGACGTCCAACCTCGGCGTCAACCCGGCCGAAACGATCCAGCTTCAGACGGGCCGCTGGGCGCTGAAGTTTCTGTTGATCACCCTCGCCATCACGCCGATCCGTCGTCTGGCGAAGTGGAATGCGGTCATCAAGTACAGACGGATGCTCGGGCTGTTCGCGTTCTATTACGCGTCGCTCCATTTCCTCTCGTACATCGTTCTCGATCAGTATTTCAATTGGGCGGGAATGCTCGCCGACATCGGCAAGCGGCCGTTCATCACCGTCGGCTTCACGGCGTTCGTCCTGATGGTTCCGCTCGCGGCGACGTCGACGAAGGGATGGATCCGTCGCCTCGGCCGCAACTGGCAGACGCTGCACCGCCTCATCTATCTCAGCGCGATTTGCGCCGGTGTGCACTTCATCTGGAAGGTGAAGGTCGTGAGCGGCGCGCCCGTCTGGTACGCGATGGCGATCGTCGCGCTGCTCGGGTTCCGCGTCGTGTGGCGGTTCAGGAACGTCGCGCCTGGCGTCCGCGCAACTAAAGTTGCGCGCTACGAGCGCGCGAATCCGTAGCGCGCTTGCGTAGCGTGACGACGAGATTCGAGCGGAGCTGCGCGAGCTGCGACCGTTCGAGCAGCCGGATATAAAGAAGTTCTCCGATCACCGCCGGCCCGAGCATCTTCAGCGCGGCGGACGTGTTCACGAGCCGCAACTCCTCGACCTCGAACCCGTGCTCGGCCGCCAATCGCCGCACCGTTGCCGCGGTATTGATCTGATAGTGCGTCTGGAAGACGTCGGATCCCGATCGTCCTTCCAGAAATTTCACCAGCGGCTTCTTCAGGACTTCCGGCGTCCACCACGCGGCGAGCGTCACCCAGTGGTAGTAGTTTGGCGTGTGGAACACGAACATGCCATTCGGCGCGAGCAGGCGGTGTACTTCCCTGAGCACTGGTGCGGGATCCTGCAGGTGCTCCATCACCATGTTGGCGCTCACCAGATCCCACGAGCCGCTTTCGAACGGGAGCGCCGTCAGCGTGCCGAACACGCGCTTGTCGAGACTCCGATGTTTCAGGAGCGCCTGCCAGTCGAGATCCATTCCCGCGACGAAACCGCTCTCGCGTACGAGCGACTGCTCCTCGGCCACCATCCATTCCGCAAGCACCTGGTGGCCGCAGCCGAGATCGAGCCACCGGCAGCCCGGCGCGATCGCGGCGCGCAGCGCGTCGTAGTACGCGTACTGCGAGCTTCGGAGCTGCGGGACGATGCGGCGTTCGGCTTTGAAGTAGAAGCCGTACAAGAGGGAGCGCAGCGAGCGCGGACGTTTGGGCACTTTCGTTCCCACCGTCGCACCGCGGGCGCTCCCCGGCACCTTCGTCTCAGGCGCCGCCTGGGACATCGCGGATGGCACGGCGGCCGAGCTGCAAGCGGCGTACCTAGCTGTACCGAAGCGATCGAACGCGCGATCTCCACGCTTCAGTCGAGTCCGTTTCCCGCGCGTGGCTGCCACTTCACCCCCCGATCCCGCCAATCCGCCTGATTTTGGCTGCGAAATCGACAGTGCGCCGATATTCTGCGGAAATGCACAAGCCTATCAAGTACGTCGAGAAGGGCCTGACGATCGCGGCCAGGGGCGCGTGGGCCGTGTTCGACGGCCTGAACAGCATCAAGCCGAACGGCACGTTCACGCCGAGGTGGTCGGATATCCCGCTGCAGAAATCCTGGCAGAAGGTGAAGCCGCCGCTTGGATGGCCGCGCGAGACCGATTCGCTCTGCCCCAACTGCGTCCGCGAAGCGCGGCAGTCGATCCTCGACGGCAAGGTCGACTACAAGATTCTGCTCAACGAGAAGGTCGGCGAGATCAAGGCGATCATCACCGAGAAGGACGGCCGCATCGTCATGATCAAGGATTGCCCGGTCCACGGGCACTTCGAAGACGTGATGGCGATCGATCCCGCGTTCTTCAAGCACCTCGAAGAGGTGTTCCCCGGCAGCGACATCCGCTCGCACAATGACGAGAAGCTCCACAACCACGGCAGCAGCACGATCAAGTACGGCCGGGGGTCGGTCCTGACGATCGACCTGACGAACCGATGCAACATGATGTGCGACCCGTGCTTCATGGACGCCAACCAGGTCGGCTTCGTCCACGAGCTCACGTGGGACGAGATCAAGACGATGCTGGACAACGCGATCACGCTGAAGCCGAAGCGGCAGATGTCCGTCCAGTTCTCGGGCGGCGAGCCGACCATGTCGCCGTACTTCCTGGATGCGGTCCGCTACGCGAAGAAGGTGGGCTACAACTCGGTCCAGGCGGCGACGAACGGGATCGAGTTCGCGAAGAGCAAGGAGTTCGCGAAGGCGGCGTTCGACGCCGGGCTGCGCTACGCGTACCTGCAGTTTGACGGCATCGGCAACGCCGCGAACTCGCACCGCCTCGTCGGCAACCTGTTCGACGTCAAGCTGCGCGCCATCGAGAACCTCTGGTCCGCCGGCGTCGACATCGTCCCGGTCATCACGATCGTCAACGGCATCAACAACGAGCAGGTCGGGCGCGTCGTCCAGTTCGCGCTGGACAACCCGCGCAAGATCAACTTCCTCTCCTTCCAGCCCGTGTCGTTCACGGGACGTGACGAGGAGATCACGCCGGAGCGCCGCAAGGCGCAGCGCTACACGCTCTCGCATCTGGCGCACGACGTGAAGAACCAGACAGGCCTCGGCGAGCCGACGCGCGATTGGTTCCCGATCTCGTTCATGGGCACGTTCACCGACTGGGCCGATCTCGTGCATGGCCCCTCGGCCGAATGGGGCAACCTGACGTGCGGCTGCCACCCGAACTGCGGCGTCGGCATGGCCGTGATGATCGACAAGGAAACGAAGGAAGCGGTGCCCGTCACCGCGTTCCTGCACGCCGATCAGCTCGCGAAGGATCTGCGGCGCGTGAACGATGCGGCGCGGGGTCGCAGTCTGTCGGTCCTCGGCATGGCGCTGGCGCTGATGAAGAACTACGATCCGTTCAAGGCGCCCACGCACTTCAAGCTCGTCGATCTGATGAAGAAGTTCGACAAGACGTTCGGCGCGACGAAGGGCGCGCACAAGGGTGCGTACGGGCGTGTCGACGGCGAGCGCACCGTCGAGGATCAGGACAAGCGGCGCGCGGACCGCTGGAACTTCCTGTTCATCGCAGGCATGTGGTTCCAGGATCTCTTCAACTACGACTTCCGTCGCACCGAACGCTGCATCATTCCATACGCGACGCAGGAAGGGGAGATCTCCTTCTGCGCCTACAACACGGGGATCGGCTGGCGGAACATCATCGAGAAGATGCACATGACAGCGACGCTCACGAAGTGGTACGAGGAGCACGGCCGTCATCAGATCTACGCGGGCGGCAAGCACGTGGAGCTCTCGTCGAAGGAGCACCACCTGACGCTGGATCCGGAGGCGGTCGCGGCGGGCCGACAGACGGATCTCGACGAGCTGGGCGTGGCGAAGAACGCGCGCGAGGAGAAGCTGCGGGCGCGCAAGCAGCAGCAGGAGAACGACCGCATGGCGGCGCTCTACCGCCAGCACGTCCTCAAAGAGGAACCTGCGGAACCCGTTATCCAAATCGCCGGCCTCGGCGCGAAGAAGAAGCCAGTGCAGGAAGTCCTGCACAAGAACCAGCAGTAGGCCGGTCTCTTAGACTCGCGTCCGTGGGGCGGGCCTTTCAGGCCCGCCCCTTTTTCGTTACGGCACGGTCCTCGAAAGTTCCGTTGGTACGGGCCGCGTCAGGCGGCCGTATCGCCATGCATACACGGGCAGACCCGCCAGCAGGATCATGTAAGGCATGATCGGACAGACGAAGCGATACTGCACGTTGATTAGGCTGTGGAACGCGACGAAATACGCGATGTGTGCGAGCAGCAGGAAGTAGATCGGTTCTCGCGAGCGCAGCGCGTAGAAGAGTCCCCCCAGGGCAAGCAGGTACAGCAGGAAATTCTCGACCGCGTAGAGCCCACGGCCGGAATTCTCGTTGTACCAGATCCACACCGTTCGCATGGCCGACAGCTTCAGGTATCGCAACGGGTAGGTGCGGACGATGCGTGTGCCTTCCCGTTTCAGCAGCGCGTCGAGTTCGGCTTCGTTGTACGACTCGAGCGGACGGCCGGTCATGTCCGTCAGCCGCCTGATCTTCCGCGCCATCTCCGGATGAGAATAGCCGGTGTGATACTTTCCTTCCTCGATCATCCCGTTGTGGCGATACAGGTTGAACCCGCCGAGCGTGCTGGTCACGATGGGCGTGCCGAACGCGCGATAGTTTCGGAGGACCCACGGCACCTGAACGGCGGCAAAGGCGAGCGCGAAGGCGATGCTGAGCGCGACGCCCCGACGACGGAGTCGGTACAGAATCCATCCGACAGACACAGCGGGCAGTAACAGCACTGTCGGGCGTGACAGGGTGGCGAGGCCGAGCACAGCCCCGGCGGCCAGCGCGACCCAAAGCCCGGGATTGTCCGTCGTGCGGATCAGCAGCACGACGTAGATCGCCAGGCACGCAGCGAATATCGGCTCCGAGGCCATCGAGTAGGTCGTCATCACGAACATCTCGGAGAGATAGAACGCGAACGCGACACCCGTCCAGAGAGCCAGCCACTCACGACCCGACGCTCGCCCCGCCACCCAGTAGGCGCACAGCGCGACGACGCCGGACAGACACCAGGTGAACAGCAGCAACGGATAGTAGGTGTGAGACCCGAAAATCTTGACCGCACCTGCGAACACCACGATCGGAAAGGGGCTTCGTGCTGCGGTAGGCACCAGGTGCCCCGCCGAGTAGTACGTGAGCAGGTCCCTGGTGGTGAAGCCTTCGCCATTGGCGACATGGCGCGCGATCGTGAGGAAACCATTCCGCTGAATGGGCTGCGGATCCCAATCCCGCATGTGCGGCGCCATCACCAGGAAATACACGATCCGCACGAGCACCACGAGTCCGAACAGCCACGCCATGCGACGCAGACGCGCCCTCCCCGTGAGCGGCGGATCGGAGGGTGCGGCGGGGTCCAGATCCTTCAGCATCGCGATTGCGCCTTTCCCCACGTATAGAGTTGGGTAATCGCGTAGTTCCAGACCGCTCCCACGGCGATGCCGGCCAGCGCAGCAACCAGCCACTGCGTATTCGACTTGAAGAGGAATGACGCAATGCCGACGTTCGCCACGGCGCCAAGGCCGCACGCCAGCATGAACGAGAGGAGGCCCGTCAGCCACCGCATTCCGCGGAGGCGCCGGTCCCGGTATGTCAACAGATTGTTCAGCCAGAAGTTGAAGACCATCGCGACGATCGTCGCGACCGCCTGCGATCGCGTAAACCCGAGCGCGGACAAGCGAAGCATGCTCAGCGTGGCGAGGTGTACGAGCACACCCGCGGCCCCGACGGCCGTGAACGCCAGAAAGCGGACCGGAACATACCGGCCGATCGTTTTTTCGGCAAGGAGCATCCCGAAGTCCCATACGACGAGGCTGTCGAGTTTGCTCTCACCGTGCAGCCGCTCCCGGAACGTGTACGGAACTTCGGCCGTGCGCAGGACAGTTTCCGACGACGCGACGATATCGAGCAGAATTTTGAATCCAGTTCCCGACAGGCGACGCACGCATCTGTCGAGCACCTCCGCTCTGATCATGAAGAAGCCGCTCATGGGATCGCTGATCCTCTGGCGGCAGACGATTCGGCTGAGCCGTGTGGCTATCCGGCTCATCAGCGCACGATTCTTGTCCCAGTTGCCGATCGCGCCTCCTGCGGCGTAGCGCGAGGCGATGCACAGCTCCGCACCTTCGGAGTCCAGTGCTGCGAGCATTGCCGGAATCCGGGTTTCGTCGTGCTGGAGATCCGCGTCCATGACGACCAGCACCGGGGCGGCGGCGGCCAGCATGCCTTCGATGCAGGCGGAAGACAGCCCGCGGCGCCCGATTCGACGCAGGCAGCGAATGCGGCTGTCGCGGACAGCGAGAGCCTTGACCTCCGCACTCGTTCCGTCAGGCGAGTCGTCGTCGACGAAGATCAGCTCCCACGAGATGCCGCGGAGCGCTCGCTCGACACGCGCGACGAGCTCGCCGACGTTGAGGCGCTCGTTGAAGGTGGGCACGACGATCGACACCTCGAGCGGGGCGGCGGCCCCCCGATCGATGCGGTTGACCGGTGCCGGCCAGCTCTCAGGTATCGGCAGTGCCGCTACAGCACGGCCCACTTTGCGGCTTCGCGCCCTCAGCTCTGTTGGCATCCCTGACTCCATCTGGTCATTCCGTCTTTGCCTCCGACCGCGCCATCACGGTCAGCTGATTGGTGATTTCGTCGAATGCGAATGGCCGCAGGTCCGACACATGTCGCCAGGTGCGGTCCGGGAGCAGCGGCAGGCCGGCGCCGAAGTACGCGTTGAACACCACTCGGAACGAGTTCACCGGGGAGATGGTCGGATACAGCACACGCGTGTCCACGCCCGGCAGGTAGTACGCATTGAGAATGCCAGTCTTCTGAAGCAGTTGGGCATGCGTCGCCGTCCGCCAGTCGAACTCTTCGCGCCCCGTGCCGGGAGGGTAAGGCCCTTCGTCGCCCTGCACGATGATGACCGGCGGCGACGGCGAGTTGCGCAGGATGGCGTCGACGATCCGCTCGATCATCGCGTTGGCGGCGAGTACCTGGTTGGTGTAGTTCTCGTCGTACGATCGACCGCGTTCCTGCGCCTTCGTCACAAAGGTGCCGTCCCGGTAGAACACGTACGGAGGATGCGGGACGAGTGCGTGCAGGAAGACGAACTTCGGGCCAGGCGTCGGCACGAGATTCACCACGTCGTCGACCTGTCGTCGGATGCGGGACCAGTTCTGCAGCCTGTCGTCGAGCCACGGGCCGAACAGGTGCTGGACGGGCGAGAACGCCTGCGAATCGAAAAGCCGGAGGGCCGCGCGCGGGACGACCGTGTAGTAGTTCACGTTGCGGGTAGCTTGCGGGTTATCGCGAGTGGGGTAGTACCACGAGCCCAAATGAACGTAGCTGTAACCCTGCGACCGAAGGAAGGCTCCCACGCGGTGATGCCATATGTACTGATAGACGGGCGTCCAATCGGTCGACCGCTCGCGTCCGCGCAGAATGCCATCGAGGTAGTCGGCATTGAGCGACGAGGCGAGCGAGAGCACCGTCTTCATGTAGTTCGATCGGCTCTCGCGCGTGACGTAGAAGCCTTTGCGCGTCAGGTACTCGTCGATGTGGTCCTTGACACCGAACGCGGCCGTCGTCTCGGCATCGCCATACCTGTCGAAGATCAAGTAGTAGATGTCCGGCTTTGCTTTGATCTGACCCGCCACAATCGGTTGAGAGGCCGCGCCGCCTTCAGCCGCTTGTGGCGTCGCGATCGCAAGGGTGACGAGCGGCGGCAGCACCGCGCCAACTGCGACCCAGTTGGCGAACCCCGTCGTGGCGCTCAACGGCTCACGGCGGCGATACAGCCACACCGCACCGAGGAGGGCGGCAATATAGGTCAGCGGCAGGACGAATCGTTGTTCCTTCAACCACTGACCGACGCTGCCGTCGTCCGCCTGCATCCACCACAGGAGCAACAAGGCCGAGGCTGCGAGCGCCGCCTTCCGCATGTCCCGATACACCGCCAGCGCAAGCGCCAGCAGGACCGCTGCGGCAACCAGCACGATGAGCATCGAATCGGTCAGCTCGTGCCCGGCCTGCTGACCGGGGTTCGCGGCGAACATCGACAGCACGGGCAGGATCGCGAAGAGCAGCGGATGAAAGGCAAACCGCGTCATGACTCGCGCCTTCTCATCAGGTACACGATCCGCTCCGCGTCTCGTACGGCGTGCGTCTCCTCGATGCTGAACCACGCGTCGAACGCGGCCTCGAAGTGCTCCCGCGTGTACTCATCGAAAATGTCGGCGCGCGTCGCGAGCATGCGCTGCAGTTGCGAGTCCGACTTCGGAACGAACTCGATGACGAGCGCACGCGCGATCCGGCTGAAGAACTCAGCCACGCGTGAGAGCGGGAGGTTGTGCGCAATGGCAAGGTGGTGCACGAGTGCGAGCGCGAGAACGAGGTCGGCGGGGCCGCGATCGGCAAACGACTCACGCTCTTCGTGCGCCCACCCGGATCGAGAGCTCGGGTTCGTCAGATCGAGCAGGAGCGGCAGAAGGTGCTGTTCGCGGCGCGCCACCACCTGCTGATGGTTCTTTTCGACGGCGACCGGGTCCACGTCGAAGGCGACCGTTGGAATGCCGCGATCGCTCGCCAGCCGGCTGAACGTGCCGTCGTTGGCGCCCAGGTCCCAGACATTGCGAGGGGCGACCCGATCGATCGCCCCATTGACAATCTCGCGCTTGTGGGCGAAGGCCGCGTCCGTGTAGTTCGTCGCCTCGTAGTAGTTGCCCCACGTCGTCTTCGGGGGACGCCACGTCAGTCCGCGCACCGTGCGCTCCAGGCTGTCGAGGATCCCTGCTGCCGCGGTCGGCGTTATTTCTGCGACGCGCCCCGTCGGCGCCGCTGCGTTCCGGCGCGCCACCTGGCGTTCTGCGGCGGCCTGAAGGTGAATGTGCGTGAGAAGGCCGGGCCGCACGCGAGTGCTCGCCGGCAGGAGGCGGCTTGCGAGATCCAGCGGGATCCCATCCAGATGCGAGCGCAGCAGCTGCAGGAGTCGGATGTCGACGTAGCTCATCAGCGCCAGTGGCGCCACGAAAAACTGGCAGAACTGCCGGTACGCGACCCATGGGCGACGTGGCGGCAGGCGCTCGAACGACAGCGTGTCTATCCAGATCGGACGCCCGTCATCGAAGACGACGTTGTACGCGGTCGCATCCTTCAGCGACATCCCCCGCTCGACCGCCGCGCGCTGAAGGCGCAGCGTGAGCAGGGCCGCATCCTTGAGCTGGCTGAAGCACCATTCGTACGGATAGGAGACGAAGTCGGCGCGGGTGGGACGAAGCACGGTCGAGGCGCCGCCGTAGGGCGATACCGATGCCCCAACCTCCTCGTGGTCCACCAGATCTCCCGCTTCGACGAGCTGTTCGTACAGACCCGACGTCATGAGGGCGTCGTAGTCTGCACGGCCCACGGGATTCACCTGCCGATACAGCACGCCGTCGAGCGTAAAAACAAATCCCGCCGGATCGCGAAATGATGCCTGATGAGGTGGGGGCGCCGCCGCCTCCCTAGGGACGGCGAGCGGCATCGCGTGATACCAGCGAGCGAACGCTTGACACGAGACGTTGCCAGTAGGTGCGGACGAGGAACACCCCGCCGAGCACGGCGCCGGCAATGACCTGGAAGGCGTAGCTCGCTGTGCCCGGATCGATGTAGGCCTCAGCAGGCCGTTCCCCGATTACCAACAGAAGAAGAACGGTTCCCAATAGGGGTAGAGTTGCGACCTTGTTCATGACTGAACGCGCCTCCCGTGAGTAGCCACGACCGCCTGAGCAACTCACATGCCCGGGAGTCGGGATACTGCGCGCGTATGTGCTCCAACACGCCGTTTCGGCGCATCCAATGGATATCGCGGAATCCAGCGGGGGCTCGTGCCGCGCCTGCGCTACAATCCGCGCGGATGTTCGGCACACAGCATGGAGGCTCTATGAACACGAAAAGGGTGCTCGCGGCCGCGGCTGTTGCCGCACTCGTCGCCGCATCCGCCATCACCACGAGCGCGCGTCAGGGCCCGACGGATGCGGTCGCGGTTGACGCCGACGACATCGGCGGCGTCGTCACTGGCGCGAAAGGACCCGAAGCCGGCGTCTGGGTGGTCGCCGAAACAACCGAGCTGCCGACACGCTTCGTGCGGATCGTCGTGACGGATGACCGCGGCCGTTACCTCCTGCCCGATCTGCCGAAAGCCACCTATGCGATCTGGGTACGCGGCTACGGGCTCGTCGACTCGCCGAAGACGTCCTCGACGCCGGGGAAAACGCTGAACCTCAAAGCCGTCGCCGCGCCGGACGCCCACGCGGCCGCACAGTACTATCCTGCAGGCTATTGGCTCTCACTGGTAACCGTGCCGGACAAGCGCGAGTTCCCCGGAACCGGCCCGACGGGCAACGGGATCTCGCCCAACATCTCCAGCCAGGCGGACTGGATCCGCACGCTCAAATCCGGCGGCTGCACGGCCTGCCATCAGCTCGGGACCAAGGCAACGCGCGAGCTCCTGCCCGCGCTCGGGCGTTTCGAGAATTCGGCTGACGCGTGGCAACGGCGCCTTCAGTCCGGCCAGGCCGGCGTGAACATGATCAGCACGCTCAACCAGTTCGGCGCGAAGCGCGCACTGGCGATGTTCGGCGACTGGACGGATCGAATTGCGGCCGGCGAGCTGCCGCCGGCGCCGCCGCGGCCGCAGGGGATCGAGCGCAACGTCGTGATCACGGAATGGGACTGGGCGGATCCGACCGGCTATCTGCACGACGAAGTGTCGACCGATCGCAGGAACCCGACCTTGAACGCGAACGGCTTGATTTACGGCGCGATGGAACTGAGCAAGGACTACCTTCCGGTTCTCGATCCGGTCCACAACACGATCAGCCAGGTGAAGCTCACGGTGCGCGATCCGAACACGCAGCCGACGAGCCCGATGATGCTGCAGCCCTCGCCCTACTGGGGCAACGAGGTGCTGTGGACGAGCAAGAACAACGTCCACAACCCGATGTTCGACGAGACGGGACGCGTGTGGATTACGTCCACGATACGTCCGCCGGACAATCCGGACTACTGCAAGGCGGGATCGACGCATCCGTCGGCGAAGCTGTATCCGCTCCAGCGCGCGGGACGCCATCTGGCCGTCTACGATCCGAAGTCAGGAAAGCTCACGCACATCAGCACCTGCTTCAGCACGCATCACCTGATGTTCGCCGAGGACGCGAACCGCACGTTGTGGACGAGCGGCGGCGGCGCGGTGGTCGGCTGGTTGAACACGAAGATGTTCGACCAGACCGGGGACGAAGCGGCGTCGCAGGGCTGGACGGCGCTCGTCATGGACACGAACGGCAACGGGAAGCGCGACGAGTACGTCGAACCTGATCAGCCGCTCGATCCGACAAAGGACAAGCGATATGGCGGTGGCGGATTCTATGCGGTGGCACCGGCGCCAGACGGCTCGATCTGGGGATCGGTGCTGGGATTCCCCGGTGCGATCCTCAGGCTGAGTCCCGGCGCCCATCCGCCGGAGACGGCGCTCGTCGAAGTCTACGAGCCGCCGGCCACGAATCCGAAGGCGCCGGTGCACGGCTTCTCGCCGCGCGGCATGGACGTGGATCGAAATGGCGTCGTGTGGGCCGCGCTCGCGAGCGGCCACATGGCAAGCTTCGATCGGCGGAAGTGCAAGGGGCCGCTGAACGGCCCGACGGCAACCGGTCAGCACTGCCCCGAAGGGTGGACGCTCTATCCCGAGCCGCTCCCGCAGCTGAAGGGCGTCACCGATTCCGGCAGTGCGGAAGCGAGCTACTACACGTGGGTCGACCAGTTCGACACGCTCGGCCTCGGCGCGAACACGCCCATCGACACCGGCAACGCCTCGGAAGGGCTGCTCGCGCTGAAGGACGGGAAGTGGGTCGTCCTTCGCGTGCCGTATCCGCTCGGCTTCTACACGAAATGGATGGACGGACGGATCGACAATCCAGGGGCGGGGTGGAAGGGCCGCGGCCTGTGGACGACGGTCAGCACGCGGGCGCCGTTCCACATGGAAACGGGCAAGGGGACGACGAGCAAGGTGATGCACTTCCAGCTCCGGCCGGACCCGCTCGCGAAGTGAATGTGGGCGGCCTCACGAGATCGTCCCTTCGTTGAGGCGCACCTGCTCATCGCACCACTCGCGCACGAACGGTTCGTCGTGCGTCGAGACGAGAATGGCGCGGCCTTGCGACGCGAGGCCGCGCAGCAACCCACCCAATTCGTCGCGGCGCTCGGGATCGAGAGACGCCGTTGGCTCGTCCATCATCAGCACCGGCGGATCGATCGCGAGCGCGCGGGCGATGGCGACGCGCTGCGCCTCGCCGCCGGAGAGCTCGCGCGGAAACGCGCGCGCCCGATGGTCGATGCCGAGCGTCGCGAGCAGTGCCATCGCACGCCGTTCCGCATCGGCACGCGGCAGCCGCAGCACGTGCAGCGGCGCGAGCGTCACGTTGTCGACGGCCGTGAGGTGCGCGAACAAGTGATGGAACTGGAACACGAGGCCGACCCGCGCGCGGAGCGCCCGCAAGGTCTCAGGCGACGGCGCATGTCCGCCGCCGATCGTGAGGCCGTCGATCTCGATGCGCCCCCGATCGACCCTCTCCAGCGCCGCGAGCACGCGAAGGATCGTCGTCTTTCCCGACCCCGAAGGACCCATCAGCGCCACGACCGATCCCTTCGCGACGTCAAAGCTGACGCCGCGAAGGATCCGGCGCTCTCCGCGGCGAAGATGCAGGTCCTCCACGCGGAGCACGACATCGGAGACGTCGCGCGCAGGACGTCCGTCCGCCTCTGTCACTGGCCGGCTTCGTTCCATCGGCGTTCGAGCCGTCTCGCGGCCGCCGCCATCGGCAGCGACATCGCAAGATACAGGGCCGCGCAGATCGACCCCGGGAGCACCCAGCTTCCAAGATTCGTCGCGAAGACCTGCGTCTGCTTCGTCAGCTCCATCACCGTGAGCACGGACACGAGCGACGAGTCCTTCAGGAGCGCCACGAAATCGTTGGTCATCGGCGCGAGCGCGAGCCGGAACGCTTGAGGACCGCGGACGAGCGTCAGGACCTGACGCTCCGTCAGACCGAGCGTGCGCGCGGCTTCGAGCTGTCCGCCCGGCACCGCCTCGAGTGCGCCGCGGTAGATCTCGCTTTCGTACGCCGCATAGTTCAGCGCCAGGCCGACGAGCGCCGCGACGAACGCGGGCAGCCGGATGGCCGCCGCCAGGCCGTAGTAGATGACGAAGAGCTGCAGCAGAATGGGGGTGCCGCGCATCAGCTCGACGTAGCCGGTCAGCGCGGCGCGCGCGAACGATGGTCCATACACCCGGCCGGTCGCAATGAGGACGCCAATGGCGACCGCGGCGGCCATCGAGAGGCACGAGAGGACGAGCGTCACCCCCGCGGCGCGCAGCAGGGAAGGCAGGTATTCGCGTGCCGCGTCCCATCGAGACATCGATGCGACGCCTCCCACCCGTGCGTCTGTTCCGGAGAGCGGAGGCACCGGCCGCCCGGCGAGGAGCGCGGCATAGAGCGTGCGCTGGTCCTCGTTCCACAGGCCCCATTTCCTGAAGATCCGCTCGAGCGTGCCGTCGCGCATGGCGGCGCGAAGCGCTTCGTTGGCGGCCGCCCGGAGATCCTCGTTGCGCTGTGAGAGGACGCCGACGTAATGCCCCACGGCGACGACGGTGGGCTGAATCGTCATGCCCGGCATCGCACGCTGACGCCGTTCCGCGAGCACGTTGTCCAGCAGCACCGCATCGACTCGCCCCAGCAGCAGATCGCTGTACGGATGCACGTCGTCGTCGTACGAGAGGGGCTGCACGCCGTAACGCCGTCCCGCGTCGACGAGGATTTCGTACGCGATGGTTCCACCGAGCGTGCCGACGCGCCGCCCCCTGAGGTCTGCGAGCGTGCGGAGCGCGGCCGCGTCGCCGTCACGCACCGCGAGCACTTCATGGAATTCGTAGTACGGAATCGTGGGCGCCATCGCGGCGCGCCGCGCCGGCGTGTCTTCGATGCCGCTCAGGCCGATGTCCGCGTCGCCGCGCTCGACGGACTGGTCGATGGACGTGAAGGTGACGAACGTGAAGCGCGGCACCCGTCCTGTCCCGCGCGCGATGACGTCGGCGATCTCGACGTCGAATCCCACCAGCTTTGCGGGATCGGATGGGTCCGCCTCGACGTACGGGGCTCCGCCTTCGGGATCTCCGGCCCAGCGCAGCTCGCGAGGCTGCTGCGCGTGGACGTGCGCTGCGGACACGAGCCAGACGCCAAGCGCAGCATGCGCTCGCCAGCACCTCATTTCTCGAATAGAGTACCGTAACGCGCCATGCTGCGGGCCATCGAGGGCACCGGCGTCCTCCTCCTTCTCTCCGTCTTCTTCGCGTACCTGCTCGCGCCGGCCGTCGTCGTCGTCCGGCGACGCGTCCGGTGGGGACGCCGGCAGCGGCCCGTGTCCGCGGCCGTCGCGATCCTGATCGTTTACGTCGCAGTCTTCGTCCCCGGGGCCGTCGTGTGGCGCCTCGCGAAGGAGGACGTCGTTCGCTGGGTGAACGTGACGGCGCCCGCGTCGGTGAATCGCCTGTTCAGCGGCGGCAGGATCGCGCCGCTGGACCGTGCCATTGCGCGCGCGCGCCTGCCGCCCGGCGTGCAGCTCGCGGGCGCAGCATTTACCGTGCGGGCCGCGGCATCGCTCGAGCGCGAGGCGCGGGGCGCGCTCGCGGGCTGCATCGAGGCGGCGCGGTATGCCGGATGGCTCGCGGTCGCCCCGGTGATCGCCTTCCTCCTGCTCACCGGCGCGCCGGCGTTCCAGCGCTCCGCGCTTCGCGTGCTGCCTCGCGGGCATCTGCAGTGGCGGGCGGAGGAATACCTGCGGGACGTGAACAGCGCGCTCGCCGGCTACGTGCGCGCCCAGGTTGCCGCGGCTTTGATCGTCGGTGTCGCGTGCGTCGCGGGGTTCGCGCTGCTCCGGATTCCTTCGGCAGTGTCGCTCGGTGTGCTCGCGGGGGTCCTGGAGCTGGTGCCGGCACTGGGGCCGATCACCACGTTTCTCGTCGTCGCCTCGCAGGCGGGGGACCAGCTCCTTCCCGGGATTGTGTTCCTGGCAGCGCTTCGCTTCGCGCAGGACTACTTCGTCTATCCCCGTCTCATCCGCCGCGGCATGCATCTCTCGACTGCCGCGGTGATCCTGACGATCTGGACGGGCGCCGTCGTCGCGGGAGCGCCGGGAGTGATCCTGGCGATTCCGGCCGCCGGGTTCCTGTCCGTCAGCGTCCGCCACTGGCGCGAGTACCGCGAGATCGAACACGTCGTGGCGAGCCGGGTCTGAGAGACCCGGCCTACAGGTTGGAAGTCAGTCAGCCGGGTCTGAGAGACCCGGCCTACAGGTTGGAAGTCAGCAGGCCGGGTCTCTTAGACCCGGCATCACTACAGGTTGGAAGTCAGTAGGCCGGGTCTCTTAGACCCGGCATCACCGCCTCACTACTCGAATCGGAGCGCGTCGATGGGATCCAGACTCGCCGCGCGGCGCGCGGGCAGGAAGCCGAACGCGATCCCGATGGCGGCGGCGCAGGCGAACGCAATGACGACAGCCGAGAACGGGACGCTCGTGGGCCACCCGAACCATGCGGTGGTGCCGTGAGCGACGCCGATCCCGAGCATGACGCCAAGGAGGCCGCCGCCTGCGCTCATCAACGCGGCTTCGACCAGGAACTGCAGCATCACATCGCGCTGACGCGCGCCGATCGCGGTCCGGATGCCGATCTCGCGCGTGCGCTCGGTGACGGCAACGAGCATGATGTTCATGATCCCGATCCCGCCGACGATCAGCGAGACCGCCGCGATGCCCGTCAGGAGCCATGTCATCGTCGCGGCGCCGGCGCTGCGGAGCTCGGCGATCTCCTGCAGGTTGCGCACGCGAAAATCGTCCGGAGCGTCCGGTCCGATCCCGTGGCGCACGTGCAGCAGGCTGGTCGTACGATCGGTGACTTGCGAGACGAGGTCCGGGGACGAGGCGCTGAGGGTAATCCGATCGAGGTAGGTCACACCCATCAAGCGCTTTTGAACGGTGGTGTACGGGACGTAGATCGTGTCGTCCTGATCCTGACCGGCAGATGTGTCCCCATGGCGCGTCAGCACGCCGACGACGCGGAAGGGCACCTTCCCGATGCGCACGTACTGGCCGATGGCGTTCGCCCCCGGACCGAACACCATGTCGCGGACCACAGCCCCGAGGACGGCCACCTTGCGCGCGTTCTGCACGTCTTCGACGCGGAAGAAGGACCCGGCGCTCAGTTCCCAGTTCCGGATGAGCGGCATCTCCGCGCCGCAGCCTTCGACCGACGTGGACCAGTTCTCGCCGTCGCCGACGACCTGCTGACGTGTGCCCAGCCCTGGAGAGACGTAGAGCACGTCCTTCAACCGCCGAATGGCGTCCGCGTCCTCAGCGGTCAGCTTGCTCGAGGATCCCATGCCGAGCCTGACGCCGCCAATCGTGCGATTGCCGGCACGCACGATGACCATGTTCGCGCCGGCCGACGTGATCCGATCTTCGATGGTCTGCTTGGCCCCGGTGCCCAGCCCGACGATCGCGATGACGGCGGCGACGCCAATCATCACGGCGAGCATCGTGAGCAGCGTACGGGTAAGATTCCGGCGCAGCGCGCTCAACCCGAGCCGGACGGCCACCGTCAACGGCATGTCACAATTTTACTATGCACCTTCCCAGCTCCAGCACGGCGCTCCATGCGGCGATCTCCGCCCTGTTCGTCACGGTATGCCTGGCCGCGCTCTCGGGCGCCGCGGATCCGATTCAGACGGAACGATCGGCGCGTCCGCGAATCACAGGCATCAGCCATATCGCGCTCCGCGTCAGTAACGCGGACGCCGCGCGTCATTTCTATGGCGGCGTGCTCGGACTCCGCGAGATCGAAAGTGCGGACGGCAGGATCGTCTTCGCGGTTGGAGCACGGCAGCGTATCGTTCTCGAGCCGATGCTCCGGCCGGGCGAGGACGAGCGGCTCTCGCATGTCGCGTTCGAGACACCGGACCTGAAGGCGCTTGCCGGCGGCCTGTCGTCGCGCGGCCTGCGTGTCGAGACGAGCGGAGGGGACGAGTCAGCCGCGATCCGTGTGGTCGATCCCGACGGCCACACGCTCGAGTTCGTCGAAGTGAGCTGGCCCCCCGCGCGTGCGACGCCGGACGCGGCTTCGCGCGCGCTCTCGACCCGTCTGCTGCACGCCGGACTCACGGTGAAAGACGAGGCGGCAGCCCACGCGTTCTATCGCGACGCGCTGGGCTTCTCCGAGATCTGGCGCGGCGGCCGTCCCGAGGGCGTCACGCAATGGGTGAACATGCGGGTGCCGGACGGAACCGAATACCTCGAATACATGCTGACGACGACGCCTCCGGATCGCGCTCGGCTCGGCACGATGCATCATTTGTGTCTGATCGTGCCCGATATTCAGGCCGCCTTCGAGGAGGCCGCGCGTCGTGCGGGCGACGCCAGGGGCGCGCTGCCGGGACCGCCGAACGTCGGCGTGAACGGCCGGTGGCAGCTCAATCTGTACGACCCCGACGGAACGCGCATCGAGCTGATGGAATCTTTCCGCATTCGCTGAGATGATGGAGCCACGCATCCGGGCACTCGCAGAAAAAATCTGGCACTACCATCAGTTGCATCATCGGCTGCGGAAGGCGGACGCGATTCTCGTCCTGTGCAGCCACGACATGCGGGTCGCCGAGACGGGCGCGCGCCTTTTTTTGGACGGCTGGGCGCCGCTCCTCATCTTCTCGGGCGGGCTCGGCGGCATCACGCGTCAACTCTGGCAGGAACCGGAGGCCGATCAGTTCGCTCGCGTGGCGAAGGAGATGGGCGTTCCCGCGGATCGGATCCTGATCGAGAACGGGTCGACCAACACCGGCCAGAACATCCTGTTCACGAAGCAACTGCTGCAGGATCGACGCCTCGATCCGCACACGTTCATCGTCGTCCAGAAGCCGTACATGGAACGGCGCAGCTATGCGACCTTCCGCAAGCTCTGGCCCGAGAAGGACGTGATCGTCACGTCGCCGCGCGTCGGGTTCGACGACTATCTTGCGGCGTACTCGAACGACGCGCTGACGCCCGACGATGTCGTCGGCATCATGGTCGGCGACCTGCAGCGCGTGCGCGAATATCCCGAGAGGGGATTCCAGATCCCGCAGGAGATTCCGCCCGACGTGTGGGACGCGTATACCGAGCTCGTCCGCGCGGGGTACGACCAGCATCTCATCGGTCGCGGGCCACGATCGTAGGGCGGTCCTTTCAGGGCCGCCTGGCCGCGTCTCCTTTGCACCCCGCACGATCCTCGAGGCGCCCGTCATAACCCCCCAATCAAGCGCAGCGCCGCAAGCGCCGCGAAGCCAAGCAGCAGGAGATCGAACACGCGCTGCGGAAGCCGCCGCACGAGCCAGCGGCCGCACAGCACGCCCGTGACTACCGCCGGCACGAGCGCCGCGTTCAGCGTCAGCGAGCTCCTGCCGATCAGGCCCAGCGCATAGCTGAAAGGGACTTTATACGCATTGATGATGAAGAAGAACCACGCGATCGTGCCGACGATTTCCATCTTGGGCAGCGCCAGCGCCAGGCAGTAGATGGAGAACGGCGGGCCCGCCGCGTTCGCCATCATCGTCGTGATGCCGACGAAGAGCCCCATCGTCCACACGAAGACGCGCGAGTGTGGGACGGTCTCGAACCAGTGCGGCCGCAGCATCCGAACGAACTGCAGGACCGAGAGAGCGAGGATGATCCAGCCAATGAGCGGCCGGTAGACGCGGTCGCTGATCTGGCCCATGCTCAGCGCACCGAGCACCACGCCGATGCACGCGGGCGGCAGCATGCGCCGGACATGCTTCCACTGCGTGTGCTGGTGATACGCCAGCACCGCGCAGACGTCGCCGACGATCAGCATCGGGAGCACGACGCCGGTCGACGCGCGTGCGCCGAAGAGCACGGCAAAGATGGCAACCTGCAGGAGGCTGAGGCCGGTCAGGCCCGCCTTGGCGACGCCGAGGCAGAACGCGCCGGCCATGGCCAGCGCCCACTGCGCGGCGGTCAGGTGCGGCATCGCATGAGCGCGATGATTATGGCCGATTCACCCGCCAAACCGCTCCTGCTCGCGGCGGCGCGGCTGCCGCTTTGGCGAGCGAGACGACGGCTGGGTGGCGAGCGCCGACGAAAGCCACGCCTCGACGTGCCCGCGGAAATCGCCGTGCGCGCCAGCGGTCATCTCGCGGAGGAGCGGCTCGGCCTCGGTGTCCTCGAACAACTCGAGGAACACGTCCGTCAGGAACTCGCGGTCCGCGATCGATGTTCTGAGCCGATCCGGCACGTCGCCGGCCATCTCGATGCCGAACGCGTGCCCGTGCGTCTCCGCCAGCAGCTCGAGAAAGAAGCCGTCCGCCTCGACGGCGCTGCCGCGCCGCACGGACGCCAGCACGCGCGCCTCTTCCCCGTCGTCATCGCAGTAGATCAGGATTCCCGAGGGCAGCGAGATCGTCCACGCTTCCCAGGCGTGGCCGCTCTCCGTCCACTCCATTCGGACCACGGTCCGGGACCGCAGGTCCTGCACGTCGATTCGCCCTTCTTCATCGCCCAATGCCTCCTCGATCAGTGCATCGACTGCGAGCGGCTCGTGCGGGATGCGGAACGGCCAGACGCCCTCGTGCCCTCGGAATCCTTTCGCGCGGCGCTCGAGCGTTTCGAGCACGCGAAGGCGGAGTTGACGGCGGGAGAAGGTCACGAGCGGAGGTTGGAGGTTGGAGGTTGGAGGTTGGAGGTTGGAAGTTGGAGGTTCGAGGTTCGAGGTTCGAGGTTGGAGTAGGGCGTCAGTTGTCTGTTGGGCAGGACGCTGCGCCGCATAGAGCGGTGCAAGGGCACACGAAGAGCGGGCACCCGCAGGGCATGGACGCTACTCTGCCAAACGCCCGCTCGCGCTCGCCGCTACTTCGTCGATGTCTTCGCCTTGTTCCGCGGGTCGTCGTTCGGGTTCACGTATGTGATGGCGAACGGACCGACGCCGTGCACCTGAATGACCGTCTCGCCTTTCGTCATGGCGTAGTGGTGCATGCCCTTGGGCATTTTCGCAAATCCGCCCGTCCCGAGCGTCTTCATCGATGATTCCGAAAACGTGTCGCCCATCCCGACCAGAAACGTGCCGGACACCACCGTCACGTTCTCGGCGGTCGGATGGAAGTGCGGCCCTACGCGATACCCATCCGGGAGCTTGGCGCGGATGACGAAGGGGTCGGCCTTCCCCGGATCGCCGTCGAGCACCGCCATCTGCGCGCCAGGCGGCAGCGACGCAGGCCCAGGTCCCCACTTGATCGAATCGGCGTCCACCGCGACGTGCTGTGCCGATGAGGGGGCGGCATTCGGCTTTGGCTTTTTGCCCTGCGGAGTGGACGAACCGGTCTGCGTGGCGCCTGCGGTCGCGACACTGGCAGCCAGAGCCAGCGTGAGGAACCCTACCTTGATCATGGGCGTCTCCTTGTGTCTTTTCAGCGGATTCTAATCGGTTTGCCGCAGACCCGCGAGGATATCGTGGAGGGGCCGGACTGGGATCGCAATCCCCCTAGCCTCTCTCCAGACCTCGCGTGCAAGTATGCCGTCCACGTTCGCCCGGCTGAAAAAGCACCGGTTGATAGACATGTGTTGCGTGCGGTGCGCGCGCAGAGCGGCGACGCGCCGGTCACAAAATTGCGACACGTCTATTACGTAGTCGCAGCCCGGAATCTCGTCGAGGCTGTCGTGAAGCGCGGCATCCCACGGTGTGATCGGCGGCGTCCACAGCACGCGCGGAACCGAGCACGCCGGACCAGTCTCGGGATTAAATCGTGCATCAGCCGCAGCGGCGACCGCATCTGTCGTGAAGCGGCTGATTGCGACGTGATCCGGATGACGGTTTACGCCGTCGGGATCGAACGTGAACACGATCGCGGGCTGCAGGCGGCGGATGTGCCCCACGAGGACCGGTTGAATCTCCGCGCGCGCGGCTTCCCCGAGGCGCTGGTCTTCGTAATCCAGCACGTGCAGCTCGTCGAATCCGATAATCGCTGCCGCGTCCCGCAGTTCCTGCTCTCTCAACGCCGGCAGCTCCTCGATCGAGCAGAGCGGAGGATCACCGGCGCTGCCACGCTGGCCGCGCGTTGCGGTGATCAGCACGCTCCTGACGCCGCGCTCCGCGTGCTTCATCACGGTTCCAGCGCACGCGAAGCTCTCGTCGTCAGGATGTGCGAAACAGAACAGAAAGGTCGGCACGGTGACGCGCGTGTTTCGGACGGCTACACGGCGAATACGCGCGCAAGCGGGATTTCGAGACCGGGCAGGAGCGCCGTCGTCAGCGCATCGCCTGTCTCGGCCGATAACTCGATCGGCCGATCGTACTTCCCATCTCGACTGCGATACACGCGGATCACGTCCAGAACGGGATCGACGACCCAGTACTCGGCGACACCCGAACGTTCGTACAGGCGCTTCTTGATCGTCTCGTCCCGCTTCCGCGTGCCCGGCGAGCCAATTTCGACGACGATCTCCGGTGCCCCCGTCACATGCTTCTCCGTCAGGACCGTCGTCGCGCGCTCGTTCGACATGTAGAGTAGATCGGGCTCGACGACGTCGAAGTTGGTGAACACGATGTCGAACGGCGCGTAGAAGATCCGTCCGACCGGATGGTGTTCGAGCCAGCTCCGAAGCAGAAAGAAAATGTTGCCCGACACCACCTGATGCTTCGTATTCGGGCACGGCGTCACGTAGTGCTCCCCGTCGATCAGCTCGTGCCGCTTCCCATCGTCGGGAAACTGCAGCAAGTCTTCGTACGTGAGCTTCACGCGGGGCGCCGCGACCTTCATGTCGTCGCTCCCAGGCATGCGCTCATTCTAGCGCGTTGAGCGAAGAGCATGCCGAAGACAATGCCGCCTGAATCGGCGCCGTCGGCACGCATGTACGCGCGGCAGTGTGAAGAATCCGCAACGCGTGACGACGGGGCGAGTTGCACAAACTGCGGGTTTCTGCGAACAATCGTGCGGCCGCAAGCTGCAAGGAGAAGGATCCATGATTCGCGATCGGCTTCATTTAGTGCGATGGCTCGCGTTCGGCGCCGCCGCCGCCCTCTGCGCCGCGCTTCCGGCGCTCCACGCGCAGGCGCCGCCGCAGGGGCTCCCGAACGAACGTCCGGCGCACTTCACGCCGGTGACGGCCAGCTTCGATTACGCCCGCCGCATCGAGATGATCCCGATGCGCGACGGCGTGAAGCTGCACACGGTAATCCTCGTGCCCAAAGGCGCGCAGCACGCGCCAATCCTCCTCACGCGAACGCCGTACAACGCCGACGCGTTGACGACCCACGCGAACAGCACGCATCTCGGCCCGACCTTGTACGGCTACGACAACGCGACGGACGTGATCGTCGAAGGCGGCTACATCCGCGTCGTCCAGGACGTCCGCGGCAAGTACGGTTCGGAAGGCGATTACGTGATGAACCGGCCGCTGCGCGGGCCGCTGAATCCCACCACCGTCGATCACGCGACGGATACGTACGACACGATCGACTGGCTCGTGAAAAACACCCCCGAGAGCAACGGGAAGGTCGGGATCATCGGGATTTCGTACGACGGATTCCTGCCGCTGATGGCGTTGTTCAATCCGCATCCGGCGCTGAAGGTCTCCGTGCCGATGAATCCCATGGTGGACGGCTGGATGGGAGACGACTGGTTCCACAACGGTGCGTTCCGCGAGCAGGGCATGCCGTACATCTACGAGCAGATCGCGAGCGCCCGCAACGAGGAGCGCTGGTGGAGCGGCCATTTCGACGACTACGACGTGTACATGTCCGCGGGATCCGCTGGTGAGCTGGGCCGCCGCCATGGCCTGGAGCAGATCGGGTTCTGGTGGAAGATCCTCGAGCATCCGAGCTACGACGCGTTCTGGAAGGAGCAGGCGGTCGACAAGCTGCTCGCGAAGGAGCCGCTGAAAGTGCCGGTCATGCTCGTCCACAGCTTGTGGGATCAGGAGGACATCTACGGGGCGATTGCGGTCTACAAGGCGATCGAGCCGAAGGACACGGCCAACGACAAGGTGTTTCTGGTGCTCGGGCCGTGGCACCACGGGCAGGAGATCGAGGACGCGAGCAGTCTCGGGCCGCTGAAGTTCGGCAGCGATACCGGTGCCTACTTCCGGCAGCAGGTGCTCGCGCCGTTTCTCGCGCACTATCTGAAGGATGATGCGCCCGCGATGCAGGTGGCGCCGGTCACGGCATTCGAGACCGGCACGAACACGTGGCGCCGCCTCCAGGCCTGGCCGTCAGGGTGCGAGAACGGCTGCGCGCTGCAGCCAAAGCCGTTGTACCTCGCGGCCGGCCTCACGACGACCTTCTCGGCGCCTGCGAGCGGCAGCGCCGCATTCGACGAGTACGTGTCGGACCCGGCGAAGCCGGTGCCGTTCCGCGCGCGCCCGATTCAGCCCATCGGGTACGAACCGCCGCTCACGTGGTCGCAGTGGCTCGTCGACGATCAGCGCGAGGCCTCCGGCCGTCAGGACGTGCTCGCGTTCAGATCGGACGTGCTGAAGGCGCCAATCAAGATCAGCGGGCAGCCGATCGCCAATCTGATCGCATCGACCAGCGGCACCGATGCGGACTGGGTGGTCAAGCTGATCGACGTCTACCCGGACGAAGTCGCGGGCCAGGCGCCGCTCGGCGGCTATCAGCTCATGGTGTCCGCGGACATCTTCCGAGGGCGGTACCGCGAGGGCTTCGAGACAGCGAAGGCCATCACGCCCGACGCGCCGCTTCAGTACCGGTTCGCGCTGCCCACGGCGAATCACGTCTTCCTGCCGGGGCATCGCATCATGGTGCAGATCCAGTCGTCGTGGTTCCCGCTCTACGATCGCAACCCGCAGTCGTTCGTGCCGAACATCTTCTGGGCGAAGCCGGAGGACTACAAGCGCGCCGTGCAGCGGATCTATCACGCGCCGGAGAAAGCGAGCGCCGTGGAGCTTCCGGTCGTGGAGACGAGGTGAGCCGGATCGCCCTGTCGGTTCTGGATCTGTCGCCCATCACGCAGGGGAGCGACGCCGCGGCTGCGCTGCGGCACTCGCGGGACCTCGCGCAGCAGACCGAGCGTCTCGGCTACCGCCGCTTCTGGGTTGCGGAGCATCACAACATGCCGGGGATCGCGAGCGCGGCGACGGTGATCGTGATCGCGCACGTCGCCGCGGCGACGCAGACGATTCGGGTGGGCGCAGGCGGCATCATGCTCCCGAATCACGCGCCGCTCATCGTCGCGGAGCAGTTCGGTACGCTCGAGTCGCTGTTCCCCGGCCGCATCGATCTCGGGCTCGGGCGCGCGCCAGGAACCGATCCGACGACCGCACGCGCACTGCGGCGCACGCTGGCCTCCGATCCCGACGGGTTCCCGCAGGACGTCCTCGAGTTGATGTCCTACTTCCACCCGCAGGAGGGGCAGCCGGTCCGGGCCGTGCCCGGCGCCGGACTCTCGATCCCGCTCTTCATCCTTGGCTCCAGCCTTTTCGGCGCACAGGTGGCGGCCGTGTTCGGCCTGCCGTTCGCCTTCGCCTCGCACTTCGCCGCGATGGAGATGACGCGCGCGGTGGAGCTCTATCGATCGCGCTTCAAGCCGTCAGCCGAGAATCGTGAGCCGTACGTGATTCTCGGCGTGAACGCCGTTGCCGCGGACACGGACGACCAGGCTCGATTGCTTGCGACGTCAGGACGGCAGGCGTTCGCGAGCCTTCGCGCGGGCATGCCGATCGCGCTGCCGCCGCCGAGCCACGAGTGGGAGAAGGACGTCGTGCCGTTCGACCCGCGCAGCGTGGAAGGAATCCAGTCGGTCTCGTTCGTCGGCTCGCTCGACACGACCCGCCGCGACATGCGCGCGTTCGTCGATCGCATGCAGCCAGACGAGCTGATCGTCGTGTCGCACATCTACGATCACGCCGCGCGGGTGCGCTCGTACGAGATCGTGGCCGACGCGGCGGCCTAGTTCAGGGACGCCAGAACGGCTCTGCCGCCGGGACGAAGTCGATCGGCACCTCGGTCACGAAGCCTTTCAGCCAGTCGGCGCAGTATTTCATTCCGGCCTGCTCCGACACGACATGGCCGAGGACGATGAGCCCTTTCCTGGCGCCCGAGGCAATCAGATCCTGCGCGTGCTCGACCGTCTCCCACTCGCGCGTTTCGCCGACGACGAAGACGTCGACGTCGGGACGGGCGAGCGGCGTATTGGCCGGCGTGAACGTGAAATACCCCCAGCTCGCCGCGACGTGCGTGACAGGCAGCGCGGCGTCGCCGACAACCCGCATCGTGCGCACCTGCAGCCGGGACTGCATCTCGCGCGCGAGGTCGCCGAGGGTCGTCGGCGGCAGCGTGAATCGGCGCGGGTTGTCAGGGCTCGCGTATTTCTCCCATCCAAGCGCCTGCATCATGCCGGTGGCAATCCCGTCGGGCCGCCGCGCGTGCCAGTGATCGTGGAAGCGGAAGATGACGATGTCGTGGTCGCGAATGAACGCGTCCTTGAATCGATATGCGGGATCGTCCTTCAGTTGATCCACTCCGTCCTGATGCGAGTAGAACGTCGGCTCGTGCGTGACGATCATGTTCCGCCGGAGCTCGCGGCGCGCTGCACGACATCCATGGTCGACATCATCGTCGTCGCGATGCCCTTGACGGCCGTCTGCGGCGAGCCGGCAATGATCCTGTCGACGGTCTCGGTGCGCCAGGGCACGCCAACATGATCCTTGATGCGCTGAATGACGTCGGCTGCCGGGAGCGCCGCCCGCGCATGCACCGTCGAGAGCGGCGCCGTCGCGATCGCCGCGGCGGAGACGAGAAAGGATCGTCGTGACACGTCGTCCATGATGGGCGCGACCGTAGCACGAGAGACACGCCGTCGCAACCAGGCGCAAGAAGGATGTGCAGATCGCGCCTCGGCGTGATATCAAGAACGGATGCTCCTGCCCGGCCCCCGGCATGCGGGCGTATGACGACAACACGGAGGTGCTCAAATGCAGACGAAGCTCGTGTGGGTGTGTACAGGTGTGTTTGCGGCGTGTCTCGGCGGGGCGGTGCTGGCCGCATCGCAGGATCGCGACGGACGCCAGCAGGGCGTCGCAGGGGAAGCGTCGAGAATCCGGATCGGCTTCGGCTACGCGCAACAGCAGGGAATCAAGCTCGATCTGAAGGGTCGCAATCCGGCGCTCGTCGGTCTGGGCAGCTATCTGGTGAACGCCGTCGGCGGCTGCAACGATTGCCACACGGCGCCGCCCTACACGAGCGACCCGTACGCGTTTCTCGGCGCGCCGAAGCAGATCAACCTTGCGTGCTATCTCGCGGGGGGGCAGGAGTTCGGTCCGTTCGTGTCGCGCGACATCACACCGTGGGAGGACGACAAGCCCGCGGGCCTCACCTTCAGCCAGTTCCGCCACGTGATGCGGACCGGCGAGGATCCGGATCATCCCGGCCAGGTCCTCCAGGTCATGCCGTGGCCCGTCTATCAGTCGATGACCGACAGGGATCTTCGCGCGCTGTACGAATATCTCTCGGCGATTCCTGCGATTCCGGTGAACACGTGCGGCGCGCCGAGCGAGTAGGCATCAGCGCTTGACTTGCCCGGGCCAGAGGCGCATGCTGGCCTCAGGTCGCCTTCGTAAGGAGGCATTCGTGGAAGTACCGCCGGACTAAGCACGGCCGGTGGGGTTCTGCCGCAGACGCGCCGCGCGGCACCGGGCATTACGCTCGGGCTCGCACGCGGTCCCATCCATTCGGCGACAGAACCCCCCTCGGTCCTCTTCAGCTTCTCCCTTCCGTTAACCGTCGATCCCCACCAGCATCCGGCGAATGAACTCGTCGACCTGCGCATCGGTGCCGATCCACCGCACGACGGCGACGATGTCGTGGTCCCAGTCGACGTAGATGATGTTCTGACCATTGCCGCGAAACGTGACGCTCGATTCGGGCGCTGACGGCAACGACGCGCGCCGGGGGTTGAGGAACCAGTTGCAGAACCCGTAATCCGGATTCGCCGGGCCCGGCGTGCGCGCCATCTGAATCCATTTGGGAGGGACGATTTCCCGGTCGCCCCAGCGGCCGTTGCGGAGGAACAGGTAGCCGAAGCGCGCCATGTCGTACGCATTGATGAACATGCCGCCGCCCCAGTGGCCCCCGCCCGTCATCGACTGCATGCGCTGGCCGTCGATCTCGACCCACGAGTTGTCGTAGCCGTACCATCGCCACGTCGACGAGGCGCCAATCGGCTCCATCACGTACTCGCGGAGAACCTCGGGGAGCGGGCGGCGCCAGACGTGCAGCGCCGCGAGGGCCAGCACGTTCACGCGGACGTCGTTGTACTTGTAGTGCGTGCCCGGATCCCACAGCGTGCGATTCGGCCACGCCGACGGCTTGTCGCCCTCGGGCCGATCCGCCCAGTCCGGCTTTCCCCACAGCGTGCCCTGCCAATCGCTCGTCTGGCGCAGCAGGTCGTCCCACGTGATCTTCTGGTTGTGCGGCGCCTCGAACAGGTCCACGCCAGGCGGCATGTAATCGCGCGTGTAGTCCTTTACGTCGTGGATGAGACCGCGAGCCCACGCAAGCCCGACGACGGTGGACAGGAACGTCTTCGTCACGCTGAACGTCATGTCGACGCGCGCCGGCTCTCCCCATTCCGCGACGATGTAGCCGTGACGCGTGACGAGGCCGCTCGCAGGGCCGCGTGGCTTCACAGGTCCGATCGGCGCGTCGAACGGCTCTCGCGCGCCGAAAGAAGTGGCGAGATTGATCGCGAGATCCTTCGTGGATGGCGTTTCGCTCGCGACGGCGAACCGCACGGCGTCGTCGACGGCGGTGGCCAGCATTCCGACATCCTTTGCGCTGCGGTGCTGCCAGTCCCATCGCGCGGGGAAGTAGTCGGCCGCGCGCACGGTCTGCGCACGCTGTGCGGAGGTCGGGAAGGGGACGAGCAGCAGCAGACCGAGCCCGACAGCGGCGTGGCGCAGCATGCGCCGCAGTATAGCGGGGTTACTCCGCCCGGAGCGCGACGAGCGGATCGACGCGCGTCGCGCGGCGGGCCGGCAGCAGGCAGGCCGCAATCGCGACCGACGTCAGGATCACGGTAATCGTGACGAACGTCACGGGATCGGTCGGCGTCACCTGAACGAGCAGCGTTCGGAGCACGCGGCTCACGCCGAATGCGCCCGCCAGGCCGAGCGTCAGCCCCAGCGCGAGCTGGAGGAGTCCGCGCCTCAGAATCAGCCACGAGACGTTGCGGCCGTCCGCACCGAGCGCCATGCGGACGCCGATCTCCGTCGTGCGCTGCGTGACCGAGTACGCCATCACGGCGTAGAGGCCGACGGCCGACATGACGAGCGCGACGATCGCGAAGATCGCGAACAGGGTGCCGAACACGCGATACGGCCAACGCAACTGCCGCAGCGTTTCGTCCATCGTCTCGACCGTGAAGACCGGCTGGTCGGGATCGATGGCCTGCACTTCGCGGCGCACCGCGTTCATGATGGCGCCCGGCTCGAGACGGCTGCGGACGAGCAGCATCAACCCCTGCGGAGCATCCTGTCGATATGGGACGTAAACGGCGGCCGGCGGCTCCGTCGCTTGCCGGTTCGCATGCCGCAGGGACGGACTGATGCCGACGATCGTCCGCCACGCTTGCGCCGCTGGCTGAGGCTGACCAGGCACCTTCGGCCGGTCCGCGAACTTGATGCGCCGGCCGATGGGATCCTCGCCAGGGAAGAGCTGCGCGGCGAGCTTCTCGTTGACGATGATCGTTTCGGAGCCCGGGGCGCCGTCGGTGTCGCTGAACCCGCGCCCGCGCCGGAGCTGCACGCCCACGGTGTCGAAGAAGGACGGGCTGACGGTTGCCACGAGGACCTCGGGCGCTTGCTCGTCCGCCTTGCGGACGGGACGGCCTTCGATGTCCAGGCCTCGTCGCGGGCCGCCGAAGGGCGGGACGCTCGTCGCCAGCGCAACCGACTCCGCGCCGGGCAGCGACGCGAGCCGCGGCGCCAATCGATCGAAGAAGGCGCGTCGCGCGTCCGGCGTCGGATACTTCGCCTCCGCGAGCTGCATCCTCATCGTCATCAGGTGTTCCGTCCTGATTCCCAAATCGATCGTGTAGAGCTTGAGGAAGCTGCGGATCATCAGCCCCGCGCCCACGAGCAGCACCAGCGTGAGCGCCAGCTCCAGGACGACCATCGTGCCGCTCAACCAGCGCGCGCGCACGCCGCCCGCCGTTCCGCGGCCGCCTTCCTTCAGGATTTCGTTCACGTTCGTGCGGGTGACCTGGAGCGCCGGCGCAAGCCCGAAGAGGATGCCTGTGAGCACGCAGATCGCCGCAAGGAAGACGAACACGCGGTAGTCCATCGTGAACTGGATCCAGTACGGCTTGCCCGTGTTGGCCACCGCGTTGTCGAACAGGCGCACGCCCGCGACAGCGAGACCGAGGCCCAGCACGCCGCCGATGACGCCGAGGAGCACGCTTTCGATCAGCAATTGCCGGACGATGCGCCAGCGAGTCGCGCCGAGCGCGAGGCGCACCGCGATCTCGCGGACGCGATGGATGGAGCGCGAAAGCAGCAGATTGGCCACGTTCGCGCACGCGATCAGCAGGACGAAGCCGACCGCGCCCATCATCGAGAGGAAGACCACGCGGATCTGGCCCCCGTTGAAACGCTCGTTGAACGTCTCGACGGCAACGATGGGGAAGTCCTTGTTCGTTTCCGGATACGACGCTGCGAGGCGCTGCGCGATCGCGTTGAACTCCGCCTGGGCCTGCGGCCTGCGCACACCGGGACGCATCCTCCCGAACACTTCGAGGTACTTCGCGCTCCGCGCTTCCTGGTCCTTGCCTGGTGCGGCCGGCACCCACACTTCGGTGTCCGTCGGGAACAGCATTCCATCGGGCATCACGCCGACGACGGTTGCGGGCTTGCCATCGATTCGGACGCTTTGACCGACAATCTTCGCGTCGGACGCGTAGCGTGTCGTCCACAGCGTGTAGCTGATGGTCGCGACGCTGTCCGCGCCGCGCTTGTCTTCGCCGGCCGAGAAGTCGCGCCCGAGCAGCGGCGGCTGCTGCAACAGCGCGAACGTGTTGGTGCTGATGCGCGCGCCGCGCGCCTGCTGCGGCGCGGCGCGATCGTCGCTGAGGTTGAACTCGTCGCGCGAGAACGCGCCGAGGCCAGCGAAGCTCTTCCCCTGGGCGCGCCAGTCTTCGAGATCGGGCCACGACACGCCCCCGCCGCGCCCGTTCGGACTTCGCGGCGTGAGCATGTAGAGGCTGGCCGAGTCGTGGAACGGCAGACCCCTGATCAGCACGGCATTGACGAGCGTGAACACCGTGGCGTTCACGCCGATCCCGAGCGCGAGCGCCGTCACGGCCACCGCCGTGTACCAGCGGTCCTTCACGATCAGATGCAGCGCGAAGCGCAGGTCCTTGAGCATGGCGTTCAGCACCTAATACGCAAAACAGCCCGCGAAAGTTAACGAATCCTTCAATCCAGCGGTAAACTGGACTTCCCCCCAAGCCGTCCGGCCGTGGACACGGCCCGAGATGCATAGATACCTTTTCCTCGCGCTCGTCATCCTCTCAGTTGCCGTTCCGGCGCAGGCGTCCGGAACGCGGAAGGTCGAATGGCCGCTGCGCGGCCGCGACCTGACGTTGACCGTCTACGATCCCTCCTCCGCCCCGAAAGGCACGGTCCTGATGGGCAGCGGCGATGTCGGCTGGGTCGGCCTGGGCGTGTCGATGGCGGAGGATCTCTCGGCGCAGGGCTATCGCGTCGTCGGCATCAACGTGCGCCAGTACCTCGCCGCCTTCACGGATCGACAGAACCATCTCGGCGTCCACGACGTGCCGCAGGACTATCGCGATCTGTCGGACCTTCTGAAGCGCAGTGGCCTGCTCGTGCGCCCGGTCATCGTCTCAGGCGTCTCCGAAGGCGCCGGGCTCGCCGTCCTGGCTGCCGCGGATCCGAAGAACCACGACTGGATCGACGGCGTGATCGCGATCGGGCTTCCGCCGACGGCGGAGCTCGCGTGGCGATGGACCGACGCCGCTTCCTGGATCACGAAGCGCGATCCGGAAGAACCGTCGTTCACCGCGACGGACTTTCTCGCCGGCGTGTCGCCGGTGCCGCTGGTGATGATCCAGTCGACGAAGGACGAATACGTCAGCGAGCAGGACTACCGCCGCTACGAATCGGTCGCGCGTCCGCCGCGGAAGCTGGTGCTGATCAACGCCAGCAACCATCGATTCACGGATCGGCGCGCAGAGGTGCGCACCGCATATTTCGACGCGCTCGCGTGGATCCGGGAGGCGCACCCGTGACGCGGCGCCTCTACCCGCGCGTGCAGAGTGCAGGCGTCTGGCTCCTGGGGCACGCCGTGCGCCTGTGGCCCTTCGCGCTGTTCGTCATCGTGTTCATCCTCTCGTGGCACACGCTGCGCGACATTCACACGCGCGACGTGCGGGCCGCGCTGCACGCGCTCGACCTGCGGTGGGTCGCGATTGCGGCGGGCCTGACCGCCGCGAACGTCGGCATCATGGGGCTCTACGACGTCATCGCGTTCCGGAAGACGCGCGCGACGATCGGCGAGCGGTGGCGGTACGGCGCCGTTTCGTTCGCATGGAGCAATTTCCTGACGCTTGGCCCTCTGGCAGGACCTGCGATTCGTTTCTGGCTCTACCGTCAGTCGGTCGATCGGCTGCAGGACCTCCACGCCGGCATCCTGACCGTCACGATCGCCTTCGTCTCCGGCCTCGCGGGCTGGACGGCGGCGGTGTTCATCGTCGGCCAGGCGCCATTTGCCGCCATTTCCGTGGCCGCGCTCGCGCTCGTGCTGTTCGCCGCGTGGTTGAGCCGCGCAATCGCGGGCCGTATCGAACGGCTCTCCGAGCTCGCGGCCGCCTCGGCGCGGACGCTGGAGCTCGGGATCGTCGGATGGCTGGACTGGCTGCTCGCGGTGTTCGTGTTCGTCGCGTGCGTGAAGGCGACGGGGTCGCTCGCCGCGCTTTCGTCCGTCGTGTCGGCGTTCTTTCAGGGACAGGCGCTCGGGCTGGCGAGCCTGATTCCCGGCGGTTTCGGGGCGAGCGATGCGGTGTGGATCGCGAAGCTGCCGATCCCGAAGAGCGTGGCGGCGGCCGCGCTCATGGCCTACCGCGTCGTCTATTACATCGCGCCGTGGGGCGTCGCCTCGCTCCTGCTGCTCGCGTGGGCGACACGGCGATCCGCGCAGCGCGTCGAGGTGGCACGGCGGATCGTCGCCGGGCTCGTGGGCGCCGCCGGCGTCCTCATCATCCTGAGCAGCGCGTCGCCGGCGCTCCACGCGCGCCTCGTGCTGCTCGAACGGTTCATGCCGCTGCCGCTCGTCGAGGCGGGACACCTGGCGGCGTCGTTTGCGGGCGTGCTGCTGCTCGTGCTGGCGCGCGGCCTCGCCCGCGGGTACCGGAGCGCGTTCCGCGCCACGCTCGCGCTCCTGCTGCTCGCCGCTGGTGCGTCGATTCTGAAGGGGCTCGACTGGGAAGAGTCCGTCATCCTGGGCTGCGTCGCGCTGGCCGCCTCGTCGCAGGCGTCGCTGTTCGACCGCGCGAGCCGGGGCGATCTGTTCCAGGGCGCGGACCTCACCGTGGCGTTTGCCGCGCTCGCCCTGTTCGTCGCGTTCGGGTCCGTGTCGCACCACGTTAGCAGAGTGGCCGTCGAACGGTGGACCGCCGTCGGGTATCGCCTGCAGGCGGCCCGCTTCGTCCGCGCGGCCGCGTCGATGCTGTTCGGCATCACGGCGGCGTCGCTCTACGTCCTCATGCGGCCTCGCGTGGAATTCGAGCCGCCCGGCGAGGGTGACATCCAGGAGGCGCTCGACTTCAACGCGACCTTCGGCACCGGCACGAACCCGCTCATGGTCGCGACGCGCGACAAGTCGATCTTCAGCGTGCCGGATCTCGGCCTGTGCCTCTACCGCACGATCGGGCCGTACATGGCGATCTTTTCCGATCCGGTCGTCCGTCAGGCCGGAGAGCGTGGCGTCTTCCTCGACGCGCTCCTCGAGCGCGCGGCGGAGCTCGATCGCCGGCCGCTCTTCTATCAGGTCTCGCCCGACTGGATTCCGTTGCTGCACGACCGCGGGTATCACTTCTTCAAGCTGGGAGAGGAGGCGCAGGTCCATCTCGACCGCGTCACCACCGAAGGGCACGAAGGGAAGATGACGCGGCAGATCCTGCGCCGCGCCGAGCGCGACGGTGTGGAATTTCGCGTCATCGCGCCGTACGAGATCCGCAGTCTGATTCCGGAGCTGCGCGAGATCTCCGACGACTGGCTGCACGCGAAAGGCGTCTACGAGCGGCAGTTCTCGATCGGCGCGTTCGACGAGCCGTACCTCCTGCGATTCCGCTGCGCGGTCGTCCAGACGCGCGGCGACGATCCCCGCATCCTCGCGTTCGCGAACCTGCTCGAAGGGCCGCGGCGCGAAGAGCTGTCGGTGGACCTGATGCGCTCGCGCAGCGACGGTCCGCGCGTGATGGACTTTCTCGTTGTCTCGCTGTTCCTGATGGGCAAGAAAGCCGGATATCGCCGCTTCAACCTGGGCATGGCGCCGCTGGCATCGGTCGGCGTCGAACGTGGCGCGCACGTCCGCGAACGGCTCGCGCGGGTCATCTTCCAGCGCGGCGAGCAGTGGTACAACTTCCAGGGGGTCCGCTTCTACAAGGAGAAGTTCGACCCCGAGTGGGTGCCGCGCTACATGGCGTACCAGAGCGCGTGGGAGTGGCCGGTCGCCACGGCGTCGGTCAGCGCGCTCATCGCGGGCGGCTGGGGCAGCGCGCTTCGTCCCGCGCGCGAGTCCGCCGTGCCCTTCCACGGCGACCGCGCGGCTTCCCGTGGCCACGCGTAGCGCCCTGGTCCTCGCGCTGGCGTTCTGCGCGGGGTGTGCCCTCCACGGTCACCCGCGCATTGCGCCGCCAGGCATCGCGGTGGAGCGCGACGTTTCCCTCAACGGCCACCTCTTGCGTCTCCACATCGCGGATGCCCGCACGCGCCAGCCCGCGCCGCTCCTCGTCTACGCGACCGGCGATGGCGGATGGCGTCGCAAGGACCTCGATCTCTACCGTCATCTCGTCTCCTGGGGTTATCCCGTTGCCGGGTTCGACGCGCACGACTACGTCACGCATCTTGGCACCGAGCCGACGACGACCCCTGGCCGCGTCGCGCGGGATTATCTGACGATCATCAGCGCGTCGCGTGAGGCGCTGGCGCTCCCTCGTGAGGTCCCGATCGTGCTCGTCGGCGTCTCGCGCGGCGCAGACATCGCCGTCGTCGCCGCAGGCACGCGTCTGCTCCGCGGCGAGCTCGCGGGCCTCGTCGTCGCGGGCCTGACGAAGGAAGAGGAGTACGTCCGGTGGTATCGACGGATCGGCCGGCACCGGAGCGAGACGCGCGAGATGGTGCAGCTGTATGAGTATTTGGAGCGGCTCGGGCGCCTTCCGATCACTGTGATCCAGTCCACGCGCGACAACTACCTGCCTGCCGCATCCGCGCGCGCGCTGTTCGGGCCCGACGGGCCGCAGCGGCACCTCATCGCGATCGACGCGCGCAATCACAGCTTCGGGGGCGCGCGCGATCGGCTGTATGCCGCGTTCGAATCCGCGCTGGACACGCTGTCACGGACGGATCTCACGCGGAGCGCGCCAAGGGCGAAAGGACGCTGAGACGGATCTCACGCGGAGCACACAGACGACCAGCGTCGAGACGATGACGACGGCGGACGCCATCGGTGCGACCCATCGCGTGCTCTGCTCTCCGGCGGCCTTTGCGTGAGATCGTCGTGACAGCCGCGATGCTAAGCTGCACGGATGAACACCAGAATCCGGACGACCCTCGCGCTCGTGCTCTGCGCGCTGTGGCCGCTCGCGCCCGCCGCGCAAACGCAGGCGCCCTCGCGATCGAAGGCCCTCGCGCTCGGCGAGCTGTCGAAGTCGCTCGAGGAGCTCGCCGCGAAAGTCAGCCCGTGCGTGGTGCAGATCTTCGTGACGGGCTATGCGCCGCCTGAGGAGCAGCAGGAGGGAGGGACCGGCGAGCCGTCCATCGAGCGGAGCAGCGGCTCGGGCGTCATCGTCGGTCCTGACGGCTACATCGTCACGAACGCCCACGTGGTCGAGAACGCGACGCGGCTCGAGGTGGAGCTGCCGGTCGCCGCGACCGCAGGCGCGCCGGCGCGATCGATTCTCAAGCGCCGCGGACGCCTGGTCTCGGCGAAGCTCGTCGCGGTCGATCACGAGACGGATCTCGCCGTCGTGAAGGTGGAAGCCTCCGGACTGCCGACCGTCACGTTCGGCGACTCCGATTCGCTCGAGCCCGGACAGATCGTGCTGGCGTTCGGCAGCCCGCTCGGCCTCGAGTCGACGGTCACGATGGGCGTCGTCAGCGCCGTGGCGCGTCAGCTCGAGCCGGAAGACCCGATGATTTACATCCAGACCGATGCGCCCATCAACCCCGGAAACAGCGGCGGCGCGCTCGTCGATACGGACGGGAGACTCGTCGGCATCAACACGCTCATCTACTCGCAGTCCGGCGGCAACGAAGGCATCGGCTTCGCCGCGCCGAGCAACATCGTGCGCAACGTGTTCACGCAGATCCGGACGAGCGGGCGCGTGCGCCGCGGCGAGGTCGGCCTGACCACCCAGACGGTGACGCCGCTCCTCTCGGAGGCGCTCAGCCTGCCGGAACAGACGGGCGTCATCGTGGCGGATGTCGATCCCGACGGGGGCGCCGCGAGAGCCGGCGTGAAGGCGGGCGACATGGTCCTGACGCTCGACGGCAAAGCGCTCGAGAACGGACGTCAGTTCCGCGTCGACATGTACACGCGGTCCGTCGGAGCGACGGTGAAGCTGGAGCTGCTGCGCGGCGCGGAGCGACGGAATGTCGACGTCCGCGTGTCGGAGCGTGAGGACGATCCCGCCCGGCTCGCCGACGCCGCGGCGGTGCAGCCCTCCCCCATTCCGGGATTCGGCGTGCTGGTCGTCGACATCAACGATCGGATCGCGAAGCTGCTGCCCGACTTGCGCGACCCGTCCGGAGCGGTGATTATCGCGGTTGCTCCCGACGCACCGTACTCGCAGCAGGGGCGGCTGCAGCCCGGCGACGTGATCCGCGGCATCAACGGCTGGTCCGTGGAATCCGTCGCGGGCCTGGCGCGCTTTGCGGAGCGGTTGAAGAACGAAAGCGCGGCCGCACTGCAGATCGAGCGCGCGGGGGAGTTGCGGTACGTCGCCTTCCGGGTGGCCAAGTAATTGGTGGATTCGTGAGTTGGTGAATCGGTGAATTCAATTCACGACTTCACCAATTCACCAACTCACCACTTGCCTATCCGCCGCGGGTGTGCATTTCGAGGTGCGCGTCGCGCTTCAGCGCTGAGATCGGAATGAACGGCTCGCGGGCCGCCGCGCCGACGCGCTCTTCCGCGCCACGATCGGCACGCATCGACCACACGGTCGACACCAATCGCAGCAGATCCTCACGCGAGGCGCCCTCGCGAAGCGGACGGCGAAGATCCAGCCCGCCGCGCGCATAGAGACACAACAGCCACAAGCCGTCCGCAGTCAGGCGGCTCCGATCGCAGGTGGAGCAGAAGGGATCCGTTGTCGATGCGATGATGCCAAAGGTGGTGCCGTCCGCGAGGCGGAACCGCTCCGCGGGCGCCGACGCTCTCCCCGCCAGCGGTTCGATCGGACCGTACGTCCCCTCGAGCGACGTCAGGATCTCCTGCCGTGACACGACCGCGGCCATCGACCAGTGCGTCGCGCCGCCGACGTCCATGTACTCGATGAACCGGACCTCGGCCCCGACGCTCTTGCCGAACTCCAGCAGCGCGGCCATCTCGTCGTCGTTGCGGCCGCGGATGAGCACGCTGTCGATCTTCAGCGACGCGAACCCGGCGCGTGCCGCGGCATCGATGCCCGCAAGGACCGCGGGGAGCTCGTCGAAGCGCGCGAGCTGCTGAAAGCGGTCGCGGCGCAGCGTGTCCAGGCTGATGGTGATCCGGTGCAGTCCCGCCGCACGAAGCGCCGTAACCTGCGCGGCAAGCAGCACGCCGTTCGTCGTCAACGCGAGGTCGGTGATCGCGGCGCGCGCCGCGAGCATCTCGATCAGGTCCGGAAGATTGCGGCGGAGCAGCGGCTCACCACCCGTGATGCGAACACGATCGACGCCCCCGTCGCTGAAGACGTCGACGAGCGTCGCGATCTCCTCGAACGTCAGGATGCTCTCGCGCGGCAGCCAGACGTAGTCCGCCTCCGGCATGCAGTACTGGCAGCGCAGGTTGCAGCGATCCGTGACAGAGATGCGAAGGCTGCGCAGCGGACGATCGAACCGGTCGAGTGCGGCCATGCGGTAGCACCATTATCCCATGCCCTATAATGGGCCGCGGACGACGCGGACTGACGCGGAAACGGATCTCCCGCTCTGCGTGAGATCGTGACAGCGGGAGCAGAATCGATGCGCAGACTGGGCTGGATCGTGACGGCCGTCATCGCGATTGCCGCAAGCGTGGCAATGGCGCAGAAGAGCAGCAGCAAGGCAGCCGCCGCCTCGAACGGCAACGGGAAGCTCGCGGCCTACAAGCAGGAAGCGATCGCAGACGTCGACACGCGCGCGGAACTCACGCAGCGCATGGTCGATCAGCTTTTCAGCTTTGGCGAACTGGGCTTTCAGGAGTTCGAAACCAATCGGTATCTGATCGACTTCCTGAAGACGAACGGCTTCTCCGTCCAGGAAGGCATAGCCGGCATTCCGACTGCCTTCATGGCGACGTGGGGATCTGGCAAGCCGGTCATCGCGCTCGGGTCCGACATCGATTGCATCCCGCAGGCATCGCAGAAGCCCGGCGTCGCGTATCACGATCCAATCATCGAAGGCGCGCCGGGCCACGGCGAGGGACACAACTCCGGGCAGGTCGTGAACATCCTTGCGGCGCTCGCGGTGAAGAAGATCATGGAGCGCGATCACCTGCCGGGCACGCTGCGCATCTGGACCGGCACGGCGGAAGAGCTCCTCGGCTCGAAGGCGTACTTCGTCCGCGCGGGACTCTTCAAGGACGTCGACGTCGCGCTCTTCACGCACGTGGGCGACGACTTCACCGTCTCCTGGGGACCGCGCGAAGGGACCGGGCTCGTCTCTGTCCAGTACTCGTTTCTCGGCGAGACGGCGCACGCCGCCGGTGCGCCGTGGCGCGGCCGCAGCGCACTCGACGCGGTCGAGCTGATGGACATCGGCTGGAACTTCCGCCGCGAACACCTGCGTATCAGCCAGCGGTCGCACTACGTCGTCACCGACGGCGGCGATCAGCCGAACGTCGTCCCGCGCACCGCGTCGGTCTGGTACTACTTCCGCGAGACCGACTACCCGCACATCAAGCAATTGTGGGAGACGGGCGACGCCATGGCGAGGGGCGCGGCCCTGATGGCCGGGGTCGAAGTCCAGCCGACGAAAGTGCTCGGCTCCGCGTGGCCGCAGCATTTCAACCGCGTCATTGCCGAGACGACATGGGCGAACATCCAGCGTGTCGGGATGCCGCAGTGGACCGATGCCGATCAGCGGCTGGCGAAGGCGCTCCAGAAGGAATTGAAGAACGAGAAGACGGACGGTCTTCGCACGAAGGTCAAGGACGAGCTCCAGGGGCCCGTGAAGGAGAACACCGGCGGCGGCTCGGACGACATCGGCGACATCTCGTGGAACGTGCCGACGGTCACGCTACGCTACCCCGCGAACATCCCCGAGCTGCCGGGACACAACTGGGCCAACGCGATCGCCATGGCCACGCCGATTGCGTACAAGGGCGTGATGGCCGGCGCCAAGGCACAGGCGATGACGCTGCTGGATCTCGTGACGCGCCCGGAACTCGTGCAGCAGGCGTGGGACTACTTCAGGGACGTCCAGACGAAGGACACGAAATACGAGCCGCTCATCCGGCCACAGGATCAGCCGGCCATCTGGCTCAACAAGGGGACGATGGAGAAGTTCAGGCCGGAGATGAAGAAGTACTACTACGACCCGTCGCGGTACAAGACCTACCTGGAGCAGCTCGGCATCGACTATCCGACGATCAAAGGTTCCTGACGTGCCGCCGCAGCACACGCAGCCCGCGCGGGGCATGCGCGACTTCCTGCCCGAGGATCTGCGCCGGCGCCGGTACGTGATCGATGTCGTTCGCACGGTATACGAACGCTACGGCTTCGAGCCGCTCGAAACTCCCGCGCTGGAGAACATCGAGACGCTCACCGGGAAGTACGGAGAAGAAGGGAACAAGCTGATCTTCAAGGTGCTGCGCCGGGGCGAGCACGAATCCTCGGGCGAGGCGGACCTGGCGCTCCGCTACGACCTCACGGTGCCGCTGGCGCGCGTCGTCGCGGAGCATCGCGGGGCGCTGCCGAAGTTCTTCAAGCGCTATCAGATTCAGCCGGTGTGGCGCGCCGATCGGCCGGCGCGCGGCAGGTTTCGGGAGTTCTACCAGTGCGACGTCGACGCGATTGGATCGACGTCGATGGTGACCGAGGCGGAGCTGTGCGCGGCGGCGAGCGACGTGCTCGAGACGCTCGGCTTCAACGATTTCACGATCCGTCTCAATCACCGCGGTCTGCTGACGGCCATGCTCGACGCCGCCGGCCTGAACGCGGCGCAGCACGGCGACGCGCTCGTCGCGCTCGACAAGCTGGACAAGATCGGACGCGAGGGCGTCGTGAAGGAGCTCGCGGCGCGCGGGGTGTCCAACGAATCAGCGGGCCGGCTGCTCGATGCGTTCGCGGCGGGCACGTCCAATCACGCCACGCTGGCGCGGCTGTCGGACGCGATTGGCGCGCACAAACAGCACGCGTCGATTCGCGACCTGGAGGAGATCGTCACGCTCTCCTCGGTCACGACCGCCGGATCGCACATCCGGATCGATCCAAGCCTCGCGCGCGGCCTGTCGTACTACACCGGCGCGATCATGGAGATTGCCGTCGGCGATCTCGCGGGCAGCCTCGGCGGCGGCGGCCGGTACGACGGCCTGATCGGGATGTTCTCCGGCGAGCAGATCCCCGCCTGCGGGTTCTCCCTTGGGCTCGAGCGCATCATCGTCGTCATGACGGAGCGCGGGATGTTTCCGCAATCCGTGCAGGCGAGCGGGCCTGACGTGCTCGTCACGATCTTCGACCAGGCGTCCGAAGCGGAATCGCTGCGCCTCGCCGGCGAGCTGCGCGACGCCGGGCTGCGGGTCGAGCTGTATCCGCAGCCGGACAAGCTCGGGAAGCAGGTCAAGTACGCGTCCACGCGCGATGCGGCGTTCGTCGCCATCCTCGGCGTCGACGAACGTGCGCGCGGCGAGGTCACGATCAAGAATATGAAGACCGGCGATCAGCAGTCGCTGGCGCGGGCCGGCCTTGCCGCGCATCTTCTTTCTCAGATGTAGGGCACCCCCTCGGCTAGTAGGGCGGCTCTTTAGGGGCGCCGCAGCGATGGCCGAAACGACCAAATCCAGATTTATGAGCATTCACGTAGAACCCCTGGGCAACCTTCGGCGGACCCATACGTGCGGCGCGCTTCGCGCGAGCGATGCCGGGCGCGACGTCGTGCTGCTCGGCTGGGTCCATCGCGTGCGCGACATGGGCGGCGTCGTGTTCATCGATGTGCGCGACCGCTACGGGATCACGCAGGTCGTCGCGCGCGAGGACCATTCGGAAGCGGTCGTCATCGCGCAGGAGGTCCGTCCGGAGTACGTGATTGCGGTAATCGGACGCGTCGACCTGCGCGCCAACGACGCGATCAACCCGAAGATCAAGACGGGGGAGATCGAGGTCGTCGCGCACGAGATCCGCCTGCTCAACGACGCGAAGACGCCGCCGTTCCCGATCAACGAGGACACGCCCGTCGCCGAGGAGACGCGGCTGCGCTACCGCTACCTCGATCTGCGCCGCCCGCGGCTGCAGCAGAACATGATCCTTCGGCACAAGGCCGCCCTGACGGTGCGGCGCTATTTCGACGAGCAGGGCTTCCTCGAGATCGAAACGCCGCTCCTGACCAAGTCGACGCCCGAAGGCGCGCGTGACTACCTCGTGCCGAGCCGCGTGCACCACGGCGAGTTCTACGCGCTGCCGCAGTCGCCGCAGATCTTCAAGCAGATTCTGATGATCTCGGGGCTCGATCGCTACTTCCAGATCGTCAAGTGCTTCCGCGACGAGGACCTGCGCGCCGATCGCCAGCCCGAGTTCACGCAGGTGGACCTCGAAATCTCGTTCGCGACCGAGGACCTCGTCTTCTCGATCCTCGAACCGTTGATGCAGCGCCTCATGGCGCTGATCGGCCGCGATGCGCCTGCGCCGTTCCGGCGGATGGCCTACGCGGAGGCGATCGAGAAGTACGGGTCGGACAAGCCGGACCTCAGATGCGGCATGGAGCTGCGCGACGTGTCGGAAGCGTTCGCGGAGTCCGGCTTTGGCGTCTTCCGCAGCGCGATCGCCGAGGGCGGAGAAGTGCGCGGCTTCGTCGTCCCGAACGGCGGTCGGTATTCGCGCAAGGAGCTGGACACGATCGTCGACGAGGCGAAGGCGCTCGGCGCCGGCGGCCTCGTGTGGGCGCGGTCGGCGGAAGGAGCCGTCCAGAGCTCGGCGCTCAAGGCGGCGGGTGAGGACGCGATCCGCCGCGCGCTGACGCTGGCCGGGGCCGGCGGCGGCGATCTCCTGCTGATGGCGGCCGGGCGCCGCGATCCCACCGCGCGCATGCTCGGCCAGCTTCGGCTGAATATCGCGCGCCGCGAAGGGCTCCTCGACCAGAATCGCTTCGAGTTCCTGTGGGTCGTCGATTTTCCGATGTTCGAATGGCTGGAGACCGAACGCCGCTGGGAGTTCATGCATCATCCGTTCACCGCGCCGCTCGAGTCGGACGCCAGCCGGCTCGAGAGCGACCCGGGCAGCGTGCGGGCGCGCGCGTACGACCTCGTCCTGAACGGCAGCGAGATCGGCGGCGGCAGCATCCGGATCCACGATCAGGCGCTTCAGCGTCTAATCTTCAAGCTGCTGGGGATGAGCGAGGAGGAGGCGAAGCTCCGGTTCGGCTTCTTCGTCGACGCGCTCGAGTACGGCACGCCGCCCCACGGCGGCATCGCGCTCGGCCTCGATCGCATCGTCGCGATCCTGGCGGGCGAGTCGTCGATTCGCGAGGTGATTGCGTTTCCGAAGACGGCGCAGGCCGTGGATCTGATGGCAGGCGCGCCGTCGACGGTGGATCCGAAGCAGTTGCGCGAGCTGAAGCTCCGGGTGGATTGAGGTGCGTCCGGCATGTGGTGTTTCCGGAGCGCTCCCTGTGGCTTCCGTGTCCAGGCGGAAGGTGCCCCTCGACCGTGACGACTGGCAGCCGGCCGTGATACCATCGATAAGGTAATTCGCTCTCTTAGAAGGAGTTAATACCCATCCCCGCCTCCGCTGTCCGCAAGATTGCGGTCCCCGACGAGGGCGCCGAGTCCCTGTTCGGCCCGTACGACGAAAACCTGAAACACCTTGAATCGCAGTTCGGCGTGCGTATTCGCACGACGGGCAGCGAGCTGATCGTCGAAGGCGATAGCGCGGACGTCGCGCGCGCCGAGAAGGTCCTCGACGGCCTCTCGGGACTGATGCGCGGCGGCTACCGTCTCGCGAAGGGCGACGTGAAGACCGCGTCGCAGCTGGTGGCGCAGGACGAGAACGTCGAACTTGGCGAGTACTTCCTGCGATCCTCGACGAAGACGTCAGGCAGGCGCCAGGTCGTTCCCAAGAGCCTCACGCAGAAGCGGTACCTCGACGCCATCGAGCAGTACGACATCGTCTTCGGCATCGGTCCCGCCGGGACGGGCAAGACGTATCTCGCGATGGCGCAGGCGGTGGCGTTCCTGCTCGCGAAGCGCGTGAGCCGCATCATCCTGGCGAGGCCCGCCGTCGAAGCGGGCGAGAAGCTCGGGTTCCTCCCGGGCGATCTCCAGGAGAAGGTGAACCCGTACCTGCGGCCGCTCTACGACGCGCTCTACGACATGATGGACCTCGATCGGGTCGAGCGCCTGATCGAGCGTGGCACGATCGAGGTCGCGCCGATCGCCTTCATGCGCGGACGCACGCTGAACGACGCCTTCGTGATCCTCGACGAAGCGCAGAACACGACGTCGGAGCAGATGAAGATGTTCCTGACGCGCCTCGGGTTCGGCTCGAAGGCGGTCGTGACCGGGGACGTCACGCAGATCGATCTCCCGACGGGCCGCGCATCCGGCCTCGTCGAGGCGGTCAAGGTGATCGGGACCATCGAAGGGATCGCCTTCGTGCACTTCGACGAGCGCGACGTCGTGCGCCACTCGCTCGTCCAGCAGATCGTGAAGGCCTACGAAGTGTACGGGGGCAAGTAGTCAGCGGTTCGATGGCAGCCGCCAGGAGGCCGCTCCGCATCTCGATCACGGATGGCCGCGGAAAGCCCGCCAGGGCTCCCGGTCTCGCAGCCTGGCTGTGCCGCGTCGCTCCGTCGGGGGCGCGCGGCGATCTCGCGATTGCGCTCGTCTCCGACGCACGGATCCGATCCTTGAACCGCCAGTTCCGTCACATCGACAGGCCAACCGACGTGCTGGCATTTTCGACGACTCTTCCGCCTGAAGGCGAAAGCCACCGGAGCATGAATGTAGCTTCCGCCTTCAGCCGGAAGGACTCCGAAGAGCTTGGCGATATCGTGATTTCGCTGTCGACCGCCCGCCGGCAGGCTCGTGACGCCGGCCATTCTCTCGGGGCCGAACTGAAGGTCCTCGCCCTCCACGGGCTTCTGCACCTTCTGGGTTACGATCACCACCAGCAAACCGACCGGATCCGGATGAGGCGGATGGAAGCCCGCCTCCGCGCCGCGGGCGGGCTGCGCGCCGGACTGATCGAGCGCGCGGGATCATGATCCCTCTTCTTCTGTTCCTGCTGGCGATTGGCGCGGTCTACGTCGGCACCATCGAGACCGCGTTCAGCGCGATCATGAAGCTGTCGCTGCGCCTCATGGCGGAGCGCGGACGGGACGATCGCCTGGGCGCCTACCTCGACGACCCGATCCAGTTGTTCGTGCCCGCACGGCTGCTGCTGGGGTTGATCTTTTCCCTCGCGACGGTGCTGCTCGCGGTCGTCACCGGTCGCTGGGGCGTGAACATCACGTCGGTCGCAACGCTCCTGGCATGCGTCGGGATCTACATCCTCGTCTGCGAGCACCTGCTCCCGACGCTCATCGTGCGGAAGAATCCGGAGGCCGTGCTCGCGGCCATCCTTCCGCCGTTCAGCATCCTCGCGCGCGCGATGGCCCCGATATCGGACGGCCTCATGCGGCTGTTGAACAGCGGCCGTCCCGAGCGCGCCGCAAATGCTCCTGCGCCGGACGAACAGGAACAGGGAGAAGTGGCGCACGCCTATCTCGAAGCCGGGGAGGAACAGGGCCTCATCGAACGCGACGAGCGGCGGCTGCTGCAATCGATCGTCGACTTCGGCGACACGCTCGTCCGCGAAGTCATGACGCCGCGTCCGGACATCGTCGCGATTCAGGCCGACGCGACGCTCGGCGACCTGCGCGCGCTGTTCAGAGAGCAGGAATACTCGCGCTTTCCCGTCTACCTGCAGAACCTGGACAACATCGCCGGCGTGATCTTCGTGAAGGACCTCATTCAGCTCGCCGACATCACGGACGAGCGCCAGCCGATTACGCCGCTCGTCAGGCCGATGACGTTCGTCCCCGAGACGAAGCGCGTCCCCGAGCTGCTGAAGGAGTTCCAGCGCAAGCAGGTGCAGATTGCCATTGTCGTGGACGAGTACGGCGGAACGGCCGGTCTCGTGACCATCGAGGATCTGCTCGAAGAGATCGTCGGAGAGATTCGCGACGAGTACGACGTCGAGACGGAGCCGGTCGTCGACGAAGGCAACGGCTCGTACGTGTTCAGCGCGAAGGTGAGCTTCGACGAGATGCGCGAGCGGCTCGGCCTCGACGTGGAGCCCGAGGGGTTCGAGACGGTCGGCGGCTACATCCTGACGCGGCTGGGCCGCGTCCCCGCCGTCGGCGAAACCTTCGAGCTGGATGGCCTCGTCGTCGAAGTCCTCGAAGCGGAGCGCAGGCGGATCCACAAGGTTCGCTTCCGCAAGGCACAACCGGTTTCGCTCCCATAGGCACATCGTGCTTGCCGGTTTCGTGTCGATTGTCGGCCGTCCGAACGCGGGCAAATCCACCCTCCTCAATCGAATCATCGGGACCAAGATCGCCATCGTCTCGGACAAGCCGCAGACGACGAGGACGCGAATCCTCGGGGCGAAGAACTATCCCGATGGGCAGATCGTGTTCATCGACACGCCGGGGATTCACCGACCGCTCCATCGCATGAACGTTCGCATGGTCGATGCCGCCGTGGACACGCTGCGGGAAGTCGACCTCGTGCTGCTGGTGCACGACGCATCCACGCGGCCCGGCAAGGGGGACGAGTACGTCGCGGCGCTCCTGAAGAGCATCGGCGTTCCGGTGATGCTCGTGCTGAACAAGATCGATCTGATCGCGAAGGCGAAGCTGCTGCCCGTCATCGATCAGCTGCGCCGCTGGCACGATTTCACCGACATCGTTCCCGTCTCCGCTGCGACCGGGGACGGCGTCGATCGGCTCGAATCGCTGCTGCTCCAGCACATGCCGGAAGGGGAGCCGCTCTATCCCGAGGACTTCCTGACCGACCAGCCGGAGCGCCTGCTCGCTGCGGAAACCGTTCGCGAAAAGGTGCTGCAGCACACGCGCGAGGAACTGCCGTTCTCGACCGCCGTCGTCGTCGACCAGCTCGAGGAGCCGGAAAAGGCGGGCGGGCTGCTGAAGATCTGGTGCACCATCCTCGTCGAGCAGGAATCGCAGAAGCCCATCGTGATCGGCCGCGCGGGCGACATGATCAAGCGAATCGGGACGGAAGCGCGGCAGGACCTCGAGAAGTTCTTCGGCTCGCGCGTCTTCCTGGATCTTCGCGTGAAGGTCAAAGCCAACTGGCGCGACGACGAGCGAGTTCTGGACGATCTGGGCCTCCCTCGCCGCTGAGACGATCGCGTCGGCACCGCCAGCACGCCCAGCACATCAGGTTACAATCCGTGTGTGGCTCAGCGGAAGATTGACGTCGTACTCGATTCCGTCAAGCGCCTGATCCGGCTCGGCGCAGCGGCGAATCTCGTCAATCTGCTCCAGAAGCAGCACCCCGCCGACCTCGCGCAGGTCTTCACCGAGCTCGGTGAAAAGGACCGCACCACCGCCTTCACGCTGCTCGTCGAACGCAACAGCAAGCTCGCCATGGAGGCCCTCAGCGAACTGGGGCCGGAAGCGGGCGCCGCGCTCCTGTCCGATCGTCCCGCGGAAGAAATCGCCCGAATGCTCCACGAACTGCCGTCGGACGATGCGGCGGCGGTGCTGGATTATCTGCCCGAGGAGCTGCACACCGCCGTCCTCGAGCTGATTGAGAAGCGCCCCGGCGACGAAGTGGGCGAGCTGCTCGAATATCCGGAGCAGACGGCCGGCCGCATCATGAACCCGAAGGTCTTCGCGCTTTCGGAGGATATGACGGTCGGCGAGTCGATCACGGCGCTCCAGGGCTCGCGCGACGTCGAGATGGTCTTCTACCTCTACGTCGTCGATGGGCGGCGCCACCTCGTTGGCGTCGTCTCGCTCCGCAGGCTCCTGCTCGTCCCGCCCTCGACGCCGCTGAAGCGGATCATGACGACGGACTTGATCAGCGTCCGCGTCGACATGGACCAGGAGGAGGTGGCGCGGCAGGTCGCGTCGTACAACCTCCTCGCTATCCCTGTCGTCGACGAGGAGAACAAGCTGGTCGGCGTCATTACGGTGGATGACGTCATCGACGTCATCAAGGACGAAGCAACCGAGGATATCTACCGCCTGGCCGGCGTCTCGACGGACGAGCGCGTCTTCACGAGGCCCATCGAGTCGCTGCGGAAGCGGCTGCCGTGGCTCGTGATCAATCTCGGGACGGCGTTCATCGCAGTTGCCGTGGTTGGCCTTTTCGAGGGGAGCATCGGTCTCGTTCCGGCGCTTGCCGTGCTGATGCCCGTCGTCGCCGGGATGGGCGGCAATGCCGCGACGCAAACGCTGACGGTGATCGTCCGCGGCATCGCGCTCGGTGAGCTGACGTGGAGCAACAGCCGGAAGGCGCTCCTCAAGGAAGTGCTCGTGGGGCTCGGCAACGGTTTCGCGTGCGGGGCGCTGGCTGCAGTCGTCGCGGCGCTGGTGAAGCAGAGCCCGATTCTCGGTCTGATTCTGGGGCTCGCGATGATCATCAACATGTTCGTCGCCGGCGTGGCGGGGACGCTCATCCCGATCGGCCTCCGGGCCCTGAAAGTCGATCCGGCGCTTGCCTCATCCGTGATCATCACGACGTTCACCGACGTGTTCGGGTTCTTCTCCTTCCTTGGACTCGGGACGCTCTTCATCAGATATCTGCATCCCCCGGGGTAGAATGTTCTGATCCGGGATGCCCGTTTACACTTCCGAAGCGCTGGTCCTGCGCACCTACAAGCTGGGCGAGGCGGACCGCATTGTCGTGTTTCTGACGAAGGATCGCGGGAAGAAGCGGGGGGTCGCAAAAGGGGCGCGGCGGCCGCGGTCGCGGTTCACGGGCGCGCTGGAGCCGATGACGCGCGCGGGAGTCGCGTATTACGAACGCGAGCTGCGCGATCTGGTCCGCATCAACTACGTCGAGCCGCAGTGCAGCCCGCTGCTGGCGGCCGGACGCGTGGATCGCAGCGAATCGGCGCTCGGGCATGTGGGCTATTTTGCGGAGCTGATTGACGAGTGGGCGCCGGAAGCGCACGCGGACGAGCGCCTCTATCGGCTCGGCGCGTCCATCATCGAAGCGCTGGCGTCCGGTGTGCCCATTGCGCCGCTGGCGCGCTACTTCGAGTTCTGGCTGCTGCGGCTGCAGGGCGTCTATCCGACGCTTTCGGCGTGCCCGGAGTGCGGCGGCGCGTTCGACGGAGGCGCCGCCATGCCGCCGCGGGAGCATCAGTTCGTCTGCCGGCGTTGTGCGCCGCCGGCGGGCGGCACGATCGTGTCCGTTGATGCGCTGAAGTTCCTCCGCGCGGCCTCGCTGGCCGCGCCGGATGCGCTGCCATCGATTCCGCTCGACGCGGGCCCGTCGCGCGAGCTGGAGACGGCGCACCGGCGGCTGATCAACGTGCACCTCGAGAAGGAACTCAAGTCGACGCGCGTGCTTCGCGCGCTGGACGTTGACGCCGCTCGCCGACCGGAGAAAACGGCCACCTCGTAGCATGGTCACACTGCAGCAGCTGATCTTCAAACTCTCGGAGTTCTGGGCGTCGCACGGATGCGTCCTGCAGCAGCCGCTCGACATCGAGATGGGCGCCGGCACGATGCACCCCGAGACGTTCCTGCGCGTGCTTGGGCCGGCTCCATGGAGCGTCGCGTACGTGCAGCCGTCGCGGCGTCCTGCCGACGGCCGCTTCGGCGAGAACCCGAACCGCCTCTTCAAGCACCAGCAGTTCCAGGTGATTCTCAAGCCGGCGCCGGACGAAGTGCAGCAGATGTACCTGCAGAGTCTCGAGGCGTGCGGAATCGATCTCCGCGCGCACGACGTGCGCTTCGAGGAGGACAACTGGGAATCGCCGACGCTTGGCGCGTGGGGCATCGGCTGGCAGGTGCTCTTCGACGGCCAGGAGATCACGCAGTTCACCTACTTCCAGGAGGCGGGCGGCATCCATCTTTCGCCGATTTCCGTCGAGCTGACGTACGGGCTCGAGCGCTTCGCAATGGCGCTGCAGGACGTGGACAACGTCTTCGATCTCGAATGGGCGCCTGGCGTGACGTATCGCGACGTGCGGCATCGCGACGAGGTAGAGCAGTCGAAATACGCGTTCGGCCAGATCGACATGCCTCGCGCGGAATTGAACCGCATCCACCGCGAGCTGTTCGAGCAGTACTACAACCTGGCGACGACGCTGCTGCGATCCGGATTGGTGCTGCCCGCGCTCGACTACTGCCTGAAGTGCTCGCACATGTTCAACCTGCTCGACTCGAGCGGCGGGATCGGCGTGACCGAGCGCATGGCGTTCATCCTGCGCGTCCGTCAGCTCGCGGTCGCGATTGCGAAGAAGTGGGCCGGTGTGGAAGACGAGCAGAAGGTCGAGAGGCCGGTCACGGACGGCCACGCCGAGCTCGCGGAGGGCGAGAGGGCGCGGGGATGATGCTGTCGCGGCTTGTGACGTCCGCTGTCCGCAGCGTTCGCCGCCGCGCGAACGCTCCGAGTGCCGGTCAGCGGCTTCTTTTCGCGTGCTCCGCTCCTCAGCGGCCTCTGCGTGAGATCGTGACACGTCAAGACTGATGGATCGCGAACTGCTGATAGAGATCGGCGTAGAAGAACTCCCCGCGGGCTGGATGCCGGACCTGACGCGCCAGCTGAAGGACGCCGTCGAAGCGCGCCTGCGCGGCATGCGCATGGCGCCCGACGTGCCGGTCGAGACCTTCAGCACGCCGCGACGGCTGACCGCGCGGATCGGACGCATCCCGGAGCGTCAGGAGGATCTCGACGAGGAGATCACCGGACCGCCCGTGTCGGCGGCGTTCACGCCATCAGGTGAACCCACGCCGGCGGCCCTCGGCTTCGCCCGCAAACAGGGCCTTGCGTTCGAAGCCCTCGAACGCAAGGAGACGCCCAAGGGCACCTATCTCCTGGCGCGCAAGCGTCAGCGGGGCAAGAGCGCGGTCGATGCGCTGCCGGATCTGCTCGCCGGCCTCCTCCGCGACCTCGCCTTCCCGAAGCAGATGCACTGGGACGCGATGCTCGACGATGGGCGAGGGCAGCTGCAGTTCGGGCGTCCCATTCGGTGGCTGCTGTTCCTGTACGGAGGGCGGGTCGTCCCGTTCACCATCGGCCGCATGCCGAACGCGGCGGGCCCGCTCGTGCAGGAGGTGAGCACGGGGGCCGTTACCTACGGCCATCGTTTTCTCGCGACCAGCGGCCGGGCCGGACGGTCCATCAAGGTGCGCACGTTCGACGATTACCGCGCGCGGCTCGGCGAGCACTTCGTCATCCTCGATCATGCCGAGCGCCGCGATCGGATCGCGCGCGAGCTCGAGCTGAAGTCGCGCAAGCTTGGCGGGCGCGTCGTCCTGCGCGATCACGCCGCGCTGCTGGACGAGGTCGCGGATCTCGTCGAGTATCCCGGCGTCGTCGCCGGATTCTTCGAGCGCTCGTTCCTCGAGCTGCCGCACGAGGTCCTGACGACAACGCTCGTCCATCATCAGCACTACTTCCCGGTGACGGACGACAAGGGGCAGTTGAAGGAAGCGTTCCTCGCCGTCGTCAATACGTCGCCGGCCGACGAGCGGCCCATCGCGCGGAACGCCGAGCGGGTGGTGACGGCGCGGCTGCGCGACGCGAAGTTCTTCTGGGACACCGATCGGCGCACGCGCCTCGAGGATCGGCTCGAACGGCTGCACTCCGTCGTCTTCCACAAGAAGCTGGGCAGCTACCGCGACAAGGCGCAGCGGATCGAGCGCGTGGCGCGCGTCATCGCAGCCGACGCGTTCGACCACGCGGATCAAGCGGACGCCGCCGCGAAAGCCGCGCGGCTTGCGAAGACCGACCTCACGACGGACATGGTGTTCGAGTTCCCGGAGCTGCAGGGCACCATGGGCGGGATCTACGCGCGGGCGGAGGGGTTGCCCGAGCAGGTGTGGAAGGCGATCTACTACCAATATTTTCCGGTTGGCGTCGAGCCGGACGCGCCGCCCACGCGCACCCAGCTTGGGGGCGCGGCGATCGCGTGGGCCGCTGTGGCGCTGGCGGACAAGATCGACAGCGTTGCCGGCCTGATGAAAGTCGGCGAGCGCGCGACCGGATCGCGCGATCCGTTCGGCCTGCGGCGGCAGACGCAGGGGATCGTGAAGATCCTGATGGATCTCCCCGAGCTGGCGGGGATCGATCGGGAAATCGGGATTGGCGCGCTCGTCGAGATCGCCGATCCGCTGCTGCCGGGCGCAGCCGGCGCATCCTGGGATCCAGCCTCCGTCGCGACGTTCGCGCAGGAGCGCATCCGCTATGCGCTCGAACAGCGCGGGTTCTCGCTCGGCCAGATCAGGAGCGCGGTCTCCGGCGCGAATCACGACAACCCGCTTCGCGCCCGCCGTATCGCCGGGGCGTTGAAGGGGCTGGAAGGCTCCGACGACCTACGCGCGCTCGCCGTCCTGTTCAAGCGCGTGAAGAACATCGCGCGGGAATTGAAGGAGCCCGCGAAGCTCGATCGTTCGGCGTTGACCGAACCTGCCGAAGCGGCGCTGCTCTCGGATCTCGATGCGCGCCGGCCGCGCATCGCGCAGGCGATCGGCGGGAAGGATTATCGCCGCGCGCTCACGGAGATTGCGGGGCTGCGGCCCTCGGTCGATCGCTTCTTCACGGAGGTCTTCGTGATGGTGGAAGACGCGCGCTTGCGCACCGCGCGTCTCGTGCTGATGGCGGACTTGCGGGATCTCGTCCTCGATCTCGCCGACATTTCCGAAATCGTTCCTCAAGCGGAGTAGACGACACGCACATGGCAAAGAAACTGGCACGCAAGAAGAGCTCGGCGAAGGGCGGCAAGCGCCCAGTAGCGCGCGTCGCTCGACGCGCCACAGGCAAAGGCAAACAGAAGTTCGTGTACTTCTTCGGCAACGGCAAGGCCGAAGGGGATCGCACGATGAAGGACCTGCTCGGCGGCAAGGGCTCGGGCCTGGCTGAGATGACGAACGCCGGCCTGCCGGTCCCACCGGGCATGACGATTTCCACCGAAGCCTGCACGCTCTATTACAAGGAAGGCGGCAAGACGCCGGCGGTCGTCGACCGCGAGATGCTCGACGCGCTGAAGAAGCTCGAAGCGGCTGCCGGCGCGAAGCTCGGCGACGTGAAGAACCCGCTGCTCGTCTCCGTGCGCTCGGGCGCGAAGTTCTCGATGCCCGGCATGATGGACACGATCCTCAACCTCGGCCTCAACGATCAGACCGTCGAGGGCCTGAAGGCGCGGACGAAGAACGGGCGGTTCGCGTACGACAGCTACCGGCGCTTCATCCAGATGTTCGGCAACGTCGTCCTCGAGATTCCAAAGGACGCCTTCGAGCACAAGCTCGAGCAGGTGAAGAAGGAGCGTCGCGCGCACGTCGACACGGATCTCGACGAGGACGGACTGAAGGAGATCGTGCGGCGCTACAAGGAGGTCGTGCGCGAGAAGTCGGGGAAGGCATTTCCGCAGGATCCGCTCGAGCAGCTTCGCGGCGCCCGCGACGCGGTCTTCCGCTCGTGGAACAACGCGCGAGCGATCGAGTACCGCCGCATCTACGAGATTCCCGACTCGATCGGCACCGCGGTCAACGTGCAGATGATGGTGTTCGGCAACACCGGCGAACGATCCGCCACCGGCGTCGGGTTCACGCGGAATCCCGCGACGGGCGCGCACGAGTTCTACGGCGAGTTCCTCGTCAACGCGCAGGGCGAGGACGTCGTGGCGGGGATCCGGACGCCCCAGCCGATCGCGGAGCTCGGGCGCATCATGCCGAAGGCCTACAAGCAGCTTCGCGACATCACCACGCGTCTCGAGAAGCACTACCGCGACGTCCAGGACTTCGAGTTCACGATCCAGGACGAGCGTCTGTTCATGCTGCAGACGCGCAACGGCAAACGCACGGGATACGCCGCGGTCGTGATCGCGACGGACCTCGTGCGAGAGAAGCTGATCACGCCGAAGGATGCCGTGCTGCAGGTCGACCCCGAGTCGATTTCGCAGCTGCTCGCGCCGATCTTCGATCCCAAGGCGTGGAAGGCGCTGCCGGTCGCAACGAAAGGACTCCCGGCCTCGCCGGGCGCCGCGTCCGGCCAGGCCGTGTTCACGGCAGACGCCGCGGTCGAATGGACGCGGCAGGGCAAGAAGGTCGTGCTCGTTCGCAAGGAGACGGTTCCCGACGACATCCACGGCATGTTCGTCGCGCAAGGCGTGTTGACGGCGACCGGCGGCATGACCTCGCACGCGGCAGTGGTCGGGCGGCAGATGGGGAAACCCTCGGTCGTCGGCGCCGGCGCGCTCGACATCAGCGAATCCTCGAAGCAATTCGTGGTCGGCGGGAAGACCGTCAAGGAGGGCGAGTACGTGTCCTTCGACGGCTTGAGCGGCGAGGTGAAGATCGGCCAGGTCGCGTCGCAGCCGAGCGAGATCCTCCAGGTGATCTCGCGCCAAATGAAGCCGGAGGACTCCGACATCTACCAGCGGTTCGACCAGCTTCTGACGTGGGCCGACAAGTTCCGGCGCCTCGGGATTCGCGCGAACGCCGACCAGCCCGATCAGGCGGAGACGGCGTATGCCTTCGGCGCGCGCGGCATCGGGCTGTGCCGCACCGAGCACATGTTCTTCGGCGAAGGGCGGATTCCGCACGTGCAGCGGATGATCATGGCCGATACCGAAGCGGACCGCCGCAGCGCGCTCGGCAATCTGCTGCCCATGCAGCGCAGCGACTTCTACGGGGTCTTCAAGGCGATGCACGGCAGCCCCGTGACCATCCGGACGATCGATCCGCCGCTCCACGAGTTCCTGCCCAAACGGGAAGACCTCATGGTCGACATCGCGCGACTCGAGGCGACCAACGGCAACAAGAAGGAGCTGGAGGAGAAGCGCGCGGTGCTGCGACGCGTCGAGCAGCTCCACGAGTTCAACCCGATGCTCGGCCACCGCGGCGTGCGGCTCGGGATCACGTATCCGGAGATCACCGAGATGCAGACGCGCGCGATCTTCGAGGCGGCCGCAGACCTGAACCGGGAAGGGCTCAAGGTCGTGCCCGAGGTGATGATCCCGCTGGTGGGCCACGTGAAGGAGCTGCGGGATCAGAAGGTGATCGTCGACCGGATCGCCGGTGACGTGATGAAGGAGAAAGGCGTCAAGTTCAAGTACCTCGTCGGCACGATGATCGAGGTGCCGCGCGGCGCCGTCACCGCCGACGAGATCGCCGAATCGGCGCAGTTC
>JBKPTE010000071.1:0-30988 GCA_046735335.1 Acidobacteriota bacterium | reverse complement strand
GACGCAACTGGAAAAACACGCCTGAGGCCCGTGCCGCGGTGTATCGGAATCGGCGGCGCATTCGCGGCCCGCGGGGCCTGCGATTGCGGCGGCTTCGCGGCGAACGCCTGGAGCGGCCCTTCGCGTATCTCTACGAGACGGGCGGCATGCGGCGCGTGCACCTGCGGGGGCACACGAACATCCTGAAGCGATTGCTGATTCACACGGGCGGCTTCAATCTGGGGCTCCTCATGCGGCAGCTGATTGGCGTCGGCACGCCGCGTGGCCTGAAGGGGCGCGTCAACGCACTCGTGGCCGCGCTGCTCGCACTAATTGGGTCGCTCCCCGTGCTTGCCGCGCGTCATCGGCGGACCTCACCACTCGAAGATCGCTCGATCGCGAGATGTCGCGCCGTGGACATCGGTGCGCGAGACAGGGCTTTCACCTCAGGCTGCTAGGTGTGCCGCTCTTCAACGCCCTGCCCCGTAGGGTGACCGATGGCGACTGTGGTTATCCGCGCGTTGCGCGGTGTTTACCGGTTGAACAAAAGTTTGGTCAACACTGCACCTCCGCGGCAGGCCCGTTATAGCGCCCTGAAGCATCCTGAGCGTCGGGTTCAGAACGGCGGTTGCACTCGAATAAAAAGCCTCGCCCCCGACTGGCATCAGTGGGTCAGATTGTGGGTCAGAAGTGGGTCAACGCGTCTGCGTCACTCCGAGATCGTAGAGTTTTCTAAGCTTTCTGGAGCCGGCGCTCGGACTTGAACCGAGGACCTGCTGATTACGAATCAGCTGCTCTACCAACTGAGCTACGCCGGCGTGACGGTGGGAATCCAGCCTCGATCGGCCAGACGAACTATTCTAGCAGAGCCGTCGGACCGGACCAATGCCTGCCCACCTCCTCCACTGGATCACCACGTACGGACTCGTCGCGATTGCCGTGCTCCTCATGCTCGGCGTCTTCGGACTTCCAGTACCCGACGAGACGCTGCTCACCTTCGCCGGCGTGCTCGTGCACGAAGGACGCCTGCACTTCGGTCCGACGTGGGCGGCGGCCGCGTTCGGCAGCATGTGCGGGATCACGCTCAGCTACGGACTCGGGCGCCGGCTCGGGCCGGCGGCTGTCGCGCACTTCGGAAGCTGGTTTCACGTGCGCTCGCAGGATCTCGTGCGCGTCGAGCGCTGGCTGGAGCGATCGGGGAAGTGGTCGCTGACGTTCGGGTACTTCGTGCCGGGCGTCCGCCATCTCACCGCGCTCGTCGCCGGCGCCTCACAGCTGCCCGGAAAGGTCTTCGCCGGATACGCGTACGCGGGCGCGCTGGTGTGGTCGCTCGCGTTCATCACGCTCGGCCTGATGGTCGGCGACCGGTGGGAGCCGGCGCTCGAGGCCGTGCACCGGCACGTCTCCGTCATCGTCGCCGCCGGGGCGCTCGCGCTCCTGATCTATCTCGTCATCCGCGGGGCGGCGCGTAGGCGATAATCGTGGCCGCGATGCCCATCTCCACCCACCGGCACACGATCACCACCCGCGGCCAGGGCGACGTCCAGGACGTCACCGGTGCCGTGTCGAGCGCGGTCGCGGCGTCCGAGCTGACGTCAGGGGTCGTGACGCTGTTCGTGGTCGGATCGACCGCGGCGTTGACAACGATCGAGTTCGAGCCGGGAGCCGTCGCGGACTTCAACCGGCTCTTCGAGGAGATCGCGCCGCGCGACGCCGAGTACGACCATCACCAGCGGTGGGGCGACGACAACGGTTCGAGCCACGTCCGGGCGTCGCTGCTCGGACCGTCGCTGACGATCCCGTTCGTCGACGAAGCGCTGTCGCTCGGCACCTGGCAGCAGGTCGTGCTGGTGGAGTTCGACACGCGCGGCCGCAAGCGCGACATCGTCATTCAGGTGATGGGTGAGTGACGCCGGGTCTGAGGACCCGGCCTGCAGGCGATGGCCGATCGCGTCAGCCGAGCGTTCTCAGCAGCGCCTCCGCGGCGACGTAATCCAGCAGCTGCGTCCCTTCCCTGAACCAGTCGCACATCGGCTCGAGTAGCGCCTTCGCTTCGGCGGTCCGCCCCATCGCGGCGAGGAAATTCGCGTACGCGCGGCTGGCGCGCAGCTCGTGCCAGCGGGCCCCCTGCACGCGCGCGATCTCGAGCGCGCGGCGGTAGTTGACCTCCGCCTCGTTGAGGCGTCCGGACGCCGACAGGATCTCCGCGAGCAGCCGCTGCTGTTCGCCAACGTAGGCATGCTGATGCGTGTCGTTCGCAATCGTCTCCGCCTCGCGCAGCGCCGCGCGGGCGTCCTCGAAGCGCCGCGCGCGCAGCAGGCCTCCCGCGTAGAGCGTGAGGTAGTACGGCCGGAGCAGCGTGGATCGCGTGATCGTGTGCGCCTTCAGCGATTCCCCCATCTGCGCGACGCCGCGATCGAATTCCCCCAGCTCCACGAGCGCGCGGTCGCGGAGCGGCGTCGCCCAGTGCAGCTCCTGCGCGATCCCGCGCGGCTCGCAGATCGCCACCAGCTCGTCGTGCGCGCGGAGCACTTGCCGCGGATCGCGTCGCGCCAGGTGCACGAGCGCTTCGAAGAGCAGCGCGAACGCGAGCGGCTGCGGATGCTCGAGCGCCCGCGCAGCCTCGACCGCGTCGCGTACGCACCGGAGCCCCTCGTCCGGATAGCCGCGCAGCGTGAACGTCCGCGCGATCTCGCACCGGCAGAAGACGCCGGGGTCGATCCCAGTCTCCCACACGCGTGCGTTGTGGAACGCGGGATCGTAGAGCGCGAGGCCGCGCGCGAGATGGGTGTGGCTCTCTTCGAGCTCGCCGAGGTGAAACAGCGCGGCGCCGAGGGACCACTCGCCAATCATCTTCAGGTTCGGATCCCCGAGACGCTCGAAGTACGCCTGCATCTCGAGCGCGACGTCGCGCGCCGTCGCGACCTCGCCGGAGACGACGTGGTGCGCCGAGAGTCCGATGAACACCGGAGCGACGCGTCCGGGGTCCTCGACCGTGCTGCACAACTGCCGCGCCCGCGCGTAAGCGGCGCCGACAGCAGGCACCGCGTAGCCCTGGCTGGTCTTGATCGCCAGGCCGTACGTCATCTGCAGATCGAGCTCCGCCGCCGCGCGCTCGGGCGTATCCGGCTCCTGCTCGAGGAGCGCAAGCCCGTGCTGCGCGAGCCGCGCGGTGTCGTCGTGCGCGTAGAGCCGCGCCGCGGCCTGCGCCGCCTTGTTGAAGTACTCCGCGGCGCGGAGCGGCTCTCGCGCGGCTTCGAAGAGAAGCGCGATGTCCGCCGCGCAGTCGCAGACGGTGCAGGAGGATCGCACGACGAGCTGCTCGGCAACGGCGCGGCTGAACGCCACGCGCCGGGTGATGCGGAGCGACTGCGCGAATGCCTCGTGGTACACCTGGTGCGCGAAGCGATAGTTCAGCGTCAGCGCGCGTCCGGTGTGCTCCGCCTCGCCGACGAACCGGATGAGCGCGTGCTCCCGCTCCAGCCGCTCGAGCCGATCTTCCACCTCGTCCGAGGCGAGCTGCAGGACCGCGGCGATGATCGCCGAATCGAAATCGACGCCTTGGACCGCGGCGGCCGCCAGCAGCCGCCGGTCCGCATCGTCGAGCGCGTCCATCTTTCGCTGGATCAGGCTGCGGACCGATTGGGGCAGCTCGCGCTCGAGGACGGAGAGGTCCCCGGCGAGCGCCCAGCGGCCGTCGACCTGCCGCAGAATCTGACGCCGACGGAGATCGCGCAGAAGGTCCGCCATGAAGAGCGGGTTGCCTTCGGTGCGGCGCGAGATGAGCGCCACGAAACCATCCGGAAACATGTGGTCGGGGAACTGCGCGCGCACGTAGCGCTCGATCGCGGCGGCGTCGAGCAGCGACGGCCGGATCTCCTTGCACTCGCCGCGTGCGATCAGGTCGTGAATCAGCGGGAGGAACGGGTGGCGCGCCTGCGCCAGCTCCGACGGACGGCAGGTCGCGAGCAGCAGCACGCGCATCGGCGGCAACCGGGGCGCCAGGTAGCCGATCAGATCGGTCGTCGACGGATCCGCCCAGTGCACATCGTCGAACCACAGGATGACCGGCTGCACGCGGCCAAGCTCCTCGAGGAGCGCGGCAATCTCGAACTTGAGGCGCTCCTGCGATCCGCCGACCGTGTCGGCGGCCAGCCGCGCGGCCGACGAGTCGTTCGACGCGGGCGGAATGATCTGCGCGTACCAGCTCGGCGCGAGCGCACGCATCACCCGCGACAGGCTCCCGAGCTGCTCGTTGTGCGCGAGGCTGTCGAGCACTTCGAGCACCGGCAGGTACGCTTCGCTGCCGGCGAGGCGTTCCGAGCAGCGGCCGCGTCCCACACGGATCCCTGCGCCCGATCCTTCGATTTCGCGGACGAAGGCATCCACGAGCGTCGTCTTCCCCATACCGGCCTCGGCCGATACGACCACGAGCCGGCCGTTGCCGCGCTGCGCACGCTGGAATTCGTTGCGCAGCGTGTTCAGCTCGGCGTCACGTCCGACCACGTGCGATGGGGCTGCGGGAGTTCTCGGCGACACGGCAACGGTCGACAGCGCGACCGCGATCGACGAGTCGTGGGCGAGCGCGAGGCGATACATCACTTCGCTGGCGCCCGGACGCAGCTTCGGATCCTTCTGCAGCGCCTCGATGATGACCTGCTCGATTGCGCGCGGCACCTCGGGGTTCACGAGCGCCGGCGGCTCCGGGCTCTCGTACATGAGCGCGTGCAGCGTCGCCATCTGCGACTGCCCCGTGAAGGGATGGCGGCCCGTCACGAGTTCGTAAAGCAGGACGCCGAACGCGAAGACGTCGGCTTCCCGGGTCGCGACGTCGCCCCGGGCCTGCTCCGGGGCCATGTAGCCGATCGTCCCGAGCACGATGCCGGCTTCGGTGACGGGGCCGGTGATGCCGGCGGCGATCGCGTCGGGCTGGAGCCGCGCGAGACCAAAGTCGAGCAGCTTCACGTACTCGTCCGGTCGGACCATCACGTTCTCCGGCTTGATGTCGCGATGGACGATGCTGGCGGCATGGGCGACGGCGAGTGCTTCGGCAATCTGCCGCGCGATGCCGATCGCGCGGCCGAGCGGAAGCCCCTGCTCGGCGACGCGGCGGAGCGTCGATCCTTCGACCAGCTCCATCGCAACGTATCGATCCGTGCCGAACGTGCCGGTCTCGTAGATGGTGACGATGTTCGGGTGATTCAGCGACGAGGCAAGCGTCGCTTCGCGCAGGAGCCGATCGAGCGCGCTCTCATCGTTCACGAGCGCGCGGCGGATGACCTTCACGGCGACTTCGCGCCCGAGGCGCGAATCCGTCGCGCGGTAGACCTCGCCCATACCGCCGGCCCCGAGCTGAGCAATGACTTCGTACGGGCCGACACACGTTCCCGAAGAGAGCGCCATTGGAGAGAACTGATTATACGATCGGCTATCGCGGCGGCGATGCGAGCGCCGCGCGCATCTGCTCGACGCGGAACAACGTGAACGTGCCGGCGCGCGCCTCTGCGATCGGCGCCACGGGAAACAGGCGGATGAACCGCTCGAGACGATCGTCACGTACCGCCAGCACCGTGTCCGGAGGGTCTCCGCTGAGGCCCTCGAACACGTCCTCGGTCATCGGGACGTTCGTAATGCGGTTCGCGTTCGCCTCCCGCCGCAGCGGATCCGACAGATAGAAGGCGAGCGAGCCGACGCGCTCCCCCACGATCAGCACGCGGCTGGGCAGCGTTCCTTGCTCGTTCAGCACGCGCGCGAGATCGCGCGACGTCATCCACGCCGCCATTCGCGGCGCGACCAGGATCATCAGGATCGAGAAGCTCAGCGCCGTTGCGGCAGCGGCGCTCGTCATGAAGCGGGGGAGCGTCCGCGCGCGCCAGGCACGGACGGCCGCGGCGAGTGTCAGCGCGCTTGCGAGGGCCGCCGTGATGGTCGCGGCATTGCCCGAAGGGGTGAACACGCGATGGAGCGCGGCGGCGGCGACCGGCGGCAGCAGCACCGTGAAGAGCAGATACACGCCGGCCGGCCACCTCCACGCGACGCGCGGCGGCCACATCGTCGCGAGATGGTCGGCCACGACGATCGCGAGCGCCGGGAGGACGGGCAGCACGTAGGTGATCAGCTTCGATTCGCCCGCGCTCAGGAACACCAGTCCGATTGCCGCCCATGCGATCAGCAGCAGCGGGAGCGTCCGGCGGCGATCGCGCCATGCGGCGCGAACCGCGGCGACGAGAAAACCCGTCCACGGCAGCGTGCCGCCAATGACGATCGGAGCGTAATACCACCACGGGCGTCCCGCGTGCGGCTGCGTTGGCGTGAGATACGCCCGCACGTGGCGCTCGACGAAGTAGTAGTGGAGGTATCCCGGATGCGCACGCTCCATCGCGATGTACCACGGCGCCGCGACAATGGCGGCGAGCGCGATCCCGATCGCGAGCGTCGTCGCGATTCGCCGGAACGACCGGCGGTCGGCTGCCGCGAGACACAGGCCGAAGATGCCCGTGAACACCACGCCCACGAGCCCTTTCGTGAGAATCGACAACCCGAGGCAGAGGCCGATCGCGATCCCCCACCGCGCGGCATGCGGCGACCGCGCGGCATGGAACAGGCAGAGCGCCGCGCCGCACAGGAACGGCACGAGCGCCACGTCGTGCACGGCGACCTGGCTCACGCCCAGCGGCAGGAGCATCGACGCGTACACGATGCCCGCGATCAGCGCCCGCTGCTCGTCGAACAGCGTGCGTGCGAGCGTCGCCACGGCCAGCATGCCGAGCAACCCGAACACGAGGGGCGGGATCCGCACCGCGATCTCGCGCATGCCGAACACGCGGAGGCTCAGGGCTTCCGTCCAGAAGAAGAGGATCGGTTTGTCGAGGAACGGCTCGCCGAGAAACGTCGGGGTCACGTAGTCGTGATGGATGACCATTTCCTGCGCGATCGCAGCGTGCAGCCCTTCGTCGGGATCGAGCAGCGGAAGGGACACGATCAGCGGCACGATCAGGAACACCGCGGCGAGCCCCGCGAATGCGAGTCGAAGCCGGGAAGGGGTTGCTGATCCCGACGCGGGGCGCATGAGTGGCGATCTTACCGCGGCGAGTCCGCGCGATCGCGAGCGGCGAATCGAAGCTCCCCGATCAGCGGATAGTGATCCGAGCCGTACCGGCGATCCGCGCGGTGGAAGGCGAAGCGCCACCCCGGGGGGAGCCGGACGAAGAAATGATCGAGTCGCAACCGTCCGAACGTTGGACGCCGATCGGCACGATCCACGGGCGTGAACCGCCGCGCCAGCGCTCGGTATGCCGCGTCAGCGCCCCCGAACCACGTGTTGAAATCGCCGCCGAGCACGAGCGGCGAGTCGTCGAGCGCGCGGGCGAGCGCCTCCGCCTGCCGCGCGCGCCCGGGTTCCGAGAAGATCCAGAGGTGATGGCCGACCATGTTCGTCAGATGCGCGGTCGCAATCCGGAGGGAGACAGGACCGGCAGGGCTGAGCATCGATACGCGGGCTTCGAGCGCCACGCGGCGCTGACGTTCGAACGGGAGCTCGATCGCCGCCAGCCGATCGAGCGGCACGGAAGCCAGAATCGCGTTGCCGCGATCCTCATCCACTGCCGGTCCGCCATTCCGCATCGACGGCACGTAGAACAATGACAGGCCAAGTCGAGCGGCCACGGATTCGATGTCCTGGCTGGATGGCCGTGCAATCCGCCGCGCGCCGCGCATCGCGCGAACGGGCGCCCCCGGCACGGCGGATCCGCGCCGTACTGCCTCCTGGACGAGGATCACGAAGGCGCGGACCGGGCGTCCACCCGTCATCCGTCCGGCGACGAGATCGTCGACCAGCGCCGCGACATCGGCGGCGCCGACGTGGGTGTTCCATGTGACGACCGTCAGCATATTGGAAGGCAACTCGGCCGTTCGGCTCTCCGTCCGAATCACGGGCGGTCCGACACCTGCGCACCAGCGCGCCGACTCGCGCTCCTCCCGTGCGTTTCCCAGGAATCGCCATTCGACCGGCGCCGGCGCCGTTCCGCAAGGCATCGGTGCAACCGCGACGGCTGGTCCTCTGCTACTCACACACGCACAGACCGCGGCCACTATCGGCAGCAGGAACCACACGAACGGAGCCGAACGCGATCGCACCGACTCATTGTCGCTGGTGCGCGGCGTGCATGCAGATGAGGCGTGAAATGGCGAACAGCTCTGCTGTTGGCGATCGCAGCGGGCGCTGCATCGTTAGGCTGCGGAAGTTCGGCGACCACCAGCACGAGTCCTTCCCCCACACCCGCTCGCTGCCAGATGTCCGTGTCCGCGAGTTCGTCGAGCTTCGGCGCCGACGGCGGCACGGGCAGCGTGAACATCGGCGTAGCGCGCGAGTGCACGTGGACGGCGTCGAGCGGATCGAACTGGATTCAGATTGCGTCCGGACAGCAGGGGCAGGGTGACGGGACGATCAGCTTCCGCGTGACGGCGAACGCGGATCCGGTTACCCGACGGGGAACGATCGCGGTCTCCGACCAGCACGTCGACATCAACCAGACGGGCGCTCCGTGCCGTTACGACGTGGCGGCCCCGGACGCGGCGGTCCTGCCGGCGGGAGGACAGGAGACGATCGACGTCCGTACCCACCAGGCGTGCTCCTGGACGGCGGCGGCAAACGCCGCGTGGGTGCAGATCAGTCCAGCCGCGGGCCAGGGCAACGCCGGGGTCAGCATCACCATCGCGCCGAACGCCGGTCCCGAGCGGACCGTGATGCTCACGATTGCGCAGACGCAGATTCCGCTCAGGCAGTTGAGCGCGCCCGCGCCGGCGCCCGCCCCAACGCCCGCTCCGGAGCCTGCTCCGACGCCCGCACCGGCCCCGAACCCGACGCCCACTCCCGCACCCACACCTGCGCCGACGCCCTCGCCGACACCGCCACCAACGCCAACGCCAACGCCAACGCCCACGCCGGATCCCACGCAACAGGTCGGAGGCAAGATCGATAATTTGTCCGGCGACTGCCCGGCCGTGTGGTTCACGGTGAACGACACGCTCGTGCACACGGACGACAGCACGGCCTATTCGAAGCACGACAGGTGCGACGACCTGCGCAACGACCGCAAGGTCACCATTCAGGGTGTGAACTGGACGCTCCTGGGCCGCCAGTTCCTGCTGGCCCAGTCGATCGATATAGAGAAGAAGTGATGATGAAGCAGACCGCGTGTCTCTGTGCGCTGCTGATCGGCTTTGCAGCGCCCGCAGCCGCGCAGCAGGCGCCCAGCGACGTGATCTCGTTCCTCGTGACGAACCAAACGGTCGACACTGGAGACATCCCGAAGGACAGGGCAGCGGCCGCCGCGACGCGCGACACCATTACGCGGGCGCTCCTCGTCAACCTCGCCAGTGTGCCGATCGCGACCTCTTCCAGCGGGTTCGTGTATCGCCTCGATCCCGAGCTGGGAACGATGGGCCGCGTGAGCGACAGCTTCGGCACGTTCTTCATCGAGCGGGCATCGACGAGCGGCCGCGGGCGCGCATCGTTCGGTGTATCGGGCAGCACCGCCGGGTACGACGAACTCGACGGTTTGAACCTGCGTGATGGCACGCTCGTCACGACCGCGACCAAGTTCAGGGACGAGGCCGCCCCGTTCGACACCGAGGCGCTGACCCTCAAGGTCCGGACCAGTACCCTGACGATGTTCGGCAGCGTCGGCTTGACCGATCGCCTGGAGGTGGGTGGCGCCGTACCGCTCGTTCAGCTTCACCTGGAAGGTTCGCGGATGAACACCTATACAGCGTGCCGCGCGCCGGGCGACTGCCAGCCGCCGCAGCAGTTCCTCCAGGCGAGCGGCAGCGCGGACGCGAGCGGCATGGCGGATGCGGCGGTTCGCGCGAAGTACACGCTCGTCAGCGCGCCGGGCGCGGGATTCGCGCTGGCGGGGGAGGTGCGTCTTCCGACCGGCGACAAGGCGAGCCTGCTCGGCGCGGGCAAGGCTGCGCTGCGGGTGATGGCCATCGGCTCGGTCGAGAGCGCACGCGTGGGCGTCCACGCGAACGCCGCGATGCTGAGCGGCGGCATCTCCAACGAGCTGGATGGCGGAGGCGCCATCACGGTCGCGCTCTCGCCGCGGGTCACCGCGGCGGGGGAAGTGCTGATACGCCGGCTTTCGGATCTCCACGAGGTCGTCGCGGTTGCAGCGCCCCACCCGACGAAGGCAGGCGTCGACACGCTCCGCCTCGTCCCTGGCACCAAGGCGACGATGCTGTCCAGGCTCGTGTCGGGGATCAAATGGAACGTGCACTCGACGCTGGTGCTGACCGGGCAGGTGCACTGGCGGCTGGGCAACGGCGGCCTGACGGCGCCAATCACACCAACAGTCGCGCTCGACTACTTGTTCTGAGGCTGCTGTACGCGCGCGCTGACGATCTGCCAGTCCGTCCCGGCCTTCGCGAGCTGAAAGGTCCAGTTCCGCGGTTCCGTTCGCGCGTTGCCGTTTCCCACTTTCGGCGCCCATGTCGCCGACCCCGCGCAGATCGCCCGCGCCGTTCCGCCGTGCACGTCCACATCGCACCGCTCGAGCGACACCTGTTGCGACGCGAGCCCGTCGAACGCGCGCGACAGCGCCGAACGATTGACCGCGGGCCAGATCTCCTGCGCGGCGGAGGCGTCGAGCCGGCTGTAGGCCTCGGCGTAGCGGCCGAGAATGCCCCGCACGGCGGCATCATCCGAGGCGCGAGCGGGAAGCGGATCGGCGTTCGCGCGCTCGGGCGCGGGCGCCATCGCCCTTAGGTCCGGCAGCGGCGCCGGCGTGACGTTGCGTGCTTCGACGGGGATATCGCGCCGGGGCTCCGGGATCGGCGGCGGCGGTTCGATCGGCGTGGTCGACTGCGCCAGCGGGACGCTGAGACCGCTCGTTGCTGCAGGAAGCGGACGCGGGGCGGGTTCATCGTTCGCCGGGCGCGACGACGCTTGCGGCTCCAGGGCCGGCGGCTCGGCTTCGGGCTTCGGTGCGGGGAGCGGTTCCACCATGATGGCTTCGACCGTTTCCACCTGCACGTCAGCCGAGTCCCCGAGCACTGGCGCGCTCGTCGCCGTCGCTGCCGCCTCCGTCATGGCCGGGCGCGGGGCCGATGCGACTTGCGCGCTGACCTGCGCCGCCGTGCCCTCCGGCTGAGGCGAACGGTAGAACCAGTACGTGCCCGCCCCGGCGGCGGCCATCATCAGCGATGCTGCCGCAATCAGCAGCGCATGCCCGCGGCGATCGGTAACGGGGAGCTCCACGACCGGCAATGACGCGGAAAGTTCCGCGAGGCGTTCCGGATCGATCGGCTCGATCTCGACGACGGACGGAGACGAGATGACGGCGGCCGCCGCAGGTGATGGCGCTGGCCTTTCGGCGAGCTTCTGCTCGAGTGCAGCAATTTGAGGCAGTCCCGGATCGAGGCGCTGCATTTCGGCCATGACGTCGCGGACCTCGTCGGTATCGCCCCGAGCGAGCGCCGCTTCCGCGCGCACGATCAACCGCTCCACACGGCGCCTGCGCATGCGGACTTCAAAGCTCTGCCACTCTCCGCTGTTCACGAGCGGAGCGGGACGAACCTGCTGACGCGGGTCTTCCACGGTCAGCCGAGGTTGCAAGATGCGGACCCGCTGTTTGCGCGTCCGGGTTTCCGCATATGCCGCGCATCTAAAGATGCGCGCGACGGGAGATGCGCGCGACGGAAGGTGCCCGCTAGATGGTCGCGGGTCGCGAGGTGAAGAGCGGCTCAGTTTGTTTGTTCAGCAGCACCCAGAGACCGTACACGCCGACGGCGGTGCCGAAGGGAATGTGAATGAGATTGATCGCGGAGAGGACGATCCCGAGAATCCGCGCCCACGGACGATATTTCAGGAGGCCGATCCCGGTGACGAGTCCCGGAATGGAGATCATGAACAGGAAGATGACGAGCGCGGTACCGGCAATGCCAATCACCGGCAGCGCGATCGCGGCGTCGTGCGCGTCGGCCGCCGCGCCGACGATACCGGTGGCGAGTCCGAACGCGAGCATCATGAACACGGCCGCGACGATCCCGAGGGCGCTCAGCACGATGTACAACACGCCAAGTACTTTCACGTGCGTTTCCATCGGTCCCACGCTTCCTCAATTCCGCGTCGTCCGCGGCCCTAGTCCGCGTCTTCCGTGTCGTCCTCGTCCTTGTGCGTCGCGATGTTGTCGATCTCCGGGTCCTCATCCTTGTGCGTCGCGATGTTGTCGATCTCCGGATCCTCGTCCTGTGCGCGCCAGTCTTCGTCGGCGTCGTAAAGACGTCCCACCGGGCGCTCCTTGATTGGTCCGCGCGGGCCGCGGTCGCTGCGTTCCTTGTGAGGCTTCCGCTTGTGCTTTGGGGGCGCATCCGGACCGAAGTTGCGTTGACGTGCAGGCGCGGCCCCGCCGCCGGTGTCGACCGGCCGCGGGCCTCCGAATCCGCCCGGTCTGGGACCGCTTGGGGGACCTCCGGGCCGCGGGCCGCCGAAGCCTCCCGGGCGCGGGCCGCCAAAGCCGCCAGGCCGCGGGCCGCCCGGACCGCGTTCTTCACGCGGTCGCGCCTCGCTGACTGCGAGCGGACGTCCCTTGAACGACTGCTGATCGAAGCGGCGAATCGCTTCCTCCGCGATCGCGCGATCCGCGTAGTCGACGAACGCGAACCCGCGCGGACGCCCCGTCTCGCGATCGACGGGCAGCACGACGGACGCAGGGGTGCCGACGGTGGAGAGGTGTTCGCGCAATTCGGCTTCTGTGGCCGAGTAAGGAAGGTTCCCGATGAACAAACGGACTGACACAGCTCCCTCTTAAGGTTTGAGTCCAGACAAAATAACACGGTTTGCGCCGACGAGGTTGAACGGCTCGTCCGGCCGCGCTACTATGGACTGTTCCGGTTCCGACGAAATTCTCCACCTATCGGCCGCTCGAGAACACAGGCCCGTTTTGAGAATGTCCACACCCACCCGGGCTCGCGGGCAGATCGTCGTACGCGGCGCGCGGACCCACAACCTGAAGAACGTCGACCTCACCCTGGCGCCGCGCTCGCTCGTCGTCATGACGGGGGTCAGCGGGTCGGGCAAGTCGTCGCTCGCCTTCGACACGATCTACGCGGAAGGGCAGCGGCGGTATGTCGAATCGCTGTCGGCGTACGCGCGGCAGTTCCTCGAGCGGATGGAGAAGCCGGACGTCGACAGCATCGAAGGGATCTGCCCCGCGATTGCCATCCGCCAGAAGAACAGCATTCGCAACCCCCGTTCCACCGTCGGAACGACGACGGAGATCCACGACTATCTGCGGCTGCTGTTCGCGCGGATCGGCCGGACGTTGTGCCGCTCGTGCGGCACGGAGGTCATTCGAGAAACGCCGGACGTCGTGGCCGCCCGCCTCGCCGGCCTCGCGTCGGGGACGCGGCTCCTCATCGGCTTCGACATGCCGATCGTCACGGCCGCGCCCATGGCGTCGAAGGAACCCGAGCCGGAGGAGGACGAGAGCGCCGGCGATCCGGTCGAAGAGGAGACGGCGCAGCCGCAGCCGGATCTGCCCGATCTCGTGGATCCCGTCGCGGAGACGCTCGCGGTGCTCCGGCGCAAAGGGTTCGGCCGCCTGTACGTCGACGGGCGCGCCGTCTCGCTCGAGAACGTCGACACGGCCGGGCTGCAGGATCGGACGACGCTGCGGGTGATCGTGGATCGCGTCAAAGTCGACGACGAGATCCGCGCGCGTCTCACCGAGTCGATCGAGACGGCGTACACGGAAGGCGGCGGGGCGGCGTTCGCGATCGAGCTCGGGAGCGAGGGGACCGAAGCGCGCGTCCACCGCTTCTCGGAACGCTTCGAGTGCCGCACCTGCAACATCTCGTACGAAGTGCCGCAGCCGCGCCTGTTCTCGTTCAACAATCCGTTCGGCGCCTGTCCGGTCTGCCACGGGTTCGGGAACATCATCGAGCTCGACATGGATCTCGTGGTGCCGGATGCGTCCAAGTCGATCCAGCAGAACGCCATCGAGCCGTGGAGCAAGCCGCACTACCGCGCACAGCTCGCGGAGCTGAAGCGCGCCGCGAAGCGGCGCGTGCGACTGGACGTCCCCTGGATCGATCTGACGGAGGACGAGAAGCGATTCGTCATCGAGGGAGACGGCGCGTCGTGGGAAGGCGTGAAGGGCTTCTTCCGCTGGCTTGAGCGGAAGAAGTACAAGGTCCACGTCCGCGTGTTTCTCAGCCGGTATCGCGGATACCTGACCTGTCCGGAGTGCGGCGGCGCCCGGCTGCGCCGCGAGGCGCGCGACGTCCACGTCGGCGGCCGCACCATCGATCAGGTCTGCGGACTCACCGTGCACGAAGCGGAGGCATTTTTCAGCAGCCTCCAGCTCTCGGAGAAGGATGCCGCGATCGCCGAAAAGGTGCTGCGCGAGATCCAGAAGCGTCTGGGGTTCCTGCGCGACGTCGGGCTCGATTACCTGACGCTCGATCGGCTGTCATCGACGCTCTCGGGAGGCGAGTCGCAGCGGATCAATCTCGCGACGTCGCTCGGGTCCGCGCTCGTCGACACGCTGTACGTGCTGGACGAGCCTTCCATCGGACTGCACTCGCGCGACAACGAACGCCTGATCGCGATCCTCCGGCAGCTTCGCGATCAAGGCAACACCGTGCTGGTCGTCGAGCACGATGCGGACATGATTCGCGTCGCGGACACGGTGGTCGATCTCGGGCTCGGCGCGGGGGAGCAGGGTGGACGGATCGTCTTCTCGGGTCCGCTGCGCGACCTGCTGCAGGAGCCGCGCTCGCTGACCGCGAAGTACATGCGGGACGAACTGGCGATTCCTGTTCCGCCGGTGCGGCGGCGGCCGTCGAACCAGCGTCTCCGCGTGCTCGGCGCGTCGGAGCACAACCTGAAGGACATCGACGTCGAGGTGCCGCTCGGGATGCTGACCTGTGTCACCGGCGTGAGCGGCTCGGGCAAGAGCACGTTCGTCCACGATGTGTTGTACGCCGCGCTGAAGCGCGCCAAAGGCGACTGGGATCGCCGCGTCGGCGCGCATCGCAAGCTCGAAGGCGCCGAGTTCGTCAGCGACGTCGTCCTCGTCGACCAGGCGCCGATCGGGCGGACACCGCGGTCCAATCCCGTGACCTATCTGAAGGCGTTCGATCCGATCCGCGAGCTGTTCGCCGCGACGAAGGATGCGCGCTCGCGCGGTCTGACGGCCAGCCACTTCTCCTTCAACGTTCCGGGCGGCCGCTGCGAAGCGTGCGAGGGGGAAGGCGAGGTCAAAGTCGAGATGCAGTTCCTCGCCGACGTGTTCGTCCCGTGCGAGGTCTGCGAGGGCAAGCGCTTCAAGCCGCAGGTGCTCGAAGTCAAGTACCGCGGACGCAGCGTCGACCAGGTGCTCGACATGACCGTCCGCGAGGCGCTCACGTTTTTCAGCTCGTCCCCGAAGGTCCTCCGGCGCCTTCAGGTTCTCGACGAAATCGGCCTCGGGTACCTTCGTCTCGGCCAGCCGGCGACGACCCTGTCGGGCGGCGAGGCGCAGCGGATCAAGATCGCCGCGCACCTCTCGACGCAGACGGGCGATCGCGTCCTCTACATCCTCGACGAGCCCACGACCGGTCTGCACTTCGACGACATCGCGAAGCTGCTCGCCGCGTTCAAGAAGCTCCTGCAGGCCGGTCACAGCCTGCTCGTGATCGAGCACAACCTCGACGTCGTCAAGACGGCGGACTGGATCATCGACCTCGGGCCTGAAGGCGGGGAAGAGGGCGGCTATGTCGTGGCCGCGGGGCCGCCGGAGCAGATCGTCCGCGTTCCCGAATCCCACACCGGACGCTACCTGCGCGACGTGCTCGCGACCGGGCGGTCGAACGCGTACGCCAATTAGTGCCGCGGACGACGGGGGCCGCGGACGACGCGGACAACGCGGACGGCTTCCTCTAAATGGGCCGCGGACGACGCGGAACAGGCGGACTGCTTTTTCTCAATGGGCCGCGGACGACGCGGAATACGCGGACTATCCACCTACTCTGGTCGCGACGATCGCGGTCAGGGCAATCGGCTGAATCTGCTTTACGGTCCGGCCTGACGGATCGACGAACTCGGCATCGACGAGGCGGATGGGGGCTCGCTCGCGTCCGGGAAGATTCGTCGGCGCGAACGGGATCCGCGGGCACGCCCCGGCCGTCCTCGTACATCGTGGCCAGCAGAAACGCCGCCGTCTCGTCGGGCCGTCCCGGCGTGTCCGCCGCTTCGGTCAAGATCTCGGCCGCGCGGCCGTACTCCCCACGAAAGAACGCATCGATGCCCTCTGCTGTGGCCGCCGGTTCCTGCGCGGCCGGATGCGACAGGAGAAGGAGAATCGCGGCGGTGAGATATGCGCTCCGCATCAGCGTGTGAACCGAGGTGGAATCGTGGCGCTGCGGCGATTCGGTCCGGCTGCGATCACCCACTCCGCCGCACCGTCGGAATCAAGCTGCACGCGCGCGGCACTCGTCAGGTCGAAATCCGCGGGTGGCTGCATGGCCTCAATTGTCACGAGGTTCAACTCGCTGGCGACCCCCACGGATTCGAGTCCCACGATTTCGGACAGGCTCCACGCCAGCGTCCACGCCGGTGTCGCTGCAATCCTGTTCGGCCGCCACATGAAGAGTTCAATGAAGTGCCGCCGTGTGGGGGACGGACGCGAGGCATTGAGCGCCGTGTGCTTCGGCGGGAGGAATCGCCAGCCGGACCCGCCGAGGTGACCCTGTGTGTACCGCTCCTCGCCGCGATACGACACTGTCGTGCCGGTCGCGTCCACCTGAATCCAATGGTCGGGCCCAAGAGTGAACGTCACCGGATCAGGCTCTCGCCAGTCCGCCGCGGAGCGGAAGTCGCGCGCCATCGGCGGCAGCGGGTCCAATATCTCTCGCCCCAACGCGTCTGCCTGGCTTCGGAACGGGTTCGAGGCGATTGCCGCCGCTCTTAGATAAAGCGTGCAGGCGTGAAGCCGGTCAACGCGTACGCCGCTGCCAGTCTCGTAGAGCATCGCCAGGAAGAACTGCGCGGCAGGATCGGGAGTTGGCGTGTTCTCAAGCGGATGCAGAATTTTGGCCGCGGACGCGTAGTCGCCCCGCGCAATGGCCTGCACACCGTCGCTGACCGTCTGCGCGGCCGCGGACGTCGCGCACAGGACCGCTGTGACGAAGGCGCACACCCGCACAAGCATCGTTGACTGACCACTAGCAATGCGTGCGCCGAGACGGGCGCCGCGGACGGCGCGGACAACGCGGGCCGCGGACGACGCGGACAACGCGGACAACGCGGACAACGCGGACAACGCGGGCCGCGGACGACGAGGACAACGCGGACTCTATTGGTCTAGTTCGTGGTCGAAGTCGGCATCGCCGGACGTTTTCTGTCATTCGCGTACACAACACGCTTGAACTGACCGCCTGGGCCGAAGTTCAGGATCAGGCCGACTTCCAGGTCGGAGATGCGCAAATAGTTCAACGTCTGCGCGACGTGGCGCGGCTCGATGTGCGGGGTCACCTTGATTTCAATGAGGATTAGTCCCTCGACCACGATGTCCGCCCAGAAGCGGCCTATCTGCTTGCCGCGAAACGTGACGACGAATGACACCTTGCTTTCTGCCTTCAGTCCTGCATCCCTGAGCGATTAGCAGGGCACGATGGAAGACGATCTCGAGAAAGCCGTGCCCGAGCTCTGCTCGTAGATCGAAGAAGACCTTCAGGATCTTCTCGGTGAGTTCGTCGTGCAGCAGCCCTTGTGTTGAACTCATGTGCTGCGCATACGCAGCGAGCGCGCCATGCGAGTTTTCTCGGATTTCACGCGATCTGTGTGGAGGAAGGCACGTCGGTTGGCGGTGGTTGCAACGCGCGACGGGATTCGGCATTGCAGATTATGCAACTCGAGCCCTCAACGAGTCCGCGTAATCCGCGTCGTCCGCGGCCCGTGTTCCGCGTCATCTGGCCCACGTCGTCCGCGGCCGGTTGAGAGAAGAGTCCGCGTGTTCCGCGTCGTCCGCGGCCCCGCTAAGTCCCGGTCGTCAGCGGCCGATACTGAGACAAGTGTCTGCGGCCCGCTCCGCGGTGTTAAAATTGAGCGCTTCCCCCGGATAACCCTGATGCCGAAGATCCCTTCGCTGCTCCTGCTGGCGGTGCTCGCGCCGTCCGCGGCCGGTGCGCAGCAGCTCCGATTCGACGATGTCGTCCGCAACCTGCGGAATCCGGACCCGAAGGCGCGTCTGGATGCCGTCCGCCTGCTGCGTGACGCGAAGTACCCGGAAGCGATTGGCCCGATCGCCCGGCTCGTGACCGATGCCGTGGACGAAATCCAGCTCGAGGCCATCTCCGCCGAGCTGTCCTTCTTTCTTGGTGAGGACCTGAAGCCGCGACGCATGGTGGGCTTCGTACTCGAGCGGCGCACCTCCGCCATCGCGCGGGCCGCGTTCGATCTGGGTCCCGGTGCGGTGTGGCCGCGGCCGGTTCCACCGGAGCTGGTCTCTTCGTTGATCCAGGCGATCGACGACGACAACGCGCGCGTCCGGCTCGAGGCGATCTACGCGGTCGGCGTGATTGCGTGTTCGCCGCTCGCGCCCGAGCATGCGCAGCGGCTCGTGAAGGCGCTCGACCATTACGATCCCGCGGTCCGTGCGGCCGCGGCCCGGGTGGTCGGGCGTCTGAAGGCGGCCGACGCCGCCGACGTCCTGATGAAGGCGATCAACGACTCGAGCCCGGACGTCCGGTATGCCTCGATGCGCGCGTTGGGTGCGCTGCACGAGACGCGCGCGACGGCGGCCCTGACGGAGCAGCTCGCGTTCTATCGCAAGGGCGAAGGCGCCTGGGCGGCGCTCGACGCGCTGGCCCACCTGGCGCAGCCGGCAAGCGCGCCGCTCTTCAAGGAGCGTTTGAAGGACAAGGATCCGAACCTGCGCCGCGCTGCCGCGGAAGGACTCGGGCGCCTCGGCGATCGGTCCGCGATCCCCGACATCCAGTACAGCGTCACTGCCGACGATGCGGAGACGGTACGCGTGGCCATGGCGTTCGCGCTGCAGAAGCTCGGGCAGAACTACATCACGCGCATGGTCGACGCGATGGATTCCGCGCGCTTGGCGCCGCAGGTGCAGGAGTACCTGCTGGAACTGGGGCCCTCGATCGCGCCGGAGCTCTACCCGCGGCTTCAGGAATCCGATCCGGCGATTCGCGCGGCCGTCGCGGAAACGCTCGGCATGATCGGCAATCAGGCCGCCCTGCCGGCGCTCGAGACGGCGGCGAAGGACCACGACGCGGGCGCCGCCGACGCCGCGAAGCGCGCGATCGAGCGGATCAGATCGGCGCGGTGATCCTGCCGCGCGACTTCTACAACCGTCCGACGCTCATCGTCGCGCACGACCTGATCGGGAAGGTCCTCGCCCACGAGACACGCGGCGCCGTCGCCTCGGGTGTGATCGTCGAGGTGGAGGCCTACATCGGGGAAGAGGATCCCGCCTGTCACGCCGCCCCCGGTCCAACGGCGCGCAACGCTCCGCTGTACGGGCCGCCCGGAATCGCCTACGTCTATCTGAACTACGGCATCCACTATCTCGTGAACGCCGTCACTGAAGCGGAAGGCTCGCCGGCAGCGGTCCTCATCCGTGCGCTCGAGCCGCTCGATGGCGTGGCGCTGATGCGGCGGCGGCGACAGCGCGCGACCACGCGCCGATCGGAACTGCGCGACACCGATCTGTGCCGCGGGCCCGGCAACCTGACGAGTGCGCTGGCGATTACGCTCCGGCAGAACGGATCGGATCTGACGGCGAGCGCCTTGAGGATCGAAGATCGAGCGGGTCCCGCGCGGCAGGTTTCATGGACGCGCCGCATCGGCATCAACGTCGGCGTGGAGCAGGAGTGGCGCGTGTTCGCGACCGATAGCGCGGCTGTCTCCGGACGCAGACTCCCAAAGTCCAACTCCAAACAACGCTGACGTCATTGGCCGTTGGGAGTTCGCGCCCGGGCGTCAGCGCCCGCGGCGCGTGGCGCGCTGGCGCGTGATCGGCACGTTCACTTCGAGCCTGCGGCTCTCGCGCAGAATCTCCAGCTTGGCATTCGTGCCGACCTTCGAGTCGGCGACCATCCGCATGAATTGCGAGGCATCGTCGACGGCCTTGCCGTTCAGCGCGAGGATGATGTCGCCCGGGCGGAGCCCCGCGGTCCACGCGTCCGACCGCTGGGTCATCTCGCTGACGAGCGCGCCGCGCGTGTTGGGCGCGCCAAGCTGGGCGGCGAGCTGGGTCGTCAGCGGCGTGACGTAGATCCCTGGAATCGATCCGCGCTGGACCTCGCCGTACTTCAGCAGATCGTCCATGACGTGCCGGGCGAGGTTGCTCGGCACGGCAAATCCAATTCCCTGATAGCCGCCGGTTTCGCTGAAGATCGCCGTGTTGATGCCAATCAGCTCCCCGCGCGCGTTCACCAGCGCTCCTCCGGAATTTCCGGGATTGATCGCGGCGTCCGTCTGGATGAAGTCCTCGTAGTTTGCGAGGCGTCCTTCGAGGCTGCGTCCGAGCGCGCTGACGATGCCAAGCGTCACGGTTTGATTGAGCTGGAAGGGATTGCCGATGGCGAGGACCCACTCGGCGACCTTCAACTTGGATGAATCGCCCCACGGCAGCACGGGCAGCCCCCGCGCGTCGATCTTCAGGAGCGCCATGTCGGTCCACTCGTCAACGCCGATGATCTTCGCCTTCAGCTCGCGCTTGTCGCCCATGACGACCGACACCTCCGCGCGCGCGTCGCCGATGACGTGGTTGTTCGTGAGGATGTAGCCGTCCGACGAGACCACCACGCCGGAACCGAGGCTCTGCGAGATGCGATTGCGATACCCGAAGGTGTCGTCCTGGCCGCCGAAGAAGTACTGGAAGAGGGGATCGGTCGCGAACGGCGAGCGCCGCACGACCTGCAGCGACGAGATGTTCATCACGCTCGGCACGGTCTTGCTGGCGACGCCGGAAAGATCCGGCAGACCTGCGGCGGGCGCGCTGCGCGCGTCGGCGGCAGCCGCCGCGTGCGACTGGGGGGCCGGCTGCGCGGCCGATTCATCCGCGGTGCGCATCCGTCCGGTCAGGACCATCCCGGCCGCGAACCCCGAGAGCACGAACACGATTGCCAGGAGGATCCGTCTCGCCATAAGCCTCAGACCTGCTGCACCTCGATGCGACGCACGCGCGGAGACCGCTTGGGCAGCGTGACGGTCAACACGCCGTCGCGGAGATCGGCGGTAATCGCGTCCGACGCGATCGCATCGGCGAATTCGAACGTCCGCGAGAACGCGCCGTGCCCACGCTCCACCTGGTGATACCGGCGCTGGCCCGCGGCCGGATCGCCTGCGGCGCGCGCGCCGCGAATCGTGAGACGGTTGTCCTCGAGCGCGAGTTCGATCTGCTCGCGCGCAAGGCCCGGAACTTCGGCGCTGAGGACGTATCGATCGGGGGTTTCGTAGACGTCGATGGGGGGCGCCCATGCGGTTCCATGCTGAGCGGAGAGCCCCTCGAGCCGCTCCTGCCACGCCCGCAAATCACGCAGGGGATCGCACGGCATACCGCGATGCTATCACCTTCATTGGCCGGGGCTCCGTCGTGCTAACATTTCGAGGTTTGGGTCGCCATGGCGGCGCCCGCAGGGATCATGAGCTCCATTCAAGCGACACGACTCAAGAAAGGCATGCTGGTCAAGCTCGGAGCGGATCTGTTCCGCGTGCTGGATCTGCAGCACTTCACGCCGGGCAACAAGCGCGGATTCGTCCAGGCGAAGATGCGGAACGTCCGCACCAGCACGCTCACGGACCACAAGTTCCGCTCGGAAGACGACGTGGAGCGCGCGACATTGGATGAGCGCGAGATGCAGTACATGTACAAGGACGGGGACTCGTTCCATTTCATGGACACCGCCACGTACGATCAGCTCCACATCGACGCCGAAGTCCTCGGCGACGCCGCGAACTACATCGTCCCCGAGTCGACGATCCGCGTCGAGTTCTACGGCAACGAGCCGGTCGGCATCGAGCTGCCGCAGACCGTGGATCTGAAGGTCGAGGACACGGTGCCGGGCATCAAGGGGGCGACGGCGAGCGCGCAGGTCAAGCCCGCGACGCTCGAGACGGGGCTCGTCGTGCAGGTGCCCCCGTTCGTCAACGTCGGCGACGTGGTGCGCGTCAGCACCGACACGGGCGAGTATCTGAAGAAGGTTTGACGCCCCAATGGACGTACAGCATCGTCCGGGCGGCGGGTGGATCGAGGTCATCACCGGCAGCATGTTCAGCGGCAAGAGCGAGGAGCTCATCCGCCGGCTGCGCCGCGAGCAGATCGCGAAACGCAAGGTCCAGATCTTCAAGCCCCGGATCGACGACCGCTACGGCGAGGACCACATCACCTCGCACAGTGCGATGCGCATCGAATCGCAGAGCGTCGGATCGTCGCGCGAGCTGCTCGAGCGCGTGTGCGACGACACGCAGGTCATCGGCATCGACGAAGGGCAGTTCTTCGACGCCGAATTGCCGGCGGTGTGCACGACGCTCGCGGACCAGGGCAAACGCGTGATCGTCGCAGGGCTCGATCAGGACTATCTCGGCAAGCCGTTCGAACCGATGCCGCAGCTCCTCGCGATCGCGGAGTACATCACCAAAACGCTGGCGATCTGCATGGTGTGCGGCGCGCCGGCCAACCACACGCAGCGCCTCGTCGCCAGCAGCGAGCGGGTGCTCGTCGGCGCGCAGGGCACCTACGAAGCGCGTTGCCGCCACTGCTTCGATCCGCGGCTGGGGCAGTAATGAATGCTCTTTGCTGAACCGAATCTCCTTCCTCGGACTCTGTTCGCGCTGGGCCTCGGGTTCCTCGTCATCAACGTCCGTCTGTTCTTTCAGTTCATCCGGTTTCGCCGGCTGCGCCCGTCGGCGCTCTTGATCTGGCCGGGGCGGCGGCCGCCCCTGTACACGCTCTTCCTCGGCGTCGGCGCACTGCTTGGGCTGCTCATCATCTACAAGCTCGCCGTGCTGCGGCTGCACCCGACGCAGGTGTTCGGCGAGTCGATGATGCTGATCTACTACGTCTACGCGATGCCGCTCAGCCTTCGAATCGGCCGCGGCTTCTACGAGGACGGGATCTGGACGGAGGCCGGCTTCATGCCGTACTCGCGCATTGGCGGGATCACCTGGCGGGAGGACGGGCAGATCACGCTGGTCCTGATGTACCGGATGCGCAACTTCGCGCGGCGGTTGATCGTGCCGGAGCGCTACTACGGAGCGGCGCGGCGCGTGCTGCGCGACAAGATCGCCGCGCACGACATCCACTTCACCGGCAAGACGTTCGACCTGGGCATGCACGACGAGCGCGACGATGTCTGACGCTGCAATGCTGGGTACTGACGATAGTTAATGCCATCTTCCAATGCGTAAATGCCGGCCGCCGTCACGTGTCAATGACGAATACCGAATCCGCTGTCATTGACACGCGACAGGAAGCGGCATTGACATGCGTCAGCCACCGGCATTGATGCCGCGAGTCAACCGGCATTGACAAGTCTCAGCAGCCAGCCGATCGGCCCGGATCCGTGCGCCATCGGATCCTTCAACCAGTCGGGCGGCACGAGCCAGACGAACGCCAGGATGGCGATCACCATGACGTCGTACTGCCACGTCGCGCGCTCGTAGGTCCAGAAGAACGCGTTCCAGAGAATCCGCCCCGGCAGGCTCGCCGCTCGCTTCATGCCATCGCCTCCCGCGCCGGCGACCGCAGCTCGCGGTAGGTGTGAATCACGCGATCGGCCACCGTGAAGATCGACAGGATCAGAATCACCCACAGCACGCCGGCCATGCGGTTCGTGAAGGCGCCGATCATGAAGAGCACGATCCGCTCGGGCCGTTCCATGAAGCCGACCTTGCATTTCGCGATGAGCGATTCCGCGCGCGCGCGGGTGTAGCTCGTCATGATCGCGAACATCATCGCGAGCGACGTCACCATCACGTAGTCGGTCCGGCCCAGGTGCGAGTAGAGGTAAATCAGGCCGATGAAGAGCGCGATATCGGAGAAGCGGTCGATCACCGAATCCCAGAAACCGCCAAACTTGCTCACCTCTCCGAGTTCCACCGCGACCTTGCCGTCGATGAAGTCGAAGATGTTCGCCACGATCATGATCACGCCCGCCGTGACGAAGCGCCCCATCGCGAGCTCGAACGCGGCCGCCGCATTGATGAGGACCCCGACGAACGTGAGGATGTTGGGGTGAATCCTGAGCCTGACGCACGCCGAGATGATGGCTCGCAGCGGGAACATGCAGATGCGCCCGATGAGCCCGGTGAAGGTCATGTGACTGGTATAATGAAAGGTTCCGAAGTCCGCTAAAAACAGGACAGTGTAGTCCATGGCGATCCGAGACCTCAAGGGGCAGATCTCGCGTCTCCCGGAGCAGCCGGGCGTCTACCTCTATTACAGCGAGGGCGGGGAGACTCTATACGTCGGGAAGGCGCGCGTGCTTCGGGACCGCGTGCGGAGCTACCTCGGCGCGCACGGGATGAGCCCGCGGATCGACGCGCTGCTCGACGAGGCGGCGCGGCTCGACGTGATCGTCACGGACTCCGTCGTCGAGGCGCTCGCGCTCGAGAACCACCTGATCAAGCAGCGTGCGCCGAAATACAACATCCTGCTCCGCGACGACAAGAACTATCCGTACTTGCAGTTGACGACGGGCGAGGCGTTTCCGCGAGTGCTCGTGGCCCGCCGCGTGGAGAAGGACGATCACTACTACGCCGGCCCCTTCATGCCGGCAAAGCTCGGGCGCCGCACGATGAGCCTCACGCACCGGCTGTTCGGCATCCGATCGTGCAACGAGGTGATCACAGGGGATCGCGCGCGCCCGTGCCTCGAATACGACATCGGCCGGTGCATCGCGCCGTGCGTGCGGGAGATCTGTTCGGAGGAGACCTACGCCGTGGCCGTCCAGCACACGAAGATGTTCCTCGAAGGGCGGAACGACGAGCTCGTCGCGGACCTGCGCGAACGGATGGCGAGCGCCGCGGCGGAGGAGCGGTTCGAGCAGGCGGCGCAGCTTCGCGACGCGATTCGCACGATTGACACGCTGCGCCAGCGCCAGCAGAAGATGACGGGCACCGCGCTGGGAGATCGCGACGCGTTCGGGATCAAGGTCGGCCCCGCCGGCGCGGTCGTGCAGGTCTTCCAGGTTCGGGCGGGCAAGGTCGTGGAGCGCAGCGAGCTGGTCACCGACGCGCCCGAAACCGCGGATCCCGCCTCGCCACTGCGCGAAGGGGCCGACGAAGAGGTCCTGCAGGCCGCCCTGGAGCAGTTCTACGCCGAGCATCCCGCGCCGCCGGAAGTGCATCTTCCCATCGCGCTCAACCCATCCGAGAGCGAGCTGATAGAAGCGTGGCTGACGGACCGATCCGAGTACCGCGTACGCCTGGTCGTCCCGCGGCGGGGCGAGAAGCGCGGGCTGCTCGATCTCGCCGCTCGCAACGCGCAGGTGTCGTATCAGACGCGGTTCAACGAAACGGTGTCGGCGCACTACGACGCGCTCGAGACGCTGCGCGCCGTCTTCAACCTCCCGGCCATCCCGCGCCGCATCGACTGCTGCGATATCTCGACGATTCAGGGAAGCGAAACCGTCGCCTCGATGGTGGTGTGCGAGGACGGCCGGATGAAACGCGGTGAATATCGCAAGTTCCGGATCCGAGGGAGGTTGGAGGTTGGAGGTTGGAGGTTGGAAAAGCCCGGATCTCACGACCCGGAGATCCAACCTCCAACTACCAACCTCCAGCCTCCTCACGCGTCAGAACGCATTCTCGACGACTTTGCGTCCATGCACGAAGTCGTGCTCCGGCGCTATCGCAAGGTGCTCGAGAACGGCGGCCCGTTTCCCGATCTGATCCTCATCGACGGCGGCAAGGGACAGCTCTCCGCCGCCTACGCGGCGCTCGAGGAGCTCGGCCTGGCGAACCTCGTGGCGGTCGGGATCGCCAAGAAAGAGGAGCTGCTGTTCACGCGCGAGCATCCGGATCCGATTGCGCTGCCGCCGAACAGTCCCGCGCTCCTGCTCGTGCAGCGCATCCGCGACGAGGCGCACCGCTTCGCGATCACCTTCCACCGGCAGTCGCGATCGAAGCGGGATCTCGGGTCGGCGCTCGACGACATCCCCGGCGTGGGACCGCGGCGGCGTAAAGCGCTGCTCACCGCCTTCGGCAGCCTCGCCGGCGTCCGCCGGGCCAATCGCGAGGAGCTGACGGCGGTGGTCGGCTCGAAGTGCGCCGACGCCGTGCTGGCGCATTTTGCCGGCATAAATTCTTGATAACGCGCCGGTTCTCGCGTATTCTCAGGTGGCCCTCCATTGACTTTCGATCCCGTCACCGTAGTCCTCGGCTTCGGTGTGCTCCTGCTGTCGCTGACGATTCACGAAGCGGCCCACGCGTGGACTGCCGATCGGCTCGGCGACCCGACCGCCAGGCGGCTCGGGCGCGTCTCGCTGAACCCGATCGTTCACATGGATCTGTTCGGCACGGTCATCCTGCCGCTGCTCGCGGCGGTCTCGCGGCTGCCGTTGATCGGCTGGGCGAAGCCGGTGCCGGTCGATACGCGCAACCTGGGGAATCCCCGGCGTGATTTCATGCTCGTGGCCGCCGCCGGCCCGATCAGCAATCTGCTGCAGGCGGCCGTCGCCGCGATCATCCTGCGGATTGCGCTCGCCGCGGGCGGTGGGACGATAGCGGCGGGCACGACGGCGGGAACCGTCGTCGAAGTGCTGTTCCTCGCGGTGCAGATCAACCTGCTGCTCGCGTTCTTCAATCTGATTCCCGTGCCGCCGCTCGACGGCGGAAACGTCCTGCTCGGGCTGCTGCCGCCGCGCATGGCCCACGGATACGCGCAACTCCGCCAGTACGGGTTCCTGGTGCTCTACGCGCTCCTGCTGACTGGCGTCGCGTCTGCCATCATCATGCCTCCCACGAATCTCTTCATGAGGCTCTTTCTTCAGTGAAGCCGCGCGTCGTCTCGGGCATGCGGCCGACGGGGAAGCTGCACCTGGGACATCTCGTCGGCGCGCTGAACAACTGGGCTCCGCTGCAGGACAAGTACGACTGCTTCTACTTCGTCGCCGACTGGCACGCGCTGACGAGCGATTACGCCGACACCTCCGAGATCGTCGAGAACGCCTACGACATGGTCGCGGATTGGATTGCCGCCGGGCTCGACCCGGAGCGCAGCACGATCTTCATCCAGTCGCTCGTGCCCGAGCACGCCGAGCTGTTCCTGCTGCTTTCGATGACGGTGCCGATTCCCTGGCTCGAGCGGGTCCCGACCTACAAGGAACAGATCGACCAGATGAGCGACAAAGATCTGTCGACGCTGGGGTTCCTCGGGTATCCTCTCCTCCAGACGGCAGACGTCATCATCTACGACGCCCGATTCGTCCCGGTCGGCCAGGACCAGGTGCCGCATCTGGAATTGAGCCGCGAGGTGGTGCGCCGCTTTCACAACTTTTACGGCCCCTTGTTCGTCGAGCCCGAACCGCTGTTGACGTCGTTTTCACGGCTGCCAGGACTCGACAACCGGAAGATGAGCAAGAGCTACGGCAACACCATCAACCTCTCCGACGACGAAGAGACGGTGAGGAAGAAGGTGATGCAGATGTACACGGACCCGAAACGGATCCGCGCCGACGTGCCGGGGACCGTCGAAGGCAATCCGGTGTTCATGTATCACGACGCCTTCAACCGGAACACGCCGGAAGTCGACGATCTGAAGGCGCGCTACCGGGTCGGGAAGGTCGGCGACGTCGAGGTGAAGAACAAGCTCGCAAAGGCGTTGAACGCGCACCTCGCGCCCATGCGCGAGCGCCGCGCCCAGCTGCTCGGGAAGCCCTCGTCGCTCAAAGAGATCCTGTACGAAGGATCGCGCAAGGCGCGCTCGATCGCGGCAGAAACGATGGACCGCGTCCGCGCCGCCGTGAAATTGAAGTACGACTAGGGCGGGTCTGAGACACCCCGCCCTACAGGTGTTGTAGGCCGGATCCCTTAGACCCGCCGTACAGGTGTTGTAGGCCGGGTCTCTTAGACCCGGCGGTCGCCGGAACCAATATGGAATATCAGCAGGAATTCGAATCCATCCTCGAGGCGTATCCGGTCCGCCTTCAAAACTTCGAAGGCCCGCTGGACCTGCTGCTGCACCTGATCAAGAAGAACGAACTCAACATCTACGAAATCCCGATCACGCTGATCACGGCGCAGTATCTCGAGTACATCGATCTGATGCAGGAGCTGAACCTCGACATCGCGGGGGAGTTCCTGGTCATGGCGGCGACGCTGATCCACATCAAGTCGCGGATGCTGCTGCCGCGCTCCGATCCGACGCAGGAGGACCCGGAGGAGGATCCGCGCGAAGCGCTCGTCCGCCGGCTGCTCGAACATCAGAAGTTCAAGGCGGCCGCGGAGCTGCTCCACGAGCGCGAGACGCTGCGGAGCGCGCAGTGGACGCGTCCGGACGGTCCGATCGCCGAGATTGCCGGCGAAGCGCCGGAACCGGAGATCGAGGTCGATCTCTTCAGCCTCATCTCCGCCTTCCGCAACGTCGTCGAGCGCGCGAAAGCGCGGCCGAAGGTCTATCTTCCCGCCGAGCAGATTCCCATCGAGACGCGCATCGAGCAATTGATGGAGCGCCTGTCGGAGACGGAGGCGTGCGGGTTCGAGGATCTGTTCGACGACGTGCAGACGAAGCCGGGCCTGGTCGTCACGTTTCTGGCGCTGCTCGAGATGATCCGGCTGAAACTGATTCGCGTGTTTCAGAGCAGCGCGCTCGGACCGATTCGCGTCTACAAGCGCGCGCGCCCCGCCGACGCGCCGCGCCCGCTGCACGATCCGGAACAGGTCCACGCAGAACATGTCGCGGCCGCGGAAAAGCGCGGGACACGCGGACACGAATAAGGGGTCGATTGTGTCAGACCATCTGAAGCCCGTTATCGAAGCGCTGATCTTTGCGTCGCCGGAGCCGGTCACGCTCAAGACGCTGTGCCGGATGCTCGACGGCGAGCCCAAGGAAGACGTCGAAGCGGCGCTCGCCGCCGTGCGGGCCGATTACGATCGTCCGGGCGGATTGCAGATCGTCGAGGTCGCCGGCGGCTATCAGATCACGACGCGGCCCGAGCTGCACGAATGGGTGCGGAAGCTGTTCCACGAGCGGACGACGCAGAAGCTGTCGGTGCAGGCGCTCGAAACGCTCGCGGTGATCGCCTACAAGCAGCCCGTGACCGCGCCGGAGATCGCCGAGATCCGCGGCGTCAGCAGCAGCTCGGGCGTGCTCTCGACGCTCATCGAGCGGAAGCTCGTGAAGACCGTCGGCCGCAAGCAGGTGGTGGGGCGTCCGTTCATGTACGGAACGACCCGTGAGTTCCTCGAGCGCTTCGGCCTGAACGACGTCGGCGATCTGCCGAAGGTCGACGAACTGTCGGACGCGCTCGGGTTCGAGCTGCCCGCGTCGCTCGCCGAGCCGACGGTCGTCACGTCGCCGCTGCCGTTCGAGGCCGCGCCGCCCGAGGAGATCGCTCCAGAGCCCGACCCGCTCGTCGAAGACGGCGAAACCGTGCATTAATCACCGAGGGGCTTTCGCCCCTCGGACTCCCCTTCACGCTCTCTCGCGCGCCGCTTCGCCGGCGCACTCCGTTCGCGTGGCTCACTCGCGCTTGCTCGTTCGCTCCTGCATTCGGGACGGCACCCATAGAGCGGCTGCCAGGGCGGGCCATTGGCGACGTCTCGGTTTTGGGCTACGTTGCTACAGTGGACTCGCTCCTTCAGGACCTGCGCTATGGCGCGCGGCGGCTCGGCGGCAGCCGCACGTTCACGACCGCTGTCGTCCTCACGATGGCCGTCGGCATCGGCGCGACCGTCGCAACCTTCACCGTCGTGGACGCGGTCGCGTTGCAGCCGCTGCCGTTCCCTCAGTCCGACCGGCTCGTACGGCTGCGCGAGGTCACGCCGCAAGGGCAGCCGTTTTCGGTCTCGGAGCCCGATTTCCAGGATTACGCGCGCGCGTTTCGCACGCTCTCCGTTCTCGCCGCCCTCAAACCGCTGCAGCTCACGTTGACGAATGCCGGCGACCCCGTCCGTCTCGACGCGGCAGCCGTCAGCGCCTCGCTCTTTCCGGTGCTGGGGGTCCAGCCGGCGCTGGGCCGCGCTTTTGACGCGGCGGACGACCGCGACGGGCAGCCGGCAGCCGTTGCAATCCTGAGCCACGCGATCTGGCAGCAGCGGTTCGGCAGCGACCGTGCGGCGGTCGGGCGGGTGCTGCGCCTCGACGGGAAGCCCTACACCGTCGTCGGCGTCCTGCCTGCGTTCGCTGTGTTTCCGGCCGGGGACGTGTGGGTGCCGCTGGGCGCGTCCGCGCGCGCCGACCGCACCGACAGGTGGCTCGATGCGATCGGCCGCCTCGCGCCCGGCGCAACCGTCGCCGACGCGCGTGCAGAAGCTGCCGCGATCGCGTCGAGGCTCGCGCGCGAGCACGCCGAGCTGCAGGGATGGTCTTCGCAGATCGTCCCGCTGGCCGACTGGTTGATCGGCCCCGGGTTGAGGCGGGTCGTCTGGGTGCTGCTGGGCGCCGTCGGCATGCTGCTCCTGCTGGCGTGCGCGAATATCGCCGGACTGTTGATGGCGCGCGCGGCGGAGCGCCGGGGCGAGATGGGCGTGCGGGCTGCGCTTGGCGCCGGTCAGCAGCGCCTCGTGCGGCAGCTCCTGACGGAGAGCCTGCTGCTCGGCGTTCTGGGCGGCGCGCTCGGGTTGGCCGCGGCGTACTGGATGGTCGACGCCTACTCGGCGCTGACGGCGGGCCTGCTGCCGCTTGGACGCACGGCAACTATCGATCTTCGTGTGATCGCCTTTGCGGCCGGCGTGACGCTGGCGTCCGCCGTCGCCTTTGGCGTGGCCCCCGCGCTGCACACAGCGCGGGCGGATTTGCAGGCCGGGCTCCGTCCGAGCGGACGCGGCGCGACGCCCGGTAAT
>JBKPTE010000070.1:0-6334 GCA_046735335.1 Acidobacteriota bacterium | reverse complement strand
GTTGGTTGCAGAAACCGCCGCGGACTCACGCGGAGAACGCGGATCTAGGCGGTCAATAGGCGACCCACGGCCGCAGGGGCGTTGGAGATCAGCTCGTCGATCTTCGAGGCATCCTTGCCGCCTGCTTCCGCAAAATCGGGGCGGCCGCCGCCCCCTCCCCCCACGATTGGCGCAATCTCCTTCACCACGCGACCGGCCTGGATGCGCGAGGTCAGATCTTTCGTCACCGAGACGACGAGGGAGACCCGGCCGTCGTTGTCGGACGCGATGATGACGACACCAGACTTCAGACGATCGCGGAGCGAGTCCGCGAGCCCGCGAAGCGCGCCCTTCTCGAGGCCGCTGACGCGGCGCGCCAGCACTTTGATCCCGTTCACGTCGTGCGTATCGCTCTGGGCCATGTCGTCAGCGCGCGCGCCGCCGAGGGCGGCCTTCATTTTCAGCGTTTCGACGTCGCGTGCGAGGCGCTTCGTATCGCTCTGAAGCCGCTGAACGGCTGGAATCGCCTGCTCCGGCGTCGTGTTCAACGCGCCAAGTACCGCGTCGAGACTCGAGCGTTCCTGCTGGATCCACTCGACGGCGCCGGCGCCGGTCAGCGCCTCGATCCGGCGTACGCCGGCTGCGACGCCGGCCTCCTGCGTGATCACGAACGGGCCGATGTCGCCGGTCGCGCGCACGTGCGTGCCGCCGCACAGTTCCATGCTGAAGCCGGGGATCGAGACCACCCGCACACGATCGCCGTACTTCTCCCCGAAGAGCGCCATTGCGCCAGCCGCAATCGCGTCCTCAGTTGAACGCACCTCCGTCTGCACCGGCGTGTTGCGATAGATCTGCGTGTTGACGATGCGCTCGACTCGATCGAGGTCGTCGCGCGTGACCGGAGCGAAGTGGACGAAGTCGAAACGCAGCCGGTCGGGCGCCACGAGCGAGCCCGCCTGCTTCACGTGCGATCCGAGGACCTGGCGCAGCGCGGCGTGCAGGAGGTGCGTGGCCGTGTGGTTACGCCGCGTCGCGTCGCGAACCTCGTCATGCACGACGGCCGTGACGATGTCGCGCGGCCGGAACGAGCCGCGATCGACGCGGACCCGATGCGCACGCGGGCCGCCCGGAACGAGGCGCGCGAGTCCTTCCACGGTCGCTGACGCACCGGTGCCCTCGTTCACGACCGTTCCGGTGTCGGAGACCTGACCGCCGGCTTCAAGATAGAACGGAGTGCGCTCGAGCACCACGAACCCGGTCTGTCCCTCGTCGAGCCGCTCGACCTGACGGCGGTCGGAGTCGAACACGGCGAGCACCTGCGCGCCCGTGACCGTCGTCCTCGCGTAGCCCTCGAACTGATCGCCCGCCGCGACCGTCGCCTGTCGATCGGCCTCCGAGCCGAACGCGAACTCCTGCGTCTTCTTCATCTCGAACGCGCTGCCAGTACGCGCCCGTTCGCGCTGGCCCTCCATCGCGCGCTCGTAGCCTGCCCGATCGATCGTGAGTCCGCGCTGGCCTGCGAGATCTTCCATGAAGTCGAGCGGGACCCCGAGCGAGTCGTAGAGCCGGAACGCTTCGTCCCCCGGCACGACCTTCGATGCTGATTCGGCACGATCGAGGACGTCCTCGAGCTTTGGAAGCCCGGCGGTCAGCACGGCCTCGAAGCGGTCTTCCTCGCTCCTGACGACCTGCTTGATGGCATCGCGCCCGGCTCGGAGTTCCGGATACGCGTCGCCCATTTCCGCCACCACAACGCCTACGAGGTCGTAGAGAAACGGCTCCGCGATCCCGAGCTTCTTCCTGTGCCGCATCGCGCGCCGCATGATCTTCCGGAGGACGTAGCCGCGCCACTCGTTCGACGGCACGACGCCGTCCGCGATCAGGAACGTCATCGCGCGCAGGTGGTCGGCGATGACGCGCATCGAGATGTCCGCGGGGTCGTCGAGCGTCGCGCCGTACTTGCGCCCCGCGCGGCGGCCGATCGCCGCAAGAATCGGCGTGAAGAGATCCGTGTCGTAGTTCGACAGCTTGCCCTGGATGACCGCGGTAATCCGCTCCAGGCCCATGCCCGTATCGATCGACGGCGCGGGGAGCGGGTTCAACGTGCCGTCAGGCTGCCGATCGAATTCCATGAAGACGTTGTTCCAGACCTCCACGTATCGATCGCAGCTGCAGTCGATCCCCGCGCACCCCCGCCCGGCGCGCTCCTCCTCGCATGGAACGTCGTTGCCGCGGAAATAGTGGATCTCCGAGCAGCGGCCGCAGGGGCCCGTGTCGCCCATCTGCCAGAAGTTTTCGGCGAGCCCCAGCTCGGTGATGCGCGACGGGGGCACCAGCCCTTTCCAGATCGAGAAGGCCTCCTCGTCGCGCGGAATGCCCGCTTCGCCCTTGAAGATCGTCGGGAACAGCCGGTCGGGCGACAGGTGCCACACCGTGGTCAGCAGCTCCCATGCGTAGGGGATTGCTTCCTTCTTGAAGTAGTCGCCGAAGGAGAAGTTGCCGAGCATCTCGAAGAAGGTGTGATGCCGCAGCGACGGACCGACGTTGTCGAGATCGTTGTGCTTGCCGCTCACGCGCATGCACTTCTGCGAGGTCGTCGCGCGCGTGTAGCGCCGCTTCTCCTTGCCGAGGAAGACGTCTTTGAACTGGTTCATGCCGGCGTTCGTGAAGAGCAGCGTCGGATCGTCGGACGGGACGAGCGACGAGCTGGGCACGATCGCGTGGCCGTGGCGCTCGAAGTACTCGAGGAAACTGCGCCGTATTTCGCGGGAGGTCACACCGTTATTGTAATTGGTGGGTTGGTGGATTGGTGGGTTGGTGAATTGAATTGTGAATTGGTCTCAGGCGTGCACTGGCCCGACTACATGGGTTTTGCCGACGACATGCAGGCCAGGATGCATGCGTTCGCGATGGCATGCGTGCGATTCACGCGAACGCTGCCATCGACGGACGAAGCACGGGAGTGGGGCAGTCAGTTACGACGCGCATCCACAGGGGCATCAGCAATTTACCGTTCGAGTCGCCGTGGAAAGAGCAAGGCGGATTGGCTCGACAAGATTGCAGACGCCGTCGAGGAGCTCGATGAATGCGATGGATGGTTTGCCGTCCTGGAGGATGCATCCGTCGGAAGTCCGTCGAAAGAATTGCGATCGGAGGTGGAACAGCTGAGGGCAATTCTTGCGAGATCACTGGCGACAGGCCGGCAGAACGAACGGCGACGGAGGGAGAAACGGCGTAATCGGTGAATTGGAGATTCGGTGGATTTGTGAATTGAATTGGTGAACCTCACCAATTCACCAATTCACCAACCAATTCACCAACTCACCAACCCACCAATTCACCAATTACGCGCCCGCAGCACCGCCCCCACCGCCCCCGGCGAAAACCCCTGGCGGACTAGGAACTGGTAGAGCCGGGCGTATTCAGCCCGGGTCGCTATTTTGGGGCGTCCACGAAGCTTCTTCTGAATCGCTTTCACGATGAGCGAGCGCTCGTCCACCTCGCCGAACGTTTCCGCGAGCGCTTCGGCGGCAACATCCCGTGGAATACCCATCGCGTGCAGCTCGCTCTGGATCCGCAGGCGTCCGCGTCCTTTGACCTTCAGCGCCGTGCGCGCGTAGGCCCGCGCCACGCGGCCGTCGTCGAGTGCGCCGGTCTCCAGCAGGTGTTCGATAGCGGCATCGACGTCGGCGACTTCGTGTTCGCGGTCGATCAGCCGCGCGCGCGTCTGGGCGACGGAGAACTCGCGCCGCGCGAGCATGTGGAGCGCGTCGAGGTAAGCGGACGGACGTTCGCTACGCGCCAAACCTGATGATGTCGGGGTTGCCGCCGCTCTGCGCCATCTCGTCCCGCGCCGCCTCGTTCGTCGTCGAGATGCCCTGAACCTTCAGCTTGAACTCGTCCACGTTGGATGCCCACCGGAGCGCCTCGTCGAGGGTGACGAGCCCCTGCTGGTACAAACCGAAGATCGATTGATCGAAGGTCTGCATCCCGTACTGCGACGTCCCGGCGGCAATCGCTCCCTGGATCATCGCGGTCTTGTCCTTGTCGACGATGCAGTCGCGGATGAAGGGCGTCGCGATCATGACTTCGACCGCGGCCGTGCGCCCGAGGCCGTCGGCGCGCGGCAGGAGCCGCTGCGAGATCACGGCCTTCAGGACGCTCGCAAGCTGAATGCGAACCTGCCGCTGCTGGTGAGGCGGAAACACCGCGATGATGCGGTTCACCGTCTCGGTCGCGTCGACCGTGTGCAGGGTTGAAAACACGAGATGGCCGGTCTCGGCGGCGAGGAGTGCCGTCTCGACGGTCTCGAAGTCGCGCATCTCGCCGACCAGAATCACGTCCGGGTCCTGCCGCAGGGCGCTTCGGAGCGCCTGCGCGAACGAGTGGGTATCCACCGCGATCTCGCGCTGGTTGACGATCGACAGATGATCGCGGTGCAGGTACTCGATCGGATCCTCGATCGTCATGATGTGCGCGGACCTGATCGAATTGATGTAGTCGATCATCGCGGCGAGCGTCGTGCTCTTGCCGCTGCCCGTCGTGCCCGTCACGAGCACGAGGCCGCGCTCCTCCTGCGCAATGCGTTTCAGGATCTGCGGCAACCCCAGCTCGTCGACCGACCGTGCCCGTGTCGGGATCACGCGGAGGACCAGGCCGACGGTGCCGCGCTGCTGATACACATTGCAGCGAAAACGGCCGAGGCCCGTCACGCTGTACGCGAGGTCGACTTCCTGCGCCGCCCGGAACTTTTCCATGTGCTCCGGTCGAAAAATGGCGGCTGCCATCGCTTCCGTGTCCGATCGGTCCAGCCGCTTCTCCTCCGACGCGACCATGAGCGTGCCGTTGACGCGCATCATCGGATAGCTGCCGACTTTCAAGTGAAGGTCGGACGCGCCGCTCGCCACAGCGATCTGGAGCAGGTCGTTGATATGCATGGGCCCCCGGGGTCTGGACGGGATCTACTTCTTCGCGGCGGCGGCGGGCGCTGCAGTCGTCGCGGCCGACCGGGGCTCACCCGGGTACACGTATTCGAGCCACCCGTGCCGATCCTCGACGCGCGCGGTCACGACATCGAAGAAGGCCTGCTGGATCGCTTCGGTGATCGGCCCGCGGCGTCCGTTGCCGATGGTGATCTTGTCGACGCTTTTGATCGGCGTGATCTCGGCCGCGGTCCCGACGAAGAAGGCCTCGTCCGCGATGTAGAGCAGCTCCCGCGGCAGCATCTCCTCGCGCACCTCGAACCCGAGGTCGCGAGCGAGCGTGATGATGGAAGCTCGCGTGATGCCCGGCAGCACCGACGCTGCGAGCGGCGGCGTGTAGAGGGTGTTGTCGCGCACGACGAACAGGTTCTGGCCGCTGCCTTCGCTCAGGTTGCCGAACGCGTCGAGCGCAATGCCTTCGCTGTAGCCATCCGCGATTGCCTCCATCTTGATCAGTTGCGAGTTCGCGTAATTCGCGGAGCTCTTGGCGAGAGTGGGGAACGTGTTCGGGGCGGCGCGCGACCACGAGCTGGTCTTCACGTCCACTCCCTTCTCGAGTGCGTCCTGGCCGAGATAGGCGCCCCATTCCCACGTGAGGATCGCGGTGTCGACCGGGCACGGGAACGGATTGACACCGAGCGTGTTGTAGCCGCGATAGACGATCGGACGGATGTAGCACGCCTTGAAGTCGTTTGCGCGAATGGTCTCGAGCACCGCGTCGTGGACCGCGTCGAAACTCACCTGCGGCTCCATGCGGTAGATCTTCGCGGAGTCGAACAGGCGCCGAAGATGGGCGTCCAGCCGGAAACACGCGGATCCGCGCGTCGTCTCGTAACAGCGCGCCCCTTCGAACACGCCGCTGCCGTAGTGGACGACGTGGGAGGCGATGTGGATCTTGGCATCCGCCCAGTCGACGAGCGTGCCGTTCATCCAGATCTTGCCAGTGCCCGGGAAAGACATATCCAGCTCCTTGACGGCGGGGAGTCGGGCACGCGGTGGGGATGCGCGCGCCGCCTCTGAAATCTTAACATTCCGCACTGCAGCGCGGCGAATTGACAGTTTTCGTCAGTCGCGAGGAGCGCGCGAGTGCCAAGTCCGATTGGAGTGGACTACGGACTGGGTCGGCGTCGCGTCGCTGGACACGTTATGGGTCTCGCCCCCGTTGGCATCGCGCCGCGGCTGTGTCCGGCTCGCGGCTCCCGCCGAGCCGCGTGGAAAAACGGCGTCGCCGCGTCTGCCTTACGATGCGGTGTCGGCTGGGGTTTTCACGGCGACAGCCAACGATTGTTGGATGACAGCCCAGGCTCCGTCAGGATCGCGCAAATATGGCGCCGACACCGATGGGTGCGCACTCCGACGCCGTTTTACTGCTA